>NZ_CABVQC010000016.1 GCF_902499175.1 Burkholderia aenigmatica
GCTCCAATGCAAACCAAAGTAGACGTTGGAGGCAGGCGATTCATTTACGTTCAATCAAGAATCGAACGCTACACTAGCCCGTTTCTCCGGGCTGGGTCTGCGGCTGCGCGCTTTCCATCTGCTTCTTTCCTGAAGCGCCAGATTTCCCCCGCATCACCGACCTGGCCCCGGTTGTCGACCGGCGCCTGAGTTCGTCCTTCTTCCGAATCGCTCCGCTCCGTCCCGGTCGCTCAACCGCCAAGGCTGTCGTTCGCCGTACCGCTTAGCCGTTGTGCCGTTTTCTACCGTTTTTACCGCTGCGCGCGCAGCTGGCCGCCACGGCCGATGGCCGCCGCGCCGCGGTTTCCCGACAAACCGACCGAGGACCGAACATCATGATGCTGAAGAACCCCGCGACGAAGTACCGACCGTTCACGCCCGTCAACCTGCCGAACCGCATGTGGCCGACGCGCACGATCACGCAAGCGCCGATCTGGATGAGCACCGACCTGCGCGACGGCAACCAGTCGCTGTTCGAGCCGATGGACGCCGCGCGCAAGATGCGGATGTTCAAGATGCTGGTTGCGATCGGTTTCAAGGAGATCGAGGTCGCATTCCCGTCGGCGTCCGAGACCGATTTCAACTTCGTGCGCGAGCTGATCGAAGGCGGCCACATTCCCGACGACGTGACGATCGAGGTGCTCACGCAGGCGCGCGACGACCTGATCGAGCGCACCTTCGAATCGCTGCGCGGCGCGAAGCGCGCGATCGTGCACCTGTACAACGCGACCGCGCCGGAATTCCGCAAGATCGTGTTCGGCCTCGACCGCGACGGCGTGAAGGCGCTCGCGGTGAACGCCGCGCGCACGATCAAGCGCTGCGCCGACGCCGCGACCGATACGCATTTCACGCTGCAATACAGCCCGGAGACCTTCACGGCGACCGAGCTCGATTTCGCGAAGGAAGTCTGCGACGCGGTGTTCGACGTGTGGCAGCCGACGCCGGAGCACAAGGCGATCGTGAACCTGCCGGCCACCGTCGAAGTCGGCACACCGAACTTCTACGCGGACCAGATCGAATGGATGCACCGCAACCTCGCGCGCCGCGATGCGCTGATCGTGTCCGTGCATCCGCACAACGACCGCGGCACCGCGGTCGCGGCGGCCGAGCTCGCGGTGATGGCCGGTGCGGACCGGATCGAGGGCTGCCTGTTCGGCAACGGCGAACGCACCGGTAACGTCGATCTCGTCACGCTCGCGCTGAACCTGTACTCGCAGGGCGTCGATCCGGGCCTCGATTTCTCGCAGATCAACGAAGTCGCGCGCACGGCCGAGGAATGCACGCAGTTGCCGATCCATCCGCGCCATCCGTATGTCGGCGATCTGGTGTTCACCGCATTCTCCGGCTCGCACCAGGACGCGATCAAGAAGGGCTTTGCGGTGCAGCGCCCCGATGCCGTGTGGGAAATGCCGTATCTGCCGATCGATCCGAGCGACGTCGGCCGCACGTACGACTCGATCATTCGCGTGAACAGCCAGTCGGGCAAGGGCGGTATCGCGTACCTGCTCGAACAGAGCTATGGCGTCGCGCTGCCGCGCCGCCTGCAGGTCGACTTCAGTGCGGCCGTGCAGCGCCTGACCGACGACAGCGGGCTCGAGGTGACGAGCGCGCAGATCTGGTCGCTGTTCCAGCAGGAATACGTGGAAGGCGATACGCCGCTGCGTTATGTCGGCCATGAATTGACCGAGCGCGACGGCCGCGAGTCGATCGTGCTGACCGCCGACGTGCACGGCGAGCGCCGCGTGCTGCGCGGTGAAGGCAACGGCCCGCTCGATGCGCTGATGCACGCGTTGCGCACGCCGCTGCGGATCCAGCACTACGAGGAGCGCGCGTTGTCGCAGGGTGCCGATGCGAAGGCGATTGCGATCGCCGAGCTGGCCGGCACGGGCGTGCGCGGCAGTGCGTTCGGCGTCGGCATCGACGCGAACCTGACGACCGCGTCGATCCGCGCGGTGATCAGCGGTATCAACCGTGCGTATGCGCGCGCGGACGAAGCGGCGCAGGCGACGTTTTTTGCCGCGCAGCCCGCGGTGAAGGCTGTCGCGTAAGCGGGGCATCGGCGGCCGCGTCGGCGATGTCCGGCGCGGTCGCGTCGTTGTCCGGGCGGTTGCCTCCGCGCGGCCCGTCGAGCGCCGCGCACAGTTCCGCCTTCATGAAATCCACCCACGCGCGCGTCTTCGCGTCGAGATGCCGGCGCGACGGATACACCAGAAACACGCCCACGTCCTCCGCGCGGTAATCGCGCAGCACGCGCACCAGCGCGCCTGAACGCAGCCCGTCGTCCGCGACGAACTCTGGCAGCAGGCCGATGCCCGCCCCTTCCCGAACCGCGATCTCGAGCGATGCCGCGACGTCGGCCGTCATCGTCGGCTCGAACGCGACCGTTTCCGAAGCCGCACCGCACGTCAGCGTCCATTCGCGCGCCGGGTAGGCCGGCGCGACCAGTTGCAGGCAGCGATGCCGCGCGAGCGCGCGCGGCGTATCCGGCATCCCGTGCCGCGCGACATACGCGGGCGACGCGCACAGCACGCTGCCGATCCGCCCGACGTCGATCGCGACCTGATCGGAACTCGGCAGGCTCGGCATCGCAATCACCGCGACGTCGTAGCTGTCGCGGATCAGGTCCGGCACCTGCGGCGCGAGCGTCAGGTCGACGCTGACGTCCGGATAGCGCGCCTGGAAGCGCGCGACGAGCGGAATCACGAAACGATTCGCGATGCTGGCGCTGCAGTGCGCGCGCAGCCGGCCGTGCGGATGCAGCCGCGCGCCGCGTGCTTCGCGTTCGCTCGCATCGACGGCGAGCGTGATGTCGCGTGCGCGCGCGAGATAGCGTTCGCCGGCTTCGGTCAGGCACATCGAGCGCGTCGTGCGGTTCATCAACCGGATGCCGAGATGCGCTTCGAGCGACGCGATCGTGCGGCTGACATACGCGGTCGTGAGGTTGAGCCGCTTGCCGGTTTCGGTGAAGGTCCCCGCGTCGGCGAGCGTGACGAAAACCTGCATGCTTTGAATGAGATCCATCGTCGGGGCGGGCGCGTGGCGCCGGTGTCGTGCGATGCCGCTACTGTAGCGAGCGGCCTGCCGTGCCGCGCGCGCACGTCAGCGAACGATCGTCGCGAAACGGACAGGGCGGTTCAGCGTCGCGAGAAGTATTCGCTCGGCGGCACGCCGAGTGCCTTGCGGAACATCGCCGCGAACGCGCTGGGGCTGTCGTAGCCGTGTTCGAGCGCGAGTTCGAGGATCGGCGTGCCGGCGGCCAGGCGCGGCAGGCTCAGCAGCAGGCGCGCATGGCGGCACCACGCACCGTGCGTCATGCCCGTTTCACGCTTGAAGGTGCGCGCGAGCGTGCGCTCGTTCATGTGCGCGTCGCGCGCCCACGACTGCAGGGTGACGACCGACGACGGGTCATTGATGAGCCGCGTGCACAGCGCGGCGAGCGCCGGATGGCGCGGCATCGGCACATGCAGCGACAGCAGCGGCGCGATCTCGATTTCGTCGAGGATCAGCGCGAGCACGCGGCCCGCGCGATGCGCGAGGTCGTAATCGGCCGGCAGTTCGCACGCGGTCACGATCAGTTCGCGCAGCAACGTGCCGACCTCGATCACGCGGCATTCGCGCGGCAGGCTCGGCCGCACTTCGTGCGCGACGAATACCGTGCGCATCTGCACGTCGCCGGCCATTCGGATTTCGTGCTGGGTGCCGCCCGGCACCCAGACCGCGCGCCCCGTCGGCACGACCCAGCTGCCGGCATCCGCATGCACGAGCATCACGCCGGAAATCGCGTGAATCAGCTGGCCATGCCGGTGCGAATGCGGCGGATACGCGATGCCGGCCGCCGCGTCGGACGCGACGACGGCGATCTGCTTGTGCTTGTCCTTGTGCTCGAGCGCACTGAAAAATTGATCCACGTGTCCTTTTCTCGACGACGAATGCGCTTTGCGCGCGAGATCGACCGAATGGGTCGAAATTACCATAGGCCCATCGTTTGTTCGACTGCCATTGCACGATGCACGCCTCGTTATCTCCTCCGGTTTCCTTCCGTTTGTCTGTTGCTGCCGCGCTGCTGAGCGCCGCGACGCTTGCCGCCTGCTCGGTCGGCGATCCGTACCGTCCGCCTGCGGCCGATGCGGCGCGCACGGCGCCGTTCGACGCGGCGAGCGATGCACCCGTTGCATCCGGCGGTGCGTTGCCCGATCGCTGGTGGCAACTGTTCGACGATCCGGCGCTCGACGCACTCGTGCGCGAAGCGCTCGCGCAGAACCGCGATCTCGCGGTAGCCGCGGCACGGGTCGCGCGTGCGCGGGCCGTGCTCGACGAAGCGGGGGCCGCGCAGTTGCCCGAGACGACAGCCGGCTTTGGCGTCGACTACGGCAAGCACGCGCCCGACCAGATCGTCGCGAGTGCGAAGGGCACCGATGCGCGTACGCGCTGGGGGTTCGCGCCGTCGTTCGCGGTGTCGTGGGAAGTCGATCTTTGGGGGCGCGTCGGTCATCTCGTCGATGCCGCGCGCGCCGATTCGGAGGCCGTGCAGGCGGCGTCGGATGCGATGCGCGTCGCGGTGGCCGCCGAAACGACGGCCGCCTATGCGCAGGCGTGCGCGTACGGCGAGCGGATCGACGTGGCCGAGCGCTCGGTCGCGATCGCCGACCGCCTCGCGTCGCTGACCGCCCACCAGCGTGCGCACGGTCTCGTGTCCGATCTCGAAGTCGCGCGCTCGCGTGCATTTGCCGACGATACGCGCGCCGAACTGCCGGCGCTCGCGGGCGCGCGCCGCGCCGCGTTGTATGAGCTGGCCGTGCTGACCGGTCATGCGCCCGGCGCGATTCCCGACGCGGCCGCGCGCTGCCACGCGACGCCGGCGCTGGCGCGGCCGTTTCCGGTCGGCGACGGCGCCGCGCTGCTCCGGCGCCGGCCCGACCTGCGCGAAAGCGAGCGCCGGCTCGCCGCGTCGAACGCGCGGATCGGTGCCGCGACGGCCGAGCTGTATCCGTCGATCGTACTCGGCGGGTCGGTGAACTGGCTGTCGACCACCGGCGATCCATCGTCGCTTGGCGACAAGTATGCGATCGCGTGGGGCGTCGGGCCGCTGATTACGTGGCGTTTTCCGAATCTCGCGGCGAGCCGCGCGCAACTCGCGCAGGCCCGCGCGGACGATGCCGCCGCGCGCGCGTCGTTCGATGCGCAGGTGCTGCGCGCGCTGAAGGAAACCGAGCAGGCGCTCGCCCGCTATGGCGCCGAGTGGCGCCACAAGGCCGCGCTCGAAACCGCGCGCGCCGAGCACGCACGCGCCTACCGGCTCGCCGAACTGAACTACGACGCGGGTGCGCTGGATTTTCTCGGCGTGCTCGACGCGCAGCGCAGCCTCGTCGCGGTCGACGCGGCACTGGCCACCTCGACGCAGCAGGTCGCACTCGATCAGGTCGCCGTCTTCAAGGCACTGGGGGGCGGCTGGCAGCCCTAGCCGGCCGTTCGTGAATCCGCACGCACTCAACCATTCCGATTCCGATCATGAGCACCACAGCCGTACCCGAGAAATCCGCCCGTTTCGCGCGGCGCCACTGGATCGCCGCCGGCGCCTTCATCATCGTCATCGCGCTTGTCGGTTTCGGCTGGCGCTGGTGGACGGTCGGCCGCTTCATCGAGCACACCGACGACGCGTACGTGCGCGCCGACATCGTGACCGTCAGCCCGCGCGTGGCCGGCTATGTCGCACGCGTGGCCGTCGACGACAACCAGCCCGTGAAGCGCGGCGACGTGCTCGTCACGCTCGACGATCGCGACTACCGTGCGAGGCTCGACGATGCGCAGGCAGCCGTCGCCGCGGCCGATGCGACGCTGCAGGCCGAGGAAGCCGCGGCCGCGACGCTCGACGCGCAGGTCGGCCAGCAACGCAGCGTGATCGAGCAGGCGCAGGCCGATGCGGCCGCCGCGCACGCCGAAGCCGCGCGGCGCGATGCCGATGCGGTGCGCTACAAGCAGTTGCTCGCCGAATCGGCTGCCAGCGGGCAGCGCTGGGAACAGGCGCATGCCGATGCGCTGAAGGCGCGCGCGGAACTGGCCCGTGCGAGCGCGGCCGTGCGCGCGCAGGACGACCAGCAGACGGTGCTGCGCCGGCGCCGCGCGCAGAGTACGGCCGCGATCGAGCAGGCGCGTGCGCGACTCGCGGCGTCCCGCGCGAAGCTCGCGCTGGCGCAACTCGATCTCGAACACACGGTGATCCGTGCGACCCGCGACGGCACGATCGGCCAGCGGGCGGTGCGCGCAGGGCAGTACATCGAGGTTGGGATGCCGTTGCTCGCGGTCGTGCCGCTGCGCGATGTGTACGTCGTCGCGAACTTCAAGGAGACGCAGCTTGGCGCGATGCGCGACGGGCAGCCGGTCGAGATCGATGTCGATACCTACGCGGGCCGCACGCTGCACGGCCGCGTGCTGGGGCTCGCACCGGGCTCGGGGGCCGAATTCGCGCTGCTGCCGCCCGACAACGCGACCGGTAACTTCACGAAGATCGTGCAGCGCGTGCCCGTGAAGATCCGCCTCGATGCGCCGCCGTCGGGCCTCGTGCTGCGGCCCGGCATGTCGGTGATCGCGCGTGTCGACACGCGCGGCGTACCGGGAGCCGGATCGTGACGGCCGCAACCGGGCAGGCTACGCAGGCCACGCACGACGAAACCGTCTCGCTGCGCGCGTGGGTCGCGGTGCTCGGCGGCGTGTTCGGCTGCTTCATGGCGGGGATGAACGTGCACGTGACGAACGCGTCGTTGCCCGACATCCGTGGTTCGCTGGGCGCGAGCTTCGAGGAAGGCTCGTGGATCTCGACCGCCTATCTCGTCGCCGAGATCGTCGTGATTCCCCTCACCGGCTGGCTCGTGCAGGTGTTCTCGGCGCGCCGCGTGCTGCTCGTCGGCGCAACGGGGTTTTTGGCGTTCTCGATCGCGTGCTCGGTCGCGCCGACCATCTCGTCGATGATCGTCGCGCGCGCACTGCAGGGCGCATTCGGCGGCGTGCTGATTCCGCTGTCGTTCCAGCTGATCGTCACCGAGCTGCCGCCGTCGAAGC
This sequence comes from Burkholderia aenigmatica, assembly GCF_902499175.1. Lineage (GTDB taxonomy): Bacteria > Pseudomonadota > Gammaproteobacteria > Burkholderiales > Burkholderiaceae > Burkholderia > Burkholderia aenigmatica. The sequence goes on from NZ_CABVQC010000016.1 coordinate 7,096, forward strand.
ATCCGTTCGGCATGGCGCTGTTCGCGGTCGCGAACAACGTCGCGCAGGCGGCCGGGCCATCGCTTGGCGGCTGGCTCACCGACATGTATTCATGGCGCTGGATCTTCTATCTGCAGATTCCGCCCGCGATCGCGCTGATCGTGGCAATCGCGTGGGCGATCCGCCCGGTGCCCGTGCAACTGTCGAAGCTGCGCCAGGCCGACTGGTTCGGGATCGCGACGATGGCGCTCGGCCTGAGTGCGCTGCAGATCGTGCTGGAAGAGGGCGGTCGCAAGGACTGGTTCGCGTCCGACCTGATCGTCGAGCTGTCGATCGTCGCGGTGGCGGGGCTCGTCGCGTTCGTCGCGATCGAGCTGCGGCGCAAGGAGCCGTTCATCAACCTGAGGTTGCTCGGCCGCTACAACTTCGGGATCGCGAGCCTGATGCAGTTCCTGTTCGGCGCGGTGGTGTTCGGCGTCGTGTTTCTCGTGCCGAACTACTTCGCCGAGCTGCACGGCTACAGCGCGCGCGACATCGGCCTCGCGATGATCCCGTACGGGATCGTGCAGTTCGTGATGTCGTTCCTGACGCCGCCGCTGATGCGCCGCACGAGCCCGCGCGCGACGATCGTGCTCGGCTTCGTGCTCGTCGCGGCCGGCTGCCTGATGAACATCCACCTGACTGCCGACGCCGCGTCGAACGTGATCGTGCCGTCGCTCGTCGTGCGCGGGATCGGGCAGTCGCTCGTCGTGATCGCACTGTCGGTGATGGCCGTCGACGGGATCGAGAAGGCGCAGCTCGGCTCGGCGTCCGGCGTGTTCAACATGGTGCGCAACGTCGGCGGCGCGATCGGCATCGCGGTGGCGAGCCAGATCGTCGTCGAGCGGCAGAAACTGCACGCGATGCGGATTGGCGAGGCCGTTTCGCCGTTCTCGGCAGCCTTTCAGGAACGCATGGCGATGCTGGCGCGGCTGTTGTCGCGCGTGCACGTGCCGCGTGCCGATGCGTTGCCGGGTTCGTCGACCGGCGGCGTGCACGAGCTGGCACTCGCGCTCGTCAACCAGCGCGTGATGCGCGAGGCGCTGCTGATGGCGTACAGTGACACGTTCCTGATCGCGGGTGTCGCGATGGCAGCGTGTACGGCGGCGGCGTTCGTGTTGAAGGGGAAGAAGAAAGCGTGATGGGGACAGACGCCCGATGTTGAAGCCTGACATTGCTGACAGGCGCCGAATTCCTGCAATGCGCGTATCGTGCATGCGGCGCGCGAGGCTGTTCTCCCGCGCTGATCACCATGAGGAGCGTGGCATGTCGAAGGATGATTCCCTGAGAGGACAGATCAAGGAGCAGGCCCAGGCAGCGGACCGCCACAACCTGGCGCGGCCGGCTGCGAACGGCGCGCTGTGGGCGCGCGGCCTCACGACGCAACGGGTCGCCGACCTGTTCAGAACCCTGCAGGGATTGCCGGGGCACTGGATGCAGTTGCAGAACGAGGTCAATGCCGGGAATCGCTATTTTTACGGTGTGCAGAATGGCAGCGTGACGACCGAAGAAGGGAAGGCGCTGATCCGCTGGATCGCCAAGGCGGTTGTGAGCGCCGCCGGGGAGGCACAGTTCGACTTCCCGTTGCAGCAATTGCGTTTCACTGCCGACATGGGCTGGCTCAAGCTCCAGCGTGTGCAAGGGCGTGTGATGGTGTTTTCGCAGCCCTGATCGTCAGTTCCGGGGCGTCGTCGGAACCCGCGGCCGTTCATGAGTACGGTGTCGGTGTATAGAGGGTGATCGCGGCGAGCCGGCACTTTGCGCCGGCTCGCCTGTGACGGGCATTCGGTGGCGGCCGGACCCGGCCGCCACACAGACTCCCTCCCGGCCATTCTGCCGACTGTCAGACCGACACCGTGATGCCTGCCGAACGCGGCGGCCTCGCAGGCCGCACCACGATTTCCACATGCTGGCCCAATGACGCCAGCGTCTGCATCAGCAGTTCCAGCGAAACGTTCCGAAGCCTTTCGCGTTGCTCGGGCGTGACGACCGGCCGGGCCATCTCCGAGAGCGCCGCAGCCTCGTCTTCGCTCAGGCCGCGCGAGACGATCAGCGCATTGAGTTTCAGTACGAGCGCAGACTTGGCCGAGAGTGCGCCTGCATCATCGAGGCCGAAGTCATCCGGCAACGGGTAGGCGCGTTGGCGCGAGTCGTTGTAGTTCATTCCGCCTCTCCCGTGATCACCGAAAACTGTGGCCGTGGTTGTCTTGTCGCGCGATCGGCATCCTGTCCGACATCGTCGCAGTGCCCCTCTTCGATCGGCGTGATCACCAGCCGCTTGTGCGCGACCTCGATCTGCAAGTGCTGCTCGGGTTCGAAACCCGCTGCTTCGATCCAGCGGCCGGACAGCTTCATCCATAGATGGAGGACCGGCGGTGCCATGTCGCTGAGCCTGAGGTGCGGGACGATGCGGCGAGTCTGAAGAGACATTCGAGAGGGCACGAAACAATCGTGAAAACTAACCGGTGCGTTATGATTCGCGTCAGCCATGACTGACTCCCATGATGAGTGGGTTGTGGTCAGCGGCCCGCAGGTGCACTAACACCTGCGGGCCGCGCTCGTTTACGCGGCGGCTATGGATTGGTATCCCGTCATATGATCTGCATGACGAAACAACCGGGTATTCCACGCGAAAACGTGCAACCACTCTAGCCGAGATCGATCGCTGTCAGGTGCGGGTCTGGCGCGTCATGGTCGGCACCGGCGGTCGCGCCGATGTCCTGCATGCTTGCTGCGCAACGATTTCCCGGCGATCGCGCCGGCGGGCTGCATCGTTACGTCATGGCCGATATGTCAGAAAGCGTGTCGGTCGAATGCTTCGATTCGCCGGCCGCACGTCGGACGAGGATGTCATTTGCGTCGTGTGGCTACCGTACTGGCTGGTGCGCGACGCGTTGCGCGGCGGCGCGTTACGGGAGTTGCTGCCGGATCGGCCGGGCGTGATCTTTCCGATCCAGGCGGTATGGCCCTACACGCTGCATCTTCCACTGAAAGTCCGGGCTGCCGTCGATGCGCTGCGGGAACATCTCCCGGCCCGGCTGGCCGCGGTCGAAGCGCGGACGTGACGAAGCGGTTGCCGCGGTTCTTTGGACGAGACGCGCGTTACTGGCCGAAGCGGTCCGCCACGGCATCCTTCAGCCGCGCAGCGGTGATCTCGCCCATGTGCGATTCGACGAGATTGCCTTTGGCATCGAAGAAGAGCGTCGTCGGCAGCCCGCGCGAACCGTAGGCCTTCATCGCGTGCAGCGTGCGATCGAGCAGTACGTGATCGAACCGCAGTCCTTTCTGTTCGAGGAACGCGCGCACCGTTTGCGCGTCTTCGCCCTGGTTGACCATCAGCACCGTCATCCCCGGATGATCCTGCTGCGCTTGCGCGAGGATCGGCATTTCGCGCTGGCACGGCGGGCACCACGTGGCCCAAAGATTCACGACGACAGGCTTGCCCGCGAAGCGTTGCACCGGCACCGGCGTGGCGTCGAGCGCTTCGAGCTGCAATGCGGCAAGCGGTGGCGCGCTGTGCTGCAACGTGGCGAGCGTGCCCTGCGCGATGCCCCATGCGGCGAGGCCCGCGAGCATGCCGGCCATCACCGGGCGACGCAGCGCGGGCAGGCGGCGCAGGCGCCAGCCTGCGAACACGATCGCGGCCGCGAGGCCGATGCGCCAGTCGAAGCCGCCGTCGCCGAGCGCGACGATCGAGCGCGGCGCGGCCGCGTAGTCGCGCCACCATTGCGCGACGTAGCCGATGCGCGCGGCGAGCAGGCCGAGCAGCAACGCATCGAGGATCAGGCTCGATGCGGTCTTGTGATGTCCGTCCGGCGGGCGGCGCTGGATGAAACGGGCGACGAGCCACGCGAGCAGCGCGGCGACGGCCACCGCGACGACGCGGATCGAGAAGGGACCGATGCTTAACATGAACAGGAAAGAGGTGGCGTGATCGGGCGGGGGCACAACGATCATCGGCCGATGACGATGAAGCCGTCAATGGTCGAGCGGCGTTTCGACACGGCCTGATGCACGCGGGTTCCCTTCGTGACTCGCATGCGTCAGAGGGAGTCCGGCGGCTTCGATGTTCGCGCCCGCCCGCATCGTCAGGAGGGCGTTGTTTCGTGCGGGTATGCGATGAACCGGAAGGCCTCGTTACGGGCTCTTGGTCGCCGTCGCCCCGCCGAGCCGATACGCGGTAAAGAACTCATACCACGGCGACCCTTCCGCAACCGGCACGCCGAGCGCCGCCGTCCGCTGTTTCAACGCACCGAACACGTCGTTGATGCGTGCCGTTTGCGCCGCGTCGTTGAACGGATAGGGCCGCGATCGCCCGGCCGCGAATGCGCCGTACGCGATCGCGAGCAGGCGCGCGCTGTCGCTGGTCGAGGCTATCGCCCCGTTGATCGTTTCGGCGAGCCGCGGCCGGTCTTCGGCGCGTGATGACGCTAGGCACAGGAACACGATCGACGACAGCTCATGCAGGTCCTTCATCTGCAGCAGCTCAGGCAGCCGTGCGACGATCCGTTCAACCGGTTCGTCGCGCAGTGCATCGCCGAAGTCGAGCACGGCCGTCATCGGATTCCGGTCGTCCTTCAGCCGATCGAGCGCAGGCGGCGCGGCCGGCGCACCGTCGGGCATTGTTGCCGGCGCAGCCCGCAGCGCCTCGGCCACCTGCTGCGTCCATTCCGGAAAGATCATCCGCACGTTGCCGAACTGCTCGCCGCCTTCCGCCGCCGGATTCCATCGATACACGATCGTGCCGCCGCGAATGAACGGCGAATACAGGTGCTCGGGTGTTTGCGGCAGCGGCCGCCGGTTGATCGGCAGCCAGGCGAGCGTCAGCCAGTCGTAGCGGCCGGTGGCGGGCACGGAAGGGCTCGAGCTCGCGACGACCTGCCACGTGCCGCGATTCGCATAGCGGCGTCGCGCGTCGGGCACCGCGACGGTCCGGCCTTTCGCGGTGTCGAAGTAGGTCGTGCCGGTCACGTTCGTGCCGCTGTCCGCGGCGGGCGTGAGGGTGGAGATGACCCACGACGCGCCGTCCGCCGCACGGTAGTCGGACGGCTTCAGCGTCGCGACGTCGTGCACCATGCGCGTTTCCGCCGCGACGGGGCTCGGGGGGAGATTGGCGGGCGCGGCCAGGATGCTCGGCATGGGATGTCCTCGGAATCGGGGGCGCATCGTCGGGCGGCGGCGATGCGCGGCGGCGCGGATTGTTTTATGTCACTGTAGAACGTCAACGCCGGAAACGGAAACCGGCTGCGCGGCCCCCCCGCTCACGCGTTCCGTCGCTTCGGCTTACCATGCGCATCCTGAACCAACGACGTACACCGGGCGGGAGCGCACATGACCGACACGAGAGCCATCACCGAACACTGGACGCAGGTCGCCGACCAATGGATCGGCTGGGCCGGCAAGCCGGGGCACGATGCGTTCTGGAAATACCGCGCGGGGCTCGCGGCCTATATCGGCCGCGACACCGGCCGCGCGCTGGAGATCGGCTGCGGCGAAGGTCGCGTGAGCCGCGAGCTGAAGGCGCTCGGCTACGACGTGACCGCGACCGACGTGGTGCCCGCGATGCTCGACGCCGCGCGTCACGCGGATTCCGCGCATCGTTACGAACTGGCCGATGCGGCGTCGCTGCCGTTCGATTCAGCCAGCTTCGATCTCGTGATGGCGTACAACGTGCTGATGGATCTCGACGACATGCAGCGCGCGTTGAACGAGGCGCGTCGCGTGCTGAAGCCGGGCGGGACGCTGTTCATCTCGCTCGTGCATCCGTTCCGCGATCGCGGCGGCTTCGCGGGGCCGCAACCCGATGCGCCGTTCGTGTTGAAGGGCAGCTATTTCGGGCGCGAGCACTTCGATGGCGTGGAAGCGCGCGACGGGCTGTCGATGCACTTCGCGGGCTGGTCGCTGCCGTTGCAGGCGTACATGGAAGCGCTGGAAGCGGCCGGCTTCGCGATCGTATCGCTGCGCGAGCCGCCGCCCGATCACGCGGATACGGACCAGTTGAAGCAGTGGGCGCGCGTTCCGCTGTTTCTGTGGATCAAGGCGCGGCCGGTGGGTTGAATCGGTCGCCCCGAGGACACAAAAATCGATCGAAAGGATGATCTTGTATCCCGGGAGCGACCAGGTTTGCCGATGCGCGTGTTCCCGGAAGGGATCGCGGCATTCCATCAGGCGGGGCCATCCGTGAGAGGGCGCTTGCCCACGTTTCGCCGTTCGGCTCAGCGCGACAGCTCCTTCCGGTAGAGCACGGCGCCCGGTTTTGCCGCGAGGGTGTCATAGAGCCGCATAGCCGTGTGATTCGTCTCGTGCGTCTGCCAGTACACGCGTTCGGCGCAGTGCGCGCGCGCGGCGTCGTACACGGCTTCGATCAGCGCGCGGCCGACGCCCTTGCCGCGCTCGCTGTCGAGCGTGAACAGGTCCTGCAGGTAGCACGTCGGCCCGATGTGCGTCGTGCTGCGGTGATAGAGGAAATGCACGAGCCCGACGAGCCGGCCGTCGCGCTCGGCGACGAGCGCATGCACGGGTTCGTAACCGTCGAAGAAGCGCGACCAGGTGCGCTGCGTGACGGCCAGCGGTAGCGCGGTATCGTCGAAGCGGCCGTAGAAGCGGTTGTAGCCGTCCCAAAGCGGCAGCCAGTGGTCGTAGTCGTCTTCCCGGACCGCGCGTACGGTCAGGCCGGCTTCGGCAGCGTTCATGTTCGTGAACCTTTCGATGAGGAGGGGTGGGCGCGTTACCGGCCGGGCCGGAAACGACGGAGGCATCCACGATAGGCAGTTCGACGCGCGGCGGGTAGGCCCATGACACCGGCGCTTTCTGGTGCCACGACCGGCCGCGCGCCGCCACCGCCACGCCGCCCGAACGTCGCCACGGCATTCCTTTCATTCTGTTAGACTTTTTCGCCCATCGCTGCCATCCGGGCTGCGCCGTGCCCGGTTCATCCCGTCATGAACGAAACCCGTGCGTCGCATCCGATCACCGAGGTCCTGCGGGCTTACTGGAAGGCCGATCGCCTGATGTTGCTGACGGTCGTGGCGGTGGTCGTTCTGTCGAGCGCGAGCGCGGTCGCCGCGCCCTATCTGTTCTCGCGCCTGATCGACGCGTTGTCGCACCGCGGCGTGCTCCACGCGCTGATCCCGGGCTTCGTGCTCTACGCGGTGCTGCTGGGCGTCTCCAGCGCGTTGCAACGCGTGGTGCAGTACCTGGCGTTCATGAGCTCGGAGAATCTGGGCTTCATCACCAGCACGCGCTTTTTCGAGCGCATCCTGAAGAAGACCACGGCGTTCTTCGTCGAACACAATCCCGCGGAAATCCAGAACGCGAACGAGCGTGGCAGCCGGGCGCTGTCGGTGCTCGTGCAACTGGGGCTGATGGATCTGATCCCCGGTACGCTGCAGATCGTGCTGACGCTCGTCACGCTCGGCGCGCTGATCAATCTCGAGGTCGTGGCCATCACCGCCGCCTATGGCGCGGTCGCAGTGACGATCGCGATCGTTGCCGCGCGGCGCTCGCGCGCGTTCCTCGACCGCGCGATCGAGGCCGGGCAGGAGAATGCGCGTTTCGTCGGCGGCGCGATCAACGCGATGGAGACGCTCCGGCATTTCGGCAGCCATCGCTGGATGAGCGAACGTTTCTCGGAGAAAGCGCGCGTCGAGCGCGACAGCTGGCGCGCGTATGTGCTGCAGCACGTCGGCTATCTCGCGCTGCTGGGTCTCGGCCTCGCGATCCAGTTCTCGGTGACGTTCTGGCTGCTGCTGCCGCGCCATGCGGCAGGTGAGTTGTCGATCGGCGATATCGTGCTGTTCAACACGTTGCTGCTGCAGTTGAACCTGCCGTTCGAAATGATCGCGCGCGCGGTCGACGAGTGCGCGCGCTCCCGCGCGGCGCTCGTGCCGTTCGCGGCGCTGTGGACGGCGCCCGAGGAGCGGCAGGTGTCGCACGCGTCGGCGTTCGTGCCGCAGGACGGGCGCATCGTGTTCGACCGCGTCGCCTATGCGTACGACAACGGCCGCGGCGTGACCGACATCGACTTCGTCGCCGAACGCGGGGCGATCACGTTTCTCGTCGGTGAGACCGGCGCGGGGAAATCCACTGTCTTCAAGCTCGCGCTGAAGTCGATCGAGCCGACCGGCGGGCGCATTCTGGTCAACGGCGTCGATCTCGCGGCCATCGATCGCGCCGACTGGTACGGCGCGGTCGCCGTTGTGCCGCAGGATGTCGTGCTGCTGAACGAAAGCCTGGAAGACAACATCCTGCTCGGCCGGCCGCGCGACACGCGGCGTCTGCACGAAGCGGCCGCGAAGGCGACGATCCTGACGTTCATCGAGCGTTTGCCGGACGGCTTCCGCACCACGGTGGGCGAGCGCGGGTTGAAGCTGTCCGGCGGCGAGCGCCAGCGCATCGCGATCGCCCGCGCGCTGTACGGCGATCCGACCGTGCTGTTTCTCGACGAAGCGAGTTCCGCACTCGACGAAGCCACCGAGCGCGACATCATGGAGCACGTGCGCCTGCTGGCCCGCGACGTCACGGTCGTCGCGATCACGCACCGGCGCTCGGTCATCGGGCCGGCCGACAAGGTCGTGCGGCTCGGCGACGCGCGCGTGTCGGCGTAGGGCCGCACGATCGCGTCCGCAGGTTTTGCCGGCCGTCGCCGTTACCCGCGCAGCGGCGGATTGAGTTGCGCGAACGCCTGCTGCCGGCGATACGGGAAGTACGGGTAAGGCGCTTCCACCGCGCTTGCCGCGTCGAGCTTCGCAACCTGCGCATCGGTCAGCGCCCAGCCGACCGCGCCGAGGTTCTGCCGCAGTTGCTCCTCGTTGCGCGCGCCGATGATCACCGACGACACGGTCGGGCGTTGCAGCAGCCAGTTCAGCGCGATCTGCGGCACGGTCTTGCCGGTTTCCTCGGCGATCGCGTCGAGCGCGTCGACCACGTCGTACAGGCGCGCGTCGTCGACCGGCGGCCCATAGCTGGCCGTTTCATGCAGGCGGCTGCCTTCGGGCAGCGGCGCATTGCGCCGGATCTTGCCGGTGAGCCGGCCCCAGCCGAGCGGGCTCCAGACGAGCGCGCCGAGCCCCTGGTCGGCGCCGAGCGGCATCAGGTCCCACTCGTAGTCGCGACCGACGAGCGAGTAGTAGACCTGGTTCGCCACGTAACGCGACCAGCCATGCTGATCGGCCACTGCCAGCGACTTCATGATCTGCCACCCGGCGAAGTTCGACACGCCGATGTAGCGCAGCTTGCCCGCGCGCACGAGATCGTCGAGCGTCGACATCACTTCCTCGACCGGCGTGCCCGCATCGAACGCGTGGAGTTGCAGCAGGTCGATGTAGTCGGTGTCGAGGCGGCGCAGTGCGGCGTCGACCGCGCGGACCAGCCGCGCGCGCGACGTGCCCGCGTCGTTCGGGCCGTCGCCGGTCGGCAGGCCGGTCTTCGTCGAGATCAGCACCTGGTCGCGACGTCCCTTGAGCGCGGCACCGAGCACGCGCTCGGATTCGCCGTCCGAATACACGTCGGCCGTGTCGAACAGGTTCACGCCCGCTTCGAGGCAGATGTCGATCAGGCGGCGCGCTTCGTCGACGCCCGTGTTGCCCCATGCGCTGAACAGCGGGCCGGTGCCGCCGAACGTGCCGGCGCCGAAGCTCAGGACGGGAACCTTGAGGCCGGAGCGGCCGAGGGTGCGGTATTCCATGGCGGGTTTCCTTTGGGTGATCGAAGTGCCGGGTGGCGGCTGCGAAGCCGGTGTTGCCACACTCTATCGCTTGCGGATATTTCGGATAATTGGGCAGACTTCGAAAATATCGTTCGGAAGAGGCGAATAATGCTGCTCGACAATCTCGCGCTGTTCCTGCGCATCGTGGAGAAGGGCGGGCTGGCCGCGGCGGGCCGTGAGGTCGGGCTGTCGCCGGCCACCGTGTCCGAGCGTCTGACGGCGCTCGAGCGCCACTACGGCGCGGCGCTGCTCACGCGCACGACGCGCGCGATCAGCCTGACCGACGAAGGTCGCACGCTCGTCGACGGCGCGCGGCGCCTGCTGGCCGAGGCCGACGAACTGGAAAGCCGCGTGCGGCTCGGCGTGCAGACCCTGTCGGGGCCGGTGCGCCTGAGCGCGCCGGCCGATCTCGGCCGCGAGCGCGTGGTGCCGGTCGTCGACGGGTTCTTGGCCGAGCATCCGGGCGTGACGGTCGATCTGCATCTCGGCGACGGTTACGTCGATGTCGTCGGGCAGGGGCTCGATTTCGCGATCCGCCGCGGAGTGCTGGCCGACAGTTCGCTGCGCAGCCGTTCGCTCGGCCGCGCGCGGCGCGTGGTGTGCGCGTCGCCCGTGTATCTCGCGGCGCACGGCACGCCGCAGCATCCGGACGATCTCGCGTCTCACGACTGCATCGTGATGCGTTTCGGGCCGGACCTGTATGCGGAATGGCCGTTCAGCATCGATGGCGAATCGAAGCGCGTGACGGTGCGCGGCCGGCGCGTGGCCAACGACGGTGCGCTCGTGCGTGCGTGGTGCATCGCGGGGCAGGGCATTGCGCTGAAGTCGTTGGTCGACGTCGAGCAGGATCTGACGTCCGGCGCGCTCGTCGAAGTCCTGCGCGCGTTCTCGCCGGGTGACGTCGATTTGCAGATCGTCTATCCGGGCAACGCCGTGCAGCCAAGGCGCGTGCGCGCGCTGATCGACAGGTTGGCGCAGGCGCTCGCGGCGTGAACGCGGATCGACGTCAGTCCCACTTCGACGGGTAGTCGGGACCGCAGTCGATCTCGGCCGCGCTCAGCTCCAGCATCGCGCGAGGGGTGAACTTCCTGACCGGCGGCTGGGCGGCGACCCACTCGGGATAGACATTGCGCCACTTGTCGAGCAACTCGCCGCGGCGGGTTTCGCTGATGCTCGCCTGGTACAGGTCGTTTTGGCCGTATGGCATCGGGGCCGGCATCGCGAAGTCGGGAAGCGCGGGCGCCTGTTCGAGCCGGCTGCCGACGAGCGGAACGGCCGTCAGGTTCGGCAGCAGGCTCGACGTCTTGCGCATCCGGCGATAGGCGCAGACGGGCGCATCGGCGACTGATGCATCGCCCGTCGCCGGTTCGTCGGGCGGCGCTTGCGTCGCGGCCGGCAGCGCGACCGCGAACAGATAGACGGGCCCGCGTTTCAGCGGGCCGATCTTGTCGATGGGCCGCCGCACCTCGATCCCTTCGGGCCACGTGTAGGCGCGCCCGAGCGGTGTCGTGTGCTCGACGGCTTCGCCCGTCGACAGGACGGTCATGCCGCCGGGCCACCCGTTGACGCGCACGAGCGGCTTTGCATCCCCGCCCGCCGCGACATACAGGATGCCGCGCTCGACGACCATCGCGGGTACCGGAAACGGCGGCGTGCCACCGTGCCTGCCGGAGTTGTTGGAGATGGAGTGAGCGAGCGCGGGCAGGTCGATTTCGCGGCGCAGGAAGTGCTGCCCGCCGTCGGTCGAGAGCCAGATGTAGAGGCGCGGGCACGCCTGGCCCTTGGCGACGCCGGATGTGCATCGTGCGACTGCATTCTGTCCCGCATAAATGACGATCGTGTCGGGATTGTCGCTGCGGAACGTCATGTATTGGATCCCCGCCCCGGACGGGAAGGCGGTCGACGTATGCCGTGCGCTGTCGACGAAGCGCCAGCGGGCCGCCGGGCCCGTGTACGCGACGGCTTCGGCCAGCAACGTGCGTTGCGCGTCGAACTGCATGAACGGGTAGGCCGGGCCGACGACGGGGCGCGGCTTGATCGTCGAAGTGGTCGCACATGCGCCCAGCAACAGGGAGACGGTCAGCGCTGCGACGACGCGCGCAGGCTGCGGCTTTCGATCGATCATGAATGGCCCCGGTGGAATGAATGATCTTGTTGTTCGACGAAGAGCGGGCACTTTAGCGCATCGTCCGACCCGGTTGATCACATTTCGTCATTTAGCTAATATTCGAAACGTTAATCGAGCTCCGCATTCTCATGAACGACGTCACCCGCATCAGCGCACTGGCCAACGAAAGCCGCCTGGCCGTGATGCGCTGGCTCAAGCAGCCGCGCAAGCATTTCCCGCCGCAGCCGCACGGCGATGTCGACGAACTCGGCGTGTGCTGCACGTACATCACCGAGAAGCTCGGCATCGCGCCGGCCACGACCACGCGCCATATGCGCATCCTCGCGGATGCCGGGCTCGTGCAGGCGACCCGCGTCGGCAAGTTCACGTACTACAAGCGGATCGACGGCGCGCTGCAGCAGCTCGGCCACGATCTCTCGCAACTCTGACTCCTACCGAGGCAACCGACATGGACGAACTTGCATTGCTGACCGACGCCGACCGGCGCGCGCACGCGTATCTGGCCGCGACGAACGAGCGGCGCGCGTTTCCCGATGCGGCCGCATTGGCCGGCCTTGCGGCGTTCGACGAGCCGCTGCCCGATACGGGGCGCCCGGCCGACGACGTGCTGCGCCTGCTCGACGAACGCGGTACGCCCGCGACCGTCGCGTCGAACGGCCCGAACTACTTCGGCTTCGTGATCGGCGCCGCGCTGCCGGCCGCGGCGGCGGCCGAGCGGCTGATGCTGGCGTGGGACCAGTGCGCGTCGTCGTATGCGAATTCACCGGTCGCGGCGACGATCGAGCGCCAGGCCGCGCGCTGGGTCGTCGACGTGCTCGGGCTGCCCGAAGACAGCGCGGTCGGCTTCGGCACGAGTGCGACGGCCTGCACGCTCGTCGCGCTGGTGGCCGCGCGGCGCGCGCTGCTCGCGCGCAAGGGCTGGGACGTCGACGAGGACGGCCTGATCGGCGCGCCCGAAGTGAAGGTCGTGATCTCCGAGCTTGCCCACATCACGGTGAAGAAGGCGCTGCGCGTGCTGGGTTTCGGGATGAAGCGCGTCATCGTCGCGCCGGTCGACGCGCACGGCCGCATCGACCCGGCAGAGCTGCCGCCGCTCGACGACATGACGATCCTCTGTGTGCAGGCCGGTGAAGTGAATACCGGCGAGTTCGATCCATTTGCGACGCTGATTCCGCCCGCGAAGGCGGCCGGCGCGTGGGTGCACGTCGACGGCGCGTTCGGCCTGTGGGCCCGCGCATCGTCGAAGCGCGCGCTGACGGACGGCATCGACGGCGCGGACAGCTGGACGACCGATGGCCACAAGTGGCTCAACACGCCGTACGACGGCGCGATGGTGATCTGCCGCGACGCGGACGCGCTCGCCACGGCGATGAACAGCGACGCCGTCTACCTGAGCGGCGCGCAGGACGCGCAGAAGAACCTGAACCTCGAATTCTCGCGGCGTGCGCGCGGCATTCCCGTGTGGGCCGCGCTGCGTTCGCTCGGCCGTGCCGGCGTGGCCACGATGGTCGAGCGGCATTGCGCGCAGGCGGCGCGGGTCGCGGACGGCCTGCGTGCCGCCGGCTACGACGTGCTGAACCGTGTCGTGCTGAACCAGGTGCTCATGCGCGCCGGCACCGACGATGAAACGGCTGCGATCCGCGAGGCCGCGCAGGCGTCGGGCGAAGTATGGTTCGGCGCGACGGTGTGGCAAGGGCGGCCGGCGTTCCGGATCAGCGTGTCGTCGTGGCGTACCGAAGACGCGCACATCGATCGTCTCGTGGCCTTGCTGACGCAACTGCGCGGCGTGCACGTGCGCTGAGCGGCGGCGGTGCGGCGGCGGCGCTTCGAAGGTCTCGCAGAACACCTGGCTCGCGAACCTGATGGGCCTCTGAAAAGGGAATGTTGAGGCCCTCGAAAGAATGGCCGCAAACGCCCTGAATGGCGACTTTGACAAGGCGGGCAAGAAGGCGCTCCAGCTCGCCCCGCTTAACCAACAACGCCAGATGATCTCTCGAATGCTGGCGGCAGACCAGTAAGTACGCAGCCTGCTATTCATTTTTTGCCGCCGATCACCCATCTGCAAGGGACGCAGCATGTCGTAGCTGAGAACTTCAACTCTGGCTAGAGCGGGATACTCTGGCAGAAGGCCCCCCCGATCCGACAAGCAATACATGTATCGGGACGCACTGTGATTGCAAATTCATCTGGTCGCTCGCTCAGCCATATGCGATGGCTCAGTTGGATACGCGCACACCCATCCTGAAAGATGGAACACCTGACTATCGATTCAGTTCGCACACCATTTCGAGACGAAAATTGAGCCTGGGGATGCCAACTTCGTCTCCAGGCACTGCGGTGCGAGAGCTCGGTGAGTTGCCTCAAGCTATGCGCGGATGTTCCTTGAAGAGTTCGATCTCGACGAGAAGGACAAACTAAGGTGGGATTCAATGAAGTCGAGTAAATTGCGCTGGTTGTATTTTGTGATGATCGCTCTGTGCGTTGCGTTTCTCGCGCTACTGAGTAATCAATACAAAAAGAATGAGAAGATGTCGAGTCGAGTCGTCACGATCAAGTTCGGAGCCGAGGGTAGGTCAGATGCCACGGCTCAGGGATTTTCCTTGGTGAATCACCCATCTGGTGTGTATGCATATGCGGCTCATTGGGATGATCGGCATAAGCTTGGGTTGGTAAAATATGTGCAAGAAAAACATTCTTTCGATCTCGACAATGCCTTGATCGTGACAGGTCTAGGGGATAAGGATAGTCCGGAGGATGGGGTTGATAATTGGGATATCAGTTTTAATCCATCTTCATCGCGACTCATCTCATATGAAGAGGCTCGAGATAAGATAGCTGGCCTGCTTGATAGATTGCGATCTGCGGGGTGGGTGCGATACATAGAGACCTCGGAGCCTCGCCTGGTTGGAAAGGAGGCCATGACTTACGCATTAACAAATTCTGGTGTTCTTTATTCGATAGATTCAACCTATACGCCAAGCATAGCGGAGTGGAAGAGTTTGATCGCTGTTGAGCCGAGGTGGTGTTTTTATGCGGATGGTATATTTTTAACGTTGTCGGTTTCATATCTGTCATCCGGGGCTGATGGTATGGGATATTATTTGTCGGATCTTCAAGTCAGTACTGCATCCGATAATTACAGCCCCTATTTTTCGGACAGCATTGAGCGTCGAAGGAACTGGAAGAAATATCTGTCCGATGAACTGAGGCCGGCAGTGAAAGAACGATCGAAGCGCGAGGCTGAACTGAAGGCTCAGGGCTACTCGATCGACATGACGTATCAGGCTCCGCCGTTCGAGGCACCGGACTTCTCGGCGATGGCCGGTGACGCACATTGACCGGGAGGAGAGATCGATGCAACGAGCGAGCTTGCATGGACGAGCGCAGATTGTGGTTGGCGACGCGACCCGACGAGCCATGGCGACAAGGTGATTTCGGGGAGTCCGTCTTCGACCTGGAGCGCGGCCCTTGAGGTGGCGGATACTCCCTCACCAGGCGTGCCATCACGGGCTTCTGTGCTCGCCCGTGCAACACTGGCACGTGCTGCATCAATCGGTATGGCGGTTTTGACCGACACACTGCCCGGAGAGCCTTATTCCACGGTGGGTTCGAAGAGGTTCACTCACTCACGCGCGCCGCGTTCCCCGCAAGCACCGCATCCGCCGCATCGTCAGCGCACCGAGTCGGGAAACGCGTGCATCGAGAATTCGAACGCGGCTTCCGCCAGTGCCTCGATCTCGGCCTCGCCACCTTCCAGGTGACCGTCGATCCACAGCATGGCGAAGCCATGCACGAAGCTGCGCACGCCGACGCTGAACGCGCGGATCTGCTGCTCGTCGATGGTGGATCCGACCATCCTCCGGATCGCTTGCGTCGTTACCTCGCTGTTCTCGCGCCGGGCCTGGACGAGTTCGGCATCGTCCCGGTGCTGGACCGCAAAGCCGCCGTACATGAGCCGGAACAACTCGGCATGCGCGTGCGCGAACTTCACGTGGGCCAACCCGCCGGCCCGAAACGCGTCGCGCGCCGACGCGCCGCGTGAAATTTCCGCGGCGAACGCGTCGATCTGCACTTGCGTCAGGCGCCGGAAGCCGTCGACCACCAGCGCGACCAGCAGCGCATCCTTGTTGACGAAGTGGCGATAGACGGCCGAATCCGACACACCCAGCTGCGTGGCCAGATGGCGCACGCTCATCTCCCGCCCGTTCGCATGCTCGAGCGCGGCAAAGGCCAGATCCAGCACGGCCTGCCGCAGGTTGCCGTGGTGGTAGCCCGCTTTCTGATTCCCGGGGTTTCTACTCATTTGACAGTGTTCAATGTCACGTTCGACAATGTTTGCAACTCAAACATTGTCGGTTCTGGCGATGCCCGCCCTTGATTCGTTGACGAAGGATATCTGGACTGCATCAGTCCCTCATTCTTTCATGGGGCTGCATGTCGGTACGCGCATGACCGTCGTCCGGCTGTCGTCGGGCCGGCTGCTGCTGCATTCGCCGGTGCCGCTGGATGCCGGGTTGCGCGCGGCAGTCGATGCGCTCGGCGAGGTCGGCCACATCGTCTGCCCGAACCTGTTTCATCACCTCTATGCGGCCGGCGCCGTCGCCGCGTATCCGCGCGCGTTGCTGCACGGCCCGGCGGCGCTGCAGCGCAAGCGCAAGGATCTGCGCTTCGACGCGGTGCTGACGGAGGTGCCGCATCCGGAATGGGGCAACGACTTCGAACTGCTGACGATCGAAGGCTGCCTGCTGGGCGAGACGGTGTTCTATCACCCGGCCAGCCGCACGCTGATCGCCTGCGATCTCGTCGAGAACTTTCACGCGTCGCCGCATTGGCTGACGCGGCACTACCTGCGCCTGGGCGGCGTGCTCGGGCAGGTCGGCTGGCATCCGTTGCTGCGCGTGGTCTATCGCGACCGGCGCGTGGCCCGCGCATGCATCGACCGGCTGCTGGAATGGCCGTTCGAACGCGTGGCGCTCGCGCACGGCGACCCGCTGACCGAGCATGCGCACGACGCGGTGCGGCAGGGCATGGCGTGGCTTTGAGTCCATCGATAACGACGCACGATCAGGGAGAGACGGGATGGCAGGATCGAATGACATCGGGCACCCGGCGGCGAAGGCTTCTGCCATCGCGGCGCGTGCTGGCGACGTGCCGGGCGGCCGTTTGCGCACGTGGGCCATCGTGGTGTTCGTGGCGTTTGCCATCGTCACCGTGCTCTACGCGCTGACGGCCATTGCGACCGGGCAGGCGAATTTCGGCGCGGTATCGGGCGACGCGCTCCTGCATGCGCGCGAACAGCTCCGCGCGATGTCGGTCGCCGGCGGCGATCCCGGCTGGGGGCAGGTGTTCGGCACCGACGATCCGTTCATCTGGATCGCGGCCAGGCTGACGTCGGCACGGCTCATGTTCGGCGAGAACGGCTTCTACGACACCGTGCTCTATTACGCACAGATGCCGAAGGCCAACATCGTCATCCTGTCGCTGCACAACATCATGGGCGGCACGTGCATGCTGCTGGGCGCACTGCAGTTCTGGCCGGCGCTGCGCCGCAACTATCCGCGCTGGCATCGCACGGCTGGCGTGGTCTACATGGTGTCGTCGCAGATCGCGATGATCGGCGCGATGACCTACATGGTGCGTACGCCGGTCGCGATGATGTACGACACGCTGACGTTCGCGACCGGCCTCTGGTTTCTCGCGCTGGGCGTCACGGCCTCGCTGTGGATGTCGATCCATCACCTGATCCGCCGCGAGATCGCCCAGCATCAGGCGTATATGGCGATCAACTACGGCTTCCTGCTCACGGCGCCGTTTACGCGTATCGACTGGATCTGGGCCGCGATGGTCTATCCGGACGTCAACCAGAACACGTCCAATTTCTCGGCGGTCGCCGTGCTGATCGCGCAATGCATGCTCTTCGGCTACCTGCTGCTGTGCATGAATCGCTGGTTCCAGAAGTCTCGCCCGGCCACGGGCCGCGCCGGCCCGGTGTTCCCGGCCGCGTTGACGGAGGCCGTCGCCAACGTGGGCGTCGCGGTGCTGTCGGTGTTGAGCATCGCCGCGCTGGCCGCTGTCGTCGATCACTACCTGGTGACGCCTGGCCTCGACCAATTCCGGGCCGGCAAGGACTGGATTCCGGCCGGACTGGCCGCGTTCCAGGGTAGCGTGCTGCGGGCTGCGCCCGGTTCTCGCTGGCTCTATGCCGTCAGTGCGATCGGCGTGTGTGCGCTCGCGCCGTTCCTGCTGCGCGCCGCGTTCATCGGGAAGGCGCAGCCGGCGCGGACGATGCGGCTCGCGATGGCGACCGGCGTGCTGACTGCCGCAAACGGCGCCGTGTTGCTGTACTGGGGGCAATTGCTGGGCGGCCCGACCGCGATCACGTCGTCCGGCGGGACACCGTTCCAGATGAACGGGGCGTTCGAACTGTTCTTCGCGGTGCTGCTGCTGTGGGGCGTAATGCGTGAACGCCACGCGCTCGTCAAGGAGTGGAGTCTGTTCGCCATTCTCTGCGTGCTGGCGCTGCCGAGTTTCTATGCGCTCGTGCCGCTGGTCGGGTGGATCTATCTTCAGATCGGCATGCCGGACCTGCAGCACTACGTCGAGATCACCAGCGTCTATCGCGTCGCGATCAGCGTCGGCCTGATCCTCGCGATGCTGGCGGGCTCGCTTTACGCCGTCTACGGCAGCGCGACGCAGGAGAAATTTGCGCGCTAGTTGCGCTCGCGTGTCCGCGCGAAGCAGAGGGGATGGGCGGGCAACGGGGCGGTGTGTGCGGATGAGGATGGACCGCCTGTCGTTTTTCCATCGAACCCCGCCCCTTGCCCGCAGGAAAATATCGGACAATGGCCGGCACGCGCGCCGTGCCGGCCTGGGTGGCTCGCTCAATCGAAGCATGATGCCAACGAGAGAACCCCCATGTCGACCCATTCCCCCCGTGAACTGCTGAAGGCCGCCGATATCGCGAAGATGGAGCCGACGCGCGCGGTGCATTCGCTGAATCCCAATGCCGTTCGTCTCAAGCGACAACTCAGCGACCTGACCGGCCTGACGCAATTCGGTGTTCACCTGCTCACGCTGATGCCCGGTCACGAATCGGCCGAGTATCACCGTCACCTGTACGAAGAAGAGTTCGTGTACGTGCTGTCCGGTACGGGCGCGGTCACGATCGGCGAACGCACCGATGAAATCGGGCCCGGCGATTTTCTGGGCTTTCCGCGCGGCGGTGAAGCACATACGGTGCAGAACACCGGCGATACGCCGCTGGAACTGCTCGTCGGCGGGCAGCGGCTCGAACACGACGTCTGCGAATACCCGCGAGTCGGCAAGCGGCTCTATGTCGCGGGCGAGCTCGAGGATTATGTCGATCTGCCGAAGCAGCCTTGATGGCCAATCGTGCATTCAATGCCCCATTCCGCATAAAAACCGAATCAATAGCCTCTTGTTTAGATAAACAAAATAAAAATTCGTAAAAATACGGGGTAGAGAAATCACGTTTATTTGGGCACGCTTGTGCGCATTGTCCGTTCCTGGGTGCCGGCATTTCGACATGCCGGCGCATCCTTTTCCAGGTGCGCGAATACGGAAATAACTACCCGCACCAGGGATTTTCGACCGATCGGCCGGGCAAGCGGAATTCATCAAAAAGCATCCTGATTTAAAGCTCAGTAGTTCGAATCAACATCGTGATTCAAGAACGATACGGAGACGGGCGATGTCCAGGAACTGGGGGTTGGGAACGGCGCTGCTGGCGCTGTGCGTTGTCTTGTCTTCATGCGGTGGCGATGGTGATTCGCCGTCGGCGGCCGCTGCAAACCTGTCGGCGTCCGCGCAGTCGCAAGGCAATGAAAACGGCAACGGCGGCAACGAAAACGGTAACGAGAACGACAACAGTAACGGCAACGAAGCGGCAAGGAAAAACGCCGACATCCGCGTCGCGCAGTACGTCAATCCGTTGATTGGCACTGACTACGCGACCGACCAGCCGGCCGACCCGGTCGGCTCGGGCCTCGGCGGCGGCACGTTCCCGGGGCCGACGGTGCCGTTCGGGATGATGCAATGGAGCCCGATGACACCGACCGCCCAATACGACAGCAGCAAGGGCGACGGCTCCGGTTTCTCCGGCGGCTACTGGTACGGCGACACGTCGATCAATGCGTTCAGCATCTTGCACCTGAGCGGCACCGGCTGCTGGGCGAACGGCGGCTACCTGAACGTGATGCCGCAGCTTGCGCCCGGCGACGCCGGTACGCCGGCCAGCTTCACTCACGCGAACGAAACCGCACAGGCCGGCTATTACGGCGTCACGCTCGGTAACGGCATCAAGGCCGAGCTGACGACGACGGTGCGCACCGGCTTCGCGCGCTTCACGTATCCGGCACTCGCGCAGGGGCAGCAGGCGACGATCGCGATCGATCCGACGGTGCTGAACAACCGTGCACAGGGCACCACGAGCGACACGATCAGCCAGGTCGGCGACCGCGCGTTGTCTGGCACGATCGCGGGCGGCGGATTCTGCTGGGCCGGGCATGCGGTGCCCGTCTACTACTACGCGGAATTCAGCCAGCCGTTCGCGGCGAAGCCGGCGCTGTCGAGCAACAGTCCGGTGAACGTGACGTTCAATGTCGACAGCAAGCATCCCGACGTGATGATGAAGCTCGGCATTTCGTTCGTCAGCGAAGCGAATGCGAAGGCGAACCTGCGCGCGGAGAATCCTGAAACCGATGCGCAAGGCAGCCGGAACTGGCGCTTCGACAAGGTGCGCAGCGCGGCGAGCGCCGCATGGAACGCGCGTCTGAACGCGATCCAGGTCACGGGTGGCAGCGATGCCGACAAGACGAAGTTCTACACCGCGCTGTATCACGCGTCGCTGCACCCGAACGTGTTCAACGACGTGAACGGCCAGTATCCGGACTTCTACGCGTCGAACGGCGCATCGGCCGCGCCGACGCGCCAGGTCGACAAGGGCCGCACGATGTACGCGAACTTCTCCGGCTGGGACATCGACCGCTCGTTCATCCAGTTGCAGGCGCTGCTCGATCCGGTGCGGACCAGCGACATCGTGCAGTCGCTCGTGCTCGATGCGAAAGCGTGCGGCGCGTTCCCGCGCTGGGCGTACTTCAATACCGAGACGGCCGTGATGCCGGGCGACGCGGGCTCGATCATCGTCGCGAACGCGCATGCGTTCGGCGCGACGAACTTCGACACGCAGGCCGCGCTGTCGATCATGAAGCGCAGCACGGCGCCGGGCGCCGCGTGCGCCGGCACGCCGGTGATGGGCAGCCGCGCGGACTACGATCGGCTCGGCTACGTGCCGTCGTCGGGCTCGGGCGACAACCAGACCGCGTCGAATACGCTCGAATATGCGGTGCGCGATTTTGCGGTGTCGCGCTTCGCGACGGCACTCGGCGATACGGCGACGGCCGGCACGCTGCTGAAGTCGAGCGGCAACTGGCAAAACCTGTTCGACCAGGGGGCGATCCAGCCGAAGACGTCGGCCGGCGCGTGGGTCACCGACGGCACGGGCTTCATGGAAGGCAACTCGGAGCAATACACGTGGTACGTGCCGCACGACCTCGCCGGCGTGGTCGCGCAGGCTGGCGGTGCCGCACCGGTCGTCAAGCGGCTCGATACGTTCTTCACGCACCTGAACATCGGCACCGTGCAGCCGTATTTCTACGTCGGCAACGAAGTGACGATGGCCGTGCCGTGGGTTTATGCATGGGCCGGCGCGCCGTCGCATACGCAGCGCGTGCTGCACGCGTCGCTCGCGAACGAGTTCGGCACCGGCGCGGCCGGGCTGCCGGGCAACGACGATCTCGGCGCGATTTCCGGCTGGTACGTTTGGGCCGTGCTCGGTCTTTATCCGGTCGTGCCGGGCGTGAGCGGCGTTGCGCTGTCGAGCCCGCAGTTCGAGAAGATCGCGGTGCGCGTCGGGCAGAAGGACGGCAGCTACCGCCTGCTGCACATCGTCGCGCCGGGCGCAGGCTCGGGCGACGGCGCGTCGTTCTATGTGAAGTCGCTGAAGCTGAACGGCGCACCTTACGCGACCGCATGGCTGCCGTTCGGGCAGATCGCGAAGGGCGGGAAGCTGTCGTACGCGATGACGTCCGACGCGAGCGCCACGACGTGGGGCACCGACGCATCCGCGATGCCGTCGTTCCCGCAGGCGGCCAGCGCACCGTAACGGTCAGGGAGATCAACGAGCGGTTCTTGCCAACAGGATCGACGCAAAGAGAGGGCGGGACGAACGGATGAAGCTACGTCATGTGGTGGGTATCGGGTGCCTTGCCGTGTTGTCGGGTTGCGGGGGCGATCAGGGTTCGACGGATGCGAGCGTGCTCGCGCAGATGTCGAACGCGCAGGGCAACCAGAACGACCAGGGCGACCAGGGCGGCCAGGGCGACCAGGGCGATCGGAACGGGAACGGTGGTGCAACCAGGCAGTCGGCGCTGCACAGCGTCGACCCGATGACGGCCGCAGCGGCCAGTTCTTCGCGGGGAACGAGCCGGCGAACCACCTGCCGTACCTGTACGACGTCGCGGGCATGCCGTCGAAGACGCAGGATCGCGTGCGCACCGTGATGGACGACATGTACTCGCTGACGCTGACGGCCGGCGATCGCGCGCTCTTGAGCGGCGACAGCCTGAAGGCCGCGCTGGCCGACCCGCGCCGCGTGCGCGATTCGGCGATTCCCGGCAACGACGATTGCGGGCAGTTGTCCGCGTGGTACGTGTTGTCCGCGCTCGGCATCTATTCGCTGAACCCGGTGGGCGGCGTGTTCTACCTCGGCACGCCGCTGTTCGAGGAAGCGACGATCGACATTCCGGTTGCATCGGGAGGCGGGGACGGAAAGGGCCTGAAGTTCGGCGCGACGCGGCGTTTCAAGGTGACCGCCCATACGGCCGGCGGCGGCGCGCCGTCATCGGTGAATCGCTATGTCCAGTCGGTCAGCCTGAACGGCACGCCGCTGCATCGGCCGTACATCACGTACGACGAGATGAAGGCCGGCGGCACGCTCGACTTCGTGATGGGCTCGGCACCGAACGACGCGTGGGTCAGCCAGTGGAACGGGCAGGATCCGAACAGCGCGCTCGCGCCGTCGCTGGCGCTGGCCGGCAAGTAATCGGCAAACGGCCCGCTTCGACGCGGGCCATGTTCCTTCATCCAGCGGCGCCGGTCTCGACCGCGAGGCCGGCCGCCTTCCACTCCGGAAATCCGTCTTCCAGCCGTGCGGCGTGGAAGCCGCGCGCGCGCAACGCGGCGACGGCCTCGACCGCAAAAACGCAATACGGGCCACGGCAGTAGGCGACGATCTCCGTCCCGGCCGGCAATTCGCTCACGCGCGCGTCGAGCTCGGACAACGGGATGTTCAGTGCACCCGGCAGGTGGCCTTCCGTGAATTCGTCGTGCGGCCGCACGTCCAGCAGCGTGACGAGGCCGTCCGCGAGCCGCGCGGTCAGTTCGTCGCGCGACACGGGCTCCAGCGCATCGCGCGCGTGGAAGTAGTCGCCCATCACCTTGTCGACCTCGGCGACGTTGCGCTCGCCCACACGGCCGAGCGCCTTCATCAGCACGACGACCTCGCTGTCGCCGGCGAGGCGATACACGATGTGCTTGCCGCGCCGCTCGGTATCGACGAGGCGCGCGCGCCGCAGGATCTGCAGGTGCCGCGACGTGTTCGCGAACGTCATTCCCGATAGCGCCGTCAGTTCCTCGACCGACCGTTCGCGCTGCGCGAGGTGCTCCAGCAATTCGAGCCGGTTCGGATGGCCGAGCGCCTGCGCGACCTCGGCGAGGCTCGCATAAATCGCTTGCTTGGGTCCCGTGCTTGACACGTGGCCTCTCCTTGATCAATCATTCATCAAATTGATTGAATGTTACCGCATTCGCGGGACGGAGGCAATCCGATGATCCTCAGACCATTCCTGCATCCCGATACGGGGGGCATTTCATACCTGTTCGGCTGCGGCGGCAAGGCGACCGCCGCGGTGGTCGATCCGGTCGCCGATCCGGCCGACTACCTGCGCGCGGCCGAGGCCGTCGGCATGAGGATCGCGTACGTGATCGACACCCACGTGCATGCGAACCACCGGTCGACCGGCCGGGCGCTGGCCGACGCGGCCGGCGCGTCCTACGTGCTGTCCGCGCGGGCCGACGTCGCCGTGCCGTTCGACGGCGTCGAGGAGGGCGATCGCCTCGCGCTCGGCAATGTGATCGTCGACGTGCTGCATACGCCCGGCCACACGCCCGAGCACATCAGCCTGCTGGTGACGGATCGCACGCGCGCCGACGAACCGTGGTTCGTGCTGACGGGCCACACGCTGATGGTCGGCGACGTCGGCCGCACCGAGCTGGCCGTCAGCGCCGAAACGGGCGCGCGCGACCTGTTCCGCAGCGTCCGGCGGCTCGCCGCGCTGCCCGATCACGTCGAAGTGCTGCCCGGCGCGTTCGCGGGATCCGTGTGCGGTCGCGGGCTCAGCGGCAAGCCTGTGTCGACGATCGGATTCGAGCGGCGCTACAACGCGGCCTTACGCATCGGCGACGAAGACGCGTTCGTCCGCTTCATGCTGACCGACGTGCCGCCCGCCCCGCCGGCCGCTGCGCGATTGCGCGCGGTCAACGCGGGGCGCGAGGCGGCAGAGGGTTGATGCGATGGCAAACCTGGCGATGGCGCGCGGCGGGCGCGCAGTGGCGCTCGGCCTGCGCGAGAACTGGCGGCAGTTCTCGCTGCTCGTGCTGGTCAATGCGTTCGTCGGCGGGATGGTCGGGATCGAGCGCACCGTCGTGCCGCTGATCGGCGCCGAGCAGTTTCATCTCGAGTCGACCGCGCTGATCACGTCGTTCATCGTCAGCTTCGGACTGGTCAAGGCGTTCGCAAACCTCGTGTCGGGCCAGCTCGCCGACACCTGGGGCCGCAAGCGCGTGCTGATCGCCGGCTGGCTGCTCGGCCTGCCCGTGCCGTTCATGATCATCGCGGCGCCGAACTGGGAATGGGTGATTGCCGCGAACGTGCTGCTCGGGCTGAGCCAGGGGTTCGCGTGGTCGATGACGGTCATCATGAAGGTCGACCTCGTCGGCCCGAAGAGCCGCGGCCTTGCGGTCGGCCTGAACGAATTCGCCGGCTATTTCGCGGTGGGCGCGACCGCGTTCGCGACCGGCTATCTCGCGAGCCGATACGGGCTGCGGCCGACGCCGATCTATCTCGGCGTGTTCTATGCGATCGCGGGCCTGCTGCTGTCGATCCTCGTCGTGCGCGACACGCGCGAGCACGTGCGCCTGGAAAGCGGCGGGCCGGCCGGTGCGTCCGCGCTGTCGTTCCGCGAAGTCTTCATGCTGACGTCGTTCCGCAACCGCAACCTGTTCGCGGCGTCGCAGGCCGGCATGATCAACAACCTCAACGACGGGATGAGCTGGGGCATCTTCCCGCTGTTCTTCACGACGCTCGGGCTCGGCATCGAGCGGATCGGTATCCTGAAGGCCGTCTATCCGGTCGTGTGGGGCAGCTGCCAGATCGTCACCGGGCCGCTGAGCGACCGGTGGGGGCGAAAGGGGCTGATCGTCGCCGGGATGTGGGTGCAGGCGGCCGCGCTCGCACTGACCGCGCTGACGGGGCAGTTTCGCTGGTGGTTCGTGGCGAGCGTGCTGCTCGGTCTCGGCACGGCGATGGTCTATCCGAGCCTGATCGCGGCCGTGTCCGACGCATCCGAACCCGGCTGGCGCGCGCGTTCGCTGAGCGTGTACCGGTTCTGGCGCGATCTCGGCTATGCGATCGGCGCGCTGTCGGCCGGCCTGATGGCCGACCGCTTCGGCTTCTCTGCCGCGATCCTGGTGGTGGCCGTCGTCACGTTCGTATCCGGGGGCGTCGTCGCGCTTATGATGCGGGAACGCCACTGACAGGGTTCCCCCGATATGGACGCGCCGCTTCCGCCGATGTCTGCCCCGATTCCCGAAACGGAACCTGAAACCGAAACCGTCGCCGAGCCGCGCGCGTCGCGCGTGCATCGGCCGGCCGCGCTCGTCACCGGATCGACGTCGGGGATCGGCGCGGCGATCGCGCGCCGCCTGGCGGCGGACGGCTACGCGGTGATCCTGCATTCGCGCAGCTCGGCCGACGTGGGGCGCGCGATGGCGCGCGAACTTGGCGCGGCCTACGTGCAGGCCGATCTCGCGGACGATGCCGAGCGTGTGCGGTTGATCCGCGAAGCCGTTGCCGTGCACGGGCGGCTCGACGTGCTCGTCAACAACGCGGGTGTCAGCCGCGTGATTCCGCATGACGATCTCGCGGCGGCAACCCCTGACGTATGGCGCGAGATGCACGAGATCAACGTGATCGCACCGTTCCGGCTCGTCGCCGAGGCGGAGGCCGCGCTGCGCGAGGCGGCGTCGCACGGGCGGGCCGGGTGCGTGGTGAACGTCAGCTCGCATGCGGGCGTGCGGCCGAAGGGTGCGTCGATTCCGTATGCGGCGGCGAAGGCTGCGCTCAATCACACGACGCGGCTGCTCGCGAAAACGCTCGCGCCGGCGATTCGCGTCAATGCGGTTGCGCCCGGGCTCGTCGATACGCCGCTCACGGCCGACTGGACGGACGCGCAGCAGCTCTGGCGCGAGCGCGCGCCGATGCGCCGTGCGGCGACGCCGGACGACATCGCGCAGACGGTCGCGATGCTCGTCGCATCCGACTACGTGACGGGCGAGATCGTGATGCTCGACGCGGGAATGAACTTGACGTGATGCCGCGATTCAATAAAGCGGTGAAGCGGTGAAGCGGTGAAGCGGTAATGCAGTGATGCAGTGAAGCGGCCGCGCACCCGCGCGCAGGTGTCATGCGCGCGACTACCGCGACCGCTGGCTTGCCGAACGACGCGATCAGCCGAGACGCGATCGCAGTTGCGCGAGTGCCTGATCGTGCGTGCGCTCGAATTTCAGCGGCGTGACGGCGACATACCCTTCGGAGAGCGCGACCGTTTCCGAATCCGCATCGTCGTCGCGCGGCGCGCGGGTGAGTTTCAGCCAGTGATACTCGAAGTCGCGCGGGTCGCGCCCCGATACGATCTCGACGCCCTGCAGCGTGCCGGCGCCCTGGTTCGTCACCTTCAGCCCTCGCACCTCGTCGGCGGGCCGCGGCGGGAAATTCACGTTCAGGCACGCGTCGCTGTCCCAGCCGGCGGCCACGAGCCGTCGAATGACGTCCGGCGCATGCGTGCGTGCCGTGTCCCACGGTACGGCGTTGCGATCGGTGAAGGCCTGGCTCAGCGCGATGGCCGGCACGCCGACCAGCATGCTCGTCATCGCGGCGCCGACCGTGCCGGAAAACACCGTTTCGGTGCCGAGGTTCCCGCCGCGATTCACGCCGGACAGCACGATGTCAGGCCGTGCATCCTTCATCAGGTGGCTGATCGCGATCGCGACGCAATCGCCGGGCGTGCCGCGCACCGCGAAGCGGCGTTCGCCCTTGCGATGCACGCGCAGCGGGTCATGCAGGCTCAGCGAATGCGACGTGCCGCTCTGGTCTTCCGCCGGCGCGACGATCCACACTTCGCGTGCCAGTTGCGTGGCGACCTGTTCGAGCACGTCAAGGCCGGGGGCGTCGAATCCGTCGTCGTTGGTGAGCAGGACACGGTCGAACAGCGGGCGGGTTTCTTGCATCGGGACGATCCTCGTGGAGATGAGTGATGAGACGGAAGTGCAGCGTGGCGCAAGCCACAAGGCTAGCATTCCCGCGTGAGGATCGTCGTGTCGCGCGCTCGGCGCGGAAGTGAAAACGGGCGCATTGCGCGCCCGTTCGTTGGTGGCCGTGCCGCGTGCGCGGCGGGTCGGAACCGCTCAGCCGAGCAGGTGCCGCAACAGGCCGGCCGACACGACGCCGACGATGACGGTCGGCAGGATCGACAGGCGCGTCGCCGCGATCAGCGTCATGGCCAGCGCGAGCAGGTCGGCCGGGCGCGTCGACACGAACGCCGGCGCGATCACCGAGATCAGCACGCAGCCCGGCACATTCTCCATCACCGACGCCATCCGCGGGCTCAGCGTGCGGTTGCGCAGCAGCACGTAGCCGAGGATGCGCGACAGATACGTCGTCGACGCCATCAGCACGATCGTCGCGACGGTGCTGAAATCCGGAAGCTCAGGCATCGCGCGGCTCCCACAGCAGCGCGGCGATCAGCCCTGCGCAGGCGCCGGCCGCGACGTACCACGCGCCGGGTACGGCCAGGTGCGTGGCCGCTGCGACGACGAGGCTCACGAACCACGGGCGGCTCGCGCGCATCCCTTTCCACATCCCGCGCAGCAGCACCAGGAACACGGCCGTGAACGCCATGTCGAAGCCGTACTGCTCGACGTTGCCGATCGTCGGGCCGACCGCCGCGCCGAGCGTGGTCATCGAGATCCACGTCAGGTAGAGCCCCATGCAGATGCCCGCGTAATAGGGCACGCTGATGTGCGTGGCCGAGCGCGCCCGGGCGTCGGCGAGCGACATCGCCCAGCTTTCGTCGCACATGAAGAACAGCGCGAACAACGCGCGGCGGCGCGGCAGGCGGCGGATATACGGCTCGAATGCGGCGCCCATCAGGATGTGGCGCGAATTCACGAGGAACGACATCGCGACGATCAGCGCGATGTGCGGCGGCGACGTCCACAGATGGATCGCCGCGAATTCGGAGCCGCCGCCGAAGTTCATGCCGGTCATCATCGGCACTTCGAACAGGCTCAGCCCTTTCTGCGCGGCCTGCGCGCCCAGCACGAGCGCGAACGGCACGAAACCCAGCATGACGGGCAGCGCCGCGCGCAAACCGCGACCCATCTCGGCGATATAAGCGGGCTTGTCGCGAAGCCCTGACGACGTTGAAACGCTACTGCTCATTACTCCTCCTTCGGGGGAGGAATTGTCTGCTTTTTTGACTCGAATCGGGTTGCGTTGTCGCCAGATTTTTCTCAGAATTTGGCATTGAACGCGTGATACACGATTTTTTTGGAATTGAATGCCAATGAAACTTGACGCCATCGATCGCCGGATCCTGAGCGCGCTCCAGCGCGACGGCCGCATGCAGAACGTGGAACTCGCGCACGAGGTCGGGCTGTCGCCGTCGCCGTGCCTGCGGCGCGTGCGGCTCCTCGAGGAAGCCGGCGTGATCGAGAAATACGTGGCCGTGCTGAATCCCGCGAAAGTCGGCAAGGGGCTGACGATCTTCACGCGTGTGTGGCTGAAGGGGCAGGACGCGGAATCGGTGAACCGCTTCGCCGAAGCTGTCCAGCAGATGCCGGAAGTCGTCGAATGCCACCTGATGGCCGGCGATTGCGATTTCCTGCTGCGCGTCGTCGCGGCCGACATCGACGACTACCGGCGCTTCCAGATGGAATACCTCACGCGCATTCCGGGCGTGCTGAGCGTGAAGACCGACATTCCGATGCAGAAGGTCAAGCTCACGTCGGCGCTGCCGACCTAGCGTGACGCGGGGGCGCGGCTACGAGACGGACGGGTCGACGAGCGGTCACGGCTCGGTGACAATCGTCCGATAGACTGACGAATCACGCCGCTTCGAACCGGTCGCCGGTGTCGTCACGCGACGTTCGATGCGCAAGCAACTAACGGTCAATGCCGCCGCGATCGGGCGGGCGGCGCTGCGCGCCGGGTCATGTGCCGATGCGTTTCTTCTTGTCGGGCCATTCATGCAGCCAATCAACAATCCGTGGAACTCGCTGGAAATCGTCAAGCTCGTGCTGGGCGTGCTGACGCCGTTGTCGGTCGCGTGTCTTGGCTGGCTCGTCGCGCGCCGGCTGAAGCGGCTCGAACTCGTGCAGTGGACCAACCAGCGATTGATCGAAAAGCGGCTCGCGCTGTACGACGCGGTCGCGCCGCAGCTCAATGCGCTGCTGTGCTTCTACACGTGGATCGGCTACTGGAAGGACATCTCGCCGGACGACGTGATCCGCGCGAAGCGCGACCTCGACCGCACGTTCCACATCTACCGCTACCTGTTCGACGACGACGTGTACGACGCGTATCACACGTACATCCACGCGCTGTTCGACATGCATACGGGCCCGGGCCGCGATGCGCGGATCCGCTCGCTGATCCAGGCGCCCGACGGCGATCGCAGCGTGCACGGCTCGTATGAGTGGAAACCGGCGTGGTCCGACCGTTTCGCGACCGCGAATGTCGTGCCGAAGGACGACGTGTTGCTGCACTACACGCAGTTGATGGAGCAGCTGCGCGTGGCGCTGGGCGCGACGCGCTGAGGGCAGCGCGGCGGCTGCGCATCGGTATCGAAATCCGCCACCCGGCGGTGCGGATCCCCACCCTCGCGCAAGAAGCAGGTGCTGCGCGCGGCTGCTGCTGACATGCTCGCGCCATCTCCACTCGCGCGAGGTCCGTATGGTTGTCGATACCGGCTGCCAGCCGCTCATGATCCGCTCGCCCGAAGCGGGCCGGCGGCGTTTCTTCTCCGTTGAATCTCACGATCCGCATCACATGCCGTTGCCGGCCGAGCCGGAGATCGGCGACATCGTGTTCATCCGCGTGACCGTGCGGCCGTTTCTCGAAGTGGCGAGCGCGACGCGCTCGTGGACGAATCACGTCGGGATCGTGGTCGGCGAGCGCGGCGGCGAGCCGCTGATCGCGGAGAGTACGTTTCCGCTCTCGCGCGTCACGACGATGTCGCGGTTTCTTGCGCGCTCCGATCGCGGCGCGTGCGTGATCGCGCGGCTGAAGCAGCCACTCGATGACGCGCAGCGGCGCCGGCTCGTGGAGGCTGCGATGCGCCGGATCGGCGTGGTCTACGACACGGGGTTCAATCTCGCGTCGCGCCGGCAGTTCTGCTCGCGGTTCGTGCGCGAAGTCGTGCGCGATGCGACGCGGATCGCGCTCGGCGACGTCGAGACCTTCGACATGCTGCTGCGCCGGAATCCCGATCATCCGCTCGGCTTCTGGAAGATCTGGTATTTCGGCCGGATTCCGTGGCGCCGCCGCACGGTGACGCCGGCGAGTTTGCTCGATAGCGGGGCGTTGCGGGTGGTGGTGGATACGCGCGAGCCGGCTACCGATCGCGGCGACTGATGACCGCGTGTGTCACCGGGCCGCGCGAGGTTTCATGCGTGACGAGCAGGTGATGCGTGTCCTCAGTTGCGCCCCGCCACCGCCAGCCGCGCCGCCAGCCCCACGAACACCGAGCCGAGCAGGTACTGCGGCAGCTTCGACGGGCGGCGTCGCGCGCCGATCCGCTGGCTCAGCCGGCTCGCGGACAGAATGATCGCGCCGTTCACGACGAGCCCGATCAGGTTGAGCACTGTCGCGAGCACGAGAATCTGCACGGCGATCGAACCGTGTTCGGGCCGCACGAACTGCGGAAACAGCGCGAGCACGAACAGCGCCATCTTCGGGTTCAGCAGGTTCGTCGTCAGCCCCTGGCGGAAGATCGTCGCGGTCGAGTGGCGACTCTGCGAGGCGACAGGCGACCGCGCGGTCGCATCCGAACGGAACGTCTTCCACGCGAGATACAGCAGATAGGCGGCACCCGCGAAGCGCACGGCGTCATACGCGAGCGGCACCGCGACGAAGAGCTGCGACAGCCCGAGCGCGGCCGCCAGCGCGTGACAGTAAGTGCCGGCCTGGATGCCTGCGAGTGTTGCGAAGCCGGCGCGCCGTCCCTGGCTCACGCTGCGGGACGCGATCAGCAGCATGTCGGGGCCAGGCGTGGCGGTCAGTGCAAGACACGCGCCGGAGAACAGCGCGAGCGTGGAGAGATCGATCATGGGGGGCCCTTTGTGGATGCAGCGCAAAAGGGATGCCAGTTTAAGAGCGGGCGTGAAGCAGGTCAATCGAACGAGCGGACGACCATTTATTGGGCCGTCGAGGCCGATCGCCAACACGCGTGCGCTGCCTTTGGCACGCGGCGAGTGCCCGGTGCCGGATCTACGGCATACGCTGATGCAGCGCCTTGCTTGGGCGATCGCCGCCCCGCTCAAGGCTTGCGGCAGGCCACCTGATAGTCGATCACGGTGTTCTCCGCCGGCTTGTCCGGCTCGCCGCCGGCCGTCGTTACGCCGAGCACGCCGGCCGTGCTCCGGTAGCGCAGCGCGCAATATCCCATGCCGGTGCCCGAACACGCTTCGGCTTCGATGATGCCGTGCCGGGCGAGCGTCGCCGCGCCATCCGCCGGGTCCGGTTTCTCGCGCGGGCGCAGCGGTTGCCAGCCGTGCGCGATCAGGATCCGGCGTGCCGTGTCGAGCGGCTTGCCGTACACGTTGGGCACGACGGCGCGGCCTTGGCAGTAAGTGCTTTCAGCCGCTACCCGGGTCAGGCGCAGGCCGCCGTTCTCTTCGTGCAGTTCGCCGACGGGCGGCGCGGGGCCGTCGCCGCCCCAGATCAGCAACGCGCCGCTTTCCAGCCGATCGGCCGTACCGAGTTGCCAGCCGACCTTGCGCGCCGTGTAGCCGAGCGCGACGAGCGTCGTGCCGTCGAACACGCCGAGGTTGGCGTGACGCGCGAAACAGATCGCGCTCGTGCCGGCACCGAATCCGCTCGCGAACGTGACGACCGTGTAGCGGCCGAGCGGCGCCTCGGACGTCACGATCCAGCCGCGCGTCGCGACTTCGCGGCCGGCCGTGGTGGTCGTCTTCGCGCGATATTGCGTGCAGAACGGGTCGAGCGAGCCGTTCTCCGGTGAGTGCGGCAGCACGCCGAGCGGCACCAGCGACGCACCGGCGAGATCGGAGGCCGTCCGCAGCGGATCGGCCGATGCCGTGCCGCCGAGCGCGGTACACGCAACGGCCGCGATCGAAACGATCGACGCAAGACGGCGGGCAAACGGCAAGGCAACGAAACGGGACACGCTGGCGGTCTCCGGGGAAAGAGGGACGGGCGCGATGATCGCGGGTTTTCGGACGCGTGTCACGGCCGTGTGTCACGGCCGCGCGCGCGGGCCGGCGGCACGCGGTGTGCCACCCGGCGAAGTCAGTGCGTCGATCCGTCCGGATGCAGCACTTTCTCGAAGAGCGCTTGCGCGCGTTCGGCCGACATCCCGTTGTGGAAGTCGAGCGACAGCGGATGATCGGTCGTATCGAGTTCGACGAGCGGCCGCTGGCCATCCAATTGCGGATGCGTGCGCGACTTCAGGCCGTCGAGCGGCGGATAGCCGGGCAGGCGATTCGCGAGCCAGCTGAAGTACGGGCCGCTTGCGTTGCCGGCTTCCTGATTCTCCAGGTAGTCGTCGAAACTGCGCTCGCTGAGCGAGACCCAGAGCCCCCACAGAAACGGTTCGTCAGCGCCGATGATGGGCACCTCGAGGCACGCGCGCACGAAGAAGTACTGGTGGTCGACGACGCACAGGTCTTCGTCCCACGTCGCCCGCGCCGCGCGTTCCGGTTCGGGAATGTCCAGCAGGTAGTCCGGGAACTGGAATCCGACGCTCGGCTCACCCTCATGCCATTCGTCGCATTGCGCACATTGAAACCGGAACGTCGTCATGTGTGGCCTCGCTTGAGCGATAGGGGCGAACGGGCGCGCGATCGCTGGATGCTACGCCGATGCAAGTCGCCGGGGCCGCTGCGGCGTATCGCGCGCCGCTTCGCGGTTGCATTGATGGTCGGCGCAAACGCAGGCCGCCCCGGCGTGTCTGCCGGTGGCGTGCCTGCATGTCACGGGCGATTCAGCCCTTCGCGACGACGTCGATTCGCAGCGCTTCGCCGCCTGCGACGATCGCCAGCAGGCGATCGACGTTCGGATGCGCGCCCGGGCGGTTGCGTGCATCGGCCGTATGTTCGGCGAACACCGCGAGGCCGTGCTCGGCGGCTTTCGCGTCGAGCGTGCCGAATGCCTGCTTCAGGTAGTGGTACACCGCGAGCGAGCCTTGCTTGCCCGGCTGGTTCTCGATGGTCGCGACCACGTCGCCGTTCGCGCCGACGAGATCGATGCGTGCGACGCCGTCGATGGCCGGCAATTGCGCGAGGTTGTCCTTGAATACTGGGGTCGGTTGAATCACTGAAAACACTCCGTCGGTTCGGTCATGGGCCAATGAGCATGGCCGGCCGTATCTTATCCGATCGGCCTCTGCGCACCGGCCGGCACGCCCGCCTCGCGCGAGCGCTCGATGTCGGGGCTGCGATACGCGCGCTCGGGAATCTCGGCGAGCCGCGATGCGTGCACCTGATGCGGCGTGAGTCCGTAGAACTTCTGGAAACTCATGATCAGCGGCGACCACTTGTCGGGATCGATGCGGTCCGCATGACCGTCCATCAGCAGGTCGGGATGCACGTGCACGCGCTGGATGCGCAGCTCGAACACGCGGATGCTGCCGCGCACGTCGGGCGCTTCTTCACCGATCCCGTGCGTGGCCGCGACGACCGCTTCCATGTGCACCGGGCATTCGAGCGCACGCGGCGGCGCGACGGTTTGCGAGGCCGCTTCGGTGAGCCCGGCCGTGCCGAACTTGTCGGGTTCGTACACGTAGCCCCTTGTGAGCTTCCTTTCGGGTACCGGATACGTGCCGGTCGTGCGCGCGATCCGGTCGACCGCGTGCGCCTGCGCCGACGACGGCAGGTTCAGCACGCATTCGCCGGTGCGCAGCAGGTTGCGCGTGGTCTGCGAACCGGCGCCGATGCCGATCACACCGCGCCAGCCGAGCCAGAACGCGGACGAGATCGGTGCGAGATTGGCGGTGCCGTCCTCGTTCAGTGTGCTGACCAGCACGACGGGCGTGCCGAAATAGAGGATGTTCGGTTCGGTGACGCGATGCGGAGCGTTCATGTCGGCGCCTTCGTCGAGGGATCAGTCCGCATGCTGATCCTGTCGCGGCGGCGCGGCGCTCCGAATCTTGTCGTGTCATTCCGGAAGGGGCGTGAAGGCCGCGTGTGCGCCGGCCCGAACCCGCCGGCATCGCGCGCGCTTTTCCGCTACAGTGGGAGATTGCAGGCCGCGTCCGCCGCACCGCACGGGCGCGCGCGGTCCTGTTCCGCCAACGCACACGAGGGCCTGATGGATACCGAGCAACGCTACACCGCCAACGCGCCGACGCGCGCGGAAGTCGACGCACTGGGCGGCGCAACCGTCATCGAATTCGGCGCGAACTGGTGCGGGATCTGCGCGGGCGCGCAGCCGGCGATCGTGGCGTCGTTCTCCGTGCATCCCGCCGTGCGCCACCTGAAGATCGAGGATGGCCCGGGCCGCCCGCTCGGCCGCTCGTTCGGCGTGAAGCTGTGGCCGACGCTGGTGTTCCTGCGCGACGGTGTCGAAGTCGCGCGCGTCGTGCGCCCGGCCGACGCAAAGCAGATCGAAGCCGACGGCTTCGCCGCGCTGGCCTGAGGTCACGGCGATGCAACAGGCGATCACGCACATCGGCATCGACACGCACGGCAGCGGCCTCGTTGAGTTCACGTCGCAGGTGCGTGCGTTCGTCGACCAGCAGGCCATCAGTACGGGCCTGCTCACCGTGTTCTGCCGTCATACGTCGGCGTCGCTGCTGATCCAGGAGAATGCGGATCCGTCGGTGCAGCGCGATCTCGAACGCTACTTCGCGACGCTCGCGCCCGAGGACGCCACGCGCTACGAGCACGACACCGAAGGCACCGACGACATGCCGGCGCACCTGCGCACGGCGCTCACGCAGGTGCAGCTGTCGATCCCGGTCGAGCACGGGCGCATGGTGCTCGGCACGTGGCAGGGGATTTACCTGTTCGAACATCGCCGCGCGCCGCACCGGCGCGATATCGTGCTGCATCTGATCGGCGAGTAAGCGGGCGCACGCGGCGCATCGCCGGGCGCCGGCTCAGGCGAGCAGCTTCTCGACGAGCGCGCCGAGTTCGCGCAGGTGGACGGGCTTCGGCAGGAATGCGTCGAATACCTGCTGGTTCTCGCGCAACGCGGCCGATTCATACGCACTGACGCCGAGAATCGCCGGATGCCGGCCGTCGTCATCGGGTACCGCGACCGCACGCATGCGCCGCGCGACCTCGAAGCCGCTCAAGTCCGGCAGTTCGAGATCGAGCACGACGATGTCGTAGCGGCTTGCACCGAAGCACGCGACGCCTTCCTGCCCGGTGCCGCACAGATCGGCGTCGATGCCGAGCGCCGACAGCATCGCGCCGAGCGTTTCGCGTGCGTTGTCGTCGTCGTCGACCACCAGCGCGCGCCGGTCGCGGTGCGCGGCCGCGTGCGGCAGCGCGGGTGCGTCGCCGGCCGCGTTGCCGGCGGTGTCGCTGCCGGGCACTTCGGCCGGCAGCGTCACGACGAACTCGCTGCCTTCGCCCACCGTGCTGCGTACGTCCACATGTCCGCGCAGCGTCGTCACGATTTCGCGCACGACGGCGAGCCCCATGCCGATCCCGTCCACATGCAGCCCGACCGCGTCGTTCGCGCGATAGAACGGCTCGAAGATCTTCGACAGGTGCTGTTTCGCGATGCCGGCGCCCGTGTCGCGCACGGCGATCTTCAACTGCTGGCCGGCCGGCGCGTCGGCGAGCGTGATCGACACGTCGATCGATCCGCCGAGCGTGTACTTGACCGAGTTCTCGATCAGGTTCGACAGTACCTGGCGCAGCAGCTTGCGATCGGAACGGATCGCGAGGTCGTGCGGCTCGACTTGCTGCACGATCGCGATCCGCTTGGCCGCGATCTTCTCGCGCAGCGGGTCGAGCACCTCGGCGAGCAGCGACGCGATGCCGACGGTTTCCCGTTCGGCGAGGCGCTTCGTCGAGCGCAGCTTGATGTAGTCGGTCAGGTCCTTGACGAGCGCTTCGAGCGACGACGCGGAATTCTGCAGCCGCCGGATCGTCTTCAGGTTCGCGTCCGATTGCGGGCGGGCGAGCAGGATCTCGATGGATCCGCAGATCGCCTGCAGCGGCGTGCGCAACTCATGGCTGACCATCCCGAGGAACGCGTTTTTCGCCTCGATCATTTCGAACGCGCGGTCGGACGCCTTGCGTTCGGCGTCGAGCGCCGCGTCCTGCCGTTCAAGCAGGTCGTCGCGCGTGCGCATCGTATAGAACAGCAGCAGGAACAGCGCGCACAGGATCACGCCGAGCACGATGCCGAGGATCAGGATCGCGCGCTGCTTTTCCTTCAGCTGATGGAACGTGAAGTCGCGCTGCGCCATCTCGATCGCGCGGAAATAGTTCGCGAGGCCGTTGACCTTCGGCCAGTACGCATTGACTTCGTCGAGCACCTGCTGCGCGTGCTTCGGCGAGTCGCGCAGCAACGGCACATCGCGCTTCAGGCGCGTCATGAATTCGCCGAGCGTGTCGATCTCGTTGCGCGCGCGCGGGATCCGCAGCCAGTATTCGGACACTTCCGACGGCCGCTGCAGAAAGCCGAACGACACCGACAGGCTGTCGAGCTGCATCTGCACGTGATCGAAGTCGTCGTCCGCGCGCGTCGCGTAGAGGATCAGTTGCCGGTCGAACCGCGTATAGACGTTCCGGTATTGCGCGGCGGTCCAGAACACGCCTTCGCGCGGCCCTTCGAGCACGCCCTCGTTGACCGAGGTGGCGAGGAGGTCCCACAGCAGGAACGCCCACGCGGCGAACCCCATGATCCACAGCGAGCCGAGGACCAGGATGATTTTTCTATTTTTCCATCGCCGGCGTTTCATTTCACCGTCAGGCCGATGATCTGCCACGCGAACTTGGCTTCGCCGAGCGGCGTCTTCAGTTCGTCGGGATACTGGTCGCGCGGGTACATGATCCACAGCGGGCCGTAGTTGTCGTTGCCGAGCACCTTGCCGTTCATCGTCCGCGCGAGGATCACGCCGTAGCGATCGGCGTCGGACACCGGAATCGTGAACGTGTACTCGTCGATGCAGCGGAACTCGATTTGCGTGCCGTGCGCGCCAACGGTCTTCAGGATGTCGGACAGGCGCGGGCCGGTGAAGGTCGCCTTCGGCGTCCAGCTGGTCGACGTGACGATCGTATGCTGCGGCAGCGCCATCAGCGCCTGCTCGGAAAACACGTACGCCGTCTTGCCCTGCTGGTTGTGCTTGTCGATCTTGCCGTCGACGGTGAACGTAAAGGACGAAGCGGCCCAGGTCGCGGCGGCCATGCCGAGCAGGCAGGCCGTCAGCAGGCTCTTGGTCCAGATGGTCGAAATTCGCATGTCTTGCCCTCGGTCGTACGGGAGTGGTGTGGCGCTGTGGCCTCAGTTCGCGGCGGCCACGGCCGGTAGCGTGATCTTCAGTTCGCGCGCCACTTCGGCGAACAGGATCGGCAGGCGCACCGGTTTTTCCTCGCAGCGCGCGTTGTAGTGCGACACGATGTGCGCGATCTCGTCCTCGCTGGCTTCGCCGGTCGAGATCTTGCCGGTCAGCAGGAAGATCGGCGCGCCGCTGTTCTCGCTCGAGCGGATGCCGCGCACGAGTTCGGCGGCCGTCTGGTCGCCAAGCATCCAGTCGAGGATGTAGCCGTCGAAATCCTCGACCTCCAGTGCCTTGCGGAACGTCGCGCCGTCGAAGTACGGAATCGCGTTCACGCCTTTTTCGATGAAATATTCACACACCGTTTCGGCGACGTCCTGCGAATCGTCGACCACGGCGATCCGCGCCGCATACACGTTCGGCTGGGTCGAGCGCAGCTCGATGACGTCGACCGGATACGTACGGCCCTCGCGCGCGTGCTGACGCTCGGTGATGAGCCATTCGCCCTGCCACTGCAGCGCGACGAAATCCGTTTCGCTCTGGCTGCTGGCCTTGGTCGAGATCGCGGCGCGGCAGCGGAAGCGCCGCGACTCGATCACGAGCGTCGCGTCGATCATCTCGGGGCCGGCCGGCTGCGTGCCCTTGTCGTCGAGCAGGATCGCGGGCGGCACGCCGAAGTGCGTCGCGATGTCCTGCAACTGCGACAGGTTCCACGGGATCAGGCCTTTCATCTTGCGCGTGACGACCGAGAAGCTGAGGCCGAGCACATTCGCGATCGTCGTGTTGTGACTTCGCTGCGGGATGCCGTTCCGGTTCAGTAGGTCGCGCACCTTGTTGGCGGTGATGAGATCGACGTTGGCCTGCTCGCTGTTGGACATCTCGATGGGGTCTCCAGGGGGTTTTGGCGAGGGAGAGCATATCAAAACTGACGTGACACGCAAACTTTGAAAACGCGAATCACCTTGACATGCCTTTTTTCTTCATTATTATTGCTCACCACGTCACTATTGTTTGTCGCGTCATGTTTGGAGATCGATGCCGGCAACAGTCGGATCAGCGAAAAGCGACAACAATGAAGCAGTGACTGAGCGATTCGAAGCGAGAACCTGAGAGAGCCTAGGCGTGCGTGTCGGCGTTGGCGGATTGTATCCGCTGCGCCGCGCGCCACCGGGTGCGCGCTCGCGGGGGGGATAGCGCGAAGAATTGCGGCGCCAATAAAACATGAGGAAGGTAACAATGTACCGCCGTTTACTCGCACCGGGGCTGCTGTTGCTACTGGCCGCGTGCGCGCAGGATCCGTCCATCACCAGCAACACGGTACGGATCTGCGACGACACAGGTTGTTCTGACCGTCCTAAAGATCAGGTGTCCTATCAAAAAAGGGGCGATTCGGAAGACCGTGAAGATCCGCGCATCGCTGCGTTGAAGCAGACCGCGAAGACCCAGCCGAAGGCTGCCTACGACCTCGGCCTGCGTTATTTCCGCGGCGACGGCGTGCGCCAGGACAGCTACCAGGCACTCAAGTGGATGCGCGAGGCCGCCGAGCGCGGCGACCTGCAGGCGCAGAAGGCGCTCGGCAGTTTCTACCTGTTCGGCCTCGAGGAAATGGGCTCCGATGCGCGCGAAGCGGAGAAGTGGCTGTCGATCGCGGCCGGCCGCGGCGACAAGGAATCGAAGAAGCTGCTCGAGCTCGCCCGCCAGGCCAAGAAGGAAGACGAAGAAGACTGGAAATGGCGCACGGAATGGCGTGACCGCTATTACGGCTACTGGTACTCGGGCTATCCGTACTACGGCGTCTGGCAGCAGACGTACTGGTACTACTGACCGGGCCTGAAGCAACGGGGGCAGCCGCGGGGAGACCACCATCGCGCGCCAGCCGGGGGGCTTATCGAAGTTCGCACGAACACATAAGCCGAACAACGACTCTATCGATCGACAACGACATGAAGACCATCCTTTCCCATCGTCTCACTCAAGGTGCGCTGGTTGCAGCGCTGTGCGCGTCCGTGGCCGGCTGCGGCGGCATCGTCAATGCGGGCGGACAGAACGCCGGCGTGACCGGCGCGGCGGCAGGCGGCGCGAGCGCCGGCGCCGATTCGGGGCTGCAGCGCTGCGCGTCGCCGCTCGGCACGATCGCCGTCGACGACGGCCGCAACGCCGACTGGTGGGGCCCGTTCGGCAGCGCGACCAAGATGACGACGATCGACCCGCTGCTGCGCCTGGCGGTCCAGCAGTCGAACTGCTTCGTGATCACGTCGATCGGCAACCAGAAGAGCGACGCGCGCCTGTCGCGCATCACGCAGCTGCAGCGCAACTCGGGCGAGTACCGCACGGGCTCGAAGCAGCAGAAGGGCCAGCGGGTCGCGGCCGACTACTACATGGAACCGCAGATCGTCATCAACGATTCGCCGGTCGGCGGCATCGGCAGCATGATCGGCGGGCTGATCGGCAACAGCGCGGTGGCGGCGGTGGCCGGCCATCTTCAGACGAAGGCGTCGGTCGTCACGCTGACGCTGTTCGACGTGCGCTCGGCCGTGCAGATCGCGGCGTCGGAAGGCAGCTCGACGGCGACCAACTACGGCGCGGCGCTGGGCGGCTTCGGTGGTGGCGTGGGCGGTGCGCTCAGCGGCTTCTCGGCGACGCCGGAAGGCAAGGCGACGGTCGTCGCGTTCATCGACGCGTACAACAAGATGGTCGTCGCGCTGCGCAGCTACAAGGCGCAGGACGTCAAGGGCGGCCTTGGCCGAGGCGGCCAGCTCCAGGTCAACTGACGCGCCCGGGCCGGCGGTGCGCCGCCGGCCGATTCCTGATTCGTGTCCGTCCGTGCGCGCGGGGTGATCCGCGCGTACCGGCTTCGTTCGTCCTTTTTGCATTGAGGTGACCCCGATGAAAGCCGTTGCATTGATCGCACTGACCTGTCTGGCGCTGACCGCTTGCGGCGGCGACGATTCCTCGCCCGCGCCGTCCGGCGGTGGATCGGGCACGAGCAACAACGGCGGCAGCGGTGGAACCGGCGGCACGGGTTCGGGCGGGACGGGAAGCGGCGGCAATGGCGGTTCGGGTGGTTCGGGCGGCAGCACGCTGACGTGGCGCTACGATGCGCAGCCTGTTGCGGCGGATCGGGCGAGCTTCCTGACGCTGGTCAACAACGAAGGCGCGAAGGGCTATCGTTATCTGGGCGACTTCTACTACAGCGCGACCAACGGCGGATCGCAGTCGATCTTCGTGAACGACGGCACCGCGCAGACCTACACGTACCAGCTGCAGACGGCGCCGGCCGACATGACGTCCTTCGTCAACGCGGCCAACGCGCAAGGGGCGAGCGGCTACCGCTACGAAGGGCCGCTCACGTACGGCGATCTCTATCGCAAGGACGGCGGTTCGTCGGCGACCTACACGTACACGACGACCGGCCTGCCGGCCGATGCCAACGCGTTCCTCACGCAGGCGAACGGCCAGGGCCAGTCGGGCTACTGGTT
This sequence comes from Burkholderia aenigmatica, assembly GCF_902499175.1. Lineage (GTDB taxonomy): Bacteria > Pseudomonadota > Gammaproteobacteria > Burkholderiales > Burkholderiaceae > Burkholderia > Burkholderia aenigmatica. The sequence goes on from NZ_CABVQC010000016.1 coordinate 48,541, forward strand.
CCTCGGCCCGATGGCGGTGGGGGCCGTGCAGGCGAACGTGTACATGAAGAACAACGCATCGAGTGCGACCTACACATACGACGCGCTGGCGCCGACGTCGACCGTCAGCGACTTTATCGCGCAGGCCAACAGCGAAGGGGCGAAGGGCTATCGCGCGAAGGGCGGGATGCTGTTCGGTTCGACGATCTCGTGGGTCTACGTGAAGGATCAGACGCAATCGCCGACCTTCACGTACCAGTCGGCCGCGATCCAGTCGACCGGCGCGAACTTCGTCCAGCAGTCGAACACGTTCGGCGCGCAGGGCGCCGCATACCTGAGCGATATCGCGCTCGGCACGACGCCGCCGCTCGCGATGGCATCGTTCTATTTCACGCCGAAGAACTGCACGGGCTTCCTGTGCACGACACTGAATCCGCTCACGCAGAACTGAGCGGGAGGCTTCGCCGGCATCGCGACAAGTATCGGGCCGAGCGCGTGCCGAACGACGCGCGTTGACCGTATCGAGTGCCTCAGGTGTGCCTCGTCACCCGTGGGCGCACCATTCGCCGCCGGCTTGCCGGCGGCATTTCGTTTACCCGTGCACGCACCATGGATCAACGATGCGCATGGTTCGATCCGATGCACCCGCCGATGCGGTTCCGGGCTCAAAATCTCGGTCAAGTTCAAAAGACATATTCAATCGAGTAGTACATGTACTAAAAGGATAATGCGCGACTGATTTCCGCAGTTTCGTTTGGCATGATCGGGACACCACTATCCCGAATGTTTCCATCGTGACGTCCGCTCCGGCAAGGCGTTGGCCGCAGGCCCGCACCGGAGGGCGGCGCCACGTCAGGCCATGCCATACAGCACGCTTCAATCCATCCGTCGCTACCAGAGCATCTCGATGTTCGGTGGCGGCGTGGTCGTCACGATCCTGATCCTGATCGCCTGCGCGCTCGGGATCATGTCGATCGTCTACGGCTACCTGGACGGCGAGCGGCGCACCTTCCTGAACGGCGTAGAGGAAACCGTCGACGAGATCCAGGTGAGCGAGACGTCGTTCCGCAACGGCGTGGCGAACACGCAGCTGATCTGGCGCGAGCTCGGCGAAGCGCCGGCCGATGTCGTGAACCGCTTCTTCGACAACGGCCAGCAGCTCGCGATCACGCCGTATCCGTCGCTCGTGGTTGGCGTGCCGGGGCAAACGGCGCAGCGCGGCGAGGTCGCGCGCTATCTCGCACTGTCGTTCCTGCTGTCGCGCATCTGCGCGGCGAGCTCGATCAATCGCGGGCGCACGCTGGAGGGCTACCACTACAGCACGCGCACGGGGGTGTTCGGCTTCGTGCCGCATCTGTCGCGCGACAATCCCGCCCTTGCGTCGGCCGACGCGCGCGCGCGCGTGCTCGAGGCGCTGCACGTCGATTTCGACGGCCCGTCACCGTCACCGGACGATGGGCGGCCGCATGTCCGCTGGCTGCCGCCGTACATCAACCCGGTGACGGGGCAGGCGCGCATCCGGATCGCCGCCGAGGCGCGCACCGGCGGTGAGCCGTTCGCGGTGCTCGTCACCGAATACGCACCGGAATACCTGCTGTCGTGGCTGCCCGGGCGCGGCCCGGCCGGCGTGTTCTTCATCACGTCGGCGGATAACCGGCTCATTGCGATCGATCCCGACGTTGAGCGCACGAATGCGGTAGCCGAGCGCCTGTCGAGGCTCGACGTCGCACACGGCCGCGAGGCAGCCGGCGAGACGCTCTTTCGTGACGGCACGATCGTGTTCCGCAGCCGGCTCGCGACAACCGGCTGGACGATCGCCTATGCGCTGTCGTGGGCCGATGTGGCGGCCGGCATCGGCGTGCAGGCCGGCGCGCTCGCGGCATCGACGCTCGTCGCGATCGTCGTGATGTGGGTGCTGCTGGTGCGATTCCACCGGCGCGTGCTCGTGCCGGTTTACGCGCGTTCGGCCCGCGTGTTCGACAGCGAGGCACTGTGCCGCAGCGTGATCGCGATGGCGCCGGTCGGCATCGGCCTCGTGTCGCTGTCCGACCGGCGCGTGATGCTCGCGAGCGATGTGCTGACGCACATGCTGCTGCCGCACGGCGGCGACCACCATGCGTTGTCCGCGCAGGTACTCGAGATGTACGACGCGTTCGTCGCAAACGGCGGAGCCGGCCGGACGATGGTGACCGAGCTCGTGGTCGATGCACCGGACAATGCGCCGCTGCATCTGGAGATCATCGCGCACAGCGCGCGATATCAGGGCGAGGACGTGCTGATCGCGGTGTTCGCCGACACGACTGCACAGCGCCGGCTCGTGCATCAGCTCGAGGAGGCCGTACGCGCGGCCGATTCGGCGAATGCGGCCAAGTCGTCGTTTCTCGCCGCGACGAGCCACGAGATCCGTACGCCGCTGAACGTGATCCTCGGCAATCTCGAGCTGCTCGAACGCACGGCGCTCGATGCATCACAGCAAAGTCGCGTGCACACGCTGCGCGCGTCGGCCGAGGGGCTGCTCGCGATCGTCAGCGACATCCTCGATTTCTCGAAGATCGAAGCCGGTGCGATGTCGGTCGAGTCGATCGAGTTCGACGTGATCGCCGTGATCGAGCGCGAGCTGGCCGGGTTCGCGCCCGTGGCAAAGGCGAAAGGGTTGCCGCTGCTCGCCGATATCGATGCGGGCAGCGCGCAGCGGATGCGTGGCGATCCGACGCGGCTCGCGCAGGTGGTCGGCAACCTGTTGAGCAATGCAATCAAGTTCACGAGCGACGGGCGTATCGTCGCACGCGTGTCGGTCGGGCGGAATGCGCGCGGTGCGCCTGAACTATCGATCGGCATCGAGGACACGGGCATCGGGATCAACCGCCTGCACCAGGTCCGGCTGTTCAAGCCGTTCTCGCAGGTCGACGCATCGATCACGCGGCGCTACGGCGGCACGGGGCTCGGCCTTGCATTGTGCGATCGACTGGTCACGGCGATGGGCGGGACGATTTCGGTCGATAGTGCACCGGGCGTCGGCAGCCTGTTTACCGTTCGCCTGCCGCTGGGTATGGGCATTGCGCCGAGATTTCCGGTCGCCGCCGGAGGCGGTGCCGGGCGCACGCTGATCGTCGTGTCGCCGGAGGATGCGTGGCGTACGTTTGCCTTTCCGCATCTGCGCGCATGGGGCTTCGACGTCACGATGCATCCGAGCCCGATCGGGATTGCAGCCGGATGCCTCGCGCGTGCTTATGCGATCGTGCTGTTCGGCGAATCCGACCAATGGCGGCGCGAGGAGCTCGACAGCCTCGGCGGTGGTACGCCCGTCGTGCTGGCGACACCGGACGGCCCGCTGATGCCGGCCATTGCGGGCCGTACGGTCCGCGTGTCGAGCTATTCGCTGAACGGGCTGCACACGGCGATCGAGCAGGCGCGTGTCATGAAGGCCGAATCGCGGCGCGCACGGGTCGACGTGGCCGATACCCGCCAGTCAGCGGTGTCGGCGTCCGCCACGCGTGTGCTGCGCGTGCTGGTCGCAGACGATGCATCGGTCAACGGGTCGATTTTCCGCGAGCAGCTGGACGTGCTCGGCTGTGCGATCCGATGCGTGTCATCCGGTGGCGCGGCGCTCGATATGCTTGCGAGCGGCGCGTGGGACGTGCTGCTGCTCGGTGCCGATCTGCCCGACATGCGGGCCGGCGAACTGGCGGAAGCCGTCCATGCACGCGCGGTGTCGTGCGACATGATTGTCGTGGTGTCGCATCTGGCGCCCGATGACGCGCGACGCTATGCGGCATTGGACATCGAATGCATGTTGACCAAACCGGTGACGCTGGCCGACCTGCGTCGTTGTCTGGCACGCATCGCGCGGCGGCACGGCATCGATTTTCCTGTCGGTGCGGCGGACGAGCGGCCGGCCTCGCGGGGTATGGCGGCGACAGTGTCACATTCACCGGGAAGATAACAGGAACGCGACGTCACGGTGGCGTAGACCACCGGCGTCAAACAGGGAAGGCAGGCACGCCGCATCGAACAGGTGCCGCGTGATTTCGACTGAAGAAGGAAGGGTAAGGCCGTGCGCTATATGGGAAAGGTGTTCGGGCTGCTGCTTGGATTTGCGACGCTGCCGGAGAAATCCAGACGGGATTTCCTCACGAAGCTGAACGAATTCATGATGATGTCGCCGTCGCAGAAGCGGCGAGCCATCACCGAGTGGCAGCATGCGACGGATGATGGATCGAGCGAACCGGACAAATCAGTGGTCAAACGTTAGGTTCGGCGGCTGCACCGGCCGCCTCGCGAAACGGATCGATGGCGCCGGGCGCGCCGTCGATCAGGGGGCCGTGGCCGGTGGATCGCTGCAGGGGCCAGCGGCCGCCATCCCGTACCCGGCCAGGCAGGCGGTGAGACGGCGGTGGTGTCGGACGTCGGCGGGCGCACGCCGGCGCAGGCACCCGCATCCACCTGTATCTCAGCGCCGCAGAACCCGCCTATTATCTTAAAATTGCGCTGCGCGTCGCCCGGTTCGCTGAACGTGGCAACGCGACCGCGTTGCGAGATCGATTCGAATCCCGGCGCGTCGCACAACATGGCACGTCGGACCGCGTGTATCGGGAGAAGAATAGAGATGGATGAATTTTTTGTGCGTGTGATTGTGGCGGACGATCACCCTTCGTCTGCACTCGGGATGTCGCAGACGCTCACGGGCAGCAGCACGATCAAGCTGCTCGGCACCGTTTCGAATTCGACTGACCTCGTGGCGATGCTCGACGAGCAGCAGAGCGACGTGCTCGTCGTCGATTACGTGATGCCGGGCGGCAAGTATGGCGACGGTCTGGCGTTGTTGTCGTTTCTGCAGCGCCGCTATCCCGCGATTCATCTCGTGACGATCACGATGATCGACAACCCGAGCGTGCTGCATGCGATTCAGCGGCAGGGCGTCGGGTGCATCCTCAGTAAATCCGATGCGATGTCGCATCTGGTGGGCGCGGTTCACGCGGCCTACGTCGGCGCGAATTACCTGTCGCCGTTCGTCAAGCAGTTGCTGGAGGAAACCAAGTCGTCGTCGAACACGCGTGCGCTGACGGCGCGCGAGATCGAAGTCGTGCGGTTATACGGGGCCGGCCTGACGGTCGGCGAGATCGCGGTCCAGCTTCATCGCAGCAAGCAGACGATCAGTTCGCAGAAGTCGAGCGCGATGAAGAAGCTCGGCATCGTCCGCGATGCCGACCTGATCCGCTATGCGAGCGAGGGGCAGTTGCCCGAATTGCCCGGGGCCGATGCCTAGTCGGGCGATCGCGGCGCGCGCCGGGGAGAGACTTCAAGAACAAGCATGCCCACGAAACTGAAAGCGCTGCTTGCGCATGCCGCTGCGGCGGGCCGCAGGCCATTCGATCCGGGGCGCGTGCGGCGCCAGCAGCACGCATTGCTGTACGGCAGCGGCGCGGCGATCACGGCGTTTATCCTCGTGTGCGCGGCGCTCGTCGTGCGGCTCGAAGTGCTCGATTATTTCACGCAGACTTCGGGGGCGTTTCTGCGGCGTGAGGTGCGGCTATCTGCCGAGCTGCAGGCGACGTACCTGCTGTCGGGGCAACAGGCGAACAACGCGATGAACCTCTGGAGGTTCGACAAGCAGGCGTCGCGAGACGTGCTGCGTGAATTCACGGAGGGTCGCGGCAGGATAATCTGGCGTCGATCGAGCCAGATCGCGCTGGTCGGACTGGCCGACATCACGCAGGACTATCGGGCGAGCAGGTATTCGCGCTATCTCGGCCTGATCATGCCGCAGTTGGAAGTGGCACCCAAGGTGACCCCGGTTCTCCCGGGGTTCAACATTTACCTGATCGGTATCGACGGCAATTTTGTGTCCGTGGGCGGCGTTGGGGCCGCCACGCAGGCTGCCGCGTTGCCGGATGGATCCCAGGTGAAGGCGCTGGCACGGCAGCTGATGCCGTCCGATGCAGCCCTCCCGCACAACGACGCGGTCGTGATCGAACGGCGTTTCGATCCGCTGCTCGGGCATCCGATCATGCGGTTCGTCCGCCGGCTGTATGACGCCGACGGGCAACCGTTTGCCTGGAGCGTCGTCACCGTTCGTTCCCAGGTCGATAGCATCCTTGCGCCGATTTCAGACGATGAGGACTATGCGCTGATCGATACGCGCGCACAACTTCTGGCTGGCGCACAGCGCAGCAGCGACATGATTTCACGAGCGCTCGACCATGCGAACGATCCGCAACGCGAGCGGGTGTTCGTGCATCGCGTCGGCTCCCGTTTCGTCATCAGCGACCGCTTGCCGAATTCCGATCTGGTGCTGATGGCGACCTTCTCGTGGCGCAGCGTCATGGGCGCCGTCGCGATACGAGCGGGCCTGACGATCGCCACCGCACTGCTGGCTATTTCACTGCTATGGATCTCGATCGTTACGTTCGACCGGCGTGCGCTGCGCCCCGCCAACCGTCGCGCGATCCGCTTGATCGAGAGCGAGGCGCTCAACCGTACGCTGATCCGCACGGCACCGGCCGGGCTCATGCTGCTGTCGCTGGCCAATGGCGACACGATGGTGCGCAATGACGCCGCCCAGTCATATGGCGAGGCTGGAACGGTGCCGTCGCTCGGCAAGCGTATCTGGCAGGCTTACCAGGGCAGTATCGCCGGAGGCCGGACACGACGTGTCGTCACGCACGAGTTGTCGGTCGACCTCGTCGGCGGCGGCACGGCCTATCTTGCTGCGCATATCGTCCGTGCACGTTTTCGCGGCGTCGACGTGCTGCTCTGCACGCTCACCGACATCACCGCGCGCAAGCAGGTCGAGCACAAGCTGCGTGAGGCGCGGGAAGCCGCGGACGATGCGAACAAGGCGAAGTCGACCTTCCTCGCGACGATGAGCCACGAGATTCGTACGCCGCTGAACGCGATCGTCGGCAATCTCGAATTGATGGCGCGCGCGGCATTGCCGGCCGACGAGCGGCGGCGTTTGCAGACGGTGATGTCGTCGTCGGATGCGCTGCTGCGCGTGATCAACGACGTGCTCGACCTGTCGAAAGCCGAATCGAACCAGATGGTGCTCGAGGCCGTGCCGTTCGATCTGCGTGCGGTGCTGCGCGAGGTCGCGGAGATCTTCCGTCCACTCGCCGACGCGAAGCATCTGACGCTCGATTGCCGGATCTCGCCTGAGCTGGCCGACGGCTACGTCGGCGATCCGACCCGGCTGCGCCAGATCGTGTCGAACCTCGTCAGCAACGCAATCAAGTTTACGGAGCGCGGTGGCGTGAGCATCGATGCGGGGCTGGTGCACGGCGTCGAGATCGCGGTGCGCGATACGGGGATCGGCATTGCTGCCGACAGCCTGCCGACGCTGTTCGACGTCTACATCCAGGCGGACGCGTCGATCTACCGCCGCTTCGGCGGCACCGGGCTGGGATTGCCGCTGTGCCGCCGGATTGCCCGGCTGATGCACGGCGATCTGACGGTCGACAGCCGGCCCGGCGACGGCACGACGATCACGGCTGTGCTGCCGCTGCCCGCCGCGCCTGCCGACTGGCGGGCGGCGTTCGACGAACCGGCCGCCGAGGCGCCGGTCGCGCCGGTGTCGTCGCACGAGGACGAATCGCCATTGCGCGTGCTGGTCGCGGAAGATCATCCGGCGAGCCGCGCATTGCTGCGGGATCAGCTCGATGCGCTGCACTACGACGCGACCATCGTCACGAACGGCGTCGAGGCGATGCGCGCGTACTTCGCGCACCCGTTCGACGTCGTGCTGACCGATCTCGGCATGCCGGAGCTCGACGGCTTCGCGCTGGCGAACTTTCTGCGCGAGCAGGGGGCGCGCGTGCCGGTGATCGCGATGACGGCCCACGCCACCGAGGAGGATTACCGCCGCTGCACGCAGGCTGGTGCGGTGGAGGTCGTGCTCAAGCCGCTGTCGATCGACGCGCTCGACGCCGTGCTGAGGCGGCATGGCAAACGCGAGCCGGCGGCGGGATTGAATCCGGCCGCGGCAAGCGCCACGCCGGTGATGACGGAGGAGATGAGCGACGCGCTGCGAACGGCGACGCAGCACTCGCTGGCGGTGATCGATCAGGCGTTGTCGAGCGGCATGGTCGATCCGGTCAGGGACGAACTGCATTCGATGCGCGGCGGATTCGCGCTGGCCGGAGATACGGCGGCGCGAGACGCATGCGCCGCAATGGAACGTGTTGTCGGCGGGGGCGGAATCGAGGCGCTCAAGGCGCACTGGCTTGCCTTCCGGAGCGAGATCGCACAGGCCCTCGAGCGCTGAGGCGATACCCGGCGCGGGCCGGGCGTGCACCGGCCGACCGGTGCCGCGTGGCCGCAAGGTCCGGCGCGCATCGCGTCACTGATAGCTCATCGTGAACGTGGCGACGGTATCCGCGGCGCCCGCTTTCATGTTGCCGGTCCGGATGTAGTGCGCGGTGAGCGGAATATTGACGCCCTTGTCGCCCGCTTCCGTGACGAACCACTGGTTCGGGTTGCCGGTTGCGCTCGAGTCGCGGCTGAAAGAGACGGGGGGCGACCGGCTCATGATCGGGCCTGTCTTGGCCAATTCGAGCACGAATATAAAGGCAGGTAGAAACGAGAGGTTGCTCGCGCTGCCGTAGTCATACACGTAATCAGCCCACCCGTTAACGCGGTTTTCTGCGTTCGCGCCGATCCGTACACCCACGCCGGCAACCCTGGTCGGGTTTGGGTTGATAAATAAAGCGTCTTGATATTTCGAGTGACGTAGATAATTCCACGGGGATATTAATCATGGTTAATGATAATCTGGTTGTTTTTGTTGGTTCGGGTAATTAATGAAAATTTCTTGTCTGATTTTTTGAAATTTTAAAAATCGACCATTCAGACGAGATCTTGACTCGACACACCAGCAGACATGTCCGTGATTGTCCGTTCCACTTTAGGCAGCCAGCAACGAACCGGAGGCGACCGAAGCAAACTCCGTCGTCGCCGCTGGCGGCAGCGCGACAGGCCGATGGGCGTGATCCAGCAGATTGTCTTGCGATGGCGATGTAGGTCGTCGGAGTTGCAGCGGACACGATTGAAAAATCCATTTAACATTGAAGCGATTGATTGTGAAATAAGCATGAATTCGTACTAGTACTATTGTTTGAAAGTCGAATATCGGTCGTGAACTAGACACAGAATTCCGACGAATTGGCAATATTCGTCTTGCTCTGTAAGGAGTTTTAAATCTTGTTCAAACTGGAGAAAACAATGACGACTTTCAACAAGAAGATTCTCGCCCTGGCAGCAGTCGCAGGCATGTTCGCAGCAGGTTCGGCCATGGCGGCCGACGGCACGATCAATTTCACCGGCAACATCACCGCGGCGTCGTGCTCGATCACGGGCGGCGCCGGCACGAACGTGACCGGTGAAAAGGGCAAGCAGGACATCGCCGTCAACCTCGGCACGGTCAGCTCGGACTCGATCGGCGGTACGGCCGGGCACGGCATCGCGGGCGGCACGTCGATCAGCCTGAATCTCGATTGCGGCAACACCGCAACCGATCTGACGCTGGTCAAGATGAAGTTCGACCCGCGGTCCGGCTCGGGCGTCGACGGCAAGAACAACAAACTGCTGCAGGTCTCGGGCACCGCGAAGGGCGTCGGCATCGGCATCTACGACAGCAGCAACACGTTGCTGAACCTGGCGGCCAACGAGACGATCAGCGCACCGCTGGTCAAGGGCGGCACGGACGAGGCGCCGGTCTACACCGCGGCACTGGACATGCGTGCCGGTTATGTCGCGAACGGCGACAAGGTCGAAGCCGGTACGGCCGACGGCACGCTGCCGTTCACGCTGTCGTACGAGTAAATCCCCCATCGAGCGATGAAATGGCGCGCACGCCATTTCATCGCCGCCTCCAGAGTCAAATCCGATATGAAGAAATCTCTCATTGCCGGGCTGGTCGCGGCCAGCTCGATGTTGTCTATGTCCACGCCGTCGCACGCCGGTATTTCGCTGTCAGGCACGCGCGTCGTCTATTCGGCGACGAGCAAGGAAGCGTCCATGGTCGTCAAGAATCAGTCGAAAGACGATGTGATGATCCAGTCGTGGCTCGAATACGACGGCGACAAGAAGGGCGATTTGCCGTTTGCGATCACGCCGTCGCTGAGCAGGCTCGGTGGCGACAAGCAGCAGATCCTCCGGATTTTCTATGCAGGAGATGGGCTGCCGGCCGACCGTGAGTCGGTGTTCTGGCTGAGCGTGCAGGAGATTCCGCAACGGGCAAAGGGCGACAACTCGCTGCAGATTGCCGTGCGACAACGCATCAAACTTTTCTATCGACCTGCCGATCTGCCTGGCAAGGTCGACGAGGCGCCCGCCCAGTTGAAGTGGCGCTGGAGCGGCGATGGCGGAAAGCCGGCGCTGGACGTCGTCAACGACACACCTTATTTCGTTTCGCTGGGCCGAGCCAGTCTCAAAGCCGGTGCAAACACCTATCCGGTCGTCGCCGAAATGATTGCACCCAAATCCGTGAAGCGGCTCGCGGTCAAGGATTTCACCGGGCACGCACAGCCAGTGAGCGCCAAGGTCGAATTCAGCTCGATCAACGATTTCGGCGCAACGGTCAACACAGAGTCCGATATGTCGAAATAGCGCGCCGAGAATCCGTCGGCCATCCGGATTGTTCGCGACAAATAAATACGTTGTACTAATTAAATAGGAGAGGTGCGCATTTCTGCTGACTCGGCTGAGTGAGAGGGGTACGCAATCAAGACATGAACACAACTGTCAAGAAAATCGCAGAGGCTTGCCAGCGCGCGTCTTGTCTGATGGCGCTCGGCGCCGTCATTGCACCCGCCGTCAGTCAAGCGGCAGAGTTCAACGATCAGTTCCTCAAGAAAGGAGAAGGGCCTGTCGAGCTGACTTACTTCGAGCGCGGCAGTTCGGTCGCGCCCGGTGTCTACGACGTCGACGTATCGCTGAACCAGCGGCGTGCGAAACGCGAGTCGATCGTATTCAAGGCGGGTGCATCCGGCGAGGTGCGGCCGGTGATCACATATGGCCTGCTCAAGTCGCTCGGCGTGAACCTGAAGCGTCTCGAGCGCGAGCACAAGCTGGACGCGGGCCTTGACGACAATGCGATCGTCAATCTCGACGAGTGGGTCGAAGGCGCGTCTTCGAGTTTCGATGTCGGTGCGCTGACGCTCGACATCAGCATCCCGCAGATCTATGCCCCGGGGCAAACACGCGGCTTTGTCGATCCGTCGCTCTGGGACGAAGGCATCGTCGCGGCCTATTCGAACTATCAGGCGAACTTCAGTCACAATACGGATTCCGGCTATCGCAGCGACTACGGGTATCTCGGGCTGCGCAACGGCGTGAACATTGGTGCGTGGCGGCTGCGCAACGAATCCTCGCTATCGTGGCGACGCGGTTCACCGTCGAATTTCAGCGTCAACCGCAGCTATGTCGAGCGCGACCTGAAAGGCATCAAGGGGCGACTCGCCGCGGGTGAGGTGTATTCGTCCAGCGAGATCTTCGACAGCGTGCGTTTCCTCGGCGTGCAGGTCAGCTCCGATACGGGGATGCTGCCGGACAACGACGTCGGCTATGCACCGGTCGTGCGCGGCATCGCGCAAAGCAACGCGGTGGTCGAAGTTCGCCAGAACGGCTACGTGATTTACTCGGCGTCCGTGACGCCCGGCGCATTCGAGTTCCGCGACATCTACCCGAGCGGTTCGAACGGCGACCTCGAGATCAAAATCATCGAGTCCGACGGAAGCGTGCGTATTTTCCGGCAGTCGTATTCGTATCTGCCCGTCATGATTCGCCGCGGCACGATGCGCTATGCATTCTCGGCCGGGCAGTATCGCGGCTTCGGCCAGTCGCGCCCCAAGTTCGCTCAAGGATCGCTGGTCTACGGGGTGTCCGATAATCTCACCGGCTACGGCGGCTTCATCGGGGCCGAGCGCTATGCGGCGATCGCACTGGGTGTCGGCTACAACTCGCCATTCGGCGGGGTCTCGTTCGACGTCACGCACAGCCAGTCGAACACGCCGGGCCGCAAGTCCAGCGGGCAGAGTTTCCGTTTCCTGTATTCAAAAACGCTGTCGGCCACCGACACGACCTTCACGATGGTCGGTTATCGCTATTCGACCGACGGCTATCGCACGTTCAGCCAGCACGTCGACGATCTCGACCGCCAGTGGGGCGGCGGCTATCGCCGCCAGAAGAGCCGCGTCGACCTGAACATCAACCAGTCGCTGGGCGGGAGCGGGGCGCTCTATGCGAGCGTTGGCGACACGAGCTACTGGAACCGCGGCGGCTCGAGCCGCAATATCCAGCTCGGTTACAGCGGCGCGCTGAAGAATCTCAGTTACAGCGTCTCGGTCGCACACACACGGGATACCGGCGCGTTCGGGCGCACTGATACGCAGTTCTCCGCATCGGTCAGCATCCCGATCGGCATCGGCGCGCGTTCGCATCGTGCGTTCGCGAACACGGTGGCCTCGACGAATGGCGATGTCAGCGTGCAGGCAGGCGTGAACGGGTTCCTGAACGATTCCAACACCGTCAACTATTCGGTGCAGGGTGATTACCGCAAGGATTCTGGCGGATCGGGTGGCGTGGGTCTGGGCTGGGATACGCCGATGGCCAAGCTGACGTCGAACTACAACCAGTCCGGCCACGGCAAGCATCTGGACGTCGGCGCAGCGGGCTCGATCGTCGCGCACAGCGGCGGCATCACGTTGGGTCAAACGGTGGGCGAGACCTTCGCGATCGCCGAAGTGGAGGGGGTACGCGGCGCGCGCTTCTCGTCGTCGTCGAGCATCAGCACCGACCGCAACGGCTACGCGATCCTGCCGTATGCGCAGCCGTATCGCTACAACTGGCTGAACATCGATACCGAAAGCCTCGGCTTCGACACGGATCTGACCGACAACGCGAAGTCGGTGGTGCCGACGCGCGGCGCGATCGTCAAGGCGCGCTTCGCGGCGGAGACGGGCCGCCGGGTCCAGTTCGACGTGACGATGAATGACGGCGGCAAGGTGCCGTTCGGTGCGACCGCCTATGACGAGAACGACAAGGTGCTCGGCATGGTCGACAACGAATCGCGCGTGCTCGTGTTCGGCACCAAGGAACAGGGGCGTCTGTCGATTCGCTGGAGCGAGGGATCGTGCGAAGGCGGCTATGCGTTGCCGGAGCGGAAGAAGGCCGTTGCCTATGAGCGCGTGGCGATGAGTTGCAAGATGGCAGGTCGATGATCGCCATACGAGGTGGCGGAACCGCTGGTTCCACGAGCCGCGCGTCGGATTGATCGCGTGGCAAAGCGATAACGTGGGCCCATGCCTGTCATATGCGCAAATGGATGCGTGGCGCGCAAGGCAATGAGCGAATGGGCGTCGGAAGCTATTCCGTGCCAGAAGCGAATGTGTGCAACGAGATTGCGTCGTGCGGTCCGTCCTGCAGGCTACGTACCGGAGGTGTTTATGAAATTACTTGTTATGTGTGTTGTCGCCGTCGTGACGACGATTCCTGTATCGGCTTTTGCGGAGTGCTATGTCAAGGAGGATTACACCGGTCGAAAGATTCCGTATCAGACGGTCGAGTTTCCTGCGTTCAAGCCCGCTGCTTTCGATCCCGAAGTGCCGGACGGCACCGTCTTGTACAGTGGCAAGGGAACAGCAAGTGGCGCGGGCGGCGTCTCTTACTGCCCAGATGCCAACGGCATCGACCTCCCTATCGGGAATCGGCTATATCAAGGTGTCGGTGCCTATAACGCGAACTACCATACCTATCCGACTTCCGTAGCAGGCGTCGGTTATCGCATAAAGGGGGGGATCAATCCAGACCAATGGTGGCCGAACCAAGACTATATGCCTTCCAAGGGGGGGCCTTTGTCGAGTTCGAGCAACTTTAGCATCGAGCTTGTCAAGACTGGTCCGATCACGGCCGCAGGGTCCCTGTCCGGCGAGATCGGACAAACATACTACCCCGACCACAGATCTGTGGTGCGCCGTGTTTTCTTGACGGGCGGTTTGCCGATTGTTCCTTCCGTGCCGAGCTGTACGGTACAGAACAAGGTGATTGGCGTGCCGCTGGGCTCGGTTTCGACCAAGGCGCTCGACACAGGTGGTGCGTCCGACTACCAGTCGTTCTCGATCAATCTGGAATGCTCGAACGGGACGGCGGGGACATCGACCAGGATGTTTATCACGCTGACCGATGCCGCGAGGCCGGGCAACCGCAGCGGCCTGCTGACACTGGCCTCGTCTGGTTCCAATGCCGCGACTGGAGTCGGGGTGGAAATCCGTCGAGCGGACGATACCGTTGTCAGCTTCGGGCCGGATTCCCCCGCGTCTGGCAATCCCAATCAGTGGTTCGTCGGGCAGTACGGCAATACCAGCGTGTCCATTCCGTTGAAAGCGCGCTATCTGAGAGCGACCGGCCCGCTGAAGGGAGGATTGGCCGATGCGGCCGCGACGTTCACCATGAGCTACCAGTAGCACGAGCCGACATGGGAACGCGCCAGCCTGACGGGTTTGACGGCCCTCGGGCTGGCCCGCTTCGATCACTGCCTGAACCGGGCTCGAGTGTGACGCGGTGGACACCCTGGTCTCCGGCTCATCCGTTGCGCTTGACGTTTCGGGTCACTCGGTAATCAAGAAAGTTGTCACCTGCGCGATGCGCAGATGACAGCGATTTCACTGATAACTCATCGTGAAGTTTGCGATCGCGTTCGCCGTTCCCGACGTAATGCGCGGGCTGGTTTGCACATAGCGGGCCCGGAGCGGGATGGTCATGCCCGCGGCGCCTTGCGCGACGCTTCCGCCCAGCCATTGATTGGTGTTGCCGATGGCGGCAGATTCGGGACCGTATCCAAGTACTTCGTCATCCTTCAAGATCTGAAGGCCCACTCCGCCGGCGGTCGAGTCCTTCGAGAGCGACAGCGTCTTCGACGTATTCCCGGGATTCGTTGCGTCGGTCAGCGTGACATACACCTTGGCAGACGTTCCCGTATCGCCACCCGAGCAGGATACGTCGATCCCGAACGATCGGGACGGCGCTGTCGAGCCGATGCCGGTGAAAACGGTCGAAGCATCGTCTCACCCATCGGTACCTGGATGCGTGGGGTCCTGACCGTGCAGCTCGGAACCTTGGGGGTGACGAGGACGGGTTTGGCGAAGCGATATTCCACCAGCACCTGACCCGAGCCGTTGTTTGCCCGGTAGTGCGCATAGGCACCACTCAATACGCCGCTTTCCGTCACGTTTCCGGTTTTGATCAGCTGGATCGTGGGTGCATAGTATATGTTCCAAGGCTTGACCAGATCGTTCGTCCCCTGTTCGACGAACGGTGCCACTTGCCCGGTGGGCGATACGACTCGCAATCCGACGTTCGGCACGGAAGTTGGATAAACCTTGCTGGCATCAGGTACCCCAACGCCGGTGATGTACGTATAGGTGCTGGTGGAGCAGGTCGATTTGGGACCCCACGGGTCAGACGCATTGGTGAAGGTCAGCCCTGATCCCTCTGCTTGATAGATGATCCCGCCGATCGGGATGTCGCCGGGGCTGAAAGGCGGGGGGGTGAACCCGCGAACGGTGACCATGAAGTAATCCCGTCCGTCTTTCGTGTTGGCTGTGCATGCGGCAAGCGCATGAATTGGTAGCAGTACTGATAGAAATATCGCATATTTAATTTTTTTACTGCCTTGTATCGGCGAAATTGGAAGCACCGGATTTTTCCCGGGGCTGTCGGTCGAGACAAGCACTGGATCTGGAGCCGGTGCTTATTGGACACTAGCGTGGTCTGCTCGAGCAGGTCGACAATTGTCCATTGGCGCAGAGAAGATTGAAATGGGATAAGTACTAAATCCGTTTGCCGGAAAGCGAAGCAGATGCGGGGCGGATGCATGACGTAACAGGCAGGCCGTTGCCACCGTTACCGGATTGTCCGGATCGGTGTTCCCCGTGAACCGAATTCGCGTGTCATCTTGCTGTCCGCACTGAAAATCCAAAAGACCGGCTCGCCCGGTATTCCCGGTCGGCCGGTCTATGGGCCGGCAGCCCGGAGGCTGCCGGTTACGCGTGCTCATCCTGCTTGCGACGCGTCATGGCGTTCGGGCATCGGTTCGAGCCCATGACACCCAACGCCATGCGGGTGGCGCTCAGGGCGCCACGTATCCGTAGTTGAGACCGACCAGCGGACCGTGGAACTGGTTGTAGCCCGCCTTGACGTCGATATGGCTGCTGGTCGACGAGCCCTCGATGAAGCCGAAGTTGCCGCCTGCGAGACCGCCGAGTCGTGCATACCGGCCGCCGGAAACCGTGCCGCTCGACGACGCCGCCGTGACGACGCCACCGTTGCTGCCGACGAGGCCGCCGACGTAGCTGAAGTCTCCACCCTTCGCCGAGCCGGTCGCGTGCGACTGGTCGATCTGGCCGATGAGGCTGCCGACGAGCCCGCCGAGATAGCTTTGTGTGCCAGCCTCGACATCGCCGGATGCATGCGACAGCGCGATACGGCCGGATTCGTTGACGCCGATCAGGCCGCCCGCAGTCGACATGTCGCCGGCTTTGACGGCACCCTCGGCGCGGGATTCGAGCACGGTGCCTGCGTTTCGACCGATCAGGCCGCCGGCGGTACTGGCCAGCCCGGCCATGACGTTGCCGACTGCCTTCGTCGTCCGGACCATGCCCCGGTTGACCCCGACGAGCCCGCCGGCCGCGCTCGAGGCGCCGGCGGTCACGCTGCCGGACGCGCTGGACGATTCGACGCGGCCGGTATTGACGCCGGCGAAGCCGCCTGCCGAGCTTGCGTTGCCTGCGATCGCGTCGCCGGATGCATCGGATGTCGCGATGGCGCCCGTATTGATCCCGGCAAAACCGCCGACCGTGCTTGCGTGCTCGCCGGTTGCGTTGCCCGCGGCCAGCGACGTCTCGACGAAGCCGTCGTTCGTGCCCGCGAAGCCGCCGATCGTCGATTTGCCCGCGGCCTTGACGTTGCCGTGAGCGCTCGATGCATGGATTCGGCCCGCCGCGTCGTTGCGGCCGACGAAGCCGCCCGCCGTGCTGTCCGTACCGGCGATGACGCTGCCGTTGGCCGTCGATGCGTCGATGTCGCCTTCGTTGTAGCCGGCGAAGCCACCCGCGGCCCAGGTCGAGTTGCCGGTCGTCACGTTGCCGTTTGCCTGCGAGTCCTTGATGCGGCCGAGGCTCGAGCCGGCGAAACCGCCGACCCTGCCAGAGGCCGTCGCGACGACGTCGCCGTTCGCGGCAGACGTTTCAATCTCGCCCGAATTCACGCCGACGAAGCCGCCTGCGATGCCGCGATCGCCGACCGTGACCTTGCCGTCGGCGCGCGACGCCAGGATGGTGCCGGCGTTGGCGCCGACCAGGCCGCCGGCGACGGCGTTCTGGCGAGCGGTAACGATTGCGGACGATGCGGAATTCCTGACGACGCCGCCACGTTCGTTAACCCCGATCAAGCCGCCGACCATCGACTTGTCGCCCGTGCCGACGACGCTGCCCGCGCTTGACGACGTTTCGATGAGGCCGGTGTTCGTGCCGACGAGGCCGCCCGTCGCCCCGTCGAGCGCGGCGGTCACGCGCACGTCGGTGTGGCTGTCGCGGATCGTCGCCACCGGCAATGCCTGCAGCGAACGGTTTTCGCCGGCCAGACCGCCGATCGACAGGGCATCGCGATCGCCGTCGATGCGTCCCGATACCTGCGCATGGTCGATCATGCCGTAGTTCGCGCCGACGAGCCCGCCGACGATCGTGCGCCCCTGCGTCGTGACGACGACGTTACTGGCCTTCACGTTCGAGATCACGCCGGTGTTCATGCCGGCCAGCGTGCCGACGAATGTCGGCGAGCCGTACGGCAGGCCGTTCGCGGTCGTCGCGATGTTCAGCAGGTTGAGGTTCGCGATGCGGCCCGCGTTCTGTTCGGACAGGCCGACGGCGGTCTGGCCCGGGTTCGAGATGATCAGGCGACTGATCGTGTTGCCGAGGCCGTCGAACGTGCCGGAGAACGCGCCGCCGCCGGCAAGGCTGCGGAAGCGCACGTTCGCGCCGTCGATCGCGTTGCCCATCACGTAGCGGCCCCTGAGGTTCGCGTCAACGTTGCGCAGATCGGCGATGGTGTGCAGTACCTTGTAGTCGTCGCCGTTCGAACGGAACGACGCGTTTTCGCCGGACAAAGTCACGGCGGCGCCGTTCGCGAGTGTATGGCCGTTCTTCGAGTTGAGTTCGAGGTGTGCGTTGCGGCCGGTGAGTTTCACCGCCTGGTCGACGCGGATCGCGTCCGCCGCGTTGACCACGACGCTGGCGTTCTCGCCGGCCGCGATCAGCGCCTGCTGCAACTCGACCTTGCCCTTCTGCGACGTCAGCGCGAGCGCACGATCGGACGTCCACGACACCGGGCCGCCGATGGTGAGGTTGCCGCGCGTGTTCGTCAGCGCGACGTTGGTCGTGCCGAGGGTGCGCGACAGGGTGCCGGCATCGAGCGAACGATCGCCGCCGGCGCTGCCGTTCACGCCCGCGTTGCCCGCCTCGATCGTCCACGTGCCGGCTGCGTCGCCGGTGCGCGTGTCGACCTGTACGCCGGCTGCCACGTCGACACGCTCGCCGCGCGTGACGATCTCGCCGGTCGGCGCACCGGCTTGCGCCGCGCTGGTGTCGAGCTTGCCAGCGACCTTGACCGTACCGCCGTCGAGCGTGATCTTGCCGCCGCGGTTCGCGAGCCCTTTCGCTTCGATCGTGCCCGTGTTGTTGACGACCGCGCCCAGCAGATCGCCGGCCGCGCGGGCTGTCATCAGCACTTCGCCGCCGTCGGCCTTCAGCAGGCCGCCATTGCTGGCCTGAGCGTCGACCGCGCCCGCTTCGACCTGCAGGTTGAGCAGGCCGTTGCCGTCGAAGTTCACGTTGAATGCGTTGCCGGCGCCGAGCGCGACGCGGCCCATCTTCGCCTGGATCACGCCGTTGTTCGACACGCGCGCGCCGAGCAGCGCGACGCTGCCGCCGTCAGCGGCCGTGATGCGGCCGTCGTTGACGATCGATTGCGTCGAATTGCCCGCGAAACGATAGCGGCCGGCGAGGAAATCCTCGTTGGTGACGTTCTGCGTCGACGCGACGAGCCCACCGACGCTGATCTGTGCGCCGGAGCCGAACAGCACGCCGTTCGGGTTTACGAGAAATACCTTGCCGTTCGCGTCGAGCTGGCCGTTGATCCGGCTGCCGTTGCTGCCGATGACGCGGTTGAGTGCGATCGACTGGCTGCCGGGCTGATGAAAGGACACGCGCTCGCCGCCGGCGATGCTGAAGTCGTTCCAGTTGGTGATGAGCTTGTCGGAGTGCTGGTTGACAGTCATGGACTTGCTGTCGGCGTCGCGAAGGATGTCGGCCTTGCCCGATACGAGCGTTTCCCCGGTAGGCAGCGCGAACGCGGGCATGGCGGCCAGGCCAAGCAGCGAGATGGCCGCTGCGGCGAGGCGTTTGCCGCTTCCCGGCTTGCCGTGCCGGCGCGCGGTTTCCCCGACGGCGCTCCAGCAACCTTGAGTCTGATTCCAGACCAATGCATAGGTCTTGTTCATGGGTCGTTACCCTCTGGTTGAGTACAAGGTGATCGCTTCATTTTGATATGTATACCTAATGAAGCGGATAAGCCGGAAGCGCTCGGACTCGATCGCTTCCGGCGAGGCGGGCGGCCAGGTCGCCCGCGGTACGCGCGGCCAGGACCCTGATCGGGCCGGGCCGCTCGTCCTGCACCGCTCAGAAATACCGGGCGGCTTGCAACCAGACGCTCGGCGAGCGCGTAGCCGATGCGACCGGGTCGGCATGTCCGATGGGCAGCGCGGCGGTCGCGCTGACCTGATGGCGGTCGCCGAACCAGCTCGCGCTGATACCGAACGCGGACAACTGCAGGGCATTGCGATCTCGCGACCACGATTGCTTGTTGAGTTGCACGCGGCCTGTATCGGCGAACGCGTTGATCTGCACGCGAGACGCGGCGAGATAGCGCAGCTCGGCACTGGCCTGCCAGCCCTGGTCGCCGCTGCCTGCGCCGAGTGCGTAAGCGCGCACGCTGTATGGCCCGCCGAGGCTGAATTTTTCCGATGCGTCGAGATTGCGCGACGAAAGTTGCGCGCTGAACTGCGTATAGAGCTGCCAACGCGCACCGAGCGCCTGCAGGCGCAACGCGCTGACGTTCAGCTTGGCGAAGCGGCCCTGGGCGTGGGTGAAATCGTTCATGCCGAGCGGATCGTTGCCGTGCAGGCGGCCGATGCCGATGGATGCCGAGAAGCCGCTGCGGCCACCGCCGCCGAAGTAGTCCTGGCTGTTGCCGGTCAGGCCGAGCGTCCAGACGCCGACGGTCTTGTCGCTGACGACATCGAAGGCGCCGTAGATATCGCGCAGATGCTTGTTCTCGTACGCGAGTTGTGCGTCGAGCGTGTTCCGGCGGTTGCGCAGCAGCGGTTGCGTGACGAAGACGGAGCGGACGTCGGCGCCGCCGCGATAGTCGAGATCCTTCATGCTGCCGCCGAGCCGGAAGCTCATGTCCGAGTAGGCGATGCCGACGCGCGTCGACGCGGGGCCGACTGGCAGCTGATAGGCGGCGCGGTAGTAGTGCTGGTTCGTGTTGCTCGTCAGTCCGCGCAGCGAAAATCGATCGCCGAGCCGCAGCGGGGCGTTGACGTCAAGGCTACCGGTCGCGCGATAGCGGCCGGTGAGCGGATCGCCGAAGTTGTCGAATTCGACGGACCCGTTGGCGAGCCGGCCGGGTTCGGCGTCGATGACGAGATCCGTCGTGCCGGACTCGTTGCCTGGACGCAGCATGCCTTTTGCGTCGACGCCGGGCGTTTCGTTCAGCAGCATGAGGCTGCGTTCGAGACGCCCGCCGTGCACGATGTCGCCCGGATGAAGCCCGGCGAGCGGTTGGAGCAAGGCCCGGTCTAGCACGCGGGAGCGGTTGCGCAGTTCGATTTGTTCGTAGCGTCCTTCGACGACGGTAATGCGGACGACACCGTGCTCGATGTCCTGCGGCGGCAGATAGGCGCGAGCGAGGACAAAGCCGTGCTCGCGATAGCAGGCGGTGATCCGCTCGGCGGCTCGCCGGAATTCGGCGAAGGTGAGATCGCGGCCGACGAGGTCGGCGAGCGACGCATCGAGGCGCTGTGTGGAGATGGCCGCGTTGCCCTCGATCGCGAATGCACGGATTGTCACGCGCGAGCCGGCGTCGTCGTTCGCGCCGGGTTCGGTCTCAGTTGGTGAGATGACGAGATTCGGGCGTGCGGCGTCGGGTAGCGACGGACGGACCGCTTCGATGTCGCGCATCGATTGTCCGGCGTTCGGTACCTGAGAATGGGCGAAGCCGGGGAGCAGCAGGGCGGCCGTGATCCACAGGAATCGGCGAGGCATGGCCGGCAACGCATGGATGCCGGTGTGCGTAGCGCGGCGAGACGGCGGTGCCGCGTGAGTTGCCGACAGTGCTCCTGAACGCATGCCGACGATTACTGGCGCCTGCATGCAACGAATGATATGAATACTCCACCCCGGACAGAAAATTTTGACCGGTCTGATGCGTGGTTGCCGGTTCGTTTGTACTGCCGGGGATGTTACGAAAGGGATTCAGGCGTGGATATGGAACAAGTACGAGCGCGGGGGGGGAAACAGCTTGTCTTGCATGATTTTGGTCCCGATACGTACATGACGTACTTCGCGCGTGCACGCATGCGCTCACTTCACGAACCGGTGTGGCGTCGCTCGATGACGTTCAGGATGGCATCGGTCGACTCCGGCGCAGCTTGCCGCGCCGATTCAACAGCGACAGCAGTGGTTTTTCGAGCCACACGTGACAGGCGTAGCCTGATGCGCAGACAGCCGTGACGATGACGATCGTCGCGGCAATGCCGAGCGATGTGTCGAGACCGGCGCGCACGCCCGCGATTCGGGTCGCGACGCCGATGACGTACGGATGAAGCAGATAGATCGAATAGCTGGCCGCGCCGAGCGCCGCGACAAGCGCGTTGGTGACCGATCGGCCGTTCAGGTCGAGTGCGACGAGTGCAACGATCAGCACACAGGCCGGTATGCCCCACCCCGCGACGCGGACGAACCCGGCCGGTATGCCGTAGAGGGGCTCGAGCAGGGCGATCGCCGCCGTGCTTGCGGCTACGAGCCCGATCCACGTGCGCGGCGTGACGCGGCCGGCGATGCCCGCCGCGAGCGCGCGATGGGCGAGTACGCCGAGACCGAACTCGAGCACGATCGGCTGCCCGAGATGATTGGCTACGGTGCCGGGTGCGCCATGAACGGCGACGTACGTGCAGAACAGTGCGAGCAGCAGCGCCGCGAACGCGGTCGCATGGCGGCCGCGCACCAGCAAGAGCGCGAGCGCGACGACGACGTAGAACAGCATTTCGTATTCGAGCGTCCAGCCGTTCAGGTTCAGCGGCCCCCACTGACCATTCTCCTTCACGTACGGAACGAACAGCAGCGATTGCGCGAGATAGTCGACGCGAGCGGTCGTCGAATTGAGCCACTGCGGCCGCCATGTCGCGATCGCGTACACGCCGAGCGTCGTCAGCCAGTACAGCGGCACGATCCGGATCAGCCGCTTGCGGAGGAACGCGCGGCCTTCGCGCGGTGCGACCTGCGACATGATGAAACCGCTGATCACGAAGAACACGTCGACACCGGCCTGCCCGAACGGCAACACGTTCATGTGATAGGCGACGACCGCGAGCGCCGCGCAGGCGCGCGCGCACTGGATATTCGGAAAGAAGGCGCTTGGCCGATCGAGCATGTTCATGGACGGAAACGGGAAAGTGATGACGGGCGCGGTAAGCCGGAGAGGGGCGCCGACGTGCCGCATGGGGGCGCGCGGCGCGGCGCGCGAGCGTCGAACTGCATCGCGCAGAACAGCGCGACGCTCGACAGGTGACGCGTATAGCTGCCGAGATCGGGCTCGAACAGCATCGACACGGCGACGTGGCCGATGACGAGACAGGCGAGCAGGTCGGTGGCGGGAAGCGCGTCGCCGCGCGCGCGGCGCCATACGGCGGCGAGTGCGATCCACACGAACGCCTGCATCGCGAGTTCCTTCACGCCGGGCATGAAGAGCACCGGGAGGTTCAGGCGCAGCACGCCGTATGCGTAGTTCGCGCAGAAGGCGATGAACGAATCCGGCGGAAACGGATTGCGGAAGCTCGTGCGCGCACCGAACGGCGAACCGTGAGCGAGATAGTCGGCGGCCATATCGCGCGGATGTTGCAGCAGGTAATACGCGTCGTTCGGCAACAGGAACAGCGCGACCGGCACGGCAAGTGCCAGCAGCGTCCTGCCGCGCCACGATGCGCGCCGAAACAGCAGCGCGGCGACCGCCAGTGCGACGATCAGCGCGAAATAGTCGCGCACGAGCATCGCGTAGCCGCCGTACAGCACGATGGCCGCGGCGAGCGTTGTGCCGGTCGAGCGGCGTTGCGCGACAGCGGTCAGCGCGATCGACATCAGCACGACGATCGTGTCCTTGCTCGCGACGAACAGGTTGAAGAACACGCAGGGCGCAAGCAGTACCAGGCATGCCGCCAGTGAACCTGCGCGTTTGCCGTGGCCGAGCGTGCGCCAGATACACAGCGTGCCGACGGCGGCCACGAACAGGTGCGTGCCGGTCGTGCCGAGCGCGGCGTAGAAGCGGGCCACCGCGTCGAACGACGTGCCCTCGTAGGTGCTCGCGCCGCCGATCTGGCTCTGGATTTTTTCCGCGTCGCGAAACACGAATTCCGGCAGGAACGCACCGGATTTCGCATAGACGATCCAGTACGCGAGCACGGCCAGTGCGGCGATGGCGCGCGTCACCCCCTTGCTGAGCCGCGGGCCCGTGTGTAGCAGGTTATCCAGCATGTGACGGCTCCTTCAGCGCGGGCGTGGTGCGTCGATCGCCGGCACGCCGCGCGACGATCAGCGCGAGCACGGTGGCGATCGCGATGCTGGCCGCCAGGTGCGCGAGCGCAGCGCCTTCCGCACCCGATGCGCTGATCAGGTGCAGGGCAACCGGCACGTAAAGCAGAGCGAGCCCGGCAATCGCCGTCAGCACGACGCCGCCGGCCCGCAGCGCGATCGCGGCGCTCCAGAGAACGTCCGCGGCCGCACGCAGCACGAACGACCCGAGCAGCACCGCGAGCAGCGCGACATGACCCGTCTCGACCGGCTCGTGCGCGACGGCGAACAGCGTGCGATGCGCGGCGACGATGCCTGTCGACACGAGCAGCGTCACGGCGGCGCTTGCCGCGATCGCCTGCCACGTGCGGCGCAGGAACGCGTCGGGTGTGTCGGCGAGCGTGCGCACGAGACGCGGGCCGGCGGTGACGGCTACCGTCGCGAATGCGACCGTCTGGACGGCATTCGCGATCGACCACGCGAATACGTATTGGCCGAGCGCGTCCGCGCCGATGCGGCCGCCGGCGATGAAGCGCTCGGCGTACTGCAGCGACGCCAGGATCACGGCCGCCGCGTAGAACGGCAGGCCGCGCCGCCAGACGGTCCACATGCGCCGCGGGTGGGGCGTGGGGGCGGGCAGTCCGAGGCCGCGCACGCGTTGCGCGAACGCGCGGATCTTTCGCCACCCGACGGCGACGACGGCCGCGTTGGTCGCGATCCACAGCGCGAGCACGGCTTCGATCGAGTGCAATACGCCTGCGAGCAGGCCGGCACAGGCAAGGCCGGACCAGACGCCGGTGCGCACGAACAGCAGGACCGAGCCGGCGCGTGGCCGGTGCAGCGAGAACAGCCAGCCGTTGACTTCGAACGCGGCATGCTCGGACAGCGCGACGAGGAGCACGCACCACGCGAGCGGCACCGACAGCGCGAACCGGTCGAGCCGCGCGACGATGGAGTCGTTTGTCGCGACGAGGGCGAACGACGCTGCCATCAGCAGATACAGCGCACCGTAGCCGATGCTCAACGCGCGGGCATCGTCGATCGCGGTCAGCGGATTGGTTTCGCTCAGTCTGCGGTTCAGTTCCGGGCCAAAGCCGAGACCGAGTGCTTTCGATGCAATCACGGATGCGGCGACCGCGAGCCCGTAGGCGGCGACCGCGTCGAAGCCGAGGGTGCGCGCGATGACGACGGTGAGCGCGAACTTCAGGCCGAGCGCGGCGAACCGGAGCAGGAGGCGTGTCAGCATCGGGCGGTCCGGTCGGCGTGAAGGGCGGCGCGCAGTGCGTCGATCACGCGGGCGCGCGCCGCGCGGATCGGCGCGAGGCCGGAGCATGCGGCGGACCAGAACGCCTTCGTCGCGCCGGGGCCGAGGAGCGTCCCGGTCACGCGGGACGGATCGAAGTCGGCGCCGTTGACGACCCAGTCGTCGAGCCCGAGATCCGCATATGCGCCGAACCCCTTGCGTTCGTAGCTGACGTGGAAGGCCGGCACACCGTGCAGGATCGATTCGAGCGCGCCGTGCAGGCGGACCGAGATCGTCGCGTCGGGCCGGTCGTGCTCGAGCAGCGTCTTGAACGGCACGAGGGCGTCCCGGATGCCGAGGCCGTGGTAGTAGGCGAGATCGTCGTTGCCGCGCCCCGTGCTCTGGACCGCGAAGCTGACGCGGCACGATTGGCGAACCTGTTCGACGAGGCGCGCGATCGATGCGTCATACCGGTTCCGTCGCGCCGCGCTCCACGCGGGCGCGCGGCGCAACACGAACGCGACGTGGCGTATCGGGCTGTCGGTGTGCGCGGCGCGCGGCAGGATTGCGTCGTGACGATGTGCGAAATCGAGCACCGCGAGATCGGGCGCGCGCCGTACGTTCGGATACGCGGCGAGGCAGGCCGCAGAGCGGTCGTCGCGCACGAACACGGTGTCGAACGACGCGAGCAGCGCCTGCAGGTGCATGTCGACGGGGCGCATCGACAATACCGGGCCGATGCTTTGCGGCAGGTAGACGGCGGGCTTGCCGGACGCACGGGCGGCGCGCATCTGCAGCAGATGACCGGCTTGCAGCTTGAGCGCCTCGACGGCAGTGCGTGCACGCAGATAGCCGCCGCCGACGCCGACGACCAGATCGACTTCGTCGAGGAGTTCGCCGAGCGGCCGCGACCGACTGCCGGCACCAACGTGCAGCACGGCGCCGGCCGCGGCGGTCAGCCGGCGCCAGCCGCGGTCGGCGAGCACGGGCGCCGCGCGCACGTCGTCGTAGGCGGGGAACGATGCAGGGTCGGCGGCGACGATCGACACGCGGGCCGCGTCGCCGAACGCTTCGCGCAACAGTCCGACGGACAGGTCGACGAGCAGGCCGTCGCCCGAGTTGCGCGTGCTGTATGCGTGCAGCAGTGCGATATGAGGGGATGAGGTCATGCTGGCTTTCCTTGTGCGACGAGTGCGCGATAGAGATCGAGCGTGTGCCGGACCATCGTCGCGGCCGAGAACGGGGCGAGCGCCGCCGCGCAGTTCGTACGCATGCGATCGCGTCGCGCCGCGTCTTCCGCGAGTGCGACGACGGTGTGCGCGAACGACGTCGTGTCGTCCTCGTTCGGCACGACGACGCCGATGCCGTAGGCATCGATCAGCTCGGCCGCACCGGCGACCCGCGACGCGACGATCGGCACGCGGGCGGCCATCGCCTCGAGGCATACGTAAGGAAACCCCTCGTAGCGGCTCGGCAGCACGAACAGGTCGAATGCGGAGAAGTAGCGGCTCGCGCGATCGACGGCGCCCGCGACGTGAAGGTTGGGCGGCAGGTAGTCGGCTTCGCCGCCGGCTGCCGCGTCGAAATCGCCCGGGCCGATTGCGATGAACTGCACGTCGAGGCCGCACCGGCGGTAGACGCCGCGCGCGATCCGCACGAGCCGGTCGATGCCCTTCTGGTGGTCGAAGCGCCCGACGAAGCCGACGACGATTGCGTCATTCCGCAGGCCGAGCGCCCGGCGTGCGTCGAGTCGCGGCAGCGTATCGGGCGGCGCGACGCCGTTGACGACTGTCCTCACGCGGTGAGCGGGAATGCCGAGCCCGTCGCGAAGATGGCGCGCCTCGTCATGCGATACGGCGATGATCCGGTGCGTGCACAGCCGGCCGAGCAGCCGTTCGATCGTGCCGTAGAAACGGCGCTGGGCGACGGTCAGCGACGGGTTGAGCGTGTAGACGGCGTGCGGCGTATAGACCTGTCGCCAAGGCCCGATGCACAGGCGCGCGATCGCGCCGGCTTTCGAACTGTGGCTGTGCACGATATCCGGCCGGATGCGCAGCAGGCAGCGATAGACGCTGGCGACGGCCAGCGCGTCGCGCCAACCTACGGCCCGATGCATCGGCACGCGATGCACGCTCGCACACCGGGACAGCATGCGCTCGTCGATGATCCCGCCGTCGAAGCGCGGGCCGTCGGGCACGATCAGATGCAGCTCGACGCCGCCGGCCGCGCTCAGCCCGTCGATCAGGTCGGCGAGATGGACGGCCACGCCGCCGCCCGCTGCTTCCGCGACGAGCGCGATGCGCAGGGGCTGCGCGCCGGGCGCGCGGGGTTCGGCGGCAAACGCGGTCGGTACGCGATCGGCTTCGCCGCCGGCCGCGCGATCGAGGCGGTGAATGTCGCTCATCGCCCACCTCCGCGCCGGAACAGGGAAACGACGGCTTGCAGCACGCGCCGGCTGGGCCCTGCGGCGCTGTTGCGCGACGGTGCATAGCGGTACTGCGCGTAGCGATACGCGCCGTAGCGCGAACCGTAGCGGCCCGTGCGCGGATCGACGGCGTTGAGCACGACGCCGCCGGCCGCGACGCCGTTATGCGCGAGACGCCGCGCGGCTTCGCCGAGTTCGGCGATGCGCGTCGAGGCCGCGCGGGCGGCGAGCAGTACGGTACCCGCGTGCCGGCCGAGCGTGACTGCGTCGCTGACGGCAAGAATCGGCGCCGCGTCGATCACGACGCGGTCGTAACGCGCCGACAGCGCGTCGAGCAGCGCGGCGACGCGATCGTCGTCGAGCCATTGCGCCGGATGCTCGGGCAGCGTGCCGGTCGCGATGAAATCGAGATTCGGGAGCACGTTGCGGTGGATCGCGTTCGCCGGAGTCACGTCGCCGGACAGCAGTTCGGCGAACCCCGATTCGCGCGGGACGCCCAGCGATTCGTGCAGATAACCCTTGCGGAGATCGCCGTCGACGAGCAGCACGCGCTCGCCGCCAGCGGCCAGCAGCGCCGCGAAATTCGCCGCGACGAACGACTTGCCCGCACCAGGCACGGGCCCCGTCATCAGCAGTACGTTGTTGCGCGCGCCCTGCATCGCGAAGCGCAGCGCGGTGTGCAGGCTGCGCAGGCTTTCGACCGCGGGGTCGTGCGGATCGAGCGCGCTCAACAGGTGCGGCGCGGGCAGGCGTTGTGCGATGCGCCTTGCGACGCGCCGCTGGCCGGCCGAATCGGGAACGGTTGCGTAGACGTCGATGCCGAGATGCCGCTCGATCTCGTCGGCATCGCGCACGCCGCCGAACAGGTAGTCGCGGACGAACGCCAGCGCGACGCCGAGCACGAGGCCGACCAGTGCGGCCGCGGCGATCACGACGGGCCGGTTCGGACGGACGGCATTCTCCGGCACGATCGGCATGTCGACGATCCGCACGCTGCCGGTCTTGCCGGCCCTGACCAGTTCGAGCTGCTGCGCATTGGCGAGCAGCGCCGTATAGAGGTCGGTATCGACCTTCACGTCGAGCATCAGCCGCACGGTTTCCTGCTGCAGGTCGGGCAGGCTGCGCACGCGGTGTTCGAACGCCTGCTGTTCGCGCATGAGCGTGGCGATCTGTGCATCGAGCGCGATCATGTCGGGATGGCCCGATGCGAAGCGCGACGCCATCTCGTCGCGTTTTTGCTGCAATTCGAGCCGGCGTACCGCCGTGTCGGCCGATTGCTGCAGGAGCAGTCTGGCTTCGGCGTCGAGATCGAGCGTGCCGTTTGCGTTGCGCAAGTCGGTATAGCGCTGCTCGGCTTCCTGAAGCTGCTTCTTGAGCACCGGCAACTGCGCGTTCAGGAATGACAGCGACTGCGCGGCATCGGCGGACTTGCGCTCGATATGCTGGCGGATGTAATGGTTCGCGACTGCCTGCAGCTGTGCCTGCACGTGCTGCGGATCGGTCCCGCGCAGCGTCGCGACGATCACGCCGGACTGCTTGATCTTTTCCTGGACGTCGAGGCCGCGACGCAGCGCGTCGATCGTTTCGGCGCGCGATTCGCGCACGAGCGTGAAGCGCGTGCCCGGAAGGGCATCGATGTGCGCGACGTCGATCGCGATCGGGCCGTCGGGCGTGTCGAATGCCTGCGGGCGGCCGATCGTGCCGGTCACGGGCGCGGACAGCGCGGCACCGGCCAGCCGGTAGCGGCCCGCGTCGAGCATCGACAACTCGAAGCGATCGCCTTCGAACGACTTCGGCACGTCGAAACGCGTGAGTTCGGCCGACTCGCGCCCCCACGCGTACCCGCCCACACCGAACACGCCGGGGCGCGCAATGCCCGGCTCGAAGCGCGATGCCAGTTCTCCGACGACGGGGAAGCGCTTCGGCTGCACGACGATGTAGCTGCGCAATTCGTCGACCGCACGCGTGACGACGAGTCGCGACGCGAGAATTTGCGCTTCGGCCGACGCGCTCGACTTGATGTCGAACAACGACGACACGTCGCCGAGCGCGCTCCTGGCGGCGGAGGTGTCGCCGCTGTCCTCGACCTGCACCATGATGTCGGCCTGGTATTGGCGATGCGCCAGGAATGCGTACAACGCGCCGACGCCGACGCAGGCGGCGGTCACGACGGCGATCAATCCGCGCCGGGAAACGAGCACGTCGATCGCGCCGGCGAGATCGAGCTCTGCGTCGCGGTCGCGCGGACGCTCATGAGTAGGTGTGGAGGTCATCGGTTCGATCCGGAAAGCGGAGAGGTGGGGGAAGGCAGCGCCGCGATGCGCGCGGACCACGCGTCGACGCCGCGCTCGATGAGCCGCAGGCTGTGCTCGAACGACGTGCGCGGGCCGAGATATGGGTCGGGTACGTCGAAGCCGGACGGGAGGCCGGCCGCAAGATCGGGCAGCCCGAGTCTGAACACGCGGCCGCGCAGCGCCGGTAGACGCTGCTCGAGCCATCGTTTCTGCGCGAGGTCCATCGTCAGGATCAGATCGGCGGATGCCCCGAGCGCCGGCGGCAGGCGGCGCGCGCGATGCGCGGCGATGTCGAGGCCGTGCGCGCGCATCAGCTGAACGGCGTGCGGATCGGCCGGCTGACCGTCGCGCGCGCCGATGCCGGCCGACTGCACGTCGACGCCCGGCAGCCGCGCACGAAAGAGCGCCTCGGCCATCGGGCTGCGGCAGAGGTTGCCGATGCACACGACGAGCAGGGTGGCGACGGGGCTCATTTGACGGCGAGCGCGGCGGCCGCGCCGGTACTGACGCCCGGCAGCAGCAGGCTGAGCACGCGACCGAAGCGCACGAGACCGTTGCCGTCGACATAGACGACGTCCTTCGGCTGCAGCTCGAACTCGTTGGCGAGCACCATCGACACCGGCGAGCGCGCGTCGAGATGGAACACCTGCGGGCTGTCCGTGCCGGAGCCGCGGATCACGAACATCTGGGCGGCGTCGGCCGTACCGGCGTTGATGCTGCCGGCTTGCGACAGCGCATCGGAGAGCGTGAGGCGACCGTCGCGCAGCGGCACCGCGAGCGCCGGCTTGTTGACTTCGCCCATCACGTACACGCCGTAGTCGCTGCGAGCCGGCACGTGCAGCAGATCGCCGGCGGCGAGCACGACATCGGCCGGGTTGTAGCCGTGACGCATCATCCGGCTCAGGTCGAGCGGATAGGTTTCGCCGTCGCGCACGAGCGTCATGCGGCTCTGGTCGGCCGCCTGGCTCAGGCCCCCCGCGCGACCGAGCGCTTCGTAGAGTGTCATCGGCACGTCGTTGACGGGCTGTGCGCCCGGCGTGCGAACCTCGCCATCGATGTAGACCTGCTGCGAGCGAAACGACGCGACGCGCAGCGTCACCTGTGGATTGCGATAGACGCGTGCCAGCGCGCCGGCAATCCGGGCCTGGGCCGCGTCGGCGGTCAGGCCGGCGACCGGCACGTTGCCCGCGAACGGAAACGACAGGTTGCCGTGCGGATCGACGACGAAACCGGCGACGGGGTCGGCCGCGCGCGGCGGGCCCGGCGGCGCGGCGCCTTGCGCGGCGGCCAGTTCGGGGTGGTCCCAGACGGTGACCTGCAGCACGTCGCCGGCACCGATCCGGTACGGGCCGGCCGGTGCGGCCAGCCGCCCGGACTGGCTGTCCTGCCTGCGCGCGGCCTGCGCGTCGAGCTGGCGAATCAGGCCGGCGTCGATCCGCGTCATCCGGAATGGCGGCGCGCCGTCCGTGGCCGTCTTGCCGGTCGGGTCGGGCGTCGTGCTCATGCGCATGCCGGGCGCCAGTGCGCAGGCCGACAACGCGATGCATAGCGTCACGGTCAGCAGCCCGCGGGCGACGGCCGGATGCGCGGCGCCGCTTCGCGCGTTCAGTGCGGTTTTCATTTGCAATCCTTATCGTGTGGCGGCGACCGTGAAAGCAGGTGCCGCGTGCGTGTCAGTACGCGTTGCTGTGGGTCCAGCCGCGCAGGACGGTGGCCATGACGATGCGCATGTCGAGTGCGAAGGACCAGTTGCGCAGGTAGTAGAGATCGGCTTCGACACGGCGCTGCATCTTCTCGACGCGATCGGTCTCGCCGCGCAGGCCGTTGATCTGCGCCCAGCCGGTGATGCCCGGCTTGACGCGATAGCGATGGATGTAGCCGTCGACGATCTTCCGGTACAGGTCGTCGTGTTCGAGCGCATGCGGACGCGGCCCGACGACGGACATCTCGCCGCGCAGCACGTTGATGAACTGCGGCATCTCGTCGAGGCTGGTGCGGCGCAGGAAGGCCCCGATCCGCGTGACGCGCGGATCGTCGCGCGTCGCCTGGCGCACGACGTGGCGGTCGTCGTGGAGCCGCATCGTGCGGAACTTGATGATCGTGAACGCCTTGCCGTTGGCCCCCTTGCGCTGCTGCCGGAACAGGGCCGGCCCCTTCGACGAAAACCGGATCGTCAGCGCGATGACGAGCAGCAGCGGGGCGGTGCAGGTCAGGACGGCGGCCGCGAACAGCCGGTCGAAGACGGCCTTCTGCAGCAGCGCGCGGGACGACAGCGGCGACGCGACGAGGTTGATCGCGGGCGCGCCGACGAGATCGATCATTTCACCGTCGAACATCGCGAGCCTGCTGACGTCCGGCACGAGCCGGATGTTGACGAGATCGTCGCGGAACGCATCGAGCACGGCCATCACGGTGCGGGCCTCGTCGATCGGCAATGCGAGCCAGATTTCGGGAATCGCGTGCGCCCGGACGTGTCGTGCGAAGGCATCGAGCGAGCGGAAGGACGGCGCATCGACGCGGTCGCCGCGCGTCGTGACGCCGAAGTCGAGGGTTGCCGCCGCGCGAAAGCCGGCCGAGGGCAATCGGCCAATACGGTCGAGCAGTGCGTCGCGATGCGTGCCCGCCCCGACGATGGCGACGAGGCGGTCGCCGTCCTGGGTGCGCGCGATGCGGTCGAGCGTCGTGCGCGCGACCAGTCGCGACGCGACGAGTACGACGCCGCTCACGGCTGTCCACAGCAAATGCCAGGAGGGCGAAACGTTCAGTGCGGGAGGGAGGGCCAGCATCACGAGTGTGGCGCAGGCCTGGGCAAGCAGCCATGCGAAGGCGGTGACCGCGGCGGCGCGGTATTTCGACCGGCCGCACGGCGCGGGGTACAGGGGGAATGCAGGGAACAGCAGCAGTGCGAACGTTGCCGCACAGGTGACGTTCGCGAGTTCCGCTGCGCCGCCGCTTTCGGAGGCGGGGAAAACCAGCGTTGCGACAAGCGCGCCGGCCGAAATCAGCACGACGTCGGAAGCTCTGGCGAGCGCCCCCACGGGGTGCCGCGACGCATGCCCGCGTCGTGCTTCGAAAAACATATCCATATACCCTGTTGCAACCGTTCTGTTTGACCCTGCGCCGGGTGCCACCGCGATCCCGCACGCAAGACGTCGCATTCGGCGGATGCCGGAGGCGGCTTCATTGCGCGGAGTGGGCAATCGATGGACGGGGGCGCTGCTTGACTTGCTGTCGGTAGCGCGCATTGCGCCGGTGCTTCCGGATTCGCGTTCGCATTGCGTGAATGTTTGCGAAATGTTGCGATCGGACCGACGGGGTCAATTTTCGGGAACTGGGGTACTGATTTAAATAGAACTTCTACCAAATTGGTAGTTGATGAGTTGGTACAAGTACGAATGATTTGAGATGGGCCCGCATTGTCATTATTGAGGGGGCGTGCGGGGTGATGCGAGCAGGCATCAGGATCGACGGGGCGTTCGGACGACTCGAGGGAGCGCAAGGCGTTGCGCAGGAGGGGGCGGCGGCGCGGGAAGCGGATTGCGCAAGATCTCAAAACGATCGCGGCCCGAGGCGGACAATCTCCGCTCGGGCCGTCGCTATCTCATGACGCAAGCAGTCGTGCGCCTGATCGACACGGGATGCACCTCACCCGTTGCGGAAGATTTCCGCGTAGGCGCTCAGCGCCGGCACTCCCCCGAGATGCGCATACAGCACCTTCGACCCCGGTTCGAATTCGCCGAGCCGCACCTTGTCGATCATCCCGTGCATCGATTTCCCTTCGTAGACGGGATCGGTCAGCATGCCTTCCAGCCGTGCGCACAGCCGAATCGCGTCCAGCGTGCCGTCGTTCGGCAGCCCGTACTCGGGCCCCGCATAGCGCGTGTCGAGCACGACATCCTGCTCGGCGATATCGCGGCCGAGGCCGACGAGTTCGGCCGTGTGCCGCGCGATGCGCGTGATCTGTTCGCGAGTTTGTTCCGGCTTCGCCGACGCATCGATCCCGATTACGCGATCCGCGCGTCCGTCGGCCGCGAAGCCGACGACCATCCCCGCTTGCGTGCTGCCGGTGACCGAGCAGACCACGATGTAATCGAACTTGAACCCGAGCTGCGCTTCCTGCGCGCGCACTTCCTCCGCGAAACCGACGAACCCGAGGCCGCCGAGCGGATGCTCGGAACAGCCGGCGGGAATCGGATACGGCTTGCCGCCGGCCTGCCGCACGCTTTCCATCGCGTCTTCCCAGCTGCGCCGAATGCCGATGTCGAAACCGTCGGATACGAGTCGCACGTCGGCGCCCATCATCCGCGACAACTGGATATTGCCGACGCGGTCGTACACCGGATCTTCATAGTTGACCCAGTGCTCCTGCACGAGCACGCACTTCATCCCGAGATGCGCGGCGACGGCCGCGACCTGGCGCGTCTGGTTCGACTGCACGCCGCCGATCGACACGAGCGTGTCCGCCCCCTGCGCGAGCGCGTCGGGAACGAGATATTCGAGCTTGCGCGTCTTGTTGCCGCCGAATGCGAGGCCGCTGTTGCAGTCCTCGCGCTTCGCATACAGCTCGACCTTGCCGCCGAGATGCGCGCTCAGGCGCTTGAGCGGCTGGATGGGCGTCGGGCCGAACGTCAGCGGATAACGGGGGAAGCGTTGCAGGTTCATCGGCGGGCTCCGGAAAGCGGTGGACAGGGCGGGAAATCGGATCGATCGGTCGCGGCCGGATGGCCGTGTTCCGATGAGAAAAATGATAGGCAGAAGCGCGAGAAATGGGCTTGCGAAATAAATTGCGGTGACCTACGTTATCGACGAGATGAGTGAGAAATAAACAATTTCGGTTCGCTGAAATGGAGGATGGCGCAATGAAATTAGATCGCGGTAGCGCAACGCCGGCCGATGCCGCACCGGTGCTCGATCGCATCGACCGCGCGATCCTGCGGCAACTACAGCAGGACGCGTCGATCTCGAACGTGAGCCTCGCAGCGAAGGTGAAGCTGAGCGCACCCGCCTGCCTGCGGCGCGTCGAGCGGCTGAAGGAAATGGGGTTGATCCGCGGCATCGTCGCGTTGCTCGACCCGAAGCCGCTCGGCGCCGGGATGCTGGTCGTGATCGGCTTCGTGCTCGATCGCTCGACGCCGGAAGCGTTCGCCGCGTTCGAGAAGGCCGCGCAGAAAGTGTCGGGGTGCGTCGAGTGCCACGTCGTGACCGGCGAATTCGACTACTTCATGCTGGTGCGCACACGCGACAACGACAGCTTCAACCGGCTGCATGCCGAGCAGCTGCTTTACCTGCCCGGTGTGCGGCAGGTTCGCTCGTTCATGGTGCTCAAGGAGATCCTGTCGACGCATGCGTTGCCGCTGTAGCGCGGCATGCGTGACGCTTGGCCGGCCGGGTGCGCTGCGTTACGGCGGCACACCCGGCGGAAAAGGGAGGGATGGCGCTGCCGAAAGGGGCAGCGTGTCGTGATGGCGAATGCGGGTGCGCTCAGCGCTGCCAGGGCGCCGCACCATCGGGCGATGGCGCAATCTTGCCGAGCCGCTCGCGTGCCGCCTGGACCACTGCCGCATCGATCTCGCCTTCATCGGCCAGCGCCTTCAGCGCGGCGAGCACGATACTCGCGCGATCGACTTCGAAGAACGTGCGCAGTGCTTCACGCGTGTCGCTGCGGCCGAACCCGTCGGTGCCGAGCGTCACGTAGCGGCGCGGCACGTACGCGCGGATCAGCTCGGGCACCGCGCGCACGTAGTCGGTCGCGGCGATCACCGGGCCTTGCGTCGATTCAAGCATCCGCGTGACATACGGCTCGTTCGCCACTGCACCAAGTCGTGACAATCGCTCGGCCTCCATCCCGTCGCGCTGCAGTTCACTGAAACTCGTTACGCTCCACACGTCTGCATCGATGCCCCATTCATCCGTCAGCATCCGCTGCGCGGCGAGTACCTCGCCGAGGATCGCGCCCGCGCCGAGCAATTGCACGCGTGCCGTTGCGTTCGAACAGGACGGCAGCCGGTGCATGCCCTTCAGGATGCCGTCGCGCCGGGCGGCCGGATCGTCGTCGGGCATCGACGGCTGCGCGTAGTTCTCGTTCGTGACGGTCACGTAATAGAAGACGTCGCGCTGCTGCTCGACCATCTCGCGCATGCCTGCATCGACGATCGTTGCGACTTCGTACGCGAACGCCGGATCGTACGCGCGGCAGTTCGGGATCGTCGAAGCCGCGAGATGGCTGCTGCCGTCCTGGTGCTGCAGGCCCTCGCCGCCGAGCGTCGTGCGGCCCGACGTCGCGCCGACGAGGAAGCCGCGCGAGCGCTGATCGGCGGCGGCCCAGATCAGGTCGCCGATGCGCTGGAAGCCGAACATCGAGTAGTAGATGTAGAACGGCAGCATCGGCAGGTCGTGCACGCTGTACGCGGTCGCGGCAGCGATCCACGACGATACCGCGCCAGCTTCCGAAATCCCTTCCTCGAGAATCTGGCCGCGCGTGTCCTCGCGGTAGTACAGCATCGAGCCGAGATCCTCGGGCTCGTAGCGCTGCCCGAGCGGCGAGTAGATGCCGACCTGCCGGAACAGGCTCGCCATCCCGAACGTGCGCGCTTCGTCCGCGACGATCGGTACGACGCGCGGGCCGAGCGCCGGATCCTTCAGCAGCGCGGCCAGCATGCGCACGAGCGCCATGGTCGTCGACATCTCGCGATTCGCCGCGTCCAGCGCGAACGCACCCCAGGCCGGCATCGGCGGGACGGTCAGCCCCTGCGATGCCGCCATCCGCCTTCTGGGCAGATAGCCGCCCAGGGCAGCCCGGCGAGCATGCAGGTAACGCATCTCGCGGCTGTCTTCGGCCGGTTTGTAGAACGTGAGCTGCTCGACGTCGAGATCCGACAGCGGCAGCCGGAAACGGTCGCGGAATGCTTTCAGGTCGTCGACGTCGAGCTTCTTCTGCTGGTGGGTCGTCATCCGCCCCTGGCCGGCCGCGCCCATCCCGTAACCCTTCATCGTCTTCGCGAGGACCACGGTCGGCTGGCCGCGATGGGCGAGCGCACGTGCATAGGCGGCGTGCAGCTTGCGCGCGTCGTGGCCGCCGCGGCGCAGGCGGTCGATCTCCGCGTCGGTGAGCTGCGCGGCGAGCGCGTCGAGCGCCGGGTCGCGGCTGAAGAAGCGTGCGCGGTTGTATGCGCCGTCGTTCGCGGAGAAGGTCTGGAACTGGCCGTCGACGGTGTCGGCGAACGCACGGGCAAGTGCGCCCGCGTGATCGCGCGCGAACAGCGGATCCCAGTCGGAACCCCACAACACCTTGATCACGTTCCAGCCGGCGCCGGCGAACAGCGCTTCGAGTTCGTCGATCACGCGGCCGTTGCCGCGCACCGGGCCGTCGAGCCGCTGCAGGTTGCAGTTGATCACGAACACGAGGTTGTCGAGGCCCTCGCGTGCGGCGAGCGACAGCGCGCCGAGCGATTCGGGCTCGTCCATTTCGCCGTCGCCGAAGAAACCCCACACGGTGCGGTTCGCGGTGTTCGCGAGGCCGCGATGCTGCAGGTAGCGCATGAAGCGCGCCTGGTAGATCGCGTTGATCGGGCCGATGCCCATCGAGCCGGTCGGGAACTGCCAGAAGTCGGGCATCAGCCACGGGTGCGGATACGAACACAGGCCGGGACCGGCAATTTCGCGGCGGTAGTGCTTCAGGTGTTCCTCGTCGAGGAAGCCTTCGAGATACGCGCGTGCGTAGACGCCCGGCGACGAATGCGGCTGGAAGTAGACGAGGTCGCCGCCCGTGCTGCCTTCACGCGTTGCCGCGCGGAAGAAATGGTTGAAGCCGACTTCGAACAGGTCGGACGCCGATGCATAGCTTGCGATGTGTCCGCCGAGTTCGCCGTACGCGCGGTTCGCGCGGACGACCATCGCGAGCGCATTCCAGCGCAGCGCGGCCGACAGCCGCTCTTCGAGATCGGCATCGCCCGGATACGGCGGCTGCTCGTGTGCGGCGATCGTGTTCACGTACGGCGTGACGGCCCCACGCGACGCCGCAAGCCCGCGGATGTGCGCATGGGCGCCGAGCCGGTCGAGCAGGAACTGCGCGCGATCCTTGCCGACGTGCGCGGCGACCGCGTCGAGCGCTTCCAGCCATTCGGCAGTTTCTTCAGGGTCGGCATCGGCGTGCGCGAGGCCCGCGCGCCGCGTGGCGTCGATTCCGTTCGACAGGTCCGTCATCGCAGGTCTCCCGCGCGCCGGGTCGGGGCGGCGCGCAATCAGTGGCAATCGGTCGGATCATGCTACCCGCCGATCCGCAAAATATGCGTCTGATTTCATTGTGAATTCCAGTCTGGATAGTGTAAATATTCTGGTTACAGCCACTCTTCTGGAATATTTCGACCATGAGCGCGAACCCGCGGCGGCTCGACCGCATCGACATCGGCATCCTGAACCAGCTTCAGCAGAACGCACGGATCACGAACGCGGAACTCGCGAAGGCGGTGAACCTGTCGGTCACGCCGTGCTTCAACCGCGTGCGCGCGCTGGAGAAGCTCGGGCTGTTCCGGCAGCAGGTCACGCTGCTCGATCCCGAGCCGCTCGGGCTGCGGATCAACGTGTTCATCCAGGTCAGCCTGGAAAAGCAGGTCGAGGATGCGCTGCAGCGTTTCGAGGAAGCGATCTCGCAGCGGCCGGAGGTGATGGAGTGCTACCTGATGTCGGGCGACGCCGATTACCTGCTGCGCGTCGTGATGCCCGACATGCGCACGCTCGAACGTTTCATCATCGAGCGGCTCACGACGATTCCCGGCGTGTCGAACATCCGGTCGAGCTTCGCGCTGAAGCAGGTGCGCTACAAGACCGCGCTGCCGCTGCCGGCGGCGGGGCTCACGCTCGTCGATCCGGACGAAGCGGCGTCCGACTGGAGCTGAGCGCGCCGGCCGTCGAGCTGTCCATCGGCTGACGCCGCGGTGACGAATCGATGACGCGCGAACGTACGCGCACCGTGCACCTCGCATCGAACGAATCGCGCGAACGCCCCTCATACGTCAGTCGGATCGTTCGCACGGCCACGACGTCGAGCGGGCAACGCGCGTATGCTCGTCCGGGCGGCGGCGCGTGCGGATGCGCGGACGGTTCATGCATGTCTCGGTCAATCAACGAATGAGGGCATCATGGCAAGACAGACGATGGCGGAATACCTGGCGAAGACGCTGGCGGCAGCGGGCGTCGAGCGCATCTGGGGCGTGACGGGCGACAGCCTGAACGGCCTGTCGTTCAGCCTGAGCCAGATCGGCTCGATCCGCTGGATGCATACGCGGCACGAGGAAAGCGCCGCGTTCGCGGCCGGCGCCGACGCGGCGTCGACCGGGCGGCTCGCGGTGTGCGCGGGCAGCTGCGGCCCCGGCAACCTGCACCTGATCAACGGGTTGTACGACTGCCACCGCAATCACCAGCCGGTGCTCGCGATCGCCGCGCACATTCCGTCGACCGAGATCGGCCTCGGCTACTTCCAGGAAACCCATCCGCAGGAACTGTTCCGCGAGTGCAGCCACTTCGCGGAACTCGTGACGAACGCGTCGCAGTTTCCGCGCGTGCTCGCACGGGCGATGCGCACCGCGATCGACGAGCGCGGCGTCGCGGTGATCGTGCTGCCGGGCGATATCGCGCTCGGCGACGGCCCGGAAGAGCTGCCTGCGTGGAGCGAGTCGTCACCGCCGTCGATTCTGCCGGCCGACGCCGATCTCGACCGGCTCGCGGCGCTGCTCAATGCGTCCGATGCGGTCACGCTGCTGTGCGGCAGCGGCACGCAAGGCGCGCACGACGAAGTGGTCGCGCTGGCCGACACGCTCGGCGCGCCGGTCGTACATGCGCTGCGCGGCAAACAGTTCGTCGAATGGGACAACCCGTTCGACGTCGGGATGACGGGGCTGATCGGTTTCAGCTCCGGCTATCACGCAATGGAATCGTGCGACACGCTGCTGATGCTCGGCACGGATTTTCCGTACCGGCCGTTCTATCCGACGAACGCGAAGGTCGCGCAGATCGACTGGAAGGGCTCGCAACTCGGCCATCGCGCGCCGCTCGCGCTCGGCCTCGTCGGCACCGTGAAGGAAACGATCGCGGCGCTGTTGCCGCGCCTCACGCGCAAGACGCAGCGGCGCTTCCTCGAGAATGCGCTGAAGCACTACGCGGCCGCCCGCAAGGGGCTCGACGATCTCGCGGTGGCCGAGCCGCCGGGCCGCGCGATTCATCCGCAGTATCTGACGAAGATCGTCGACGAAGTCGCGGCGGAAGACGCGATCTTCACGGCCGACGTCGGCACGCCGACGCTGTGGGCCGCGCGCTACCTGACGATGAACGGCAAGCGGCAACTGCACGGCTCGTTCAATCACGGCTCGATGGCGAACGCGATGCCGCAGGCGCTCGGTGCGCAGGGCGCGCATCCGGGGCGGCAGGTGGTGTCGCTGTCCGGCGACGGCGGGCTGTCGATGCTGCTCGGCGATCTGCTCACCGCGCGGCAGCTCAAGCTGCCGATCAAGATCGTCGTGTACAACAACAGCCTGCTCGGCTTCGTGTCGATGGAACTGAAGGCGGCCGGCTATCTCGATACGAACGTCGACCTGAGTCCGACCGATTTCGCGGCGATCGCGAAGGGCGCGGGCATCTTCAGCGTGCGCGTCGAGCATTCTGAGAACGTCGAAGAGGCGCTGCGCATGGCGTTCGCGCACGACGGGCCGGCGGTGGTCGACGTCGTCACGTCGAAGTACGAGCTCGCGATGCCGCCGAAGATCGAACTCGCGCATGCGAAGGGCTTCAGCCTGTTCATGCTGCGTGCGATCCTCAGCGGGCGCGGCGACGAGATCGTCGAGCTCGCCAGAACCAACTTGCGGTGAAACGGCGCCGCGCAGCGCTGCTTTGGGCAGCGTGCGCGGCGTACCGCATCGACGAACGCAGCGGGGTGCGTTCGTCCCCGCAGGACGAATTGAACAACACGAAAACATGGCAATCGAGATTCGCGCTTACGAGGCATCCGACCTGCACACGCTGTCGGCCATCTGGTTCGACGCATCGCTGCTCGCACATCCGTTTCTCGGCGAGGCGCGGCTGCGCGAGCAGCGCACGCTGATCGAAGCGATCTATCTCCCCAACGCGGAAACCTGGGTCGCGTGTCGTGCCGGCGAGCCGGTCGGCTTCATCGGCCTGCTTGACGGGACGATCGGCGGATTGTTCGTCGCGCCGTCGATGCAGGGCCACGGGATCGGCCGCGCGCTGGTCGAGCATGCGCTCGCGCTCAAGGGCACGCTCGATCTCGAGGTGTACGCCGATAATCGCGATGCCCATGCGTTTTACGCGCGGCTCGGCTTCGAGGACATTTCGCGGCGCGACGAGGACGATGAGGGCTTGCCGTTCGCGAATATCCTGATGCGTGCCACGCGTTAAGCGTGCGGGCAGGTGCCGCGTGGCGCGGCATCGGCTGTGGGGATGTTCCGGTGCGCGTGCTGCGCTCAGTCCGGTGCCGCTTCGCGCCCGGTAGCCACCCACTCGCGCACGGCCTCGACGAACAGCCGCAGCGCCGCCGGCGGATGCCGGTTCGCCGGATAGTAGAGGCATGGCGCGCCGAAATCCTGGCTCCATTCCGGCAGAACCGGCACGAGCCGCCCGGCGGCGACGTGATCGGCCACGCGCGACTGCGTCACCCACGCGATGCCGATACCGGCCAGCGCGGCCTCGATCATCAGCCCCTGGTTGCCGAGCGTCATCGGCCCGTCGACATCCACGCTGACCCGCTTGCCCTTGCGGATCAGATCCCATCGATAGAGCGCGCCGCTTTCGAACCGGTAGCGGATGCACCGGTGCTGCACGAGATCCTGCGGGCGCGCCGGCGGTGCGTGCCGCGACAGGTAGTCGGGCGACGCCACCGCGACGAAGCGGATCGTGTCGCCGAATTTCACCGCGATCATGTCGCGCGGTACGTCTTCATGAACGCGGATGCCGGCGTCGAAGCCGTGCTCGACGATGTCGATCAGCCGCGAATCGGTGACGAACTCGACGTGGATGTCCGGATAGCGGGCGACGAACGCGGGCAGCACATGCCGGATCAGCGGGCGCGCCGCCGCTTCCGACGCGCTGATCCGGATCTGGCCGGACGGGCGGTTGCGGGCGGTGGCCGCGTCGTTCAATGCATCTTCGAGATCGGCCACCGCGGGCCGCACGCGCAGCAGCAACTGCTCGCCGGCCTCCGTCAGCGCAACGGAGCGCGTGGTGCGGTTGAAGAGGCGCACGCCGAGCCGCGCCTCGAGGTGGCGCACCGCATGGCTCAGCGCCGACGGTGACACGCCCAGGATGCGCGCCGCGCCGCTGAAGCTGCGCTGCTCCGCGATCGTGATGAAGGTCGTCAGTTCGCCGATACCGGTGCGGAGCATTTGTGAATTTTCCTCAGTAACGTATGAAAGGGTACGCCGATTGTTGAGCAGTATCCATCAACCTACACTGGCTTCCTCGGCATCCCGTCGATCCTTTTCATCTTCAGCAGGAGAACGTCATGCAAAAGCGCATGCTGGGTAAGAGCGGCCTCGAAGTCTCGTCAATCGGGCTCGGCTGCATGGGATTGAGTTACGGCTACGGCCCCGCCACCGACACCGCGAGCGGCATCGCACTGATCCGCGCCGCGTTCGAGCGCGGCGTGACATTCTTCGATACGGCGGAAGCGTATGGCCCGTTCATCAACGAGGAACTGGTCGGCGAGGCGGTCGCGCCGTTTCGCGACCAGGTCGTGATCGCCACCAAGTTCGGTTTCGAGGACGGTCAGGCGATGAAGGGCGTCGACAGCCGGCCGTCGCATATCCGCGACGTGGCCGATGCGGCGTTGAAGCGGCTGAAGGTCGATCGTATCGACCTGTTCTACCAGCATCGCGTCGATCCGAACGTGCCGATCGAGGACGTGGCCGGCACGGTCAAGGACCTGATCCAAGAAGGCAAGGTCGCGCATTTCGGGCTGTCGGAAGCCGGTGAGCAGACGATTCGCCGCGCGCACGCGGTGCAGCCGGTCGCCGCGCTGCAAAGCGAGTATTCGCTGTGGTGGCGCGAGCCGGAGGCGCGGATCCTGCCGACGCTCGAGGAACTCGGGATCGGCTTCGTGCCGTTCAGTCCGCTCGGTAAAGGTTTCCTGACCGGCGCGATCGACGCGAATACGACGTTCGCGGAGAACGATTTCCGCAATGTCGTGCCGCGTTTCTCCGAGGAAAACCGCAAGGCGAACGCGGGCCTCGTCGATCTGCTCGGCCGGATCGCGACCGACAAGGGCGCGACGCGCGCGCAGATCGCGCTCGCCTGGCTGCTGGCCCGCCACCCGTGGATCGTGCCGATCCCGGGCACGACGAAGCTGCACCGGCTCGACGAGAACGTGGGCGCGGCCGCCGTCGTGCTGACGGCCGACGATCTCGCCGCGATCGAAACCGCGCTGCAGCAGATCAGGATCGTCGGCGAACGCTATCCCGCGCACTTCCAGCAGCGTATCGATCGCTGATCCGGCATCCGGCGGACGATCGGGCACGAATTGATCAGCGGAATCAGGGACAATCTTCACGTCGTCTTAAGTTTGTGTTTCCTAGAATCGATTTGAACGTCGCTCTTCCTGCGACGGACCGATTCGTCCAGGAGGATGCGCATGCCAAAGCCCCGTGTCGCCGTAGCCCTGTTCAACGAAGCCATCGGCACGTCGCGGCCGACAGCGCAACCGCTCAAGGGCTGCCCATGATGTGGCCGAACGCGTGGCGTGTCTCGGCACTGTTCGTGCGCGAGTGGGTTGGCCGTCCGGCCTCGGTGGGCGCGTTGTGCCCGAGTTCGCGGCAGCTGGCACGCGAGATGGCCGACGCGGTGCCGGACGGCGACGGGCTGGTCGTCGAGCTCGGCGGCGGCACCGGTGCGATCACCGCGGCTTTGCTCGAACGCGGCGTCGCGCCACGGCGCCTCGTCGTGGTCGAGCGTTCGCCGGCGTTCGTCCAGCATCTGCGGCGACGCTTTCCGGGCATCTCGATCGTGTCGGGCGACGCGCGTCAGCTCGAGCGGCTGCTGCCGCCCGATGCGCGCGTCGACGCGATCGTGTCGTGCCTGCCGTTGCGCACGCTGCCGCGTCAGGACGTGACGGCGATCATCGATCAGTGCCATCGCGTGCTGTCGGCCGATGGCGTGATGATTCAGTTCACGTACGACCTGCGGCCGCCCGGCCGTCATCCGCTGGGCGATTCGGCATTTGTTGCCAGTGGCAGCCGGATCGTCTGGGCAAACATTCCGCCTGCGCGCATCGTGACCGTGCGCAACGTCACAGCCGAACATGCGGAATGACGCCGCTGCACGCGAGGCGCCCGACCGTGGCGCCTCGCCGTCACCTTTCATAAATCCTTCCAATCCTTCCAATTAGCATTCATATTGCCGTCA
The DNA here is from genome assembly GCF_902499175.1 of Burkholderia aenigmatica. Taxonomy (GTDB): domain Bacteria; phylum Pseudomonadota; class Gammaproteobacteria; order Burkholderiales; family Burkholderiaceae; genus Burkholderia; species Burkholderia aenigmatica. Next base: position 92,776 of record NZ_CABVQC010000016.1, read on the forward strand.
CATCAGGTTCCTACCATCGCCTTTCATTTCGAAAGCATCAACGGCGGGGAGAACCGGCAACATGAATCGAATCAAAATGGCGGCGCTGCTGTGTGCGAGCGCCTTTGCACTGGCCGGATGCGGCAGCGACGACGACCCGACCAGCACGGCGCCCGGCCCCACGACGCCGCTCGCCGCGCGCAACGTGATCTTTTTCCTCGGCGATGGCATGGGGATCACGACGATGACGGCCGCGCGCATCTATGCGGTCGGTGAAGACGGCGCGCTGACGATCGACTCGCTGCCCGAAACCGCGTTCGTGAAGACCTACTCCAACGATGCGCAGGTGACGGACAGCGCACCGTCGATGTCGGCATACATGACCGGCGTCAAGACCAACAACGAAGTGATCTCGATGTCGCCCGACACGAAGGCGATCGAGCCGACCGCGAGCCTCACCGGCAACTGCGGCACCAACAACGGCAAATCGGCGACGACGCTGCTCGAGATCGCGAAGGCGCAGGGGCTGGCCACCGGTGTCGTGACGACCACGCGTGTCACGCATGCGACGCCGGCCGCGACGTACGCGCACGTGTGCCATCGCGACGCCGAGAACGACATCGCCGCGCAGCTCGTGCCGGGCGGCGCGGGCTACAACGGCGCACTGGGCAACGGCGTCGACGTCGTGCTCGGCGGCGGCACGCAATTCTTCGTGCCGAAGGATGGTGGCGGCAAGCGCACCGACGGCCGCAACCTGGTCAACGAGCTGAAGGCGAAGGGCTATGCGTTCGCGCAGAACCGCGACGACCTGCTGGCCGCCGATGCGACGAAGAGCGGCAAGCTGGTCGGCCTGTTCTCGTCGAGCCACATGAGCTACGACCTCGACCGCGGCGCGACCAAGGAGCCGAGCCTCAGCGACATGGCGACGCGCGCGCTCGACGTGCTGCAGCAGAACCCGAACGGCTATTTCCTGATGGTCGAGGGCGGCCGGATCGACCACGCGCTGCACGACACCAATGCGAAGCGCGCGCTGCAGGACACGGTGGCGTTCGACAACGCGATCAAGGCCACGATCGACAAGGTGCGCAAGACCGATCCCGACCTGAAGAACACGCTGATCGTCGTCACCGCAGACCACGACCATACGCTGGTGCTGAACGGCTATGCGGCGCGCACCGGCAAGACCGAAGCAGGCAAGCCCGGCGTGCTGGGCGTGCTGCGCAACTACCAGACGGGGACGGTCGCGAAGGACGCGGACGGCGCGCCGTACACGATCATCGGCTTCGGCAACGGCGAGAACCGCGTGCAGGGCAGCCGCGCGGGCACCGCGCTCACCGATGCGGTGACGGGCGCCGACGACTATCGCCAGGAGGCGGTCGTGCGGATGGACAAGGGCAACGAGACGCACGGCGGCACCGATGTGTTTCTCGGTGCGATCGGCCGCGGCGCGGATGCGTTCCACGGCGTGATCGAGAACAACAAGGTCTTCGAGCTGGTGCGCAACGCGGTGCAGCTGTGAGCGCCGACCATACGGGTACAGGGGAATACAGGATGTCGACCATCAAGTACATCGCGGCGGCGCTGGCCGTCGCGGGTTTCGCATGCGGCGCGGCGCAAGCCGCCGGCCAGGCGAAGAACGTGATTTTCTTTCTCGGCGACGGCATGGGGCCGACGACCGTGACGGCGAGCCGGATCTACAAGGTCGGTGAGTCGGGACAACTGACGATGGAGAAGCTGGCCCGCACCGCGCGCGTCAAGACCTTCTCGAACGACGCGCAGACGACCGACAGCGCGCCGTCGATGGCCGCGTACATGACCGGCGTGAAGATGAACAACGAAGTGCTGTCGATGTCGTCCGACACGCGCGCGGTCGCGCCGGGCAACGACGCCAACGGCAACAAGACCGTCAACAACTGCGCGCCGGGCAACGGCCAGCCGGTTGCGACGCTGCTGGAGCTGGCGAAGGCGCGCGGCAAGGCGGTCGGCTCGATCACGACGACCGAACTCACGCACGCGACGCCGGCCGCGACCTATTCGCACATCTGCCATCGCGATGCGCAGTACGACATCGCCGCGCAGGCGGCACCGGGCGGCGCGGGCTACAACGCGGCACTCGGCGACGGCGTCGACGTGCTGATGGGCGGCGGCCGCAATCACTGGACGCCGTTCGATCCGGTGGCCAACAAGCGCGGCCGCGCGGACGGGCGCAACCTGCTCAACGAGATGAAGGCGAAGGGCTACACCGTCGTCGCGACCAGGGATCAGCTCGCACAGGCCGGCAACGGCAAGCTGATCGGCCTGTTCAGTTCGACGAGCCATCTCGAATACGAACTCGACCGCGTGGCCGGCAAGGGCGAAGGGCCGTCGCAGCCGAGCCTCGCCGAGATGACGTCGAAGGCGATCGACGTGCTGTCGAAGAATTCGAACGGCTACTTCCTGATGGTCGAGGGCGGCCGGATCGATCACGCGCTGCACGGCACCAACGCGAAGCGCGCGCTCGAAGACACGGTGGCATTCGACGAAGCGATCCGCGTCGCGCTGTCGAAGGTCGACCTGTCGAACACGCTGATCGTCGTGACGGCCGACCACGACCACACGATGACGATCAACGGCTATTCGAAGCGCGGCAACCCGATTCTCGATATCAGCCGCAACTATCGCGACGGCCAGCCGAGCAAGGACGCCGACGGCAACACCTACACGACGCTGGTGTTCGGCAACGGCGCGAACCGGCCGAACGTGCGCGCGTCGGTCGATTCGGCCACGGCGACGAACGAGGCGTATCTGCAGGAAGTCGGTGTGCGGATGGGCAGCGCGGGCTCGGAGACGCACGGCGGCGGCGACGTGATGCTGTTCGCCGACGGCGCGGACGCGAAGGCGTTCAAGGGCACGATCGACAACACGAAGGTGTTCGGTCTCGTGCGCTCGGCGTTCGGTTTCTGAGTCCGTTGATCTCATGAGGAACGGGAACGCCCGATGAAACGTCAGCTTCTCTGCGCGCTCGCTTGCGGGTGGGTTGCGCTACCGGCCCTTGCAGCGGCCGATTTCGACGCCGTGCTGCTGCACGAGAGCCGCACGGTGTCGGCCGACGGTGTGACGCGCACGACGCTGTATCGCGAACGGATGGTGCGGCGCGACGGGCACGTGTGGGTCGAACGCGTGCTGCCCGTCGCGGCGGCAGGGGGGCACGGCGACGATCACGACCATGACCACGACGCGGGCGGTGTACGCGAGACGCCACCGCGCGCCGGTGTGCAGCCGGCCGCCGCGCACGCCGGCCACAAGCACTTCAACTTCCAGGCGGCCGCGCGGCACGTGACGTCCGACGGCAAGACGACGCGCATCGAGTATGTGGATGCGGCGAACCGGACGGTCGTCAGCGTGCCGCCGGCCGAGTACGAAACCACGGGCTTCGACGGCTCGTGGGACAACGCGTACTACGTCACGCCGCCGTCGCAGTTGAAGCGGCTCGCGGTGGCGAAGCGCGGCGACGCGCCCGGCACCCGCTGGTACGAGCAGGCGGTCGACACACCCGGCGCGCGCGGCGTGAACCGGATCCTGTGGAGCGAGAAGTGGCAGGCGCCGCTGTCGGTCGAGTACCGGAGCGCCGACGGCCGTGTCGTGCGCAAGCTGACGCTCACGCCGACGCCGGCCGCGCGGCGGGAGACGTTGCCGTGGCAGACGCTCGCCAGCTATACGCGCAAGGAATACGCGGATTATCTCGACTGATCGACGATTTCGACCATCTGTACGCGGGGCTTGCGGTCAGGCCGGCCGGTATCGTCAAGCGATACGGCCGGGCCCTGGCCGATTTTTTCTTTCTTCTCGTGGCGCCGCAGCGATCGCCGATGCGGGCTAGAAGCGCGCGCCGTCCGGCACGCGCGCGGAAGGCCGCGACGCGACCCGCTTGATGAAGCGGTCGAGCGGTGTCGCATAGCCGCGCCCGATCGCCGCGCTCAGCGCCGCCGACAACGCCAGATACGCCGTCAGCAACAGCAGCTTCGTGTCGCCATGCGTGGCCGACGGCGGCCAGAACGTGCGCAATCCGCCGAGCACGATCAGGTGGAACAGGTACAGCTCGTAGCTCAACTTGCCGGCCCGGCACAACGGCGCGAGCAGGCGGCCCTGCACGCGCTCGCCGTTGACGTGTGCGCCGATCAGCAGCACGGCCGTGCCGAGCGCCATCGCGGTGACGCCGGCGACGTGGCTTTCCGCGATCGGCCAGGCCAGATAAAGCGCGGCCATCGCCGTCGCGACGGGCCACTGCACGAACGGCGCGGCCAGCCGCTGCCAGTTTGCGCGTTCGGCCAGCAGCGCAGTGCAGCAGCCGATCGCGATCCCGTCGAACGACGCGAAGTACGCATAGAGGAACCCGCCTTCTTCACCGGCGTGCGTGAAGCGGTACACGGGCCCGAGCGCGGCGATGATCACCCAGAATGCGACCAGCCGTGCATCGCGGCGCAGCGCGACGCACAGCAGCGGGAACGACAGGTAGAACACCTCTTCGACCGACAGCGACCACAGCACGCCGAGCGCGTAGTTGACCCACCCGTAGGCACCGATCAGCACGTTCATCCAGAACGTCAGCGACGCGAAATTCACGAGCCAGAACGACACGGCGATGCCCTCCGGCGCATGGTTCTGGAAGATCGGCACGCCGGCCGCCGCGAGGCCGTTGACGAGTGCGAGCAGCAGGAGCAGGCACGGGACGATGCGCGCGACGCGCGATACATAGAATGAACGCACGTCGACCGCGCCGAGGCTGCCCCAGCGGCGCCGCGCATTCGACGTGATCAGGTAGCCGGAGATCACGAAGAACATCGTCACGCCGTAGTTGCCGTTGCGCGCCACCGCATGCACCGCATCCCAGCCGAACGCGCGAGCGAGCGACGTGTCGCGCAGCGAGTAAGGGATGTTGAAGTGATGCAGCAGGACGAGCACGATCGACACGCCGCGCAGCAGGTCGATCCGCGCGTTGCGCGGCCCGGTGGTCACTGCGGCCTGCCCGGTTCGGCGAGGGCCGGCAGCGTCGCCAGGAACGTATCGCGTGCACGCAGGCCGGCATTCGGCGTCTGACGCTTGTCGTCCTGCATCAGGTACGCGAACACGAGCTTGCGCGGCCCTTTGGCCGCCCAGCCGACGAACCAGCCATACGCGTGCGACGCATCGTACTTGCGCCCCGGCGACCCGGTGCCCGTCTTGCCGTGCACGATCCACCCGCCGGGTTGCGTGTCGATCAGCGTGATGCGCTCGGTCATGTCGTACGCGTGCGCGCTGACGGGCAGCGTCCGGTTCGTGATCTTGCGCATGAAGGCGACCTGTTCGAGCGGCGAGATGCGCAGCGATGCGTTGACCCATGCGCCCATCACGCCGTTCAGCTCGCCCGCCTGACTGGTGGCGTCCGCGTTACCGTAGCCGAATGCATTCGTGTACTGCTGGAAGCGCGCCTGGCCGAGCGCCTGCGCGACCTGCTGCGAGTACCAGAACACCGACAGCTTCATCCAGCGCGCCGGATCGGTCGGCTCGCGCCACGGCTCGCCGCCCCAGTCGGGGTAGCCGGCGTGGAAGTCGAGCGTCGGTGTGTGCTCGTCTTTCAAAACGCCCGCATCGAAGCCCATCAGGCTGATGGCAACCTTGAACGTCGACGCCGGCGTCACGCGGGTCGCGCAGTCGCCTTGCTGTACGAGCACCTGGCCGGTGGCGGCGTCGGCGACGACGGTGCAGACGGGGTGGGCCTGGGAAGTCGCGGCGGCCAGAAGGCCGGTGGCGAAGGTGAACAGCGCGCGGCGCCAGTGTTTCAAGTGACACTCCTCGGGGATGTGCGGCAGGCGCGCGGTGCGGGGGAAGGGGTGCAGGCCGTGCGCAATGAAGGCGACGGCCGGCATCGAGAAAGACGGATGGCGACCGTTGCGGAGGCTCACAGTGTATCGACGGATCAGCGTTCGCTGACCTGTCACGGTTGACGGGGCAATCGCGCGGTTTCATCCGCTCCGGCGGCGCCGGCCGGCCACGCGTGACGATGCGCATGAAAAAGCCCGCCGGCAGGCTTGCGCTTGCGGGCGGGCAAAGACACCTCGGGCAGACCCGCGCGGCAGGTCGATGCCGATGTCGCTCATTCCTGCTTCGTCACGTCGACCCGGTGCCGACCATCGTGGCCCATTCGGCAGGCGAGCGCCCCATGAAGAACTGGTTTCGCCACGTCGCAATGCCGAGATTGACCGAGCGGACGCTCACCACGTTGACGAGATCCTGCTTTCGCAGCCAGGCCGATGCGGAAAGCGCTGCGTGCGCGACAGCGGTCGCCCCGGCCTTGTTCAGCAGGGTCGGCGTGCTCGTGAGCACGGTGATGGTGGCGATCGCCTTCTGCGTCTGGCCCGCCGGGCCGCCCACCCGCATGGTGCCGATCCAGACGCCGCTCTGGATCACGCCCGGAACGGTGGACGTTGCACGCTGGATCTGACGGATATCGGCCATGCGATCGTCATCGATCAACCGCGTTGCCGCAAAACGACTGCCGGCGAACATAAGCAGGCCAAGGACGGCCAGGATCGCCCAGTGCTTCCGGCCAACCGGAGCGGTATCGTCGACTGGGGCCGCGACATGCACGACCCTGCTGGCGGTGAGCAGATCCTGTACGGACTGGCGGCTCGGCCTGTTGAAAACGAACAGATACAGCAATGCCAGGCACCAGAAGAACACGACCGCGCCGTTCGCGGTGGCGAGCCATTCCATGCCCGGATCGCGAAGCGCGGGCAGGTCGATAAAGCCGATGCCGCCGAGTATCAGCGGAACGGCGATCAGCGCGTACCGTGCCCAGGCGCGAACGTACCCGGGACCGGAGGATCCGTCAGGGGCGGCGCTATCGGCAACGCGGATCTTCATCACCCGCTTGCCGAGCGACTGGTGCCGATTTCCGCCCTCAAGCAGGCCAAAGTAAAGGGAACCGATCAGGAAGCCGATCAGCCTTCCCCATTCGCCAATCGTCGAAAGGGCATCGAAGAACGGGATTGCGATTGCCAGCCCGATCAGTCCGAGCAGAATCGAATCGATCGAAAAGGCGGCGGTGCGTCGCCAGAAGCCGGCGGCGCCGTGTGATTGTTGGTCTTCATTGCGCTCCATTGCCGTCGCCCCCGATGCGTTATGTTCGTCGAGCCGTTTGGGCTCTTTGCGGCGCGTGGCCGCAGGATTGCCTATGCCGACACCGATCCGATCGTGACAGGCAGATCATATCGACCGGCTTGCCGCAAAATTGCAAACTATTGTGAGCAATGTGCAAGCGTGAACGGGCTTCATGCCGCCTGCGGCTGATCGGCGATCGACCCGAACGCGGCGAGGCGTGCGCTGCCGGACGGGCAGCGCACGTGCTGCGCGCGTATCGGCCGGGCGCGGGATCGAGACGGGCCCCAGCGGACTTGAAAGGCTGGCAACGATTGTCGGGGATTTTCGTGAGGCCGTCGAACGCGTGTGTCCGGTTCGACGCGGTAGCCGCTGACGCGCACGCGTGCCGAAAATTGGCGAGGAACCATGAAAAAGCCCGCCGGCAGGCTTGCGCCTGCGGGCGGGCAAAGACACCTCGGGCAGACCCGCGCGGGTGTCGCGTGAAGAACGGAGAACCGGGTTGCGTCAGAACTTGTGGCGCAGCGCGAGGCGCACGGCCACCTGGTTCGACGTCGACGACGGCGCGTCGGTACCGGGGATGAACGCGTTGTCGAGGATCGAGTTCGTCTTGTCGCCGGCGATGTGCTGGTACGCGGCCTGCACGTACACGTCGGTGCGCTTCGACAGGTTGTAGTCGGCCATCAGCCCGGCCGAGTGGATCTTCGGCTTCGCATTGCCGGTCGATGCGTCGTACTTCTCGAGCGACAGCACGTACTGCGCGCCCACCATGAACGCCGGCGTGATCTGATACGAACCGTTCACCTCGAAGTTCTGGTACTTGATCGCGCTGACCGTCGCGCCAGGCGCGATGATCGCGCCCGGGTTGCCGAGGTAGCCGTTGCCGGTCGGGTTCTTGTAGTTCGAGTTCGTGTACGCGAAGCCGACCGTCGCGGGCCCGAACGTGTAGTTGATGCCCGCGCCGAACACGCGCATGCGCTCGGCGATGTAGCTCGCGTCGTTCGCGGTGATCGCGCCGGCCGAGCCGTCGCCCGGATGGTTCGCCTGCAGGTACGCGGCGCCGATCAGCAGGCCGTTGTTCTGGTACTGCGCGCCGAAGCTGTACGCGCGGTTGTCCGAGAAGTTCGTGCTGTTGCTGAAGCTGTATGCGCCGCCGAACGTGAAGCCGCCGAAGTTCGGGCTCGCGTACTTCACCGTGTTGTCGAGGCGGAACGAGTTGTCGGTGTTGTCGTTGTCGAACGGGTGCGCGAGCAGGTAGCCGCCCCAGTTGCCGTTGGCCGTGGTTGGCGCGAGATAGTCGACCACGGAGTCGTACTGGCGGCCGAACGTCAGCGTGCCGTACTGCGTCTGGCTCAGGCCGACGTACGCCTGGCGGCCGAACATGCGGCCGCCCTGGTTGAGCCGGCCGGTGTTCACGTCGAAGCCGTTTTCGAGCTGGAAGATCGCCTTCATGCCGCCGCCAAGATCCTCGCTGCCCTTCAGGCCCCAGCGGCTGCCCTGCGCGTAGCCGCTCGCCATTTCGTAGACGTGTCCGGTGCCGACGTTGTTCGTGTAGTTCAGGCCTTCGTCGATCACGCCGTACAGCGTGACGCTGCTTTGCGCGAACACGGGGGCCGCGAAGGTTGCCGTTACGGCGAGCGCCGTCAGGGTCTTTTTCATTGATGAGATCTCCGGGATATCCAGCTTGTATCGGTTGTCGTGAGCGCGTCCGGCGAGGCGCGCCCCGTCATCCGGGGCGACCCGGCGCAGCGTGCGCGGCGCCGGATCGCGCAAGGCGCGGCGGCGCGGCAACCGGCAGCGTCGGGTCGTGTCTCCTCCGATGACTCCGCGCATTCTTCCCAAGCCGAAAAGGAATCGAAAGCGAGTAATTTCGATGGATGGGATCGGGTTCGCCAATGGGGGCGCGACAGGCCGTTTCGACAGCCGAAACGGTGAGTGCGGCACCGCCGTTCAACCCCGGCCGGACAATGGCCGAACACGGTCGCGAGGCCGCCCGCGCCGGGCCGTGTCCCGCCTCGTGAATCCGGCCGGGAAGCCCGTCCGGCGTGCCTGACAGCACATCCGGGGATCGATTGGCGCCGCCGATTGCAATGATCGGAATTACTCGTTTCCCTAAACATATTGGCGGCTGAAACATGCAGACTGACCGGACGTGGCTGGATTCACGATTCGCCGGTCGCCGCGCATGCCGCGACGCACAAACAACAGATTCGATTTGGAGACGACCCACCATGCAGATTCGACGACTGAAAACGGTCCTTCTCGCCGCCGCGGCGATCCTGTCCGCGCCCGCGGCCCACGCGGCCGGCGGCGCGTGCGCCGACGGCAAGACGGTCCATTTCGCGGGCATCACGTGGGAGAGCGGGTCGTTCGCGACCGAGGTGCTGCGGCAGATCATGGAGAAGGGCTACGGCTGCAAGACGGACGTCGTGCCGGGCAGCACGGCCGCCACCGAAACGGCGCTCGCGCGCAACGACCTGCAGATCTGGGCCGAGCAGTGGACGGGCCGCAGCGAGATCACCGCGAAGGCCGTCTCGTCGGGCGCCGTGAAGCTGATCGGCGACACGCTGCCGGGCGGCACGACGGAAGGCTGGTTCGTTCCCGACTACGTGGTGAAGGGCGATCCGGCGCGCAACATCAAGCCGGTCGCACCGGGGCTCGTGTCGGTCGACGATCTGCCGAAGTACAAGCAGGTGTTCGCCGACGAGGAGGAACCGGACAAGGGCCGCTTCCTGAACTGTCCGACGGGCTGGGACTGCGAGCGCGTGAACACGCGCCTGCTGCGCGTGCTGAAGCTCGACCAGTCGTATACGAATTTCCATCCGGGCACGGGCGCGGCACTCGATGCGGCGATCGCATCCGCGTACCAGCGCGGCGCACCGATCGTGTTCTATTACTGGGGCCCGGCCGCGCTGATGGCGAAATACAAGTTCACCGCGCTGAAGATGCCGGCCTATAACGAAGCATGCTGGAAGACGTTGCGCGACGAGAGCAGCACGCACCAGTGCGCGTCGTCGTACATGGTGTCGCGACTGACGGTCGGCGTGTCGAAGCCGTTCGCCGATGCGAACCCCGATCTCGTCGGCGTATTCGGCAAGGTGCGCTTTCCGATGGACTTCCTGAACCAGACGATCCTCGAGATGACGACGAAGAAGATCGACGGCGCGGCGATGGCCACGCAGTTCCTGAAGACCCGCCAGGACATGTGGAAGCAGTGGGTGCCGGCCGACGTCGCGCAGAAGATCGCCGGCAGCCTGAAGGGCGCGTAACCTGCGCGCGGCGGCGGGCCAGCGCCCGCCGCCGCCGTCACGCGCCTTCGCGGCGCGACGGAGAATCAACATGAACGGCTTCTTTCTGCACCTGTCGATCGCCGACTGGGTGAACAGCGCGCTCGAGACGTTCGTCGCGCAATACGGCGACGGCTTCCATCACTTCAGCGTGCTGGTGCTGCGCTACCTGCTCGTGCCGCTCGAAGGCGCACTGCGCGTGGCGCCGCCGTGGCTCGTGCTGCTGGTCGTCGGCGCGATCGCGTGGAACGCGACGCGCCGCATCGGCCTCGGTGTGCTCTTCATGCTGCTGCTCTACGCGATCGGCTGCTTCGGCCTGTGGGACAAGCTGATGCAGACGCTCGCGCTGATGCTCGTCTCGACGGTGCTGTCGGTCGCGATCGGCGTGCCGGTCGGCATCCTCGCGTCGCGCAGCGCCTGGCTGCGCCGGATGCTGCTGCCGGTACTCGACGTGATGCAGACGCTGCCGAGCTTCGTGTACCTGATCCCGGTGCTGATGCTGTTCGGGCTCGGCAAGGTGCCCGCGATCCTCGCGACGATCATCTACGCGCTGCCGCCGCTGATCCGCCTGACCGATCTCGGCATTCGCCAGGTCGATCCGGACGTGACGGAAGCCGCGCGCGCATTCGGCACGACGCGCTGGCAACTGCTCGTCAACGTGCAGTTGCCGCTCGCGCGGCCGAGCATCATGGCCGGCATCAACCAGACGACGATGATGGCGCTGTCGATGGTCGTGATCGCGTCGATGATCGGCTCGCGCGGGCTCGGCGAGGACGTGCTCGCGGGCATCCAGACGCTCGACGTCGGCAAGGGCACGCAGGCCGGTCTTGCGATCGTGATCCTCGCGATCGTGATCGACCGGATCAGCCAGGGCTTCGGCCAGGAACGGCGCGCCCGGCGGCGGCTTGCGCAGCAGCGCCGGCAGAAGGGCGCGTCGCGCGTGCCGTACCGGCTGCCGCGCAAGGCGCAGTCGGCGAGCGTCGATTCGAATCAGGCGACGCAATCGTCGCGTGCATAGGAACGGAGACAGACATGGCGACCATCGACGTCAAACACGTGTACAAGCTGTTCGGGCCGCAGGCGGCGCATGCGCGCGTGCTCGACCTGCTGCGCTCGGGCAAGCGCAAGGCCGACGTGCTGGCCGAAACGGGCTGCAACGTCGGGCTCAACGACGTGAGCCTCGGCATCGAGTCGGGCGAGATCTTCGTGATCATGGGGCTGTCGGGTTCCGGTAAATCGACGCTCGTGCGGCACTTCAACCGGCTGATCGAGCCGACGGCCGGCGAGATCGTGATCGACGGCAGCGACGTGATCAAGCTCGACGCGCACGGGCTGCGCGAACTGCGCCGCTTCAAGGTCAGCATGGTGTTCCAGAACTTCGGATTGCTGCCGCACCAGACCGTGCTCGACAACGCCGCGTATGCGCTGCGCACGCGCGGCGAGAAGCGGCACGATGCGGCCGAGGCAGCGCGCAACTGGCTGACGAAGGTCGGGCTCGACGGTTATGGCGATCATTATCCGGACGAGCTGTCGGGCGGGATGCGTCAGCGCGTCGGGCTGGCGCGCGCGCTGGCGGCCGATACCGATGTGCTGCTGATGGACGAGGCGTTCTCCGCGCTCGATCCGCTGATCCGTACCGAAATGCAGGATCAGTTGCTCGAACTGCAGGCGACGCTGTCGAAGACGATCGTGTTCATCACGCACGATCTCGACGAAGCGCTGCGGATCGGTGATCGCATCGCGATTCTGCGTGACGGTACGCTCGTGCAGGTCGGGACGCCGGACGATATTCTGTCTCGGCCGGCGGATGATTATGTGCGGCGGTTCGTGGAGAAGCGGTCGAGTGTGAATTGAGGCGGGAAGCGAAACGAACAAGGGCGGCACAGGGTGCCGCCCTTGTTCGTTCATGCGGGCCGGGCCGACGCCGGGCCGGTGCGCGTATCGAATTCATAGGCGCCCACGTAGTCGAGCGAAGCGTTTTTCGGCGTCGTGACGACGTTGGGCGAGTACACGCCGATTGCACTGTCGGCGACGAGGTCGGCCGGAACGGCATGTACCCATGCCGATTCCCAGGAAGCGCCGCGCAGCAATTGCTGGACAGGAACGGGATCGCCCCGATGAATGGCCTCGATGCATCCCGGCTCGTAGTCGCGCAGCCCGACTTCCGTCATGAACGCGGAGGGAATACCGTCGCCGTCCTCGGTGTACCGCTCGTCGATGAATGAGCGCATCTCTGCGAACGAGCGGAATCGGCCGCTGGAAATGAACAGGTGAACGGTAACGATCATCGGTGACCTCGTCGGGCGTGAGATGGCCGGCGGGGAGCGCCCGCGCACGCGCACGATGATACGCGCGTGCGCGATGCCGGGCACCTCGCCGAACGACCCTCTCGCCCCGCAACACATTCGCCGGAATCAGGTCAGTGCCCTTCTTCGAGACGGTCATCGCCGGCGCGTTGACGTTGTCTGACGTGATGTCGGGGCCCACTGAGGCATCGACGGTCAGCGAGCCCGGACCGGCGCGAAGCGGCATTACTTGCCGCTGCCGGTCACGGTCGACTCGACGACGGTCATGTCGAGATGTCGCACGCCAAAAGGGCCGACCAGCTCGTTGACCCGAACGACGCCCGACACCGCGCCGTCGGGAAGGTCGAGGTCGCGATTGCAGACGAGCGCAGGTGAGCCGAGGCCGGGGTCGGCGAAGGTGATGCGGTACCCGCAGCCTTTCGTCTGGTGGGCGCCCGGCACGAACGCGGCGTTGAAGGACTGCGGCGAATGCGCAGTTGCCCTGACCAGCAGCAAGAGCGAGAGTGAACCGCTTATCATGCCGAGCCCGCCGAACATGACGACGGCGATCAACAGCTCCTTGATCGAACGCTTCGTTCTGAGATCGCGGGTGATATGCACCCCGAGCAGGGCAAAGGCAATGGCCGACGCGATGCGGATACGGCTTGCGCCGGGCCAGTCGCCGACCGTGCAGTGCCACGTCAGCGGCAGCGTAACGAACGCCGTCAACATCGGCACCAGGGCCATTGCCATGAAGGCAATCGCGTGCCATCGCTTGATGTCTTTTTTCGTGGTTTGCTGGGTGGCCATCGGAACGGGAGCCTGCCGCGTCTGATCGGAATGATCCTCGCATTATGACCGACGGTCGGCCGTGGCCAGGTGCGGCTACGGCTCGATCGACCCATACCGCGGATAGCGCCCGCTTCTATAATTATCAGGCATCCTGCATTTCTGATAGCTCTGCATCAGCCGAAACGCGGACTTCTCCCGGTCCGCCTCGTCGCCTTCCTGAAGCCGGAGCGCATGGCTTTTCTCCGCGAGCACGATGAGCAGGCGCCGTCTGGCGGCCGACAAGGCCGAACGATCCAGCAGGTCGCAGACGAGACTCCCTGCTTCGAGCGCGACGCGGTGCATGCCGGGCTGCGGGACCTGATCGTGAACGTGTGCCGACAGATCGTGGACGCCACGAACCGCTGATGATTGGCGGTGGCGACCGTCGAACCTGCCGGGAACGCGTCACTGTACGACCGTCTCCCGTTGCGTCGATTGCACGCCGGCCATCTCCGCCGTCAACGCATCCGCCAGAATCAGATCCGCACCTTTCTCCGCGAGCATCATCGTCGGCGCGTTGATGTTGCCCGACGTGATGTTCGGGAACACCGACGCATCGACGATCCGCAGCGCTTGCAACCCGTGCACGCGCAGCGATGCATCGACCACCGACGTCGCCGCGTCGGGCCCCATCGTGCACGAGCCGCACAGGTGGTAGATCGAACCCGACTGCTCGCGGAAATACTGCAGCATCGCCTCGTCTGAATCGACCTGCGGCCCCGGCGAGATTTCCTCGACGGTCATCGATTTCAGTGCGGGCGCGCGCATCAGCGCACGGATCACCTTGCTGCCCTGCACGGCCTCGTCGAGATCCTTCTGTGTGGTCAGCGCGTTGATGTGGATCTTCGCGGCGTCTTCCGCGCGGTTCGACGCGATCTCGATCGTGCCGCGGCTCGTCGGCCGGCACGGGTTGAACGCGATCAGGAAACCGGAATACGGCTCGGGCTTGATGCTCGCGCGATCGCTCTTCGGGATCCGGTACGACAGCGGGTTGAAGTACAGCTGGATGTTCGGTTCCTGCGTATCGTCCGTGCCGCGGAAGAAGCCGCCGGCCTGGTTCACGCTCATCGCGAGCGGGCCGCGCTTCGTCAGCAGGTAGCGCAAGCCGATCTTCATCTTGCCGATAAGCGTACCCATCTCGTCGTTCAGCGTCGGCCGGTTCGCCTTGAAGTAGAAGCTCACGCACAGGTGGTCCTGCAGGTTGCGGCCGACGGCCGGCAGCGCATGCACGAGCGGCACGCGGTGGCGCGCGAGCAGCGCCGGATCGCCGACGCCCGACAGTTGCAGCAGCTTCGGCGTATCGACCGCGCCGGCCGCGAGAATCACTTCGCGCGCGGCGACGAGCGTTTCGTCGCCTTGCTCGCCCGCGACGACCACGCCGGTCGCACGTGTACCCTCGAACGTCACGCGCCGCACGAGCACGCCCGAGCGCAGCGTGAGGTTCGAGCGGCCCAGCGCGGGCCGCAGGTACGCGAAGCTGCTCGAACAGCGTTCGCCGTTCTTCGTGTTCAGGTCGTAGATGCCGGCGCCTTCGAATTGCGCGCCGTTGAAATCGTCGGTGCGCGGCAGGTTCAGTTGACTGCAGCCCTTCAGGAACTCGTGGACGATCGGATGCACGTCGGCCTTCATCGACGTGATGTGGATCGGCCCGGCCGCGCCGTGATGCTGCGGATCGGTCGTGCCTGCCGCATGCGTTTCGAGCTTGCGGAAGTATGGCAGCACGTCGTCGTACGCCCAGCCCGGATTGCCGGCCTTCGCCCAGTCGTCGTAGTCGCTGCGCTGGCCGCGCACGTAGACCATCGCGTTGATCGAGCCCGACCCGCCAACCACCTTGCCGCGCGGGCAGTACAGCTTGCGCTCGGCGAGCTGCGCCTCGGGCTCGCTGTAGTACATCCAGTTGTAGCGGCGGTTGTAGTAGGTCTTCGTGAAGCCGACCGGCACCTTGAACCAGAACGACGCGTCGCGCTCGCCCGCTTCGAGCAGCAGCACCGAATGCCGGCCCGATTCGCTCAGGCGGTTCGCGAGGATGCAGCCGGCCGAGCCCGCGCCGACGATGATGTAGTCGTAGCTCATGTCTGTCCTTTGCGCTCAGCCCTTCGCGGGGGCGAGATCCTTCACGTCGACGGGGTGTTCGCCCATCTGCAGGTGCAGCCGTTCGCCGGTGTACGGCGTGTGGCGCTTCACGACGTCCATGTCGAGCTCGATGCCGAGGCCCGGCTCGTTCGACGGGATGATGTAACCGTCTTCCCAGCGGATCGGCGTCTTCACGACCTCCGCGTGGAAACCGCCCCATGTCATGATGCTTTCCTGGATCAGGAAGTTCGGCGTGCAGGTCGCGAGCTGGATGCTCGCGGCGGCGCCCACCGGCCCGTTGTACAGGTGCGGCGCGATCTGCGCGTAGTGCACTTCGGCGAGCGTCGCGATCTTCTTCGCTTCGAGCAGGCCGCCCACGCGCGCGACGTTCAGTTGCAGGATCGATGCGCCGCCGGCTTGCAGCAGCTTGTGGAATTCGTACTTGGTCGTCAGGCGTTCGCCGGTCGCGATCGGAATCGACGTGTGCTTCGCGACTTGCGCGATCGCTTCTTCCTGGCCGGGGGGAACCGGCTCCTCGAACCACAGCGGGTCGTACTTCTCGAGCCGCTTCGCGAGCCGGATCGCCGACGACGGCACCATCTGCCCGTGCGTACCGAACAGCAGGTCGGCCTTGCTGCCGACGGCTTCGCGTACGCGGCGGCAGAACAGTTCGCAGCGGTCGAGCACTTCCAGCGACAGCTGGTGGCCCGAGTAAGCCGTGTACGGGCCGGCCGGGTCGAACTTGACGGCGGTGAAGCCGAGCTTCACGTTCTCGGCCGCGCATTCGGCGGCGAGATCGGGATCGTCGTAATCGTATTCGCCCTTCGCGTTCTTCGGGTACAGGTACGTGTACGAGCGCAGCCGCTCGTGGATCTTCCCGCCGAGCAGTTCATACACGGGCTTGGCCGCAGCCTTGCCGATGATGTCCCAGCACGCCATTTCGAGGCCGCTGACGACGCCCATCATCGTGAGATCCGGGCGCTGCGTGAAGCCGCTCGAATAGGCCTGGCGGAACAGCCGTTCGACGTGATGCGGGTCGCGGTTCAGCAGATGGCGTTCGAACACGTCGTCGATGATCGGGCCCATTGCCTTCGGGCCGAACGTCGCCGAGTAGATCTCGCCGACGCCTTCGATGCCGTCGTCGGTCTTCAGCTTCACGAAGATCCAGTACATCCCGCCGACATGCGGCGGCGGCACGGCGACGATATGGGTTTCGAGCGAAACGATCTTCATGCGGACTCCTGGAGGCGGTTGAGGCGGAATTTGAGGAACGCGGCGGCGCCCGCGCCGCACAGCGCGATGGCCGCGATATAGCCGAAATAGAGCTGGTAGCCGTGCGCGCCCGGGTAGGTCTGCGTCACGTAGCCGTTGATCAGCGGCACGAACACGTCGGGCGAATAGCCGAGCACCGAGATCAGGCCGATCGCGAGGCCCGCGCAATGCGTCGGTACCTTGCAGTCGTCGAGCAGCGACCAGTACAGGCCGCGGATCGTGTAGGTGAGGATGCCGATGAACAGCACGAGCACGACGAGCATCGCCTGCGGGCTGTGCGCGGGCGCCGCGATCAGCCCGACGAGCGACAGCGCGGCGAGCACCAGCGCCCAGAACAGCACGGACACCTTCGATACGCGATCACCGAGGAAGCCGCCGCCGATGCCGCCGACGGGGCGCATCCACAGCTTGAGCGTCGTGATGAAGCCGGCCGCCGTCGCACTGAGCCCGAAATTGCCTTCGTGCAGATACGCGGAGAAGCTGTAGGTCGCCCAGAACACCTGGTAACCGCAGAACACGATTGCCGCGACGAGCCACAGCTCGGGGATCGACGCGAGTGTCTTCAGGTCGGTCAGCACGTTGCCTCGGCGGTCGCTACCGTGCCGGCGCTTCGTGGCCGCCGCACGATCGCCGGTGCGCGACGAATCTTTCACCAGCGCGAGCAGCACGCCGAGCGCGATGCAGAAGAACGCGTACAGATGCACGACGAGCTTGAAGCCGGCTGCATCGGTGCCGCCGTGCGCCTGCGTCACGTACGCGAACAGCGTGATCGCGATCGTCGCGAGCAGCGCCTCGACGAGCCCGCGGCCGCCGTCGAGCAGCCCGAAGAAGCGGCCCTGTTCGTCGGGGCCCGCGATCATGTTCACGCGCTTGATCACGGCGGCCCAGAACGTGAGGCCGGTGGTCAGCCCCCAGCCGCCGAAGATCAGCACGAGCATGTCGAACGACGGCCCGGTCGCATAGACGAGCCCGAGCGCACCCGTCGCGAGCAGCGAGAAGCAGATCAACCAGCGCGGCGACAGGCGGTCGGCGAGCCAGCCGCTCGGCAGGTAGCTGATGAGGAAGATCGTGCCGAGCGACGAATACAGGTAGCCGAGCTGTACGTCGTCGATATGGAAGAACTGCAGCATCGTCGGCTGGTACACCTGCCGCAGATACAGCATCGGGTAGATCGCGCCCGCGGCAATCACGAGCAGCAGCAACTGCAGGTAGCGTTGCGTGCGCGAGCTTTGCGACGCATGTGCGTCGTCTTGCAACGCGAGCGACGCGGCGTGCGTCGACGGTTGGGTCGGCATGATGTCTTCCTCCATCAGACTTCCGTCATGCGGAGGTCTGCAGATTTTTTATGTGTTCGATCGGATCAGGGGCGGCGCGCGCGGCGTGGTGTCGTGGCGCGCGCCGGAAACGGGGCGTCGGCGTGGCGGCGTCAGTACTTCATGACGACGAGGCGCGTCTGCGTGAATTCGAGCATCCCGTGCTTGCCGTCGTCGCCGCCGAGGCCCGAGCGCTTCCAGCCCGCGTGAAAGCCCTGGTACGGGTCGGCCGGCGTGCGATTCACGTACAGCTCGCCGGCTTCGATCGCGTTCGCGACGGTCATCGCGGTGCGGTAGCGCTCGGTGTAGAGCACCGACGACAGGCCGAACTGGTGGTCGTTCGCCTGCGCGATCGCTTCGTCGATCGTCGTGTAGCGCAGCACGGGCATGATCGGGCCGAAGGTTTCCTCCCGCACGATCTCCATGTCTTGCCGGCAGTTCGTCAGCAGCGTGGCCGGATAGAAGAAGCCGGGGCCGGCGGGAATCGCGCCACCGGTTTCGAGTGTCGCGCCGGCCGCGATCGCGCGTTCGACCATCCCGTGGATGTGCGCGCGTGCCGATGCGCTGACGAGCGGGCCCATCCGCGTCGCATCTTCTGCACGGTCGCCGATGCGCACGGCTGCCATCTTCTCCTTCAGCAGCGCGACGAAGCGGTCATGCACGCTGTCGTGCACGTACACGCGTTCGATCGCCGTGCAGAGCTGGCCGCAGTGCGTCGTCTTCGACGCGACGAGTGCGGCAGCCGCGCGTTCGAGGTCGGCGTCGGGCTCGATGATCGCGGGTGTCTTGCCGCCGAGTTCGAGCGACGGCTTCGCGATGTTCGCCTTGCAGTAGTCGAGCACCTTGCGGCCCGCGTTCACGCTGCCGGTCAGCGTGATCATCCCGACTGCCGGATGCGTGCACAGCGCTTCGGCCGTCGCGTGGTCCATCGTCAGGATGTTGATGACGCCGGCCGGGAACCCCGCGTCGTCGGCCGCCTTTGCGATCTCGAACGCGGACACCGGCGTGTGGTTGCTCGGCCGCACGACCACGGTGTTGCCGGCGATCAGCGCGGGCGCGACCTTGCGCAGCAGCGTGTAGACGGGATAGTTGAACGGGATCAGGCACGCGACGACGCCGATCGGCTCGCGCTGCAGGAACAGGTTCTCGTCGGGCGTGTCGCTCGGGATGATCTCGCCCTCGATCCGGCGTGCCCACTCGGCGTGGTAGCGCGTGATCTGGCCCGCGTAGACGGCTTCGTTCGACGCGTCCTCGACGCTCTTGCCGGATTCCTGCGCGAGCGCCGTGCCGATGTCCGGCGCACGCGCGGTCAGCGCGTCGGCGAAGCGGTGCAGGTACGCGGCGCGCTCGGCGCTCGGCAGCTTGCGCCACGCCTTCTGCGCGGCGGCTGCGGCGTCGACGGCGGCGAGCGCGTCGGCCGGCGTCGCGGCCGGCACGCGCGCGAACGGCGCTTCGGTGGCGGGATTGTGGACGACGATGAACGTGTCGCTTTCCGGGGCGACGAAACGGCCGTTCACGTAATTGCGTTCGGTGCGCATGAAGTGACTCCTCCGATGAATGCTGGCGGATCGCTTCGAGTGGCGACACGCGCGGCGCGGGATAGAGGCCATTCTGTTCATGCGTTTAGCGCACGACAAACGACTTATTTTCGCGTCGGGCATGAGAAAAACGCACGTTACTCGGTGGGTCGGCCGGAATCGCCCGTCCGGCAAGGCTGCGGCGGCGCGGGCCGGGGGCGGGGCGGGCGGCGGGCTGTCGTATTTTCCGACTGGTCCGAGTGCGGACGGGGATGGAAGCCGGTAAGGTGTCGCCCGCGGCCGGCGGTCGAGGGCGGCCGAGTCGGGGCGCGCCCTAGGTCAGCGGCACCTGAGGCAGCGGCGACGACGGTTCGAGATGGCGCTTCGCGAGCCACACTTCCTGCTGCAGCCAGTCGCGGAACTGGACGATGTGCGGCAGGTTCGTCTGCTCGGGCCGCGTGACGAACCAGTACGACTGGTGGCCGTCGACGTGCACGTTGAGCACCTGCATCAGTTGCCCGGTCGCGAGTTCGCGCGCGACCATGTGGCGGTCGGCGATCGTGATGCCGAGACCGTCGATCGCCGCGCGGATCGCATGGTCGAGCAGGTCGAATTCGTAGCCGCCGCGCGTGTCGACGTCGGCGATGCCGGCCGCTTTCAGCCAGTGCTGCCAGGTCAGGTAGCGCTGGTCGTCGGTGGCGAGCACGTGCAGCAGCGTGAAGCGGTTCAGGTCGATCGGCGCGCCGTCCTGACGCAGCCGCGCATACAGCGCGGGCGCGCAGACGGCGATATGCTGCTCCTGCATCAGCAGTGCGTTGTCGAAGCCGTCCCATTCGCCGTCGCCGAACCGGATCGCGCAGTCGAGCACGCGCGATTCGCCGAGGCTGTCGTGGATGCGGGTCGTGAGGCTCAGCTCGAATTCGGGATGCGCGTCGCGCAGCCGGCCGAGGCGCGGCATCAGCCAGCGCGCGGCGAAGGTGGGCGGCACGTTCGCGCGCAGGCGGTTCAGGTGGGTTTTTTCCTGCAGGCTGCGCACGGTCAGCTCGATCTTGTCGAACGATTGCTGCAGCGCGCGCAGCAGCACGCGGCCGGCCGCCGTCAGTTCGAGCTGGTGATGGCGGCGCTCGAGCAGGGTTTCGCCGAGCTGGCCCTCGAGCTGGCGAACCTGGCGGCTCACCGCGCTCTGCGTCACGTTGAGCAGCTCGGCCGCGCGCGTGAAGCTGCCGGTGCGGCCGGCCATCTCGAAGGCTTTCAGCGCATTCAGCGCCGGCATCTTGCGTCTCACGGGGCGGTGTCGTGTTTGGTGCGGGATGCTTATTGTAGGCGGGTGGCCGCGGGCGCGGGGACGATGAATGGCGGCGACGGAGGGCGCGGGGTTTTACGGCATGGCAGTGGGTGCGCCTTGTTGCGACAAGGCTGCCCGCAGGAGGGCCGGCGGTGCCGGCCGGCAACGACACGAACGATACGAACGAAAGGGACACACATCATGCGACGCCTGCCATCGTTGATCGCACTGCGATTTTTCGAGGAGACCGCGCGTCACCTGAGCTTCAACCGTGCGGCGGTTTCGCTGTGCGTGACGCAGGGGGCGGTGAGCCGGCAGATCCGGCTGCTCGAGGAAGCGCTCGGCGCGCGGCTGTTCGAGCGCGATCACAAGGGCGTGCGCCTGACCGATGCCGGTCAGCGGTTGCTGCCGTTCGTCGGGCAGGCGTTCGACACGATCGAGCGTGGCGTCGGCGAAATCGCTGCCACACGGCCGGGTGCGAAGCGGCGGCTGACGGTGTCGCTGCCGCCGACGTTCGCGACGCAGTGGTTTTCGCCGCGGCTCGGCACGCTCGCGGAGGCGCTGCCCGACGTCGAGCTGTCGATCCGCACGGAGCCGGCCGACGATTGCCATTGCCACATCCGCTTCGGGCGCGCGGCGAGGGCAGGGATGCAGTCGGAACTACTGATGATGGAGCGGCATGCGCTCGTCGGCGCGCCGCGTTATCGCGGCGATGCGCTCGACGTGCTGCTCGGCCGGCTGCCGTCGCTGCATGTGCTGCACGAAGGCAAGCGCCTGACGCTGTGGGCCGACTGGTGCGAGCAGGCGGGCGTGCCGCCGGCGCGGATCGGCGACGGTATCGAGTTTTCGACGCTCGAACAGGCGATCCGCGCGGCGCGCAAGGGCGCGGGGCTCGCGGTGGTCGACCTGAACATGATCGAGGAGGAGATCGGGGAGGGCAGCCTCGTGCGGCTGTCGCCGGTGCAGCCGATCGGGCCGTTCGGGTATTGGCTCGATGTCGAGCCGGAGAGTGTCGCGGTCGAGCCAGTGGTCGCGTTTGCTGCGTGGTTGCGGGAGCAGGCGGGGAGGAGGGGGTAGGGCGGGTGTGGGACGCGGCTGATTGGAATGTGGAAACAATCGGATCAGTCCGCGCCGGTCGTGCAGTGCCTCCTGCTTGGGTGTCTGTCAAAGATCGTTACGAACTGAAGACTGGCTAGATCGTCGTTGAACCGAGCCGCGCGGTTGCGTTCCATTGCCGCGGGCTACCGGTCGGGGTCGTGCCCGAAGTGCATGAGTGTTTCCCGGCGCCCCCAGGCTTCTATGTCGGCGATTGATTCGACCGGCAACAGGCACTTCGAGAGATCGATACGCCCGACGTTGAAGACGGCGCGTCGCGGCGGGGATACCGGCATGTCGACCGGCCGAGTGTCGTGCCCGACGGCGGACTTGTGCATGACGCGCGCCAGGCTGTGATGAAGTTCGGTTGCGACCAGCGCATCGAGGAGATGCCTAGCTTCGGCGCTGAGGGCGAGACGATGCCGGCTCGACGGCCGGCCGCGCTTCGCCGTGGGGCGCGTGATCCGGAATCCGGCGATCGGCGTGTGCTTTGTGTTCATTCGTAAATCCCCTTTTCGATCAAGTATCGTTGCAGCGCCTGCACGGACATGCCGTGCGGTGTGACGTCGAATGTCATCCAGCGATGTGATCCCGCTACGCGCCAGAAATCCCGCCCGAATCGCGTTGCATAGAGCGCACGCAGCGACCGGAGCGATCCGTCGGCAAGACCGACCGGGTGTCCCTGGAAATACTGGAACAGCGCTGCTTCATCGCCGCACCTGTCGGGAATGGGCGCGTCGAAGCCGAACCGTGGCCATGCGTAGTACCCGAATAGCTGGCGCCCGCCCGGTTTGGGCGCTGCCTTCCGGCCCCCCGCTGCGAATGCAATGATTCGGCTGATCCCCAACTTATCGGACGCCCTGACGATCCGCCACAGCATCGTCGCGCCGAGTCCCGCGACTGCGTTATCGACGAGATCGATTGTCTTGAGTTCGAGTAGGGATGTGTCCGATTCTCGACGGACCGATACGCGGTTTTCGGATCGGATCCAGGTGGGGTTCGTGACCGAGAACGTCAACCGGCCTCTGCTGTCGAGATAGGTTTGAATGTCCGACCCGGCGGGCGCTCCGCACAACGAAACGAGCAGTTCGTCGGGGACGTTGCCGCTTACCCCAAGCAACGCGGAAATATCGAGATCGTTTCGATCGACCTCGAGCCGATCGTCGAAGTACGTCGTCTCGTACGGCAGAACGTGACCGAGATCGACAGTTGGAGCGGGCATGGCTTCCGGCAATGAATGGAAAGCCCCCAGCATATCGACGCCAATCCGACTGGCAGAGTCCGCCAAACGGCCAATCACGAGACGGAGCGGCCGCCCCGTCCCGCCCGCGTTACGACCAGTCGAACGTCAGCAGCGCCACGCGGCTGACCGGCTCGTAAAACAGCAGAATCCAGTCCGCCCCCATCGCGCGATATTCCCATCCCGTCACGCCGGCGACGAAGCGAAAGCGCGCACCGTCGGGGCCGATCGGCCGGATGTTGTCGGGATCGCTGTCGTCGATCGGAAAATCCGAGGTGCCCGACCAGTTGCCCCAGCCGACCGTTCCACCGAGCTGGTCGATCAGGTTGCACGGCTTTTCCTGGCTGAAATCGCGCTCGTCCGGCGCGTACTGGTTGGACGAGTAGAGCACGCCGTATTCGGCGAACCGCTGGCGCGCGGTTTCGATGCTGGCCTGTTGCTCGGCGTAGTGCGCTTCCAGTTCCTCGCGATAGCCCGCGTCATGCGCGCCGGGCGGGTTTTCCAGATAGAAGTAGCGCAGGTCGCCAAGCAGCGTGTAGCGGTTGTTGTCGTCGAGCCGGAACCCGATCCAGTTCGCGCGCAGATAGTCGTTGTGGTACGCGGCCGTGTCCTGCCCGACGAGCCCGTCGTACGGTTCGACGGGGCTGAGCAGGTGGATCCAGCCCTCCCACGACGGATTGACCGCCGACAGGTCGATCGACACGAGCGGATGCAGGTGGCGCGCCAATGCCGAACCGGGCTCGGCAAACACGTCGGCGTCGGACGGGTAGACCTTCAGGCTGGGTTGTGGCGTGACGATGTCTTCAATCATGATCGGTGTCCGCGCGGTGAGGGTCCGGTAAGGCTACACGAGTGAACGCGAAAACCGGATGAATGCCGGCGCCGCAGCCGCCTGCCTGATGCGCGTCCCGTTCCGTCCATCCGCCCGATCGGTCGTGAAA
The DNA here is from genome assembly GCF_902499175.1 of Burkholderia aenigmatica. Lineage (GTDB taxonomy): Bacteria > Pseudomonadota > Gammaproteobacteria > Burkholderiales > Burkholderiaceae > Burkholderia > Burkholderia aenigmatica. Next base: position 117,010 of record NZ_CABVQC010000016.1, read on the forward strand.
GCATTCACGCCGATCCGCCCGGAGATCGTTTTGTTGATAATAGTTGATAACCGGGATACGCTTGATGGATCGAATTCAATCCGGTCGGGAGGGCGACATGATCAGCGCGGAACTGGGGCAGCAACTGGAGACTTACGTCGCGAAGCTGGTCGAATCGGGGCGCTACGGATCCAAGAGCGAAGTGCTACGCGAAGGTGTACGTCTGATCCAGGATCGCGAAGCGCAACTGAATGCACTGGACGCGGTGATCGCGCGCAGCCTGTCCGATGCGGAAGCCGGACGCGGCGCCGACGCGGCGGAAGTCTTCGATCGTCTCGAGGCGAAGTATCGGGCCCAGGCGGATCGGCAGGCCTGACCGTGTGCCTGTCCGATTTTGCGATTGCCGAACTCGAAGCGATCGCGGATTACATCGCACGCGACAACCCGCAACGTGCCGTGACATTCGTGCGGGAGATTCGCGATAACTGCCTGAGTCTGGCCGCGATGCCGCTGGCGTTTCCGCTGGTTCCGCGCTTCGAGCGTCACGGCGTGCGGCACCGCGTGTACGGCAACTACCAGATCTTCTATCGGGTCGTCGGCGATCCGCCGACGCGGATCGACATTCTTCACGTCCTGCACGGCGCGCGGGACTACGCGTCGATCCTGTTCTGAGCGAACGTGCGCATCGCCTCGCGCGCGGAATGAACGAACCCGGCCTGCCGGGTTCGTCCGAATCGAGCGCAGCATTGCCGCGGCGTATCGGCGGTGGGTCGATGCGAAAGCGCTTGAGCGCAAGCAATAAAGCAGGCGGTCACGCAACCCGCCACCCTGGTCAATGCCCCGACGCCTCCTCCAGCGTCAGATGCTTCGTCTCCGGCGCCCACGCGATCGACACGATCATTCCCACCAGCAGCACGCCCGCGAGCGCGAACATCGTTGCGTGAAAGCCGAGCGTCGCGATGCCGGCCGGCAGCAGGAACGTGCCGATCGCCGAACCGAGCCGGCTGCACGCGATCGCGAGACCCACGCCGCTGGCGCGCACCTCGGTCGGAAAGCACTCGGGCGGGAACACGCCGACGAGGTTGCTGAACGCCGACATCGTTAGCGTGAAGACCGCGAACGCGACGATCATCGAGAGGGCCGCCGACGACGGCAGCACCGCCAGCGCGACGAGCGACGCGCACGTTACCGCAAACGAGCCGATCAGGAAGCCGCGCCGCGACAGCCGGATCGTCAGCCAGATGCCGATCAGCGCGCCGAGCACGAGAAACGCGTTCAGCAGCAGGTCGGCGCCGAAACCTTCGGCGAGGCCGATCGTCTTCAGGATCGTCGGCAGGAACGTGTAGATCGCGAAATACGGAATCACGAGACACACGAAGAACGCGCAGTTGAAAACCGTGCGGCGGATCAGGTCGCGCTGGAACAGCCGCGCGAAGCCGCCGTGCGCATGGGGCTCGGTCGAACCGTCGAGCATGACGTGCGGCCCGAAATGCTTCGCGACGATCGCGCGCGCCTCCTGCACGCGCCCCTTGCCGAGCAGCCAGCGCGGCGATTCGGGCGTGCCGATCCGCAGCACCAGCACGATCAGCGCAGGCAACGCAGCCGACGCGAGCAGCCAGCGCCATGCATCGGGTGTGGCGTCGCTGTACGCAAGGCCAAGCACGTTCGCGGCCACATAGCCGATCGTCCAGATCACGCTGAACGAGCCGAGCAGCGCACCGCGATGCTTTCGCGGCGAGAATTCGGCGAGGATTGCGTGGCCGACCGTGAAGTCGCCGCCCATCCCGAAGCCGATCAGCACGCGCAGCACACACAGTTCGAGCGGCGACGTGACGAAGAACTGCGCGAATGCGGCCGCCGTGATGATCACGAAGCTCGTCAGGAAGATCTTCTGCCGGCCCATCCGGTCGGACAGCCAGCCGAACACGAGGCTGCCGAAGAAGATGCCGATCAGCGCCGAGCTGCCGATCATCCCCATCCAGAACGCGTCGATCGGCATCTGCCTGCCAAGCGCGGCCAGTGCGTAGCCGATCGTGCCGAGCGTGTAGCCCTCGGTGAAATGCGCGCCGAACGTCAGGCCCGCGATCTTCACGTGGAAACGGTTGAGCGGCACGTCGTCGAGCGCGACGGGGCGGTGCGGCGCATCGGCGCCACGCGACAGCGGCAATGCGCGCGCTGTGCCGGATGGAACGTTGGCTTGAGTCAAGCTGCCTCCTGGATTGTTATCGGGCGTGCAGCGGCGCGCGCGGGCGGAACGCCGCCGCACGCGCTGTGCGAGGCGCCGCGCGGCCGGGCGGCGCGCGGCGCGGATCGACCGCGGGGAGCGGCCGGTGGTCAGCGGCCGAGGCCGGCCATCAGCGTGTACTTGAGTTCCACGTATTCGTCGAGACCGTACTTCGAGCCTTCGCGGCCGAGCCCCGACTGCTTGACGCCGCCGAACGGCGCGACTTCGGTCGAGATGATCCCGTCGTTGACGCCGACCATCCCGCTCTCCAGCGCACCCGACACGCGCCATGCCCGGCCGAGGTCGCGCGTGTAGAAGTACGCGGACAGCCCGAGCGGCGTGTCGTTGGCCGCGGCCACGGCTTCGTCTTCGGTCGCGAAGCGGAAGCAGCCGGCGACGGGGCCGAAGGTTTCCTCTTCGGCGATCAGCATGTCGGCCGTCATGCCGGTCAGCACGGTCGGCTCGTAGAACGTGCCGCCGAGCGCGTGACGCTTGCCGCCGGTGAGCGCGTGCGCGCCCTTCGCGGTGGCGTCGGCCACGTGCCGCTCGACCTTGCCGAGCGCCGCCGCGTTGATCAGCGGCCCCTGGTCGACTTCACCCGCGAGCGCGTTGCCGACGCGCAGCTTGCGCACGGCGTCCGCGAGCTTGCGCGTGAACGCGTCGTACACGCCGTCCTGCACGAGAAAGCGGTTCACGCATACGCAGGTCTGGCCGGTATTGCGGAACTTCGACGCGATCGCGCCCTCGACCGCCGCATCGAGATCGGCATCGTCGAACACGATGAACGGTGCGTTGCCGCCGAGTTCGAGCGACAGCTTCTTCAGCGTGTCGGCCGACTGCTTCGCGAGCAGCTTGCCGACCCGCGTCGAGCCCGTGAACGACAGCTTGCGCACGACGGACGAATGCGTGAGCGCTTCGCCGATCGCCACCGCGTCGCCCGACACGACGTTGAACACGCCGGCCGGCACGCCCGCACGCTCGGCGAGCACCGCGAGCGCGAACGCCGACAGCGGCGTTTCCTCGGACGGCTTCAGCACCATCGTGCAGCCGGCCGCGAGCGCGGGGCCGGCCTTGCGCGTGATCATCGCGAGCGGGAAATTCCACGGCGTGATCGCCGCGACGACACCGACCGGTTCGCGCGTAACGACGATCTGCGCATTCGGCTTCGGGCTCGGGATCACGTCGCCATACATGCGCTTCGCTTCTTCCGCGAACCATTCGAGAAAGCTCGCCGCGTACGCGACTTCGCCGCGCGCTTCGGCGAGCGGCTTGCCTTGCTCGCGCGTCAGCAGCTCGGCGAGCGCATCGCGATGTTCGAGCATCAGCTCACCCCAGCGCTTCACGCGGGCGCCGCGTTCCTTGGCGGTCAGCGCGCGCCATGCCGGAAGCGCGCGCGCGGCGGCGTCGATCGCGCGCTGCGCGTCGTCGGCGCCGCCCTTCGCCACCTTCGCGATGGTTTCGCCGGTCGCCGGATTCAGCACCGCGTAGGTCGCGTCGCTCGCGCCGTGCGCGTCGTGCCATTCACCGCCGATGTAATGGCCGGTCCTCAGAAATTCGTTCATTGTGTGTCGTTCCTTCAATGCCTCGGAGCCTCAGTGCCTCAGTCCGCCGCGAAACTGCCTTGCGCCGGACGCGACGCGCGCGCGATGCGCTTGCCGGCCGTGTAGTCGTTGATCAGGTCGCACGGCGTGTAGTTGCGTTCCAGCTCGTGCAGCTCTTCTTCGGTGAGCTGCGTTTCGAGCGCGCCGAGCGCGCTGTCGAACTGTGCGACGGAATCCGCGCCGACCAGCATGCTCGCGATGCCGGGGCGGCTCAGCACCCAAGCCTGCGCGATCTGCGCGGGCGGCACGCCGCGGCGCTTCGCGACCTTCGCGACCGATTCAGCGATCGCGAGCGACGACGCATCGCCGTACATCTGCGCGGTGAAGAAGTCGGTCTGGTTGCGCGTCGATTGCGGCTCGCAGGTGAGCAGGCCGCGCGCGAGCGGGCTGAACACCGATACGCCGACGCCCTGGTCGATGCAGTACGGCACCATCTCGCGCTCTTCCTCGCGATACGCGAGGTTCAGCTGCAGCTGCATGTTGATCGGCTTGTCCCAGCCATTTCGTTCGCAGGCCTGCATGATCTTTGCGAACTGCCACGTGTACATCGTCGATACGCCGATATAGCGCGCCTTGCCAGCCCGCACGATGTCGTGCAGCGTGCTCATCGTTTCCTCGACGGGTGTGTTCACGTCGAAGAAGTGCAGCATGAAGATGTCGACGTAATCCATCCCGAGGCGCCTGAGCGACCCGTCGATGCCGTCGAGCACGTGCTTGCGCGAATGGCCGCCTGCATTCGGATCGCTACCCATGTCGTAGCCGACCTTGGTCGTCACGACGAGCTCCTCGCGGCGCGCGTTGCGCTTCAGGATGCGGCCGACCACTTCCTCGCCGACGCCCGTCGAATAGAAATCCGCGAGATCGATGAAGTTCACGCCGGCGTCGAGTGCGCGGCGCACGATCGGCTCGCTCTGCGCTTCATCGAAGATCCAGGGCTTCCATTCGGGGGTGCCCATGTTCATCGTGCCGAGACACAGGCGGGACACCTTCAGGCCGGACTGGCCGAGGCGGACGTATTCCATGTTTCCTCCAGGTGCGGCCGTGTGTCGGCCGCTTGTCGTCGTCAGTGTTTCTTCGGGGTGTAGAACGGGTTCGACACGTCGCGTGCGGCGGCGAACACCGCGTCGCGATGCGGCAGCCCTTCCATCGCGGCGACGATCGCATTGCGGCACGCGCGATAGTTGTTCTCGAACACGGCGTCGAGATCGTCGGTCTGCGGGTTCACCCAGTTCGCCGACACGACGACCCAGTCGTTCTCCGCTTCGGGCGGCAGCGTGCCGTTCTCGAGTGCTTCGGCCACGGCCTTCGCGATGCCGGCCTGCGATGCGCCCCAGGTGGCATTGCCGTGGAAATCGCTGGCGATCTGCGCCTTGTTCACGTACAGCGTGAGCGGCTTGGTCGGCACGCCAGGCTGCGCGATCACGACGAACGGTGCATGGCCGGCCGACGGCGTCGCGAGTGCGGTGGCAAACGCCTGGCCCGCCGGGCCGTTGCGCGGGCCGACCAGCACGTTGATGTGCGCGAGGTTGACGCCGGGGCCTTCGAAGCCTTCGCCGATGTAAAGCTGCCTGGGTTGGGGTGCGGTCATTGCGGTGTCTCGTCGATGAGGTTGGGTGTGAGGCGATTGTGGTGGGCCGCGGCACGGCCGGTGAATCGATGTTTTCTGATCGGGCTATGAGTTTTCGTCGTCTCCGGGAAAGCCCTGGGCCCGGCACGCGAATGCCCGCCGGGCGGGCCTCGGCCGTTGTCGTGACGGCGGGCGGGGCGGGATCGGCGGGTGGGCATTCGCGTACCGGCTCCGGGTTTGTCATACCCGGGCAGGGGTTGGAGCGCCGGGCGCATCTGGACAACAATCGGCGTACTCCGAGCCCTATCTTTCGTCTTCCCTTCTTTTTTCGAAAGCGAGTAATTCCGATGGCTGCCATTCAAAGGCCCGATTGGTCGAAGCTCAGTTCGCTCGATCCGGAGCTGATCCGGGCATTCGTCGCGGTGGTCGAGAGCGGCGGCTTCACCGCGGCGGCCCGGCAACTGCATCGCACGCAATCGACGATCAGCCTGCGCATCCGCACGCTCGAGGAGCGGCTCGACACGCACCTGTTCATGCGTAACAGCCGGCGGCTCGAGCTGTCGCGCGACGGCGAGAATTTCCTGATTCACGCGCGCCGGATCATCCAGGTGCAGAACGACGCGATCCTCGCGCTGAAGCAGGCGAGCAGCGACCGCGGCGTCGTGCGCTTCGGGTTGCCCGAGGATTACGCGGAGCTGTGGCTGCCCGACCTGCTGAAGTCGTTCTATGCGATGCGGCCGGGCGCGCGCTTTCACGTGCATTGCCGCACGTCGCTCGAATTGCTCGAACGGCTGCAGGCCGGCGAGCTCGACGTCGCGCTCGTCGTGCGGCACGGGCCGAACGCGGGCGGGCGGCTGCTCGGCCGCCACGACGTCGTATGGGCCGCGCACCGGGATTTCGCGCTTGATCCGCCGGCGTCGGTGCCGCTCGCGCTGTTTCCGGAGACGTGCTGCTACCGGCAGCGCGGGCTGCAGGCGCTGGCGACGGCCGAGCGGCCGTATCACGTCGTCTATACGAGCCAGAGCCCGACCGGCATCAAGATCGCGGTGAACCACGGCGCGGCCGTGACGATGATCGACCGCTGCACGCTGCCCGAGAACTGGCGCGTGCTCGACGAGACGGACGGGCTGCCGCCGCTGCCGGCGGCCGATCTCGAACTGCATCGTTCGCCCGGTATCTGCGATCCGCTGACCGACGATCTCGTGTCGCTGATCGAATCGATGGTCGACGAGCGGCGGCGCGCGTCGCTCGAGGCGTTCGCGGCGTAACGGGGCGAACGCAGGGACAAGCGCAGGGACGAATGCGGGGACAAACGCGGGGACAAACGCAGGGACAAACGCAGGGACAAACGCAGGGACAAACGCAGGGACGAATGCGGGAGCGACCGCAGGGACGACCGGAGCGCCGGCGAGATTGACGCGAACCATGGCGCACGACCACCGCACGCGCGGCCAGCCGCCGGCCGGTGACGTGTCAAGTCCCCCATGCCGTTTTTTGCACCGCCGCCGCGTTTTTTTGCACGACGTTTATGCCGTCTCTTCTAAGCTGGGGATGTGTCGAACAGCCGAGACGGCTTCCGTCCGCTCCATGACCTTCATTCATCCCGTTCCCGCCTTCAATGTCGCCGGCCGCCAGTTGCGCGCCGGCACACGCAACAACGTCATTCCATTCCCGCCGCCGCGCCCGCGCCTGCAGTTGCCCGTCACGCTGACGGCCGACTCCGGCGAACACGCGCACGCCCGCCTCGCGGCGCTGCTGCATTCCCCGCTCGGCGTGTATGTCGTCAGTGCGCGCGCCGTGCGCGACGTGGTTCACGTGCACTTCGACATTGCGCCGGAAGACCTGGATTTCACGCTGCACATGCTGATCGCGCAGCAGGCCGATGCGGTGATCGGGCCGGTCGCGCGCCGCTTGCGCATCGGGCCGAAGGCGCGGTGAACCGGGGAACGGTTGTTGTGCGTTCCTGGATGGCTTGTCCGATCCGCCGCCCGATTACCGGTCGCCGTGCTGTCCGTCGACAGACGGCGGACATGCGTGCGACATCGCGTGCGCGGCGCCGATCCTGAATACGGAGGGGTCATGGACCTCATGGAAGCAGTACATGTCGCGCGGACGGAAAGCCGCCGCGCACGGACGGCGTCGCTGCCGTCGGGCCAGCAGCTCGCGCGTCAGCTCGTGACGACGGTGCGGGTGGCCGAAGTGCTGCTGCATCAGGCGATCGTGGTGCCCGACGGGCATCAATGGTCGGTCGACACCGAACGGGTCGATGCGGCCGGCGGGCCGCTCGCGGCGTGGGAAACCTGCGTGACCTGGCGGATCGGCAAGGTGTTCGCGCCGACGGTCAACCCGGCCGCGCGGGTCAACGATCCCGGCCAGGTCGCGGTCGAGATCCGGCTGTGTCTGCCTGAACAGGACTATGTGGCCGAGCGGCGCGTGAGCACCTTTGGCCGCCGCCACGGCAACCGCTTCGGCGCGACGCTGTCGGTCGCGTCGGGCGCGCAGTGGGGCTGGCAACGCACCGAGCACGTCGCGCCGGAGCGTACGCAGGTGCGCGGCGATACGCTGGAGGCGCTCGTCGATGCGGTGGCCGCGAACGTCAACGCGGCGCTGGGCGCGGCCGGATTCGGCGCGACGCGCTGATCAAGCGTCGCCGGTCTGCCCGGTCTGGCGCTGCAGGTCCTCCATCAGCTGTTCGGCGAGAAAGTCGCACGGCGGCCGCTTCGATTTCGTGCTGCGCGCGAGGATCAGCTCGAGCGGCGGCAGGTCGGGCAGCCCGTGCGAGCGGCCGAGCATCGACAGTTGCGCGGGAATCGCGCAGCGCGCGAGCGGCGCGACCGCGAGGCCGGCCTCGACCATGCTGAGCAGCCCGAGCAGGCTCGGGCTTTCATAGGAGGTGCGGTACGGCACCTTCGCGCGTTCGAGGCTGCGGATCGCGTTCTCGCGGGCGACGCTGCCCGGCATGAACACCGCGATCGGCAGCGGCCGCTCTTCCCACACGCGCGGCCCGTTCGTCATCGCGGCCCACGCCATCGGCTCGTGGCGGATGAAATCGCCGGACAGCCCCTTGATCCGCGTGCCGCAGACGAGGTCGACCGTGCCTTCCTTGATCAGCGGCGCGAGCGCGCTGCTCGGCAGCCCCATCACCTGGATCTCGACCTTCGGGTAGGTCGCCGAAAATTTCTTCAGGACCGACGGCAGCAGCGACGACGCATAGTCGTCCGGCACGCCGATCACGACCTTGCCGGTCACTTCCGGCCGCACCACGGCCGCCCACGCCTCGTCGCGCAGCGCCAGCATTCGTCTGGCGAATCCCAGCAGCACCTCGCCCTCGCGCGTCAGCACGATGCTGCGCGGCTTGCGCACGAACAGCGGCCGCCCGATCGCGTCTTCCAGGCTCTTGATCTGCATGCTCACGGCCGACTGCGAGCGGTTCACGGCCTCGGCGGCGCGGGTCATGTTGCCGGTCTCCGCGACGGCGACGACGGTGGCCAGCACGTCGTGATCGAGCATCTTCATGGGTATCAGGAAAACTGAACGTAACGATCAGCATTATGCGTTTTTATTGTTGCTGTGTGTCTGCCATAGTGAGCTCACGCTGACGTTTCGCCCGAGGGCGGCGCGGCGCTCCGGCCGGTCAACCCGGCGTGCAGGACTGAACAGGAAAGCGTGGGGTATCGATGATGGACCATCCGTTGCGCGCCGCACTGGCCGCGGAATTGCATGCCCGGCCGTTCCTGCGGCTCGCCGAAGCCGTGTCGCTCACGCATTACGCGATCTACGCGGACGGCCAGCCCGACATCCACGAAACGCTGTTGCACGCGCTGTGCCGCGATACCGGCATTGCCGTGCCGCACGAAGGCGCGACGCACTACGCGGTGCAGTCGCCGAGCGGCTGGCACCTGAAGTGGGAACGCCACACCGAATTCTCGACCTTCACGTTCGTCGCACCGCGTCGCGACACCGGCTACTTCGACGATCTCGCGATCGAAGGCATACCGGCCGCGTGGTTCGCGCGGCTGGCCGGCATCCGCTTCGTCGCGGTGCGCATGGAGCTGCTGACGGGCGATGCCGCGCGGCTCGTCTGCGGCGACCTGCGCCGCTGGATCGACGGCCCCGCGCTCGTCGGCAGCAACGTGCTCGGCGGCGGCAAGGTGTTCTGCGACTGGCATGTGCGCGACGACGGCTTCATGCGCTTTCTCGTCGTCGACGAGGATTTCCGCGAGGAGCAGGGCGGCCGGCTGCTACAGCGCCTGTATGAAATCGAAACCTACCGGATGATGGCGCTGCTGGCGTTGCCCGTCGCGCGCCGGATGAGCCGCGAGCTCGACGAGATCCACGCGGCGCTGCACACGCTGATGCAGCGGATGGACGCGAGCGGCGCCGACGGCGACGACACGGCACTGCTCGTCAAGCTCACGCATCTCGCGGTGCGGGTCGAATCGCTGTCGGGATCGGGCGCGCGCTTCAGCGCGTCGCGTGCGTACGAAAAGCTCGTGCTGGCGCGTATCCACGAGCTGCGCGAGGAGCGTATCGAAGGGATGCCGACGATCGCCGAATTCATGGAGCGGCGCTTCGCGCCGGCGATGGAAACCTGCCGCAGCGTATGGGCGCGCCACGAGCAGATCGCCGCGCGGATCGCGCGGGCGGTCGACCTGCTGCGCACGCGCGTGAATCTCGCGCAGGAAAAGGACGTGACACGCCTGCTGGCGGGCATGGAGCGCACGGCGCGCAATCAGCTTCATCTGCAGCACGCGGTCGAAGGGCTGTCGGTGGCGGCCATTTCGTACTACGTGCTGTCGCTCGCGACGGCGGCGTTCAAGGCGCTGCACGTGATGAACCTGCCGGTCGATCCCGAACTGGCGGAGGGCCTGCTGATCGCGCCGGTCGTGTTCGCGGTGATTCACATCACGCGGCGCACGCGCGCGCAGCTGGCGCGATCGGAGGCCGCGCACGACGCCACGCCGGTGCAGGCGGCGGTATTGAAGCAGGTTGGTTAGAACATCAAAAACATGATCGGATAAAGGAGTGGAGATGACTTTTTCGCAGACACAACCGGGTTTTTACAGTGGTTTCGATGCCGCTTTCGACGAACCGCCACTGGATGAGCCGGGCGCGCCGGAAGCGCCGCGCGTGACGTCGTATCAGGCCGTGCTGCAGGAGCCGATGACGTCGCTCGTCGGGAATACGACCGATCGGCCGGACGTCGCGGCGGTGGCGATTCTCGGGTACAACTGACGAACTGATGCAACGCCGGCCGCGTGGCGTCCGCACGCGGCCGCTGCCCGGTCAATCGCTGGCGCGCATGCGCGGCATCGTCGGGTACGCGACCCATCGGGCGTCGATCTGGCGGCCGGGCAGGAAATGAAACTCGATATAGCCGTCGTGCCGGTTCGGCAATGCCGGCACGGCGACGTCGGTTTCGACGACTTCAGGCGCCTGGTTCCGGGTGTCTTCGTCGGGCGTCAGATCGTACGTGATCCTCACGTGCCAGGTTTTCTTGCCGCGCGGCACGCTCATGCAGCACACGGTGCCGCCCCCGCCGCCAAACTGGCGCGCGTGCATGCTGCCGGCGCCGAAGCCGTCGACTACGAAGCTGTAGACGCCACGATCGGTGTAGTTGAATCCCACGACCCGATACGGGCCGTCGGCGCGCGTCTGTGCATGGACCCACCAGGCTGCACCGACCAGCAGCGTTGCGATGGCAAGCGGGTTGAGCGTCATGCGGCGTATCAGGTTCGACATGTCGATGTTCCCGTGATTCGAATCGTTTGTGACGAACGGTTGCTGGCGGTGCCCGGGCGCGTGATGCGCGCCCCGGTGGCCGAGGTCATCGCGCGCGCCTGACTGGCTCCGCGCCGTGGGCCAACGCCAGTTCGACGAACGCGCGCGCGGCCGCGCTCCGGTACGCGCCCTTGCGCTGCAGCAGCACGGCCGTGCGCCGCAGCACGGCTGGATCGAGCGCGATGGCGACGAGATCGTCGTGCCCGGTCGCGATCGTCGCGGGCAGCAGCGTCGCGAGGTTCGTGCGGCGCACAATCTCGATCACCGCCCCCAGCGAATTGGCCTCCATCAATACGCGCGGCCGCACGTCGTGCTCGCGGAAATAGCGGTCGATCTGCACGCGTGTCGCGAACTCGGCCGTCAGCAGCACGAGCGGCGCATCGTGCAGCGCACGCAGCCCGGCCTTGCGTTTCGCGGCGAGCGCATGCCGGCGGCTCACGACGAGCGCGAGCGTTTCGACCAGCAACGTTTGCGCTTCGATATCCGCCGTCTGCACCTCGTCGAACGCAATGCCGACATCGAGCTCGTCGTCGACGAGCAGCGCCTCGATGCGCTCCTGCGACATCTCGCGCACCGACAGCGACACGTCCGGGTAGCGGCCGTGAAACGCCTCGACGAGCGGCCCGACGAGATAGCTCGTGAAGGTCGGCGTGACCGCGATCCGCAGCGCGCCGCGGCTCAGATCCTGCACGTCGTGAATCGCGCGCCGGCCTTCCGCGAGATCGTGCAGCGCCTGCCGCGCATAGCGGAAATACACGTCGCCGGCGTCGGTCAGCCGCGTCACGCGCCCGGTGCGGTCGAACAGTTGCGCGCCGAGCGTCTCCTCGAGCTGGCGAATCTGCTGGGACAGCGCGGGCTGCGACACATGCAGCGCGGCGGCCGCACGCGTGAAGCTGCGATGCTCGGCGACGGCCAGGAAGTAGTGGATATGGCGCAGCAGCATGGCGGTTCCTATAAGTCTTGCTTATCCGGTGGATCATAAATCAGTCTTTTACGTTATTGGAAGTGCGGCGTAACCTGCCCTTCATCGATTTCACCTGCACTGGAGAACACGCGATGAAGGACATCATCGAAGGCTTCCTGAAGTTCCAGCGCGATGCGTATCCGGCGCGCGCCGCGCTGTTCCGCGATCTCGCGCGCAGCCAGAATCCGCGGGCGCTGTTCATCTCGTGCTCGGACAGCCGGCTCGTGCCCGAACTCGTCACGCAGCGCGAACCGGGCGACCTGTTCGTGATTCGCAATGCCGGCAACATCGTGCCTTCATATGGCCCCGAGCCGGGCGGCGTGTCGGCGTCGGTCGAATACGCGGTGGCCGCGCTGCGCGTGACCGACATCGTGATCTGCGGCCATTCCGATTGCGGCGCGATGACCGCGATTGCCACCTGCCAGTGCATGGATCACATGCCGGCCGTCGGCCACTGGTTGCGCTACGCCGATTCCGCGCGGGTCGTAAACGAGGCGCGCACGCATCGCAGCGAACGCGAGCGGATCGACTCGATGGTGCGCGAGAACGTCGTCGCGCAACTGGCGAACCTGAAGACGCACCCAGCCGTGCGGCTCGCGCTCGAAGAAGGGCGGCTCGCGCTGCACGGCTGGGTTTACGACATTGAATCGGGCTGCATCGACGCCCATGACGGCGCGACCGGCCGGTTCGTCTCCCTGGCGGACCATCCCGAGGTCCGCGCGACGCCCGCGACGCTGCCCGTCGCGGCCTGAATTGCTCCCACCCCACCACGAGGAATTGCCATGATCCAGTCCCAGTTCAGCCAGACCGCCCGCCACGCGCTTGCCGAGACCGTCGTGCTCGCGAAGGCGCGCAAGAACCTGTCGTTCGCGCAGCTCACCGAAGGCACCGGCCTGAGCGAAGCGTTCGTGACGGCCGCACTGCTCGGCCAGCATGCGCTGCCGGCGGACGCTGCGCGCAACGTTGCCGACAAGCTCGGCCTCGACGACGACGCGGTGCTGCTGCTGCAGACGATCCCGCTGCGCGGCAGCATCGACGATCGCGTGCCGACCGACCCGACCATTTACCGCTTCTACGAAATGCTGCAGGTGTACGGCACGACGCTGAAGGCACTCGTTCACGAGAAGTTCGGCGACGGCATCATCAGCGCGATCAATTTCCGGCTCGACGTGAAGAAGGTCGACGATCCCGAAGGCGGGTCGCGCGCGGTGATCACGCTCGACGGCAAGTACCTGCCGACCAAGCCGTTCTGACGCCCGCGCGGCGCTGCGGCAGCGGTGCCGCGCAGGTTTTCGCCCGACGTGCGTCGGCTGCCGGCCGGCGCACGGCCCGCCATTCCGTTTCAACGAGGACGCAGCCATGGATTTTGTGAAACGCACGATCGATCTTGCGATGAAGAACGTGGAAGAGGGCGGCCGCCCGTTCGCGACGGTGATCGTCCGCGACGGCGAGATCGTCGCGGAGAGCCCGAACCTCGTCGCGCAGACGAGCGACCCGACCGCGCACGCCGAGATCCTCGCGGTGCGCGACGCGTGCCGCAAGCTCGGCACCGAGCACCTGACCGACTGCGAGATCTACATTCTCGCGAGCCCGTGCCCGATGTGCCTCGGCTCGCTGTACTACTGCAGCCCGAAGCGCGTGATCTACATCACGACGCGTGAGGACTACGCGCCGTTTTACCGCGACGACCGCCGGTATTTCGAGCTCGACACGTTCTATGCCGAATATGCGAAGCCGATCGACGAGCGCCGGTTGCCGATGGTGCAGCAGAAGCACGGCGATGCGATCAAGGTCTACCGGCGCTGGAAGGAACTGAACGCGAAGTGACGTGATCCGCGCGGCGCACCGGCCGCGCGTGGCAGCCGCCCGGCTGCTCGTTTTCCCCACCCTCCGTTTTACCCGGCGGCGCCCGTGCCGCCGGGCGCCCGCGCTGCTGCTCGGGGCTGGCTCGTGCCCCCGTTTTTTCACCTCCCCAAACATCGATCCTGTTCAATGTCCGGAACGGAAATCCGCGATCCAAAAGGTTTTTGACGGGTTTAAAAATTCGCACTGGAGACGACAGAAACGTGCGGAAAGCCCGATGAAAACCGATGAAATCCCGATGACAGGCAGCGCGGCGACCCCGGCCGGTCGCGACTGATTGTTGCCGATCGCCGTGCGTTCCCTCACACCTGTTTCGTTGCGCCATTCGTTCCGGACGAGGAATCGCTCGATTCCTCTCCGCCAGCACCGCGCGACCGCCCGACCGGTTGCGCCTGACGCCTGAGATTCCCTTACCTGCTTAAAACGGACCATCATGAAACGGGATTCATTCAGTACACCTGATGCGATGCATCGCCCCGCGACGGACATGCTCAAGCCGAACGACGCGTTCGTGCGCATCGAAAACGTCGAGAAGAAATTCGGCGACAGCACGGCCGTCGACAACGTGAACTTGACCATCGCGAAGAACGAGCTGTTCGCGCTGCTCGGCAGCTCGGGCTGCGGCAAGTCGACGTTGCTGCGCATGCTC
>NZ_CABVQC010000017.1 GCF_902499175.1 Burkholderia aenigmatica
CGCGCTCCAGACTGCAGCACACCGCCAACCTTGCTTCCCTCTTCCGCGCCGCGTTTCCGTTAGCGCGAAAGAGGCGTGATTGTAGGCAGCCTCTTCGATCTGCGCAAGGGGTTTTCTCAAAAAAATATAAGGCCCCGCACGCTGCCGCGTGCGGGGCCTTATATAGAAGCAGCCGAACCGTCAGCCCACGCGTACCTGGCGCGCGACGATCTCCATATAGTGATCGAGATCCGGCGTCACCTTGCCTTCTTCCTTCGCCGTATCGTCCCAGCGGCGCAGACGCAGCGCGTCCTCCGCGAACGGGCGTTGCAGGAACGCCGCCGTCTCCTCTTCACTGAAGATGCCGCCCTGCAACGCGAGGCTGCGCACCGAGTCCGGCGACAGGCTCTCGAAGTAGCCGGCGTCCGTGCGGCACAGGCAGCGCTTCGCGTCGACATGCAGCCGGATCGGCTCCAGCACCGCGTCGGAAAACAGCGGCCGCAGGAACGGCAACACGTAATACTGATGCAGATCGTCGATACCGCGCGCGCTCGGCGTCTCGCCCTGGCGATTCAGCAGATGCCCGAGATCGTGCAGGAATGCCGCCGCGACCAGCGCGTCGTCAGCTCCCGCCTCTTCCGCCAGCAATCCGCTCTGCAATGCATGCTCGAGCTGCGTAACCGGCTCGCCGCTATAGGCCACATGGCCATGCTCGCGATACAACCCGTCGATCTCTTCCACCGTCAATGCCATTCGTTCACTCCCAAGGCAGCGAAAACGTCTTCAGGTTCGTGAAGCTCTTCATCGCCTCCTGAACGCCTTCCTTGTAACCGAGCCCCGAATCCTTGATCCCGCCGAACGGCGACAGCTCGATCCGGTAGCCAGGCACTTCCCATACATTCACCGTGCCGACGTTCAGCTCGTTCACGAACCGCACGACCGCCGCCGTACTGTCCGTACAAACGCCCGACGATAGCCCGAACGCCGTTCCGTTGCTGATCCGGATCGCGTCGTCGATCGTGTCGAACGTGATCACCGGCGATACCGGGCCGAAGGTCTCCTCGCGCACGATCGTCATCGACGGATCGACGTTGTCGAGCACGGTCGGCGCATACAGCGCGCCGCGCCGCACGTTGCCGGTCAACAGGCGCGCGCCCTGCGCGACCGCTTCGTCGACACGCGCCTCGAACAGCCGCGCCGCTTCCTCGTCGATCACCGTGCCCATTTCGTTCGCGGGATCGAACGGATCGCCGTACTTCCATGCGCGCGTCTTCTCGACCAGCAACTCGGTGAAGGCGGGCGCGATCGAACGCTGCACCAGCATCCGCTTGACGGCCGTGCAGCGCTGGCCCGAATTCCGGTACGAGCCGAGCACCGCCAGCGACGTCGCGCGTTCGAGATCGGCATCGTCGAGAACGATCAGCGGATCGTTGCCGCCCAGTTCCAGCACGATGCGGCGGTAGCCGGCCCGCGCGGCAATCGCCTTGCCGATCGCCACGCCGCCCGTAAAGGTAATCAGCGACGCATGCGGATTCGTGACGAGTTCGTCCGCGATCTCGCGCGGATCGCCGGTCAGCACCTGCAGCATCGGCTCCGGGAGTCCGGCTTCGACCAGCAGGTCGGCCAGGTAGAACGCCGACAGCGGCACCTTCTCCGACGGCTTCACGATCACGCGGTTGTTGGTCGCGATCGCCGGCGCGATCTTGTGCGCCACCTGGTTCATCGGATGATTGAACGGCGTGATCGCGACGATCACACCGTCGAGCGGCTGCCGCTGCGAAAACACGCGGCGCGCCTTGCCGTGGGGCGTCAGGTCGCACGAGAAACTCTGCGCGTCGTCGCGCAGCGCCTCGATCGCCGCAAACTTCAGCACATCGGCGACGCGACCGATCTCGTAGCGGGAGTCCTGTTTCGACAGGCCCGATTCGAGCGTGATCAGGTCGGACGCTTCCTCGGTACGCTCGCGCAACAGCGCGGCCGCGCGTTCGAGAATCTGCGAGCGCTCGTAACGCGTGAGCTTCGGCCGGTACGCCATCGCGTAGTCGAATGCCGCGCGCACGTCGTCGACGCTCGCCAGCGGCACCGTACCGACGCGCGTGCCCGTGTAAGGGTCCATGACGTCGAGCGTGCGTTCCCGCGTCGCGCGCGTGCCGCACCAGCGCAGCGCCTCTGCACGGAACGCCGGGTGATCGTGTCGGGGATGAGCCATCATGTCGCGACCCGGTTCAGCACGAAATCGAACACGTCGAAGTTGCGCGGGCGACGCGCGGGATCGAGCGGCTCGATACGGCGATTGAACAGCAGCGGTACTTCCTGCTCCGACACGCCGCCATGCGAACGCAGCGGCACCGTAAGACCCGACAGATCGTGTTCGCGCTCGCGCGTGCCGAGCGTCATGTCGCGGCGGCCGATCACGACGAGATCGCCGATCCGGTCGGCCGGCAGCTCGAAACGTGCGGCAGCTTCCGCGTTGTCGAGCACGAGCTCGACGCCGTCGAGACTGCCGACGCGCCACATCGCCTCCGCCCGGTCGACACCCGGCGCCAGATAAATGGTCGCAAACGAACCGAGCGCGCCATGGTGCACGACGTACGGATCCGTGATCGGCAGGATCACGCGCGCAGCCTGCGCGCCGTACCAGCCGTCGAACGCATCCTGCAGATAGATGACGTTCGGCCGGCCCGTCGCGGGATCGTGCTTCGCGTTCATCCCGTGATCGGCCGTGAGCCCGATCACCCAGCCGAGCGCGTCGAGCTGCGCGAGATAGCCGTCCATCATCGCGTAGAACGCGTTCGCGCCGGCACTGCCCGGCTCGCACTTGTGCTGCACGTAATCGGTGGTCGACAGGTACATCAGGTCGACCTGGCGCGTCTGCGCAAGCCGCACGCCGGCCGCGAACACGAATTCGGACAACGCCGCGCTGTAGACGTCCGGCGACGGCAGGCCCACCCAGTCGAGCACGTCGACGATCCCGTTTTCCGCGAGATTCGCCTGCGCAGCCTTCTCGGCCGAAAAGCAGATGCCGTTCAGTTGCCAGCCGAGCAGCCGGCGCAGCTTGTCCTTCGCCGTCACGACGGCGACCCGCGCACCGGCGTCGGACGCCGCCGCGAGCAGCGTGCCGGCCCGCAGGTAGGCCGGGTCGTTCATCATGACTTCGGCACCGCGCCCGCCGTCGGCGGCCGGATCCCAGAAATAGTTGCCGCAGATCCCGTGGACCGACGGCGGCACGCCGCAGACGATCGACAGGTTGTTCGGGTTGGTGAAGGTCGGCACGACGCAATCGCCGCGCCAGGCCGTGCCTTCCGCGATCATCCGGCCGATGAACGGCGCGACGCCCGCTTCCACCGCCCGTTCGAGATAGTCGTACTCGCAGCCGTCGACGCAGACGACGACGGTCGGCTCGACCGGCAGCCGGTAGTGCCGGCCGTTGACGTCGACGGAACGTCCCGCGAGATCCGTCGAAGCGCCGGCTGCCGACGCTTCACCCGGTTGGCGCAATGCGAACGCGGCGTTCATGATGCCACCCGCTTGCCGCGCGGCACGCGCGCAGCGATCAGCAGCAGCGCCGCGAGCGACGCGCCGAGCATCAGCAGCGACAACGCCGATGCCGGAAGGTAGTAACCGCGCTCCACCTGGCCGATCACGACGATCGGCACGGTCGCGAAACCGGGCGGATACACCGTCAGCGTCGCGCCGAGCTCACCGAGCGACAGCGCAAAGCCGAGCGCGAGGCTCGCGCGCAGCGCCGGCACGAGTTGCGGCAGCAGCACGCGGCGCAGCACCATCGCAGGCGGCGCACCGAGGCTCGCCGCGGCTTCGCGCAGCACGGTCAGTTCCGGACGCAGCGCGGCGGCCGCGCAGCGATAGCAGAACGGCAAAATCAGCGCGAGCTGCACGAGCACGACGATCGCCGCCGAACTCGACAGGTCGAACGGCTTCTGGTGATACGCAATCAGCACCGCGAGCCCGAGCACGACGCTCGGCACACCGTTCGGCACCATCACGAGCGCGTCGACCACCGCGCCGAGGCCGCGCCGGTCGCGCCCTTCGAGTGCCAGCGCAAGCCACAGCCCGAGGGCCGTGCCGACCGCCGACACGCCGAAGCCGATTTCCAGGCTCGTCAGCAGCGCGTCGTATTCCGGCGACCCGAGCCGCTCGAACCAGCGCAGGCTGTAGCCGGCCGGCAAAATCGTGCCAGACCACTGCGTCGACACGCTCGACAGCGCGACGACGACGACAGGCAACACGAACAACCAGAAGCACGCGAACGCGGCCAGCGCGAGCGCCGCGCGCGACGCATGCTTGAGCACCGTGTCGCCCCAGCCGATCTGGTGGCGCGGCACGGCTTGCCCGATACGAAATTCAGCGGACATCGTTCCCTCCCGTCGCACGCCGGTTCACCCGGCGATAAACCGCATACAGCGCCAGCGACAGCGCGAGCATCACGACCGCGCCGGCCGACGCGGTCGGCAGGTCGAGGTCGACGGTCGCGCTGCTGTAGATCGCGACCGGCAGCGTCACGAGCCGCGCGCTGCCGAGCACCAGCAGAATCCCGAATTCGTTCAACGTCAGCAGAAAGCACAGCACGGTGCCGGCGGCGATACCCGGCCACGCGATCGGCAGCACGACGCGGCGGGCGAGCATCCAGCCGGACGCGCCGAGGCTGCGCGCGGCTTCGATCAGCCGCAGGTCGAGCGTCGCGAACGACGCGAGCGTCGGCCGCACCACGAACGGCGTATAGAACACGGTCTGCGCGAGGATCACGCCGCCAATGCCGAACAGGAAATCGAGCGGCGGATTCTCGAGATGGAACAGGTGCTGCAGCGCGATGCTGATCGAGCCCTGCGAGCCGTACAGGAAGATCAGCGTGAACGCGACGAGGAACGACGGGAACGCAACGTACAGCTCCAGGAAGCGCGTAACGAGCGACGCGCCCGGAAACGGCTTGAAGAACAGCAGCGCAGCCAGCAGCACGCCGAGCACCGACGCGGTGCCGGCACTCGCGAACAGCACGCCGAGCGTCGTCAGCATCACGTCGCGCGTGTCGGGGTTGCCGAAGAACGTGCGGTACGCGGCAAAACTCAGCCCGTGGTCGCCCGATACGCTCAGCAGCACGAGCCGCACCAGCGGATAGACGACGAGCGGGCCCAGCAGGAGGATCGCGAGCGCGGCCAGGTGCAGGTCGCCCATGCGCTTGCGGCGCCGCGCGGCGGCCGCGTGCGCGGCGGCCGACGCGAGCACGTGCGGCGGCAGGCCGGCTTCAGGGCTCGATAAGGACGACATCGTCTGCCTCGCAATGCAGGGAAACGCGCGCACCGCGCTCGGGAGCCGCACCGCGGCCGCGTTGCATCGTGACGCGTACGGGTTCGTCGGGGGCCGCATCGATCGTGACCGCGATCGACAGGTCCGCGCCCTGCCATTCGACGGACGACACCGTGCCGTGCAGCCCGCCCGCAGCGGGCGGCATCACGGTCAGGCGCTCGGGGCGCACGCAGGCCACCTTGCCGCGCACTTCGTGGCGCGGATCGCCGAGCGGGAAAATCACGTGCGGCGGCAGCAGGTTCGCCGGGCCGAGATAGCGTGCGACGTAGCCGTCCTGCGGCGCGTCGTACAACTGCTGCGGCGTGCCGAGCTGCGCGATATGGCCGTCGCGCATCAGCAGCGCGCGATCGGACAGCACAAGCGCGTCGTCGCGGTCGTGCGTCACGCAGACGACGGTCAGGTTCGGCAGGCGCTCGTGCAGCGCCTTCAGTTCGCTGCGCACCGATGCGCGCAGGTTGGCGTCGAGCGCCGACAGCGGCTCGTCGAGCAGCAGCACGTCCGGCTCGATCACGAGCGAGCGCGCCAGTGCGACACGCTGCTGCATCCCGCCCGACAGTTGCGCGGGCAGGTGATGGCCCGCATCGCCGAGCTGCACGAGCTTCAGCGCGTCGGCGACGCGGCGCGTCACTTCCGACGACGCCATGCCGCGGGCGCGCAGCCCGAATGCGACGTTCTCGAACACCGACAGGTGCGGGAACAGCGCGTAATTCTGGAACAGCAGACCGAGATTGCGCTTGTGCGGCGGCGCATAGGTCAGGTCGCGTCCGGCAACGGTCAGCGTGCCGGTCAGGCCATCGGCCTTCACGAACCCGGCGATGAAGCGCAGCAGCGTGGTCTTGCCGCAGCCGCTCTTGCCGAGCACGGTCAGAAATTCGCCGGCACCGATCGACAGCGACAGATCTTCCAGCACCGTGCGTGCGCCGTAGCGCACGCTCAGGTGTTCGATCTGCACGCCGCCCGGCGCGCCGGACCGCAGCGTTGCTTGCGGTTCGGCGGCGCCGAATGCGCCGGGATGGGTCAGGGTGGTTTCCACCGGGTTCATCCTCTTGCTCACAAATACAGGCGGCGTGCGCCGATCACTTCGGCTTGACGACGTCGAGCTGCTTGCCCGAGCTGCCGATCACGTCCTTCTTCCAGCGCTCGATCCAGACCGGCTTCTTCGCCATCACCTGGGTCCAGTCGACCGGGATCAGCTTCACGCCCGCGATCGCCTTCTTGACCGCTTCGCCGTTCTTGCCGGCCAGCGGCACGTCCGTGCGGCCCGGGATACCGTACATGTCCGGCACCTTCGACTGCACTTCCGTCGACATCAGGTAGTCGATCAGCTTCTTGCCGGCGTCCTGGTTCGGGCCGCTCTTGATCAGGCCGATGCCGTACGGGAGCTGGAACGTGGTCGGCTGGTCGCCATCCTTCGCGGCCAGGAAGATCGGCTTGACGGACAGCGCGCCGTGTTCGGCATCGTCGAGGTCCATCTGCAGGTCGCCGTTCGCGACGCTGATTTCGTTACGCGACAGCAGCACGTTCAGGTAGCCCGTGCCCTTCGTGTGGAACTTCACGCTCTGCGACAGCTTCGCCAGGTAGTCGAACGCCTTGTCCTCGCCCATCAGCGACGTCGTCAGGATCAGCACGGCCATCCCGTCGCCAGCCGTGGCCGGGTTCGAATACGCGACCTTGCCGGCGTAGGCCGGCGACAGCAGGTCGGCGAACGTCTTCGGCTGGTTCTTCACGACGTCCGGGTTGATCGCGAACGAGAAGTAGTTGTTCACGAACGTTGCCCACGTGCCGTCTTCAGCCTTCGCGATGGCCGGCACGTTCTTGTAGTTCACGCTCTGGTACGGCTGCAGCAGGCCCATCTGGCCGGCTTGCTGAATGAACGGCGGCAGCGTGACGATCACGTCGGCCTTCGGGGAGTTCTTCTCGATGTTCGCGCGGTTGACGACTTCACCGCTGCCCGCCGTCACGATGTTGACCTTGACACCTTCCTTCTTCTCGAAGGCCGGCAGCACATCGCGATAGAGGTTCTCGAGACCATCTGCCGTATACAGCACGACCGCGCTCGCCGCATGGGCGGGCAACGCGGCGCCCATCAGACCGGCGACGCTGGCGGCCAGCGCAAGCTTGCGGAACGCGCCGGCAGCGGCGCGCGAGGGTTTCTGCAGTGTCATCTGACTTCTCCGTAGGCGGAACACCAAATGGCCGGGGGCACGATCCGGCTCTCCTGTTATCTCCGGGCAAGGCCGATCGACGGCCCGCCTCGCCGCCGCGCTGAGGTTAGGTTTTGCGCGGCAAGCGAAGGATCACAGCGTTCGATGACAAACCCGTGACGAATGCCACAATTTCCAAAAAATGACACATTTTGCCAATATCATGCAAGTCATTCAGAAATGCCGCCCGGCATTTCTTCCTACCTTTGCAGAGGAAAACCATGTCCGATCCGATTCTTCTTACGCCCGGCCCGCTCACCACGTCCGCCACAACCCGCCACGCAATGCAACATGACTGGGGCTCGTGGGATGCCGCTTTCAATGAACTGACGGCCAGCGTCTGCGCGGATCTCGTCGCGATCGCGCACGGCGGCGACGAGTACGTGTGCGTGCCGATGCAAGGCAGCGGCACGTTCTCGGTCGAAGCGGCGCTCGGCACGCTGGTGCCGCGCGACGGCGTCGTGCTGGTGCCCGACAACGGCGCGTACTGCGCGCGCATCCTGAAGATCCTCGGCCGGCTCGGTATCGAAGCGATCGCGTTGCCGTTCGGCGAGGACGCCGCCGTCGATCCGGCCGCGATCGAAGCCGCGTTCGCGCGCGAGCCGCGCATCACGCACGTCGCGCAGGTGCATCTGGAGACGAGCGCCGGCATCCTGAACCCGCTCGACGACATCGCCGCCGTGTGCCGGCGCCACGGCAAGCGGTTGATCGTCGACGCGATGAGCTCGTTCGGCGCGCTGCCGATCAAGCTGGCCGGCAGCGGCATCGATGCGCTGATCTCGGCGAGCGGCAAATGCCTCGAAGGCGTGCCGGGGATGGGGTTCGCGATCGTGCGGCGCGACGCACTCGACGCGAGCGAAGGCAACTCGCCGTCGCTCGCGCTCGATCTCCACGATCAGTACGCGTATCTGCGCAAGACGGGCCAATGGCGTTTCACGCCGCCGACGCACGTGATCGCCGCGCTGCGCGCCGCGCTCGACCAGTATCTCGCCGAAGGCGGCCAGCCGGCGCGCGGCGCGCGCTATGTGGACAACTGCCGGACGCTGGTCGAATCGATGCACGCGCTCGGCTTCACGCCGTTCCTCGATGCGAGCGTGCAGGCGCCGGTGATCGTCACGTTCCACGCGCCCGACCACCCGGCCTACGATTTCCGCCGCTTCTACGACGCAGTGCGCGATGCGGGCTTCATCCTGTATCCGGGCAAGCTCACGCAGCTCGAGACGTTCCGCGTCGGCTGCATCGGCGCGATCGATTCGAACGATATCCGGCGCGCGGTCGCGGCAATCGCACAGGCGGTCGAGTCGCTCGGCATCGCCGTGCAGCGCGCATAAGCGCGGTACGACGTCAGCCGGCAGACCCGCCGGCACGCGCAAACAAAAAAGCCCGGCGGCCTTGCGGCTGCCGGGCGAACGCACTGGATGTGCGTGGAGCCGGTGCTTACAGCTCGATCCGCTTGATGTCGCCGACCACGAAGATGTACGACGCCGCGCCAACCAGCGCGATCACACCGATGAACACAAGCGCGCCGACGAACGACCCGGTCGATGCGACGATGAAACCGACCACGAGCGGCGTGACGATCCCGGCGAGGTTCGCCGCGAAGTTGAAGATGCCGCCCGTGACGCCGAGCAGGCCGTCCGGCGCGATGTCCGACACGAGCGTCCAGCCGAGTGCCGCCATCCCCTGCGCGAAGAATGCAACTGACATGATCGCGATCACGGCCTCGTTGCTCTGCACGTAGTTCGCGAGAATGATCGTCGACGCGAGCAGCAGGCCCGCGATGATCGGCAGCTTGCGCGCGAGGTTCGCGGACTTGCCGCGGCGCAGCAGCCAGTCGGAGAAGATCCCGCCGAACATCACGCCGACCGACGCGGCGATGAACGGCATCACCGCGAAGAAACCGATCTTCAGCCAGCCCATGTGGCGCTCGGTGGCGAGGTAGGTCGGGAACCAGGTCAGGAAGAACACGAGCGTCGAGTTGCCGGCGAACTGGCCGAGGCAGATGCCCGCGAGCTGGCGCTTCTTCAGCAGCTTGCCGGCCATCGCCCAGCTGAATGCCTTCTGTTCGCCCTTGGCGCCCTTGCCACCTTTGTCGCCGTCCTTGCGCACGCCGTGCACCAGGCCGCCGCCCGCCTCGATATAGGCCAGCTCCTCCGAATTCGCGCCCGGATGGTTGCGCGGCTCGTGATAGAACTTCCACCAGACGAGGCCGAACACGATACCGATCGCGCCGACGACCCAGAACAGCGAGCGCCAGCCGAATGCCCCCATCAGCGCAAACAGCACCGGGCTGAAGAACGCGAGGCCGATGTACTCGCCGACGGTGTAGGTACCCGTCGCCATCGCACGCTCGTTCTGCGGGAACCACGTCGCGACGACGCGGCTGTTGGTCGGAAAGCACGGCGCCTCCGCGATGCCCAGGCCGAGACGACAGGTGAGCAGCGTCGCGACGCCGGGCACGAAGCCCTGCAGGAACGTGCACAGTGACCACAGCGTCATCGACCAGTAGTAAGTGACCTTGCTGCCGAAACGGTCGAGAAAGAGGCCGCCGGGCACCTGCGCGGCCACGTACGTCCACGAAAACGCGGAAAACATGATGCCCATCACGGCCGCGTTGATGCCGAGCTCCTTGGTGAGCTGCGGCGCAGCCACCCCCAGCACGGTGCGGTCGAGATAGTTGATCATCGTGCCGATCGCGAGCAGCGCGAGAATCTTGTAGCGCGCCGAGGTGCGCCGGACGGTGCCGGACGCCTGCGCCGGCGCGGCGCTCGTGTGGGTGGTGTGCTGCATGGTCGTCTCCTGGTCTCTCTTTCTGCAAGGGGGTCAGCGCGCGACGAGCGACTGAAAGTGATCGAACATCCGCTCGGCGTCGGGCGTGCGTCCGGTGAAGATCTCGAACGCGTCGACCGCCTGGTAGACGGCCATCCCGCCGCCCGGCAACGTGGCGCAGCCGGCCGCGCGCGCCGCGTGGATCAGTTCGGTTTCGAGCGGGAAATACACGATGTCGGCCACCCACATGCCCGCGTGGAGCAGCTCGGCCGGCAACGGTAGGCCCGGATGCTTGGCCATGCCGGTCGGCGTCGCGTGGATCAGGCCCGTTGCGGCGCGCATCGCCTCCGCGAGATCGCCGCCCTGCACGACGCGTGCCGCGGGGAAGCGCTGCTGCAGCTCGGCCGCGAGCGCAGCGGCGCGCGTGCCGTCGACATCGAAAATCGTCAGTTCGGCCGCGCCCATCTGCAGCGCCGCGTGTGCAACGGCCGCGCCCGCGCCGCCCGCGCCAAGCTGGACGACGCGTTCGAGCGACGCGCCCGGCAACCCGCGGCGAAACGATTTCGCGAAACCCGACCAGTCGGTGTTGTGGCCGATCCGCTTGCCGTCCTTGAACAGCACGGTGTTCACCGCGCCGAGCGCACGCGCATCGTCCGACAGCGCGTCGAGGTGCTCGATCACGCGCTGCTTGCACGGATGCGTGATGTTCAGACCGTTGTAGCCCATCCGTTGCGCGGCATCGAGCAGTTGCGGCAATGCGTCGACGGTCACGCCGAGCGCGTCGAGGTCGATGCGCCGGTAGACATAGCCGAACCCCTGGCGGAATCCTTCTTCCTCGTGCATCGCGGGCGACAGCGAGCCGCCGATGCCCTGGCCGATCAGGCCGATCAGAAACGACGGGCGGCTCATCGTGCGGCTCCCTGCGCGAACAGCGTCGCCAGACGCTGCAGCGCGAACACGTAGCCTTCGGTGCCGCAGCCGCAGATCACGGCTTCGGCCACCGCCGACACATAAGAATGGTGACGGAACGCCTCGCGGCGATGCACGTTCGAGATATGCACTTCGATCACGGGCTTCGCGATCGCGGAAAGCGCGTCGGCCAGCGCCACCGACGTATGCGTATAGGCGGCCGGATTGATCACGATGCCGTGCGTGTCGTGACGCGCGGCATGCAGCCAGTCGATCAGCTGGTGCTCGGCGTTCGACTGACGGAAGTCGATTTCCAGCCCGAGCCCCTCGGCCGCCGTGCGGCAGCGCTGCTCGACGTCGGCGAGCGTTTCCGCGCCGTAGATATGGGGCTCGCGGGTCCCCAGCAGATTCAGGTTCGGGCCGTTCAGCACCAGCACCTTGTGCTTGCTCATGGTGATTCTGCTCCTAAAACAGGGGCGGACCGTGACCGGCATCGCCCCGAAGACATCGGAATTTGGCGCTAGTGTGCGCCCGGGAAGGCAAGCTGTCTTTTCGGGTTTTCGCTAATTTGTACCACCTAGTTAGTTTGTACAATACGCATCACTAGCCCAGTAAATTCGGGATATGGTGTGCACCAGAAATTCAACGACTGGTTCATTCAGGATCGGTTCGACCGACGCCATGCCCCGCTCATCCGCAGGATTCGCCCATGCAGCGCTCGATCGCCACCGTGTCACTGTCCGGCACGCTCGCCGAGAAACTCGCCGCCATCCAGGCCGCAGGCTTCGACGGCGTGGAAATCTTCGAAAACGACCTCGTCTATTTCGATGGATCGCCGGCCGACGTCCGGCGCATGGCCGCCGATCTCGGCCTCGACATCGTGCTGTTCCAGCCGTTTCGCGACTTCGAAGGCGTGAGCCCGGCCCAGCTCGCCCGCAACCTCGACCGGATCAAGCGCAAGTTCGACGTGATGCATGCGCTCGGCACCGACCGCATCCTGGTGTGCAGCAATGTGTCGGCCGACACGATCGCCGACGACGGGCTGCTCGTCGACCAGCTCGGCGCACTCGCGGAAGCCGCGCGGCAGGCCGGCGTGGTCGCCGCGTACGAAGCACTCGCGTGGGGCCGCGTCGTGAAGCGCTACGGCCATGCGTGGACACTCGTGAATACCGTGAACAGCCCGCATCTCGGCCTGGCGCTCGACAGCTTCCACACGCTGTCGCTCGACGATTCGCCGGATGCGATCGCCGACATCCCCGGCGACCGGATCGCGTTCGTGCAGATCGCCGATGCGCCGAAGCTCGCGATGGACGTGCTCGAATGGAGCCGCCATTACCGCTCGTTCCCGGGCCAGGGCGACTTCGACCTCGCACGCTTCACCGCGCGTGTGATCGAGTCGGGCTATACGGGGCCGCTGTCGCTCGAGATCTTCAACGACGGCTTCCGCGCGGCGCCGACCGCGATCACGGCCGCCGACGGCCATCGCTCGCTGCTCTATCTGGAAGAACTGACGCACGAGCGGCTCGCGCAGGACGGCCGCGCGCCGGCCGCCAGCCAGCCGCTGTTCGCGCCGCCGGCGCCGCCCGCGCACGTCGGGTTCCAGTTCATCGAATTCGCTGTGGACGCGCAGGCGGCGGCGACCGTCGGCGAATGGCTCGGCCGGATGCGCTTCCGGCTCGCGGGCCGGCATCGGTCGAAGGACGTGACACTGTTCCAGCACGGCGCCGCGTCGATCGTGCTGAACGCGGAGCGCGACTCGTTCGCCGATGCATTCTTCCAGCAGCACGGGCTGTCGCTGTGTGCATCGGCATTCCGTGTCGACGACGCGAAAGTGGCGTTCGACCGCGCAGCCGGCTTCGGCTATGCGCCGTTCTCCGGCCGCGTCGGGCCGAACGAACGCGTGCTGCCGAGCGTGCAGGCGCCGGACGGCAGCCTCGAATACTTCGTCGACGAAGCGCCGAACGCGCCGACGCTGTACGAATCGGACTTCGTGCTGACCGACATCGATGGCCCGAGCGAAGTCGGCCCGCTGACGGGCATCGACCACGTATGCCTCGCGCTGCCGGCCGACGCGCTCGATACGTGGATCCTGTTCTTCAAGACCGCGTTCGGCTTCGAGGCCGAACGCAGCTGGCTCGTGCCCGACCCGTACGGGCTGATGCGCAGCCGCGCGGTGCGCAGCGCCGACGGTTCGGTGCGGATCGCGCTGAACGCGTCGGTCGACCGTCACACGGCGGTCGCCGAATCGCTCGACCGCTACCACGGCACGGGGCTGAACCACGTCGCATTCCGCACCGACGACATCGTGAAGACGATCGCCGCGTTCGCGGCCGACGGCATTCCGTTCCTGCGCATTCCGCCGAACTACTACGACGATCTCGCCGCCCGCTACGCGCTGCCGGACGAGCTGATCGACACGCTGAGCACCCATCACCTGCTGTACGACCGCGACGAACACGGCGGTGAATTCCTGCACGCGTATACAGAACTGGTCGACAACCGCTTCTCGCTCGAGATCGTCGAGCGGCGCGGCGGATACGACGGCTACGGCGCGACGAACGCGGCCGTGCGGCTCGCCGCACAGGCGCAGCGCAGGAAATAAGGGAAGGAACTGAACCGGGATTTCGGGGCCGAATCGCATTCGCAGCCCGCGGTTGCCTCAAAGGGCCGCATCCCACGCGCACCATCGTGGTGAATCGCGCGGTGGCGCACCCGCCCGCGCGGCTCACCGCGATCGAGCCGGAAACCGCATTCCATATGGCGTTACATCCCGTAACCCATACCGCAGCGCAGCATCCCGTCGCCCGCCGCGGTTTTAAGAATCGCTTAAGTCTTCGACGGCACCATCCGCAACCAGTACCCAATGGTTATCTTGAAAAGGAGGAAAGCGATGAGCGCCGTAGATGCACCCGCGGGCCGCCAGGCCGCGCCCCCTGTAAAGAAGACGATGCTGCGCCGCCTGCTCAGTCATCATGAAATCGCGACGTTGCTCGTGCTGCTGCATGCCCCGATCGGCGCGAACGCCAAACCCGAACTGCCCGCGCTGCAGGAAGCCGGCCTCGTCGAGATGGTCAAGCTCGACGCCGATACGACACCCAGCTTCCGGCTCACCGAAGACGGCACCGCCGTCCTGAAAGGGCTCGGCTACCGCTGAGCCGCCGTTTTCACCCTTTCTCGTTTTCCCGCATCACCCCCGATCCCAGCGACTCGCCGGCCCTTTCGGCGTGTCGCGTCACCCTGCCCGCTCCTGCAGCATCAACCGGTATTCCGTCGGCGTCACGCCGACCGTCGCCTTGAACTGGCGCGTGAACGCGCTGTGATCCGTATAGCCGCATAGCGCCGCGACATCGGTCACCTTGTCGTGTGTGACGAGCAGTGCGGTGGCCGCATCGAGCCGCGTCTTCAGCAGCACCTGGCGCGGCGTCAGGTGGAACACTTTGTGGAAGTAGCGTTCGAGCTGCGCCACCGACATCCCGGCCATCTGCGCGAGCTGCTTCAGGTTCAGCGGCTGCACGTAGTGATCCTGGATGTGCTGGACCACATCCGCGAGCTTGCTGTACGCCGGATGCGAGCCTTCGTGCGCCTTCAGGTCGCGCGAGATGCCGGCGAGGCCGACGACCTTACCCGCCGCGTCGCGCAACGGCTCCTTGCAGGTCAGGCACCAGCCCGGCTGGCGACCCGGATACAGATGCAGCTCGAGCTGATCGATGAGCTGCTGGCCGGCATTGATCGTCGCCATGTCCTGCTCGAAATAGCTGCGGCCAAAGCGGCGCGGAAACACTTCATCGGCCGTCTTGCCGAGCAGGTCGCGCTTGTCCTTGTAGCCGCAGCGCATCGCCAGCGTGCGATTGACGATCGCGTAGCGGCCGCTCGCATCCTTCACGAAGAACGCGACGTCCGGCAGCGCATCGAACACCGGTTCGAGCAGGCGGAAATGCGCAAGCATCGCGCCGAGATCGGCGTTGTCGGGCTGGTAGCGCAATGGTTCGGACAGGCTCATGGGCGGTACGGCAAGCAAGGTCGTCATCCCGGCAACCGCATGGCGAGTGGCAGATGGCGTCGATTATAGAAGCGCCCCTTCGATCGCGTCGTGCCGATCGCGGGGCGGGCAAGCCGGCGGGAGCGGCCGGTCGCATCGTGCATGCCGATCAGCCAGCGTCGGCCGGCGCTACAGGTTGTGCGCACAACCACTTCGATGCGCGTACGCAGCCTGCCGCGCTTCCGCTTCTGTCGCTGCGGACATGCTGCGTCGACGTCCCGGCAACCCGCACCCGAATCCACCATCCTAAAAATGCCGGCCACCCGCGTCTTGGCGCGTTTGCGCATTCGGCGTGACGATATCGGCACATATCAGGGTTATCGACGATATGCCGATATCGTCGCCGGCCGCGCACCGAACGCGCAAGACGCACGCATTTTCGCTACCTAGACTTTGCTTCACGGTCACGAGACGACCGCCCGCCGCCGCAGCAATCGGCGTGCACGGCCTGCAGCATCGGCCATCACGCACGCCGATTCCGGCACAGCCCGGGCAGCACGCGGCAAGCACGCACGGCCCTCGCATCGGCCTGCCGACCGAACCGTCTCGCCCGGTTTACCGGCGCCGGCCCGCCAGCCGGCGGCGGCCCAACCACGCCATCAAGGGGAAGTGAAAGTGAAGCTGAAGGTATCGCACGTCGCGCTGGCCGCTGCCTGCGCACTGTCGGGCGCGCGCGCCATTGCCGCCGACGTCGTCAAGATCGGTTTCGCCGCACCGCTGACCGGCCCGCAGTCGAACTACGGCACGGACATGCAGAAGGGCGTGCAACTCGCGATCGCCGATTTCAACGCGACGCGTCCGACGATCGGCGGCAAGCCCGTCACGTTCCAGCTCGATTCGCAGGACGACCAGGCCGACCCGCGCACCGGCACGACCGTCGCGCAGCGGCTGATCGACGACAACGTCCGCGGGATCATCGGGCACTTCAACTCGGGTACGAGCATTCCCGCGTCCGACCTGTACGATCGCGCGGGGCTGCCGCAGATCTCGATGGCCACGTCGCCGCAATACACGGCGCGCGGCTACAAGACGACCTACCGGCTGCTGACGAGCGACGCGCAGGCGGGCCGCATCGTCGGCACGTACGCGGTGAAGACGCTGCGCTTCAAGCGCATCGCGATCATCGACGACCGCACGGCCTACGGCCAGGGCATCGCCGACGAATTCGCGAAGGCCGTCGAGGCGGCGGGCGGCACGATCATCAAGCGCGACTTCACGAACGACAAGGCGCTCGATTTCTCCGCGATCCTGACCAACCTCAAGGGGATGAACCCGGACGCGATCTTCTACGGCGGCGGCGACGCGCAATCGTCGCCGATGATCCGCAAGATGCGCCAGCTCGGGATGAAGTCGGCGTTCGTGACGGGCGAGATGTCGCGCTCGCCGACGTTCCTGAAGGTCGGCGGCGATGCGGCCGAAGGCGCGATCGTCTACATGGGCGGACTGCCGAAGGAGAAGATGCCCGGCTTCGCCGGCTACGCGGCACGCTACAAGGCGCGCTTCAACGAAGACGTGATCACCTACTCGCCGTACTCGTATGACGGCACGATCGCGCTGCTCACCGCGATGAAGGACGCGAACTCGACCGACCCGAAGGTGTACACGCCGTATCTCGGCAAGGTGTCGGTCAAGGGCGTGTCGGCGCCCAGCATCGCGTACGACGCGAAGGGCGACCTGAAGGATGCGCCGGTGACGATCTACAAGGTCGAGCACGGCGCGTTCAAGCCGGTCGACACGATCGCCGGCAACTGATACGCGAAACCCTGCCCCGCGCGGCGCGTCAGCGGCTCACCGGCCGCCCGCGCCGCGCGCGCTCTTGCTTCGGCTTCGACCTCGGCTTCGTGATCCGAAGCGTTCCTCGGCGCGCACCCGCGCGCGCATTTTGCGCTCCTGTAGAATCCTCCCACCCGCTTTGACGCATCGCCCCCGCCGCACGCCACCCCGGTGCAGTGGTGCGTGTTTCGTGCCTCACCCGGCACGCGGCACGCTTCGACGATGCAAGCCGCGCCTTGTCAGTCCATGCCGATAGCGGGCCCTGGAGACGCAGCACCGACAACAACATTCGAAAACCGATCGTCCTGACCATGCAAGCTTCCGAATTGAGCGGCGTGCCTCGCGCCGCCGAACGTGCGCTCACGCGCAGCGACTACAAGACCCTTGGCCTTGCCGCACTGGGCGGCGCCCTCGAGTTCTACGACTTCATCATCTTCGTGTTCTTCGCGCCGGCGATTGGACAACTGTTCTTCCCGCACGACATTCCCGACTGGCTGCGCCAGTTGCAGACGTTCGGCATCTTCGCGGCCGGCTATCTCGCGCGCCCGCTCGGCGGCGTGATCATGGCGCACTTCGGCGACCTGTTCGGCCGCAAGCGGATGTTCACGCTGAGCGTGCTGATGATGTCCGTGCCGACGCTGCTGATGGGCTTGCTGCCGACCTACGACACGATCGGCATCCTCGCGCCGGTGTTGCTGCTGCTGTTCCGCGTGCTGCAGGGCGCGGCGGTCGGCGGTGAAGTGCCTGGCGCGTGGGTGTTCGTGTCCGAGCACGTGCCGTCGCGCCACATCGGCTACGCCTGCGGCACGCTGACCGCGGGCCTGACGGCCGGCATCCTGCTCGGCTCGCTCGTCGCCGCCGGCATCAACAGCCGTTACTCGACCGCCGAAGTCGGCGCGTTCGCGTGGCGCATCCCGTTCCTGCTCGGCGGCGTGTTCGGCCTGTTCTCCGTGTACCTGCGCCGCTGGCTGCATGAGACGCCGGTGTTCGCCGAGATGAAAGCGAAGAAGGCGCTCGCGGCCGAGATTCCGCTGAAAGCGGTGCTGCGTGACCATGGCCGCGCGGTGATCGTGTCGATGCTGCTCACGTGGATGCTGTCGGCCGCGATCGTCGTCGTGATCCTGATGACACCCACGCTGCTGCAGAAGCAGTTCCACCTGACGCCCGCGACGACGCTGTTCGCGAACAGCATCGCGACGCTGTGCCTGACGGCCGGCTGCATCACCGCGGGTTCGCTCGCAGGCTGGATCGGCGCGAAGCGCGTGCTCGGCATCGGCGGCCTCGGGCTGGCTGCATGCTACTACCTGCTGTTCGTGCAGGTCGCGGCCGACGCGTCGACGCTGCCGCTCTACTACGGGATCGCAGGTTTCATGGTCGGCACGATCGGCGCGGTGCCGTTCGTGATGGTCAGGAGCTTCCCGGCCGTCGTGCGCTTCTCGGGCATCTCGTTCTCGTACAACGTCGCGTATGCGATCTTCGGCGGTCTCACGCCGGTGATCGTGTCGCTAATGATGAAGTCGAATCCGCTCGCGCCGGTCGTGTATGTCGCCGCGATCTGCGTGCTCGGCGCGATCGCCGTGCAGTTCTCGAAGGATGCGAAGGAGGATCCGTCGCACTGAGCGGCGGTGCGCCGGCGGTTGCCGCCCGTGCGGCGAGCAATCGCGGTGCGTGACCGGTCGCCGGCACCCCTCACCGGCGATCCATGAACAAAGGGCCGAACCCCGCGACATGCGGGATTCGGCCCTTTCGTATTGGCTTCAGCGGTAATTCAGCGGTGGGCGTGCTACGCGCTCAGCGCAGGCTGCCGTACGACGAACTCGGCCGGCGCAGCGCGTCGATGCTCGCGCCGCCCGCGCCCGTGACGAACAGCAGCAGGAAGCCGCCGGCGATCGCGATGTTCTTCCAGAAGTGGATCACCATGTCGTGCTGGACCGCGGCGTCCGTCGCGTCCCAGAAGTTGTGCCCGACCATCGCGGTCGCGACCGTATAGAACGCCATCAGCAGTGCGAGCGGTTTCACCTTGTAGCCGACGATCAGCAGCAGGCCGCCGAGCGCCTCGATCACGACCACGACCGGCGCCACGTACTGGGCGAACGGCACGTTCAGCCCACGCAGGTAACCGATGAAATCGCCGTAGCCGATCAGCTTCATCACGCCGCCCCACAGGAACAACGCCGCCAGCGCCAGGCGCGCGAAAAAAATGACGCCGGAATCGACGGAACGCGTCATGCCTCTCTCCTCGTATGCAATTCGGCCGGCCGCCCGGAGCACACCCGGGCCACTCGGCGCCGCGCGACCCAGCGGGGCCCGCGGCAAATGGGCCAGCATAGACAGAGTTTCGGCCGTGTCCAAGAAAAAGGTTGTAGCAAATCTTTACACGGCGGCCACCGGGCGGCCCGAAGGTGGCGAGTGGGAAAAGGCGTTTAGCCCGCGTCGCTCAACAACACGCCCTTCTTGAAGATGAAGCAGCCGTAGCCGCGCAGCTCGCCGGTAACGATCACCGCGTAGGCCTGTTGCGCGCGCTCGTAGAACGCGAACCGGTCGACGCCCGTAAGCGGCACCGCGCGCCCTTCCGCGCGGTCGATCTCGGCCTGTACCGCGCGCTGCACGGGCGGCACCGCCGCCGCGTCGCCGACGACTTCCATCCGCCACGCGGGCGTGTCGACGAACGTATCGAGCGGCAGCACGGACAGCACCGCGCGCACGACGCGCGCCGAGTCGGCACCGTCGATCCGCAGCGCGCGGCCGACCACCGTGTGCTCCGCGACGGATTCCGCCGGGAAATTCGCGTCGCAGATCGCGATTTCGTCACCGTGGCCCATCGCGCGCAGCGTGTGCAGGATGTCGGCGTGCAGCAGCGGGTCGAGATTCTTCAGCATGTCGGCTAGTCTCCGGGATCAGGAACAAACCGCATAACGTTACCCGATCCCGGTGACCGCTGGGCATGCGCCGCTCGCGTCACGACGCCGCGGCCGGCATTTCGTCGATGAAACCCGTGACCGACGCGAGGCGGCCCGACGCGTCGACCGTGCCGAAGTCCGAACCCTTCACGATCGCCGCACCGTCGGGCGACACGAGCGCCCACGAGAACCGCAGGTGCTGGCCGAACCCGTCGACATCGGTCGTGCGGCGGAAGCGGAATGCAGGGAAACGCGCCTGCACGGCCGCGATCATCGCGTCGATGCCCGCGTGGCCGTCGCCGGCCATCAGCGGATCGCGATACGCCGCGTCGCTCGCGTAGGTCGCATCGATCAGCGCGCGGCGGCGCGCGACGTCGGGTTCGTTCCAGGCGTCGAAGTAGCGGTCGATCAGGTCGGCGTGATCGGACGAAGCGGATTGGGCGGTGGTCATGGCGAGGCTCCTTGTGTCGATGAGAGGACGATGTCGCGAACGCGGCGTGTTTCGTGTTCGCGTGCAGTCATCGTCGCCGGCCTCGCGCGGGCGGTCGATTACGTGCGGGGTAAGGAAATCGCGCCCGCGCTGCCGTGATCAACCATCCGCCATCCGCCATCCGCCATCCGCCATCAACCGGCCGCGTAGTCGACCGCCAGGCTCCACGCCGGGTCCTCGTGCTTCGCCCAGTAAGCGTCGAACAGCCGGCGCGTCATCGGCCCCGGCCGGCCGTCGCCGATCGGCGCGCCGTTCAGCCGCGTGACGGGCATGATCCCGCCGGCCGTCGACGTGATGAACACTTCGTCCGCGTCGCGCAGTTGCGCGTCGTCGATGCGATCGGCCTGCGCGTCGATGCCCATCGACGCCGCCAGCTCGAACACGGTCTGCCGCGTGATGCCGTGCAGCACGCCGCGCTCGGGCGTCCGAAGCCCGCCGTCGCGCACGACGAAGAGGTTGAATCCGGGC
Organism: Burkholderia aenigmatica; assembly: GCF_902499175.1. Lineage (GTDB taxonomy): Bacteria > Pseudomonadota > Gammaproteobacteria > Burkholderiales > Burkholderiaceae > Burkholderia > Burkholderia aenigmatica. Next base: position 20,854 of record NZ_CABVQC010000017.1, read on the forward strand.
CCTTCGGCGATGCTGCCGTCCGTGCACTTCAGCACAACCGACTCCGCCCCCGCGTCGTAGCCCTTCAACAGCCCCGCGACGAGGTCGAGCCAGTGGTAGTTCTTGATCTGCGGATCGACCGATTCGGGCGGAATCCGCCGCACGTCGTCGACCACGTGCAGATGCAGGCCCTCGCGCAACTGCCGTTCGTTCGCGACCGAGCCGTACGGCACCGCGAACGCGATGAACTGGTTCACCGCGTCGCGCGGGTCGCGGCTGAAGGTGGGCGATACGCCGCGCGTGCACAGCATTTCAACGTACGCGTTGCGCAAGCCCGAGCGGCGCACGCATTCGACGAGGATGTCACGCAGCGCGTCGTCGCTCAGCGGCACATTCAGCCGCAGCCTTGCCAGCGAGCGCCTGAACCGCGCGATGTGCTGGTCGAGACGGAAGAAGCGGCCGTTCCACACGTGCACCGTGTCGTACGTGACGTCGGAATGCAGGAAGCCCCAGTCGAGCACCGACACGCGTGCGTCGGCGATCGGAATGAAGCGGCCGTTCATGTACGCGGCGCCCGGCGGATACGCGGGCGCTTCGGCAGGCTGAATATCGTCCGGCGCCGTGCGTGCCGCGTCGGGAACTTGCGGCGCGTAGTCGACCTGCGCGGCAAACGACGCGCGATCGGCATCGAACACGCTGCGATGCACGACCGCATTCTGTCCCGCCGCGCGATCGAACGACAGCTTGCCGTCGAGATGATCGATCTCGTGCTGCATCAGCTCCGACACATCGGGCGACAGCGCGTCACGCCGATGCAGCTCGCCGTCGAGCGTCGTGTACTGCACGCTCACCGACGCGTGGCGCTCGACGCGCACGAACAGGTCGGGAAAGCACATGCAGTCGTCCCACAGCGTCATGCGCGCATCGCTGCGCCACACGATCTCGGGGTTCGCGATCACGTCGGGCCAGCCGTCGAGCGCGAGCGCGATCATCCGTTGCCCGACGCCGATCTGCGGCGCGGCGACCGCACGGCCGAAACCGTGTTCGTCGCGAAACGCGCGCAGCGCGGCGCGCAGTGCGCCGGCCGCTTCACGCACGGCGGGATCGGTGACGTCGCCGACCGGGTGCGCGACGTCGCGCAACGATGCGGTGCCCACGGGAAGAATCCGCGTATTCATTTCACTACCTCCGACAAAGTCACCTTGTTGCCTCCTTTGAACGTCGAAATCGTTGCCGCCGGATCGCGCAGCTCGCCATTCGCGTCGAACGCGATCCGGCCGGTCACGCCCTGGAAGTCGACACGATGCAGCGCGTCGACGATCTTCGCGGGATCGGTGGACTGCGCGAGCATCACCGCGTGGTAGACGGCCATCATCGCGTCGTACGCATACGGCGCGTAGAGCTGCACGGGGGCGCCGTACTTCTGCGTGAAGCGCGCCGCGAACGCGGGGCCGCCCGGCATCTTCGCGAGGCTCCGGCCGCCATCCGCGCATACGAGGTTGCCGTCGAGCGCATCGCCGGCCAGCTTCAGGATCTCGTGCGTGCACATACCGTCGCCACCCAGCAGCGGCGCGGCGATCCGCAACTTCTTCATCTGCTTGAGCATCGGGCCGCCTTGCGTGTCCATGCCGCCGAAGAAGATCGCGTCGGGCGCCTTGCCCTTGAGCAGCGTCAGCGGCGCGCCGAAGTCGAACGCCTTGTCGGTCGTGTATTCACGGCCGACCACCGCCGAGCCCGTCTTCCCGAGCCGGTCGACGAACACGTCCGCGATGCCTTGGCCGTAAGCCGTGCGATCGTCGACGACACCGATGCGGCGCGCGTGCAGTTGCTCGACCGCATAGCGGGCGACGGCCTGCCCGAGGAAGTCGTCGTTCGCGAGCATCCGGAACGTCGTGCGATAGCCGAGACGCGTGAATTCGGGATTGGTGGCCGACGGCGTCAACTCCGCGATGTTCGCCGTCGCATAGAGCCGCGCGACGGCGATCGACGTTCCTGAATTCTGGTGGCCGATCACCGCGCTGACGTGCGTATCGACGAAGCGCTGCGCGACCGTCGTCGCAACCTTCGGGTCGGCCTGGTCGTCCTGCGCGTCGAGCGCGAACGTGACCGGATGCCCGGCGACGCTCGGATGCGCCGCGTTGATTTCGTCGATGGCCAGCCGGATGCCGCGCGCGCTGTCCTCGCCGAAATGCGCCTGCGCGCCCGTGAGCGCGCCGGCAAAACCCACGACGACCCTATCCGCGCCAGACGCGGGAGCGGCCAGTACAAGGGACACAAGTGGCACGAGCGGCACGAGCCGCGCCAGCAGCAGACGTCGGGAACGCATGATGTTTTCCTCGCAGCTTCGTCGTTGACGGATGCTACGATTATCGGCAGCCGTCGCGAAATCCGATAAACATCGGGCGGCCTCGTTCGTGAGTTTGTTTCGTTTTTTCTCCCCGAAGGAAATCCGATGAATCCCGCCGCCGCGCCGCTCGACGACTTCGACCTGCGGATCCTCGCCCGCCTCCAGCACGACAACCAGATCACCAATCAGGCGCTCGCCGCCGAGATCGGCCTGAGCCCGCCCGCGTGCCTGCGCCGCGTGAAGCGGCTGCGCGACGAGCGCTATATCCAGCAGGACGTGTCTGTCGTCGATCCGACCAAGATCGGCCTCCCGTTGACGATGCTCGTGCTCGTGCAGGTCGAGCGCGAACGGGTCGACCTGCTCGACGAATTCAAGCGGTTCCTGAAATCGCTGCCGGAAGTCATGCAGTGTTACGTGGTGACGGGCCGTGCGGATTTCGTGCTGATGATCGCGATGCGCGACATCGACCACTACGAGGAGTTTTCCACGCGCGTGTTCCGGCAACACCACAACATCCGTCACTTCGAGACGATGGTCGTGATGTCGCGCGTGAAGGTGGGGCTGTCGCTGCCGATCGACATCGCGTAACGAACGCCCGGCGCGGGCCGGTGCACGTGCCCGGGCCGCCGCAATGAAAACGGGCGCCCGCGGGCGCCCGTTTCGTCTGGCGGCAACGACCGCGCGCGTCAGGTCACCGGCGCCGGATTGAACAGCGTCAGCGCATTCGCGAGCTTCCATTGCTCGGCCCACGTGCGGCGCTTGCCGCTCGCGACGTCGAGCATCAGCCGGAACAGCTCCCAGCCGGTGTCCTCGATCGTGGCCGCGCCGGTCGCGATCTGCCCCGCGTCGAGATCCATCAGGTCGTGCCAGCGGCGCGCGAGATCGCTGCGCGTCGCGACCTTGATCACCGGCACCTGCGCGAGGCCGTACGGCGTGCCGCGGCCGGTCGTGAAGATGTGCAGGTTCATCCCGGCCGCGAGTTGCAGCGTGCCGCAGATGAAGTCGCTCGCAGGCGTCGCCGCATACAGCAGGCCCTTCTGCTTCGCGCGATCGCCAGGACGCACGACGCCGGCGATCGGCGCGCTGCCCGACTTCACGATCGACCCCATCGCCTTCTCGACGATGTTCGACAGGCCGCCCTTCTTGTTGCCGGGCGTCGTGTTCGCGCTGCGATCGACGCGGCCGCGCTGCAGGTAGCGGTCGTACCAGTCCATCTCGCGGATGATCTCGCGTGCAACGTCCTCGTTCGCCGCGCGCGACGTGAGCTGCGCGACGCCGTCGCGCACTTCCGTCACCTCGGAGAACATGATCGTCGCGCCCGCGCGCACCAGCAGGTCGGCCGCGAAGCCGACGGCCGGGTTCGCGGTGAGCCCCGAGAACGCGTCGCTGCCGCCGCACTGCACGCCGACGACGAGATCCGACGCCGGGCACGTCTCGCGGCGGCGGCGGTTCAATCGCTCGAGATGCGATTCGGCCATCTTCATGATCGAGTCGATCATCGAGTTGAAGCCGACGTGTGCGGCATCCTGCAGGCACACGACACCCCCGTTGTCCGTCGCGCCGTCCGCCGCGACCGGAATCGTGCCGGGCGGCAGCAGGCGCTCGGGCTGCAGCTTCTCGCAGCCGAGGCTCACGGTCATCACCTCGCCGCCGAAGTTCGGATTCAGGCTGATGTTGCGCAGCGTGCGGATCGGGATGTCGGCGTCGGGCGCGTCGATCGCCACGCCGCAGCCGTACGTGTGCTCGAGCCCGACCACGTCGTCGACGTTCGGATAGCGCGGCAGCAACTCGGCCTTGATCCGCTTCACCGCATGCTCGACGACGCCCGACACGCACTGTACGGTCGTCGTGATCGCGAGGATGTTGCGCGTGCCGACCGAGCCGTCGGCGTTGCGGAAGCCCTCGAACGTATAGCCTTCGAGCGGCGGCAGCGGCGGCGCGGCGCGCGTCGCGAGCGGCAGGTCGTCGAGCCCCGGCGGCTCGGGCATGCGCATCGTGCGCTCGTTGACCCAGTTGCCGCGTCGCAGCTCGACCAGCGCATAACCGATCACCACGTTGTAGCGGACGATCGGGTCGCCGGCCGCGAGGTCGACCAGCGCGACCTTGTGCCCCTGCGGCACGCCTTCGCGCAGCGTCAGCCCGTCGGCGAAGGTCGCGCCCTCGGGCAAGCCGCCGTCGTTGACGACGATCGCGACGTTGTCGTCCGGATGCACGCGAATGTAGAGCGGGGAAGCAGTCATCGGAATTCCTGAAGGCTAACGGCCATATCGTTAGTCATCATACGACATTCGACCCAAACCGGCGATGCTGCGTAAACCCTTATCCGGAAAGACCCTACTATTTATCTGCCAGCAAACCGCTTGCGCCCCACCTCCCCTCGTTGTACGATGACATACAACGACATCGCCAATGTGGCTCGTATGCCGTTCCCGACGAACCCAGCACTCGCGCTAGACGGACGACCCAACCATGACTTCACCGCAAGAACTCAAACAGATCATCTCCCACGGCCTGCTGTCGTTTCCGCTGACGGATTTCGACGTCGACGGCAGCTTCCGCCCGTCCACCTACGCCGAGCGCCTGGAATGGCTCGCGCCGTACGGTGCGAGCGCGCTGTTCGCGGCCGGCGGCACCGGTGAATTCTTCTCGCTCACGCAGCGCGAGTATTCGGACGTGATCCGCGTCGCGACGGAAACCTGCAAGGGCAAGGTGCCGATCCTCGCCGGCGCGGGCGGCGCGACGCGCGTCGCGATCGAATATGCGCAGGAGGCCGAGCGCCTCGGCGCGAGCGGTGTGCTGCTGATGCCGCACTACCTGACCGAAGCCAGCCAGGAAGGGATCGCCGACCACGTCGAGCAGGTGTGCCGCGCACTGAAGATCGGCGTGGTGGTGTACAACCGCGCGAATTCGAAGCTGAACGCCGACATGCTCGAGCGCCTCGCCGATCGTTGCCCGAACCTGATCGGCTTCAAGGACGGCGTGGGCGAAATCGAAAGCATGGTGACGATCCGCCGCCGCCTCGGCGACCGTTTCGCGTATCTCGGCGGCCTGCCGACGGCCGAAGTCTATGCCGCCGCATACAAGGCGCTCGGCGTGCCGGTGTATTCGTCGGCCGTGTTCAACTTCATCCCGAAGACGGCAATGGACTTCTATGAAGCGATCGCGAAGGACGACCACGCAACGGTCGGCCGCCTGATCGACGAATTCTTCCTGCCGTACCTGAAGATCCGCAATCGCCGCGCAGGCTATGCGGTCAGCATCGTGAAGGCGGGCGCGAAGCTCGTCGGCCATGACGCGGGCCCGGTGCGCGCGCCGCTCGTCGACCTCACCGACGACGAAGTCGCGGAACTCGACGTGCTGATCAAGAAGATGGGGCCGCAGTAAGCGGCAGGCAGTCAACCGGCACACGCTTCGGCGCGTGCCGGCGCGGAGCCGCGCGTTCGGCCCCGCTTGCGCTCTTCGACGGCCGCCCCGCGCTTCGCGGGCCGGCCGTTTTCGTCACATCTGCGAAATGGCGCCGACGATCCGGTAGCGCAGGCTGCCCAGCCTGAGCCGGGTCGTGGCGATCTCCGCGCCGGTGGCCGAGCGCCGCGCACGCGTGTTCGGATCGCTGGCGAGCATCTGGTCGAGCACGTCGGGATCGACGACTGCATCGAAGAACCGCCCGATCGTGAGCATCGCGTACTGCTTGGCAGTGGCAAGCTGGCTGTTGGCCTGCGTCAGCGCGTCGGTGCGCAGGCCCGGGTCGCGCTCGTCGATGCCGCGGCGGTGTTTCAGCGCGAACACCAGCGCCTCCATGTCCAGCCTGAACCGCCTGACGGCCTGGCCGAACCGGAGCGAATGCGGATCGGAGCCCGTAACGGGCCGCCCCTGGTTGATCGTCACGTCGAATTCGCTGCCACCCAGGTCGCGCTGCAATTCGAACAGCGCGTTGGCCAGCACGCGGCCTTCGCTATATTCCCCGACCTGCGTGCGCACTGACTTCGCGACGTCGCCGACCGCTTTCCACAACCCGGCCGCGAACAGGTGGTCGCCACGTTTGCTGATGTTCATGATGCCGTTCCCTCTTGGTCTTTTTCTGGATCTCTCAGGTTTCGCCTGCGGGTCGGTCGACCCGGGGCTCCGGTACTGTAGGAGAAAAGCGGGCAGCGGGAAAGCCGGAACGATCGAAGGCAGTTTCGGCTTGCCCCATTGCGCCCCAAAAGGTCTGATCGCCTGCTACACCGGCGCGATAACCGCTCATCGCCTTGTCCACTGAGCGCATCACCATCAGCATCGATTGATGCCAAAATTGATGCATCAGTCCTTTCCGGAGCCCACCATGCGTACCACCTTGTCCCTTGACGACGCTCTGCTCGCCAAAGCGCAGCAATTGACCGGCGTCACTGAAAAATCGGCACTGGTGAGAGAAGCGTTGCGCGCGCTGATCGCCCGCGAAAGTGCACGGCGACTCGCTCGCCTCGGCGGTACCGAGCCTGACCTCGAATCCGCTCCGCGCCGCCCGTCGGAGCCGGCATGATCCTGGTCGACACCTCGGTCTGGATTGACCATCTGCGGGCCGGCGACGTCACGCTCACCACCCTGCTGGAAACCGAACGGGTATTGATCCATCCCTTCGTCATCGGCGAACTCGCGCTCGTCAGCCTGCGCGATCGCCAGACTGTGCTGGACGCGTTACGCGACCTGCCCGTCGCCGTTTCGGCAACCGACGACGAAGTTCAACGCATGATCGACGTCGCGCCGCTTCACGGGCTCGGCATCGGCTACGTCGACGCACACTTGCTCGCTTCGGTCCGGCTGACCAGCGGCAGCAAGCTGTGGACGCGCGACCGGCGCCTGCTGGCCGCTGCCGATCGCCTGGGGCTGGTTGCCCACCCCACGCATTGATCCGGCGAAACCGGCAACACGAAAGCCGGCCATGAAAAAAGGCGGAAGCGGCCAACCGGCCCCTTCCGCCTTTCCGCTTCCGGGCATCATCCCGGCATACCCGCCGCCGAGATCCCCCCCTCAGTCGATCACTCCGCCTTCCCGTCCCGCAGCCGCGGAATCTCAAGCGGATTGCGCTCCTGCAACCCTTCCGGCAGCAGATCGTCCGGGAAATCCTGGTAGCACACGGGCCGCAGGAAACGCTCGATCGCCGTCGCGCCGACCGACGTGACTGCCGGGTTCGACGTTGCGGGGAACGGCCCGCCGTGCACCATCGCGTCGCACACTTCGACGCCGGTCGGGTAGCCGTTCACGAGCAGGCGCCCGGCCTTGCGTTCGAGGATCGGCAGCAGCCGGCGCGCGAGCGGCTTGTCGTCGGCGTCCAGCTGCAGCGTGGCCGTCAGCTGGCCTTCGAGCGCGTCGAGCACGCGCGCGACTTCGTCGAGATCGCGGCAACGCACGATCAGCGACGCCGGACCGAACACCTCGTGGCCGAACGCCGGCTCGGCCAGGAACGCCTGCGCACCGACTTCGTACAGCGCGCCGCCGGCCTGACAGTCGGTCTGCGCCGCCTCGCCCGCGCCGATCTCACGCACGCCCAGCAGTTCGGCCAGCTTGCCGCGGCCGTTGCGATACGCATCGGCGATGCCGCGCGTGAGCATCACGCCGGCCGGCTTCTTCGCGAGCGCCTGCGCGGCGACGGTTTCGAAGCGGTCGAGATCGGGGCCGTCGATCGCGAGCACGAGGCCCGGGTTGGTACAGAACTGACCGACGCCGAGCGTCAGCGAATCGACGAAGCCCGTCGCGATCGCATCGCCGCGTGCGGCGAGCGCCGCCGGGAACAGCACGACGGGGTTGATGCTGCTCATTTCCGCGTAGACGGGAATCGGCTGCGGGCGCGCGTTCGCGAGTTGCACGAGCGCCATGCCGCCCTGCCGCGACCCCGTGAAACCGACGGCCTGGATCGCCGGATGGCTGACGAGCGCCGCGCCGATCACGCGGCCGGGGCCGACCAGCAGCGAGAACACGCCGGCCGGCATCCCGGTTTTGGCGACGGCGGCGCGGATCGCGCGGCCAACCAGCTCGGACGTGCCGAGGTGTGCCTCGTGCGCCTTCACGATCACCGGGCAGCCGGCCGCAAGCGCCGACGCCGTATCGCCGCCGGCCACCGAGAATGCGAGCGGAAAATTGCTCGCGCCGAACACGGCGACGGGCCCGAGCCCGACTTTCTGCAACCGCAGGTCCGAACGCGGCAGCGGCGTGCGGGCAGGCTGCGCCGGATCGATCGACGCGGCCAGGAAACGCCCGTCGCGCACGACGCGCGCGAACAGCCGGAGCTGGCCGACGGTGCGGCCGCGCTCGCCCTGCAGCCGCGCGACAGGCAGGCCCGTTTCAGCGTGTGCGCGCTCGATCAGCGCGTCGCCGAGCGCGACGATTTCATCCGCGATCGCGTCGAGAAACGCCGCGCGGGCCGCGAGCGGCTGTGCGCGGTATGCATCGAACGCATCGCGCGCGAGTTCGCATGCGCGCTCGACGTCGGCCTGCGTCGCGACGCCGAACGCCGGCGCGTCGATCGGCGCGCCTTTCGACGGGTCGAACGCGCGCAAGGTACCGGCCGAGCCGGCCACCGCGTCGGCGCCGATCAGCATCTCTCCTGTCAGTTGCATGGGGTGTGCTCCGTGGTTCGGGAATGGGTGGCTCATTGTAGCCCAACAGATACGATGTCCGCTCACTGGAAATCAATATTATCGCCCGCACCCAAGCCGGTGCCGAAGCACACCAAACCCTTACAAAGCGGGAAAATCCTCGAATAATTGACGATTTCACGTCATCATCCAAAGGGAAAACCCGAGCTTTCTGCCGCTGATCATTGCCAATAAACTGCTGCCATGTCATACGACGACATACATTAAAGTGCCTAATCAGACTACCTCTCGCGACCTTCCGCTCGACCTCGCGCGCACCGCGCGCCGGACCGTCGTGCGCTACTGGATCCTGACGATGCTGTTCGTCGTCACGACGCTCAACTATGCGGACCGCGCGACGCTGTCGATCACCGGCACGCCGATCCGCAAGGCGTTCGGCATCGATCCGGTGACGATGGGCTACATCTTCTCGGCATTCAGCTGGGCGTATGTGCTCGCGCAACTGCCGAGCGGCTGGCTGCTCGACCGCTTCGGCGCGCGCCGCGTGTATGCGGCCAGCATCTTCCTGTGGTCGGCGTTCACGCTGCTGCAGAGCACGATCGGCCTCGGCGGCAGCGCCGCGTTCGCGGTCGCCGCGCTGTTCGCGATGCGCTTCGCGGTTGGCATCGCCGAAGCCCCCGCGTTTCCCGCGAACGCGAAGGTCGTCGCGAGCTGGTTCCCGACCGCCGAGCGCGGCACCGCATCGGCGATCTTCAACGCCGCGCAGTACTTCGCGGCCGTGGTGTTCTCGCCGCTGATGGCGTGGCTCACGCACGCGTACGGCTGGCATCAGGTGTATCTGTGGCTCGGCCTCGCGGGCGTCGCGCTCGCGTTCCTGTGGCTGCGGGTCATGAAGGACCCGGCCGACCATCCGGCCGTGAACCGCGCGGAACTCGAACACATCGAACAAGGTGGCGGCCTGGTGCGCACCGCCGCACGCAGCAGCAACGGCTCGCGCTCCGAAAGCAGCCGCGTCGCCGGCTGGTACTACGTGCGCCAGCTGCTGTCGAACCGGATGCTGATCGGCGTGTACCTCGGCCAGTACTGCGTGAACGTGCTCACGTACTTCTTCCTCACGTGGTTCCCGATCTATCTCGTGCAAGCGCGCGGGATGTCGCTGCTGAAGGCCGGCTTCATGACGTCGCTGCCCGCGATCTGCGGGTTCCTCGGCGGCGTGCTCGGCGGGATGCTGTCGGACGGGCTGATCCGCCGCGGCGTGTCGCTGACGCTCGCGCGCAAGATCCCGATCGTCGGCGGGATGGCGCTGTCGATGGTCATCATCGGCTGCAATTACGTCGACAGCGAAGTGCTGGTGATCGCCCTGATGGCCGTGTCGTTCTTCGGCAAGGGCATCGGCTCGCTCGGCTGGGCCGTCGTCGCGGATACCGCGCCGAAGGAGGCGATCGGCCTGTCGGGCAGCCTGTTCAACATGTTCGGCAACACGGCCGGGATCGTCGCGCCGATCGCGATCGGCTACCTCGTCGGCGCGAGCGGCTCGTTCAACGGCGCACTCGTGTTCGTCGGGCTGAACGCGCTCGTCACCGTGTTCAGCTATCTCGTGATCGTGAAGGACATCAGACGCGTCGAATTGCGTCATCGCGACGCCTGAGGTTCGGCCACGCAAAAAAACGGCGGCCGCGTAAAACCGGCCGCCGTTTTTGCATCAGGTATCGGGCGTCAGATCGACGAATGCGCGACGCGCAGCATGTCGTGCACGCCGGACGTCATCAGCGCGAGGAACGCGAGCAGGCCGACGTAGCAGAGCGCATAGGTCGTCTTCGTCTCGATCGACGTCGCGTAGTACACGCGGTTTTCCGGCGCGTCGGGATCGTAGCGCCACGCGCGTTTCAGCTGCGGCAGCGCGAGGATCGCCATCACGATCAGCAGCGGGCTCGGGCGATAGACGAACAGCGCGATCAGCGCGGGCACGCCCGCGAACCAGATGCGCGGCGACAGCACCGCGGTGATCCGCCCGCCGTCGAACGGCGACAGCGGAATCATGTTGAACAGGTTCAGGAAGAAACCCGTGTACGACAGTGCGAGCAGCAGGTTGCTGTCGTAGTGGCGCGCCGCCGCGTAGCAGGCCAGCGCACCGAGCGTGCCGACGAACGGCCCGGCGAGCCCGACATACGCCTCGGTTTCCGCGTCGTGCGGCATCTCCTTCAACTGGATCCACGCGCCGACGAACGGGATGAAGGTCGGCAGCCCGACGTCGAGCCCGCGCCGCTGCGCGGCGAGGTAGTGGCCGGCCTCGTGCACCAGCAGCAGTGCCACGAAACCGGCCGCGAAGCGCCAGCCGTAGAACAGCGCGTAGACCGCGATCGACGCGAGCATGGTGCCCGCCGACACGAGCACCTTGCCAAGCTTGAGGCCGCCGAAAATCAGCAGCAACAGCTTCGTCATTCCTTGCCCTCCGCGCCGGACACGTCGGATGCATCGGCGACGGCCGGCACCGCGGCCGCCTTCGGCTTGCGCCCGAAGAAGCGCTTCAGCGCCGCGCCGCCGGCCAGCAGCGCCACCGCGCCGATCTTGAAGAACTTCACCGCGAACGCGCCGATCAGCGCGAGCAGGCCGAGCTTCTTCGCGCCGACGCCGACGATCAGCGCCGCGAGGCCATACTCGGCGACGTGGTCGGTCGACTTGTTGAAATCGGCGTAGCGCTTGCCGTCGTTGAAGCTGATGTTCGACAGCAGGTCGTCGGCCGACGCCTTGTATTTCGGCAGGTCGGCGAGCGTCGATGCCATCGTCAGCGACAGGTAGCCGTCGCGGCCGAGCACGAGCGTCCGGTAGTTCACGCCGTCGTTCTCGGCGTTCGGGGCCGCGCCCTTGTCGCGGATGATCGCGGACCACACGAGCCGGTGCGTGGCCGCGTCGTACGCGGGCGCCTTCGCCCAGCCGACCACCTCGGTTTCCGGCAGGCCGCGCTCCTTGCGCCCGGGGTTGTCTTCCTCGGTGCCGGCCTGCAGGCTCTTCAGCAGCTCGTCGGGCTTCCAGTCCTTCGCGTCGTCGTCGCGGATATAGCCGCTCGGCTCGAACGACACGACCGAGATCCAGTCGGCATCGGGATCGTCGGGCAGCACGAGGCCGACCAGCTTCGTTTCATCGATCGAGTTGCCCATCGAGCGCAGGTAGCGGCCGGCTTCGGCGGCCGGCACGAACGATTCGCCGGCCTTCAGCTTCAGCACGGCTTCGTGTTTCACGTCGATATCGGTCGGGCCCTTCACGACCGCGTCGTTGGCGGCCGCGGCGGCGGCCCTCATTTCCACCTGCGCAGCTTCGGTCTGCGCGTAGCTGGTGGTCACGGCGAATGCAAGCGTCGCCACGCAGGCGAGCCGGACGGCAAGTTTTTTCATTGTTGGATTCCCCTGGAATGCCTTGTCGTAAATATGCACGGCGTCGGCCCAGGCGTTTTCAATCGCGGGTCCGGCGTCGTCTCTCAGTTGGCACGGGGGCTATGGTAACGCAGCGACACGACACGCCCGAGAATCGGCCCGATGCTTACGTCGCAGGTAATGCCCAAGGTGCGCGGGATTGCCTATCATCAGCGTCATGAACCCGACCGCCGCCCTGCATTCACCCTCCCCGTCCGCCAGCCGCGCATCCGGCATCGGCCCGCTGTTGCGCACGTGGCGGCAACGCCGCCGCCTGAGCCAGATGGCGCTTGCGCTCGACGCGGAAGTCTCCGCGCGCCATCTGAGCTTCGTCGAATCGGGCCGCGCGCAGCCGAGCCGCGAGATGGTGCTGCATCTCGCGGAGCGTCTCGACGTGCCGCTGCGCGAGCGCAATGCGCTGCTCGTTGCGGCGGGCTTCGCGCCGCTGTTTCGCGAACGGCCGTTTTCGGATCCGCAACTGGATGCCGCGCGCCATGCGGTCGAAGCGGTGCTGCGCGGCCACGAGCCCTACCCGGCGCTCGCCGTGGACCGTCACTGGACGCTGCTCGCCGCGAACCGGATGCTCGGCGCGCTGGTCGCGCAGGCCGATCCGGCGCTGCTGCAGCCACCCGTCAACGTGCTGCGGCTGAGCCTGCATCCGGACGGCCTCGCGCCGCAGATCGTCAACTGGCATGAATGGCGCGCGCACATCCTGCATCGGCTGCAGCGGCAGATCGATGCGAGCGGCGACCGCACGCTGCACACGCTGCGCGACGAACTCGCCGCCTATCCGGCGCCGGCCGGCCAGCCCGACGACACGCATGCGCGCACCGACTTCGCGGATATCGCCGTGCCGCTGCGGCTGCGCACGGCGGCCGGCGAGCTGACGTTCTTCAGTACGACGACGGTGTTCGGCACGCCGGTCGACGTGACGCTGTCGGAACTCGCCATCGAGGCGTTCTTTCCGGCGAACCCGGAGACGGTGGACGCGATGCGGGCGCTGGCGGACGCGTTGCCGGGGTAGTCTCGCCGGCGTCGTGACGGCAACGTGCCGGATATGCACGCGGCCGTCGCCGGGCAATCGCGTTTGAACAATACAATGTGCGCCATTCGCACAAGATCCTGAAAGACCGTCCGCCACCGAGGGCCAACCGCGTGGCGGCACCCTTCACCTGACGATGCCGGCATGTCCCGCGGCGTCGAGGCCATTCCAACCATGAATCCATTCCGTCGTTCGCGTTTCCGATGATTGCCGCTCCGATTTTCTCCGGCGCCTTCTTCATCGTTCTCGGCATTTCGTTTCTGGCGACCGTGTCCGTGCTGGTCTGGGCTGTCACGCTGGCGTTGTCGTCTCGCGCTCGCGGATGGTTTCGCACGCACCGGGGACGCGCATCTGGCCTGTTCGGCACGCTGTGCGTGTCGAGCAGCTTCTTTGTGGTGCTGGCGATCGCCTATCTGCGGATCGACCTGCAATCCAGAAAGGAGGAGGCCGCGCGGCATCCGACGCTGGAGAAGGCCACTCACTTGCTGGGCGTCGACATGCCGGCCGGCACCACCCTTTCGCTCACGACCGCCGGCAACCTGGCATCGATCGACGAGGCCGCGTTTCCGCATGAGGTCAGCGTCTACGGCATTCCCGCCGTGGCGCTGCGGACGGCGTCGGAATACGACGACGAAACACCGTGGCACGACCAGTCGCCCGTCACCCTCACGGCCCTGTCGCTGACCGTCACCGGCCCCCGCCCGATCGACGGATGGGTGTGCGGTCCGGGCGGGCCGCTGGAAATCGTGTTGCGCAAGGATGCCCGGATCAAGACGCTCTGGTGGTGCCATCTGGCCGACGGCAACCGCGTGGCCGGTTCCCTCGTGCCGGCCGGGTCGACCCTGATCAGAGGCACGACCCTGTATCTCGACGGCTCGCGTGACAACGACTATTGGCACCTCACTGTCGCCGAAGGCGCCCTGTTCGAACTGGCCGGATTGCCCTTGCGTAGCCCGGTGTTGAATCTCGACCGGCAACATCGCGTCGTGGCCCTCGCGTCCGGCACCCTGGCGCGCGCCGCCAGCGTCGGTGAGTTCACCTACCCCGCCGGAACCGAGGTCTCGTCCTTGGCACCCAGATTCCGCGAGAAATATCCCGGCGCATGGCTCTTCTCGCCTGCAGCAGGCCAGCCGGCCGTCAGCAAGAGCGACGGCACGATCGCCGACGGCCTGTCGGTCGTGCAGGCTCCGTCGGGGAAGGCTTACGTGCTCATCCGGAACCCCGCGCACTGAACGGGTAACGCGTCGCTACGCCGCCGCATCCAGAAACGTCACGGCCTGCCCGGCCGGCGCCCCGTTCAGCGCACCGTCGCGCACGACGACCTGCCCGCGCACGACCGTGTGCACGGGCCAGCCCGTCACCGCGCACCCGTCGTACGGCGTCCAGCCGCTCACGCTGGCGATCCATTCGTCGCGGATGATGCGGCGCGCGCGCAAGTCGACGAGGCTGAAATCGGCGTCGTAGCCCACCGCAATCCGCCCCTTCCCCGCGATGCCGAAGATCCGTGCCGGCCCGGCGCTGGTCAGGTCGACCAGCCGCGCGAGGCTCAGGCGGCCCGCCTGCACGTGATCGAGCATCAGCGGCAGCAGCGTCTGCACGCCGGTCATCCCGCTCGGCGACTGCGGATAGGGGCGGCGCTTTTCGTCGCGCGTATGCGGCGCGTGATCGCTGCCGATCACGTCGACCACGCCATCGCGAACGGCCTGCCACAGCGCGTCCTGATGATGCCGTTCGCGCACCGGCGGATTCATCTGTGCGAACGTGCCGAGCCGCGCGTAGCAATCGGGGGCGTGCAGGCTCAGGTGATGCGGCGTGACCTCGACGGTCACGCGATGCCGGTGCCGCGCGAGCAACGCCATTTCGTCGGCGGTGGACACGTGCAGCACATGCAGCCGGCGGCCCGTCTCGGCGGCCAGCCCGACGATGCGCCGCGTCGCGGCCAGTGCGCTTTCCGTGTCGCGCCAGCGATGATGATCGCGCACGTCGCCGCTCGCCTCCACGAGCGCACGGCGTTCGCGCAGCCGCGCCTCGTCCTCCGCGTGCACGGCCATGCGCCGCCGCCCGTTGCGCACGATCCGGCGCAACACGGCTTCGTCGTCGGCCAACAGGTCGCCGAACGAACTGCCCATGAAGACCTTCACGCCCGCGCAGCCCGGCAGGTTCTCGAACACCGGCAGCCGTTCGGCGTTCGCGGCCGAGCCGCCGATGTAGAACGCGTAGTCGCACCACGCACGGCCGCGCGCGAGATCCAGCTTGGCCTGCAGATCCTGCGCGGTCAGCGTCAGCGGATGCGTGTTGGGCATCTCGAAGATCGTCGTGACGCCGCCGAGCACCGCGCCGCGCGTGCCGGCCTCGATGGTTTCCTTGTGCGTCAGGCCGGGTTCGCGGAAATGCACCTGGCTGTCGACGACGCCCGGCAGCACATGCAGGCCACCGGCATTCAGCAGGACATCGGCGCTCCAGGTGCCGTGCAACGCGCCCAGCGCGACGACGCGGCCGCCCGCGCACGCGATGTCGATCCGCTCGGCACCGTTGGGCGTGATCGCCGTGCCGCCGTGCACGAGCAGGTCGGCGTGACGTCGCTGCAGCGCGTCGCTCGCGCCCCCTTCGCGTCGAATGGGCTCGTCCATGATTCAGAACTCGTTCTGGATGTGCTTGTAGCCCAGCACCAGCGCATTGTTCGTGCGCGCGACGTCCTCGGAGAAATCGCTCGCGTCGGCCGTCACCTGCGGCAAGGCGGCGAGATCGGTTTCCGGCCCGATGCGCTCGGTCGAACGCACGTAGAAACCCGGCGGCAGGTGGCAGCCGTCGACGACCGCGTTGTAGCGCACCACGCAGCCGTCGTCGATCGTGCAGTTGAACAGCACGCTGTTGAAGCCGACGAATACGCCGTTACCGACCTTGCACGGCCCGTGGACGATCGCGCGATGCGCGATCGACGTATGCTGGCCGATGGTGACGCTCGCGCCCGACTTCGAATGGATCACCACGCCGTCCTGGATGTTCGAATGCGCACCGATCACGATCGGCGCGATCCGGCCGCCGCTATCCGTTTCGTCGGCGCGGATCACCGCGTACGGGCCGATGAACACGTTCTCCTCGACGATCACGAGCCCGCACAGAATGGCGGTCGGATCGACGAATGCGCTCGGGTGAATCTGCGGCAGGTCGCCGCGCGGGTTCTTTCTGATCATCAGGATGCCTGACTGGAAATGGGGCGGCCGCGCCTGATCCGCTCGAACAGGCCCGGATCGTGCCACTGCGCGGCAATGGCCGGCGCGAACACGATGTCGTCCAGGTCGATACGGCCCATGCGCGGGTTGTACGCATCGTCGCGAAAACACTGCGCATAACCGGTCTCGGTCTCGTGAACGATGACCGAATGCAGCCGCACGTCGGCTTCGCCGTTCGACATGCGGGTGCAGGACAGCGCCGCATCGACGAGGCGGAAGAACACGCGCGAGAACTGCTCGGCGCTCGGCGACACGGGCAGCAGCACCCAGCGTTCGGAATGCCGGCGCATGCTCTCGACATAGCCGGGGTCGTCATCCGACCACAGCGTCACCGCATGGTCGAACGCGTCGATCAGGTCGCGCACGTCGCCCTTGAGCAGCCCGAAGTCGTAGATCATCTGCCCGCGGTCCAGCGCATGCGCTTCGAGCAGCAATTCGACGCGGTACGAATGGCCGTGGATCGAATGCGAACAGCGCCGCGTGCTGCAGCCGCGTACGACGTGCGCATTCTCGAACCGGAACAGCTTGCGGATCAGCATGCGGCGGCGCCTTCGCGCACCGGCGCGGCCCAGGCCACCGCATCGTGCGGATGCAGGCTTTCCAGATGGCGCACGTGCACGCGCGGGCTCGCATGGCGGCCGTCCAGCGCGGCCTGCACGCGGCGTGCGGCATCCTCGACGAACATCAGGTTCTCGCCGTTCAGCACCGCGAAGGCCTGCTCGTCCGCGCGCTTGACGGCCGTCTGCACCGGCGTGCCGAGTGCGTGCTCGATACGGTCGATCAGGTCGACCAGCCCCAGCGTCGCGCCATCGGCGGGCAGCCTCACGCTGACGACAGCTTCGCTGCGCTGGCTGTGCGGCGTGGCCGCCGTCGCATGCCGTTTCAGCCACGCCGCGACCGCCGCCGGTTCCACGCGATCGTCGCGGCCGAATGCCGTCAGGAACGCCTGCTCGACCCAGTGCCGCGACAAGGCGGCCGAGCACGGGCACGTCGACGAATAGACGACCGTCACCTGCGCACGCAGCTCGAACCCCGAACCGTTCAGCATCGCGTCGACGCGAACCGGATAGGCCTTCCACCCGGCCAGCCCGTCGGTCACCAGCGCGGCGCGACGCGCCAGCAGGTCGAAGCGCAGCCGCAGCCGCGCACTGTGCGTATCGCAGTCGAGATGGCTGTCGACCATGGCTTGCAACACCTGCTGAAGACCGGCCGGCGACAGCGCCGCGCCATCGCCGAGCCCGTCGAGCAGCCGGTACAGCCGCGACATGTGAATGCCCTTCACGTGCTGCGCGGGCAGATCGACCTGTACGTCGGCGCGCGCATGCACGTCGCGCCGGCAGCCGGGCTCGGCCACCGCGACGGGCAGGTCGATGCCCTGCATGCCGACCCATTCGAGCGGGTGGTGGCCCGGCGCGGCGTCGGTCAGGGAAATATCGGGAAGCGGTGCATTCATGCTCGGGATCCGGTGGAGCGCCTTCTCCATCCGGATCGATGCAGGAAGCGCGTTCAGGTCAGGGCCAGTCGTGAAACGGGTTGTCCCACGTGGTCCAGTGGTCGGGGCCGGTGGCCATTTCGGTGTCGGTCAGCAAACACGCGTCGAAGCGCGCGCGCAGCGCGGGCTCGTCCATGTCCATGCCGATCAGCACGAGTTCCTGCCGCGCATCGCCGACGCGTTCGTCCCAGCGCGCGCGGATCTGCGCGACGGCTTCCGCGTCCTGCGGCCAGCGCTCGGGCGGCATGGCCGCCCACCAGTAGCCGGCCGGCCCGTGCCGCGCGATCGCGCCGGCCTGGGACCACGAACCGGCGACGGTCGGGTGGGTGGCGAGCCAGAAGAACCCTTTCGAGCGGACGACGCCCGGCCATTCGCTTTCGACGAAATCGAAGAAACGCTGCGGGTGGAACGGCCGCCGCGCGCGGTAGACGAAACTGCGGATCCCGTACTCGTCGGTCTCGGGCGTATGCGTGCCGCGCATCTCCTGCAGCCAGCCCGGCGCGCGCGACGCCGCGTCGAAATCGAACAGGCCCGTGTCGAGCACGCGCTCGAGCGGCACCTTGCCGAATTCGGCGATCTCGATCCGCGCGCGCGGGTTCAAGCCGCGCAGCAGCACGACGAGCCGCTCGCGCGCGCTTGCGTCGATCAGGTCGATCTTGTTGATCACGATCACGTCGCAGAACTCGATCTGATCGATCAGCAGGTCGACCACCGTGCGCGCATCCTCGTCGCCCATCGATTCGCCGCGCGACTGCAGGCTGTCGCGCGACGCGTAGTCGCGCAGGAAATTGAACGCATCAACCACCGTCACCATCGTGTCGAGCCGCGCAACTTCGCCGAGGCTGCGGCCGTCCTCGCCTTCGAACGTGAACGTCTCGGCCACCGGCAGCGGCTCCGAGATGCCGGTCGATTCGATCACGAGCTGGTCGAACCGCCCTTCGCGCGCGAGCCGGTCGACCTCGATCAGCAGATCCTCGCGCAGCGTGCAGCAGATGCAGCCGTTGCTCATCTCGACCAGCTTCTCGTCGGTGCGCGACAGCCCCGCGCCGCCGTCGCGCACGAGCGCGGCGTCGATGTTGACCTCGGACATGTCGTTGACGATGACCGCAACGCGCCGGCCCTCGCGATTGTTCAGGATGTGGTTGAGCAGCGTCGTCTTGCCGGCGCCGAGGAAGCCGGACAGGACGGTCACGGGAAGCCGCGTGGACGGGTGGAGTGCGGAGCTCATCGGGCGATTCCGGAAGGAAGGTGGGCGATCATTGAGTGATACATTGTATCGAAACGATATAACATATCATCTCAAACGTCCAGCATGCCGGTTAGGTTTTGTCCGGAGCGGACCGCGCCGCTCCGGCATCACGCCGTCATGTATATAGCGACGCCGGCGGCAACTCGCCCGTCAACGCGAACCGGCCCACATCCCGCAGCCGGTAGTCGAGCGGATCGTGCAGCGTATGCGTGCGCGCGTTCCGCCAGAAGCGGTCGAGGCCGAGCGGCGCGGCCGTCGCGCGTGCGCCGCATGCGTCGAACAGCGCCTCGCCGTTCTCGAGCGCCGCGCGCTGCGCGACGATCTTCGCCTCCGATACCGCGAGCGCCACCTCGGCGCGCTCGTCCGCCGTCAGCGCATCCTGCCGCGCCCACGCGCGCTGCAACGCGGTGGCCGCGCGATCGGCCAGCGCCGCCGCGGAGATCGCCCGCACACGCATGTCGCCGAAGCGCTGCAGCGTGTACGGATCGTCGCTCGCCTGCGCGACTTCCGACTGGATCCACGGGCGGCCCTGCGTCAGCACGTAGTCGCGCGCTTCCGCCAGCGCGCCTTCCGCGAGCCCGACGAACAGGTTCGTCAGCACGAGCTGCGACACGAGCGTGCGCAGCGTCGCACGCGGGGTCGGCGGCACCTCGGAACGGTGCAGCACCTCGTCCGCCGCGAGCGTCACGCCGTCGAAGCGCACGCTGCCGCTGTCGGTCTGTCGCTGGCCGATCGGATCCCAGTCTTCGTTGACCGTGATTCCCGCGCGATCGGTCGGCACCACGCCGAACACGGTGCGGCCGGTGTCCGGATCGTGCGCGGACACCGTCATCCGCTGCGAGCCGCGCGTGCCTGAGCAGAAGCCCTTCACGCCGTCGAGCCGGTAGCCGCCGTCGGGCGTCGCCGTGGCCACGAGCCGCGTGTCGAGCGGATTGACCGCATTGCCCCACCACCATTGCTGCTCGACCGTGCCGCGCAGGTAGCGCTCGCGCTGCGCGGCGTTGCCCCACACGTCGACGCTCACCACCTGCAGGCACTGGAACCCGACGAGATGCGCGAGCGCGCTGTCGACCCGCGCGATCTGCCGGATGACGTCGTAGATCGCCGGCCACGCCGCCTCCTGGCCGCCGAACGCACGCGGAACCGCGAGCGTCAGCAAACCTGCGTCGGCGAGCCACTGCTTCTCCTGCGCCGCGTGACCGCCCGCGCGGTCGCGCGCGGCGGCGGTCACGCGCAGCGCGTCGATCGCGCGCGCCAGCGCGTCGCGGTCGACGGCCGGTGTATCGGTATCCGGCGCGAGGGTCGCCGGGCCGCGTGGATCGTTCATGCGACAGCTTCCTGTTCAACGGTTTCATCCGACAGCGGCACGAGCGCGTCGAACCGGCGGCCGGTCAGCCGCGCCAGGATCTCGCGCCGCCAGTCGTCGTAGATCGCGCGGTATTCGGCGATATCCGCGCCGAATACCTGCGCGGTGTGCGCGTACTCGTCGTGCAGATAACCATCGAGCCGCGCCTGCGTTTCCTCGTCGGCCGCGATCACGCGATCGATCAGCGCGTCGCGTTCCGCCGCCGGCAGCGCCTTCAACGTGTCGAACCACCACTGGACGATCTGCACGCGATGCCACTCCTCGTCCGGCCGGATCCGGTTCTCGCCGTGCTCGCGCATCGCGGAATCGCCGATACGGCCGGTCTTGCGCTGGATCCACAGCTTCGCGAGGATGTGCAGCTCGTAATGCCATTCGAACGCGAGAAAGCCCGCGACATCACGCACCGCGATGTCGCCGATGCGGGCCCAGTGCGCGGCGACGAGCCGGTCGACTTCCGGCAGCGGATCGCGCCCCGTCAGTTCGGTCACGCGTTCGCGGCCGATCACCGCATGCGCGCCGTCGTCGCCGAGCTGGCGCGACAGGATCAGCTGGAAATGCGGATCGTTGCTGAACAGCGTGTCGATCGCCTTCGCGACGACCTGCACGATGAACAGGTCGTGCGACGCCATCTTCGTGTAGTAATCGGCGACGGCGGCCAGTTCGTCGTCATTGCGCGGCTCGCGCGGCGGCGTGGCGAGCTTCGCCGGGAAGTCCGGACGATGGCGTCGCGCCACGTCGAGAAACAGCGCTTCCTCGAATTGTCCGTTCCATTCGCGCGGTGCGCCGATGGGCAAAGTCATAGGTTGTGTTCTCTCAGGATCAGGAATGAAGCGAGCGGACGCTCGTGGCGTCGCTCAGGTACGCCGGGTCACGCGTCGGACCAGGCGGTCGCCCGTGATTTGCACGGCCGAGACGAGCGCGATCAGGATCACGATCACGGTCGCCATGACGGTGGTGTCGAAACGCTGGTAGCCGTAGCGGATCGCGAGATCGCCGAGCCCGCCCGCGCCGACGGCGCCCGCCATCGCGGTCGAGCCGATCAGCGCGACGACGGTAATGGTGAAGCCGCCGAGCATGCCGGGCAGCGCTTCGGGCAACAGCACGTGCCAGACGATGTGGCGGCGCTTCGCGCCCATCGCGAGCGCGGCCTCGATCAGCCCGCGATCGACTTCGCGCAGGCTCACCTCGGCGATCCGCGCGAAGAACGGGATCGCGGCGATCGACAGCGGCACGACGGCCGCCCAGACGCCGATCGTCGTGCCGATCAGCACGCGCGTGAACGGCAGCAGCGCGACGAGCAGGATGATGAACGGCGTCGAGCGGAACACGTTGACGAGCGCGCCGAGCACCGCGTTGGCGCCGCGCCGTTCGTAGATGCCGCCGGGCGCGGTCGTCACGAGGATCACCGCGAGCGGGATGCCGATCAGCGCCGCGATCACGGCCGACGCGGCGACCATCGACAGCGTGTCGCGGATCGCGTCGAGCAGTTCGGGCCACCAGAGGTCAAACATAGCCGAGCACCTCCGCGTGATTCGCGTGGCGGCGCGCGCGTTCGAGCAGTGCCGCCACCGCACCGCCGCGGGCCGTCGACTGGCCGGCGTCGTCCAGGCGCGGGGCTGCCGCGATCACGAGCCGCCCCTGCGCATGCCCCTGGATGCGCTCGATCCCGCCGTGCAGGAACCGCACGGAGCCGCCGAGCGCCGCCGCGAGCGCGCCGACATCCGGCTCGCCGCCGCTCTCGCCCGTATAGCGGACGTCGAGCACGACCTGTGCGCCTTCGGGCAACGCGGCCTGCTCGGGCAACGGCTGCACGCGCGCGGCCAGTTCGGCCGGCAGGTCGTGCACGAGCGTGCTGAGCAGCGCACGTGTCGCGCCGTGGCGCGGATCGCCGAACACGCGCCACACGGGGCCCGTTTCGACAACTTCGCCCTGTTCGATCACCGCGACCGTGTCGCACACCGCGCGGATCACTTCCATCTCGTGCGTGATCAGCACGATCGTCAGCCCGAGGCGCCGGTTGATGTCGGCGAGCAGCGCGAGGATCGACTGCGTCGTCTCCGGATCGAGCGCCGAGGTCGCCTCGTCGCACAGCAGCACCTCGGGATCGTGCACCAGCGCGCGGGCAATGCCGACGCGCTGCTTCTGCCCGCCCGACAGACTGGCCGGATACGCATCGCGCTTCGCGGTGAGCCCGACGAGTTCGAGTAGCGCGTCGGCCCGGCGCGTGCGCTCGGCCTTCGGCACGCCGGCGATCCTCAGCGGCAGCGCGACGTTCTCGCACACCGTCTTCGCGGACAGCAGGTTGAAATGCTGGAACACCATCCCGGTGCGACGCCGCAGCGCGACGAGGCCGTCCTCGTCGAGCGCGCCGACGTCGACGCCCTGCACGCGCACGCGGCCCGAGCTCGGCCGTTCGAGCCCGTTCACGAGCCGCAGCAGCGTCGACTTCCCGGCGCCGCTGCGGCCGATGATCCCGAATACCTCGCCGCGCCGTACGTCGAGCGTCACGTCGCGCAGCGCGGCGGCCTGGCCGCGCGGCGTCGCGAACACCTTGCCGACGTGCTCCAGCGACACGGCGGCGGCGCTGGCCGAGCCGGCCAACCCGGCCGCTTCGTCATGCGTCGCGGCAGCGGCGCCGGCACGCGCGGCCGAGGCGTCGATGAAACCCAGCGTATCGAACAATTGCGTCATCGCTTCGCTCCGTGACGTTCAGGCATGCGCGGGATGCGCGGGTTCGGACACGGCAGCCGGCCGGTGCTGCGCGCCCGTATGCCACGCGGGCAGCCGCGGGCCGGCGCCGAACAGCTGCTCGCGCAGCGTCGGCGCGGGATCGTAGTCTTCCTTGTAGACGCCGCGGTTCTGCAGTTCGGGCACGACCCAGTCGACGAAATCCTCGAACGACTCGGGCATCACGGTGCGCGTCAGGTTGAAGCCGTCGATGCCGGTCTCGTCGATCCACGACTGCAGCTCGTCCGCGACCTGCGACGGCGAGCCGACGATCGGCGCATAGCGGCCGCCCAGCGACATCTGTTCGAGCATCCGCCGCACGGTCCAGGTGCCGGTCGTGCTCTTGCGCGAGATCGCGTCGACCGCCGACTGGATCGAATCGGTCTTCACATACGAGATCGGCTCGTCGAGGCCGTACTTCGCGAAGTCGATCCCAGTCGAGCTCGCGAAATGCGCGAGGCCGGCTTCAGGGCTCGCATAGCGGCGGTATTCGTCGAACTTCTCGCGCGCGAGAAGTTCGGTTTCCGCCGTCACGACGCTCACGCCCGCGAAGATCTTGATCGACGCCGGGTCGCGTCCCTGCCGCGCAGCGGCCGCGCGGATGTCGAGCGCCGCCGCGCGCGCCGCGGCCTTGCTTTGTCCGTTCACGAACACGCATTCCGCATGCCGCCCCGCGAACTCGACGCCGCGTGCGGACGAACCGGCCTGGTACAGCACCGGCGTGCGCTGCAGCGACGGCTCGCTCAGATGAATCGCGTCGATCGAATAGAACGGCCCGTCGTGCTTCACGCGCCGCACCTTGCCCGGCTGCGCGAACACGCGGGCCTGCGCGTCGCGGATCACCGCGTCGTCGTCCCAGCTCTGCTCCCACAGCTTGTAGACGACGTCCATGTAGTCGTCCGCGCGTTCGTAGCGGTCGTCGTGGCCGATCTGCTGCGCAAGGCCCATCCCGCGCGCGGCGCTGTCGAGATAGCCGGTGACGATATTCCAGCCCACGCGCCCTTTCGTCAGGTGATCGAGTGTCGACATGCGGCGCGCGAACAGGTAAGGCGGTTCGTAGGTCAGGTTCGCGGTCACGCCGAAGCCGAGATGCCGCGTGACCTGCGCCATCGCGGGCACCAGCAGCAGCGGATCGTTGACGGGCACCTGCACCGATTCGCGCAGCGCGGCATCGGGGCTGCCGCCGAACACGTCGTACACGCCGACGATATCCGCGAGGAAGATCCCGTCGAACTTGCCGCGTTCGAGCGTCTTCGCGAGGTCGGCCCAGTAGTCGAGATCGGTGTAGTGCGCGGAGCGGTCGCGCGGATGGGTCCACAGCCCGTGATTGATGTGCCCGACGCAGTTCATGTTGAATGCGTTGAGCAGGATCTTCTTGCGGTTCGCCGTCGTCATGGTCGCCTCCGTCACCACGCGATCGCGTACAGCGAGCCGAACGCGTTGTCGAGCGCCTTGCGCACCGCCGGCGAATGCTGGTAGATCGCGATGAACTTGCGGATGCGCGGGTCGTTCACGCTGTCGGGCCGCACGACCCACTGCACCGCGAAATTCTTGTTCTCGGTGCCGTCGAACAGCAGCGCGCTGTTCGGGTCGGTCGTGCCGGCGAGCTTGATGAAGCTCGGATAGCCCTGCGCGAGATCGACGTCGTCGAGCGAGCGTGCGAGCTGCGACGCCTCGAGCGGGATGATCTTCAGGTGCTTCGGGTTGGCTACGATGTCGCGCGTCGTCGCGCGATAGTCGGCGCCCGGCGTGAGCTTGATAAGGCCCGCGCGCTGCAGCAGCAACAGCCCGCGCCCGCCGTTGACCGGATCGTTCGCGATCGCGACCTTCGCGCCGTCCTTCAGCTCGCTGAAGCTTTTCACTTTCTTCGAATAGAGGCCGATCTTCATGATCGTGCCCGGCGCGATCGCGACGAAGTCGTAGCCGCCCTGCTTCTTCGCGTTCTCGAGAAACGGGATGTGCTGGAAGTAGTTGACGTCGATGTCCTTGTTCGCGAGCGCCGCGTTCGGCGTATTCCAGTCGGTGAACTCGATGATCTTCACGTCGAGCCCCTGCGCTTTCGCCTCCTTGGCGGCGATCTTCAGCGCATCGATCTGCGGGCTCGTCGCGATACCAACCTTCAGCGGCGCGGTGTCGGCCTGCGCGCCATTGAGCAGCACGACGCCCAGCAGGGCGGCGGCCAGCAGACGCGCGAAGCGGCCGGCGGAAACACGGGCGGAAAAAACGGCATGCAGCATGGAAACCACTCTCCTGTCCAAAGACGGTATCGACGGATGAGCGACGCCGCGGCGAACGCACGGGCGTTCTCCGGACAAGGGTCAAGCGCGTCGGAAAAGGATCAGCCGATGATAGAGAGCGGCGCGGGGACGGTCTACGAAGCGATTGTGCGAAGAAAATCGCGCGCGGCGATATGGCGGGCGGCCACGCCGGATCGGGGGCCTGACCGGGCGCGCGGCCGGCCGCCAGGCCGAAATCTCGGCCTGGGCGCCGGGCGAATTCCGAAATCTCGGCCAGCCGGTCGGGCCACCCTTTCAACAGACAAATAAAATTCCTTATAAATCAATGCATTAAAAATATTCCGGCCAGCCGGATTTCTGGCACGGGGGTTGCGTAATAGACGGCACACGATGCCGCGAAGCCATGCAGGCATACCAACATCAGGAGACACGTCTTGCAGACCTCTATCCAAACCCCGTCCCATCCGGAGCCGGTTTCCGACGCCGTCGCCGCCCCGCGCGAGCGCTTCTGGCCGGAAGGCTGGTGGAAACTGATGGAAATCCGCATCGGCATCATCCCGCTGCCCGTCTATTTCATCCTGCTCGCGCTGATCGTCGGCTTCTCGGTGACCGGCAAGGTGCCCGGCGAGATCTCGATGGCGATCGCGGTGCTCGCGTTCTTCGGCTTCACCTGTGCCGAACTCGGCAAGCGCCTGCCGCTCTTGCGCAACATCGGCGCGGCCGCGATCTTCGCGACCTTCGTGCCGTCGGCGCTCACGTACTACCACGTGCTGCCGAAGCCGGTGCTGAACGTCACCATCGAATTCACGAAGTCGACCAACTTCCTGTACCTGTTCATCGCGTCGATCATCGTCGGCAGCATCCTGAGCATGGATCGCCGCGTGCTGATCCAGGGCTTCGTGAAGATCTTCATCCCGCTCGCGGCCGGCTCGGTCGCAGCCGCGATCGTCGGCACGGCGGTCGGTACCGCGCTCGGTCTCGGGGCGCGCCACACGCTGCTGTACATCGTCGTGCCGATCATGGCGGGCGGCGTCGGCGAAGGCGCGATTCCGCTGTCGATCGGCTATTCGGAACTGATGCACCTGCCGCAGGGCGAGATGTTCGCGATGGTGCTGCCGCCGGTAATGCTCGGCAGCCTGACCGCGATCATCCTGTCGGGCGCGCTCGACATGCTCGGCAAGCGCTTCCCGCACCTGACCGGCAACGGCCGCCTGCAGGTCGGCGAATCGGGCGACATGACGCCCGAGAACGAGGAAATCCGCGGCCACGTCGACGTCTCGCACATCGCGGGCGCCGGCATCACGGCCATCACGCTGTACCTGGTCGGCCTGATGGCGCACAAGCTGTTCGGCCTGCCCGCGCCGGTCGCGATGCTGTTCCTCGCGGTGCTCGTGAAGCTCGCGCGCGCGGTGTCGCCGCCGCTGCAGGAAGGCGCGTTCGTGGTCTACAAGTTCTTCTCGACCGCCGTCACGTATCCGCTGCTGTTCGCGATCGGCGTCGCGATGACGCCGTGGGACAAGCTGACCGCCGCGTTCACGGTCGTCAACGTCGTCACGATCGTGTCGACCGTCGCGACGCTGATGGGCACCGGTTTCGTGGTCGGCCGCCTGATGAAGATGTACCCTATCGACACCGCAATCGTGAACGCCTGCCACAGCGGGCAAGGCGGCACCGGCGACGTCGCGATCCTGACCGCCGCGAACCGGATGCAGCTGATGCCGTTCGCGCAGATCGCGACGCGTATCGGCGGCGCGATCGTCGTCACGGTCACGCTGATCCTGATCGCCCACTTCGGATGACGCGCCGCCGCGCGCACCGTCGCGCAGGCCGCTTCGCACGCGCCGCCGCCGGCCCAGCCGGCGCGCGGCGCGCGTCGTTCAGGGCGTCGTTCCGGGCATCACGCCGTGCGGACGGTTGCGGGCTTCGATGAGGGCGAACGTGCAGAAGAGCTTCAAGGGAATCCCGTGGTGGGGCTGGGCCTCGGCCGGCGTGCTGTATGTGTGCGTCGCGGCCGCGGCCGTCGATTTCGCGTGGGAACGCGCGATCGACGCGCTCGAGGAAACCGGCGCGCACCGGCTCGACCTGTATGCGTCGAGCCTGAAGAGCGAACTCGGCCGCTTCGAAATTCTGCCCGGCCTGGTCGCGCGGCAGGACGGCGTGCGCGCGATGCTGAAAGCCGCGCCGCAGGACGCCCCCAGGCTCGTGCACACGGTCGATACGTACCTCGAAGCGGTGAATCGCGACGCGGGCAGCGGCGCGGTCGACGTGATCGACCTGCGGGGCGACGTGATCGCCGCCAGCAACTGGAACGAGACGCTCAGCTTCGTCGGCACCAACGTGTCGTACCGGCCGTATTTCAAGGACGCGCTCGCGCGCGGCAGCGGCCGCTTCTTCGGCATCGGCACCAACACCGGCGTGCCGGGCGTCTACTTCGCCAGTGCGGTGCGCGACGACGGCGTGCCGATCGGCGTGGCCGCCGTGAAGATCAGCGTCGATCCGCTCGAATCGGCATGGCGCGCGCCGGGCGTCGCCGCGATGGTCGTCGACAGCAACGGCGTGGTCGTGATCTCGACCGAACCCGCGTGGAAATTCACCGCGCTGCGCCCGATCACCGCGCAGCAGCAGCGCGACATCCAGGCGTCGCGGCAATACGCGGGCCGCACGGTCGACGCGCTGCCGTACCGCCGCATCGGCGACCGCAGCGCGGCCGCATGGTTCGGCACCTTCCCCGATACGCGCCACAGCGGCCGCACCACGCGCTATCTCGTGATGTCGCGCCCCGCGCCGCAGGCCGGCGATTCGCTGATGGTGCTGCTCGACATCGCGGGCGCGCGGCGCCAGCAGCAGACGGCCTTCGTGTTCGTCACCGGCGCGTTCCTGATCGCCGCACTGCTGGCCGGCTACGCGATCCAGCGCCGCCGGGCGATCGTCGCGCGGTTGAACGCGCAGGACGCGCTGCGCCGGGCGAACGACCAGCTCGAGCTGACCGTCGCGCAGCGTACGGCCGCGCTGACGGCCGCGAACGAACGGATGCAGCGCGAGATCGTCGAGCGCGAGCGCACCGAACAGCGGCTGCGCGCGTCCCAGCAGGAAGTCGTGCACGCAGGCAAGCTCGCGGTGCTCGGGCAGATGGCCGCCGGCCTCACGCACGAGCTGAACCAGCCGCTCGTCGCGATCCGCACGCTGTGCGACAACGCGCGCACGTTCTTCGAGCGCGGCCAGCCGGCGCCGGCGCTCGCCAATCTCGAACGGATCGGCAAGCTCGTCGACAGCATGGCCGTCCTCACCGGCGAGCTGAAGACCTTCGCGCGCAAGCCCGACGTCGAGCGCGTCGCGGTGTCGCTGAACGAAGCCGTCGCGCATGCGCGGCTCATCTACGATGCGCGGATCCGCGACGAAGGGGTGCAGCTCGACGTGAACATCGCGCCCGGCACCGCCGTGTCGGCCGAATCGAGCCAGTTGCAGCAGGTGATCGTGAACCTGCTCGGCAACGCGCTCGACGCGGTGCATGACGCGCCCGTGCGCCGCATCGTCGTCGAAGCCACCGGGCCGGACGAAGCCGGCCGCGTGCGCTTCACCGTCGCCGACAGCGGCGCGGGCATCGCGCCCGAAGTGCTGGCGCACCTGTTCGAGCCGTTCGTCACGACCAAGCCGCGCGGCCAGGGTCTCGGGCTCGGCCTCGCGATCACGTCGCGCATCGTCGAGGCGTTCGGCGCGAAAATCGCCGCGACGAACCGCGACGAAGGCGGCGCGCAGTTCAGTATCGAATTCGCGGCGGCCACGCTGCAAAGGACAGAGCATGGAAGATGAGATTCGGGTGCTGGTCGTCGAGGACGATGAAAACGTCCGGATCGGCGTCGAGCAGGCGGTGGCGCTTGCCGGCTTCGCGGTCGATGCGTTCGCGTCGGCCGCCGACGCGCTGCATCACGTCGCGCCCGGCGCGCCGGTCGTGATCGTGTCGGACGTGCGGATGCCGGGCATCGACGGGCTGCAGCTGCTCGATCGCGTGATGGCGATCGATGCGCAGATCCCGGTCGTGCTGATCAGCGGCCATGCCGATATCTCGACGGCCGTCGGCGCGATGCAGGTCGGCGCGTACGACTTCATCGAGAAGCCGTTCTCGTCGGACGTGATCGCGGGACGCGTCGCGCGCGCGGTCGAGAAGCGCCGCCTGACGCTCGAGGTGCAGGGGCTGCGCGCGGCACTGAACAACTGGCAGGGCATCGAGGCGTTCGTGCTCGGCAAGTCGCCCGCGATGGCCGACGTGCGCAAGAAGATCCTGCGCCTCGCCGGTACGTCGGTGTCGGTGCTGATCACCGGCGAGACGGGCACCGGCAAGGAACTGATCGCGCGCAGCCTGCACGACTTCGGCGGCCGGCGCGACGCGCATTTCGTCGCGCTGAACTGCGGCGGCCTGCCGGAGCAGGTCTTCGAGAGCGAGTTGTTCGGGCATGAAGCCGGCGCGTTCACCGGCGCGATCAAGAAGCGCATCGGCAAGATCGAATGGGCGGACGGCGGTACGCTGTTCCTCGACGAGATCGAGACGATGCCGATTCCGCTGCAGATCAAGATGCTGCGCGTGCTGCAGGAACGCGTGGTCGAGCGGCTCGGCGCGAACGAGTTGATCCCGGTCGACTGCCGCGTGGTTGCCGCATCGAAGGCCGATCTCGCCGAGCTCGCGGCCGACGGCCGCTTTCGCGCGGACTTGCTGTATCGCCTCAACGTTGCGCAAATCGAACTGCCGCCGCTGCGCGAGCGGCGCGAGGACGTGCCGCTGCTGTTCGAGCATTTCGTGCTCGCGGCCGCGCGCCGCTTCGGGCAGCCGGCGCCGGTCGTCACGGCTGCGCAGGTGTCCGAACTGATGACGCACGCGTGGCCCGGCAACGTGCGCGAGCTGCAGAACGTGGCCGACCGCTTCGTGCTCGGGCTGACCGGCGACAGCCTGCTGTCGTCCGGCGGCACGCCGGCCGCGGGCGGCACGCTCGCGGAACAGCTCGCGTATTTCGAACGGATGCTGATCGAGGACATGCTGCAGCGTCACAACGGCAACGTCGCGGACGCGAGCGAAGCGCTCGGGATGCCGAAGAAGACGCTCTATCACAAGCTGCGCAACCTGCGGATTCCCGCGCGCGGCGACGCGGCGGCCGATGGCGGCGAATGACGCGAACGAGGACACGCACACCAGCATGGATCGCATCGACATCACCGAACGCGGCCGCCTCATCGGCGAACCCCGCGGCCACCTGATCCGCGGCGTCACGCGCGCGCAGAAAACCTTCCGCCCGAGCGACTGGCCCGAACGGCTCGCGGGCGTCATCACGCTGTTCGTCGGCGAGCGACGGCCCGGCTATCCGTGCGCGCTGTCGCGGCTCGCGATGCCCGTCGTCGACGGCGGCGCCAAATGCCTGTTCGTGTCGGACGAATTGCGCACCGTGTGCGCGGACGCATTCGACTTCGCGATGCAGTTCGCGGCCGACAACGACCTCCCCGTCGAGCTTCAGACCGCGCCCGCCCTGACGGT
Organism: Burkholderia aenigmatica; assembly: GCF_902499175.1. Lineage (GTDB taxonomy): Bacteria > Pseudomonadota > Gammaproteobacteria > Burkholderiales > Burkholderiaceae > Burkholderia > Burkholderia aenigmatica. Next base: position 52,029 of record NZ_CABVQC010000017.1, read on the forward strand.
GCGCTGACACGCGGGCCGCTTTCGCGGCTCGCGGCCTTCCCGTTTTCCAAACGTGCGATGCGCCGGTGCACAGGCCCCCGCACGCCCTTTTCCGGCCATTCCGGCACCACGGTCAATCGTTAGACGATTGAAAGCATCGACACCCTTCCCCCTCCGACAAGGGTTTGCGGCCGAGCCATCAATAAAATTGATCGTGACGATGAAAATTATGCGTTTTCCTTGCAGGTCGCCGTGATGCATAGTTGCGTCGTGTTGACGCACCTTTGAGTTTTTCAGATGAACATGCGAATCGAGCCGTCCGTGCTCGCGAACCCCGACCTGCAATTTGCGACGCTTTCGTCAGGCATCAGCCTGCCGTATGTCGAGCGGGGCAGCGGCGCGCCGATGGTGTTCGTGCACGGCTCGCTGTGCGACTACCGCTACTGGGATCCGCAGCTCGCCTCGCTGTCGGCCCACTACCGCTGCATCGCCCCGAGCCTCAGCCATTACTGGCCGGCCGTCGAAGCGGGCATCCAGGACGAGTTCGGCTGGCAGAACCACGTCAACGAGCTCGCCGAATTCATCGACGCGCTCGATCTCGGCCCCGTGCACCTGGTCGGCCACTCGCGCGGCGGCAGCGTCGCGTTCAACGTCGCACGCCAGCATCCGCACCTCGTCGAGTCGCTGACGCTCGCCGATCCGGGCGGCCCGCTGCAACAGCCGGGCGTGCGCGAAGCCGCGCTGCCGGCCGCCGCAATCGCGCTGCGCACGCAGGCCGTGAACCTGATCGGGCAAGGCGACGTCGAATCGGGCCTCGAGATGTTCGTCGATTCCGTGAGCCTGCCGGGCGCCTGGAAGAAGAGCACGTCGCGTTTCCGCACGATGGCGATCGACAACGCGAGCACGCTGCCGAAGCAGTTGCGCGACCCGCTGCCCGCGTACTCGCAGCACACGGCCGGCGACATCGCATGCCGCACGCTGCTGATCGACGGCCAGCGCAGCCCGAAGATGTTCCGCAACAACGTCGATACGCTGTCGCAGTGGATCGGCAATGCGCAACGGCAAACCGTTGCCGGCGCATCGCACGGGATGAACGCGGCGAGCCCCGCCGTGTTCAACCGTTACGTGCACGAGTTCATCGCCGCGTAAGTGCGCCCGGGCGGCTTCTGCGCCGCCCGTTCTCCTCACTGTTCAACGACGATGCGGATACGTGGGGACCGGCGCATTCGCCATGCGTCCGGCGAGGCGATCCGAGGCAGCGCGGCGGTCTGGCCGTTATCGGCAGGTCACCCGGACGGACGGCCCGCCCTGCGCAACGACGAGGTCGTAGCCGTTGCGGTCGCTGCCGACACCCGTTTCGGTGTATGAGTAGACGGGCAGGTACGTGCCGCCGTCGTAGCGGTAATACGTCGCCTGATGCTCACCCATGCTGATCCGGGCCAGCGTCTTGAGGTCGGGCCACCCGTTGCAGGTGGTGCCGAGCACGCCGACCGGGCCGTCGTCGACGCCCAGCAGCGGTTCGAATCCGCGCTTGCGCTCACGGTACAGCCATTGATTCGCGTTGACCTGGTTCCCGCTCATCTCGCAGCTCACGAACAGCATCTTGCCGTGCGGGCCCTCGCAGGTTTGCGCAGTCACCGCTTCGTCGCCGCATTCGCCGGCAAGCGCCTTGCGTACACGTGTGCCGAGCGGTGCCAGCGCGCGATCGGCACGCGCATCGACCGGCGCGCTCGTGCACAGGCCGTTGCCGCGCGGCCACACGGGATGCGCATGCAGGTACAGCGGCGACAGCGCACCGATCACGGCATCCAGTTCGCGATCGAGACATCGCGTGTCCTTGCAGCGCCCGATTGCCCGGTTCTGCGCATCGATCTTCTCGTCGATATTCCACGGGTCGTCCACCACGGCAAGCGTCGCGTACTGGAGAAACCGCGCGGTAAACACCTTCTCCGCCAACACGACGTTGTCGCAGGTGCCGGGCGGCAGCGCGGCACGCGCGGCGGCCGCCGCCTTCAACAGATCGTCATCCGGGTCGTCGCTCAGCTTGCGCACGTCGACGCACGGCTTGAGCAGCAATTGCGTCGAGGCGTAACCGTTATCGGCCTGTTCGCTGCGCGGCAGCACCCTCGGCCCTTCCGCCTGCGCGGACGATGCAACGATGAATGCGCCGGCAAGCCACGCCACGCAGGATATCGACGTCTTTCGAATGCTCATCGGTTTGAACGGCCCGTTCGGGCGCATGAATCGCGACGGAATACCGTCGGGCATGCGGCCCGCGCGCCCGAACGATGCATTGCGCGATTGTAGCGGCTGCCTCCGGACGCGCCGCGCCGTCGCTTACCAGACCGCCGGCTCCGCCTTGCGCGTGACCGCATCCGGCAGCCCGAACACGCTGTCGAACGCCCAGTTGTACGCGAACGTGAAGATCGGGAAGAACACGATCAGCACCGCGTCGTACAGGAACGCTTGCAGCAACGACACATCGAGCCACCATGCGATCAGCGGGATCAGGAACGTCACGAGCGCAACCTGGAAGCCGATCGCATGCAGCACGCGGCGCCCGACCGTGCGCGTCGTCGCCGCGCGCTTGCGCTCCCACGCCTCGAACGCGAGGTTGTACAGGAAATTGACGGTGACGCCCGTCGTCGAGATCATCACCCCCATCAGGCCGCTCGTCGCCACGCTCGCGCCGCTCAGCATGCCGAGCACCGACGATGCGATCAGGATGCCGAGCACCTCGAACATCACGACGTAGACTATGCGTCTCTTCCACCCTTGCATGACCATCCACCTTCTATCGAACAAGGTGGCGAGACTATCAGCGGGTAATGCGTCCGCAAAAGTCAGGTCCTTTCAATTTTTCTGACAGGAGGCCCGCGCATGCTGACCAGCGACCACATCGACATGCTGCTGACCGTCATCGACAAAGGCTCGTTTTCCGCCGCCGCACGGGCGCTCGGCCGCACGCCGTCGGCGATCAGCATGGCGATCGCGAACCTCGAGGCCGAACTCGGCCTCGTGCTGTTCGACCGCGCCACACGCGAACCGACGCCGACCGCCGCAATGGCCGCGCTGCTGCCCGACGCGCGGTCGATCGCCGGGCAGTTGCAGGTGTTGCGCGCACACGCACAGCACCTGTCGGAAGGCGTCGAAGACACGCTGCGGCTCGGCGTCGCGGCCGAAATCGACCCAGCGCCCGTCGCCCGCGCGCTGATGGCGGTCGCCGCGAAGTATCCGGCGCTCGCCATCAGCGTCGTCACGGCGCCGCAGGACGCGATCGTCGACGCGCTGCATCGCACTGCCATCGATCTCTGTGTGGCTTACTGCGGGCTCGACCTGCATCCGCAGGAGCAGATCCATGCGCTGTGGACGGAGACACGCGTCGCGGTCGCCGCGCCGAGCCATCCGGCCATCGCCGAATGCGCGCAGCCCGAGGCGATCGAGCGGCTGTCCGGCTTCCGGCAGATCGTGATCGCCGATCCCGAGCGGCCGCTGACCGACGTGCGGCCGTTGATCGGCAACCGCTCGTGGAAGGTGACCGACATGGCCACCGCGATCGCGCTCGTGAAGGCCGGACACGGCTGGGCGAACCTGCCGGAATCCGTGATCGGCCGATACGTCGCCGACGGCGAACTCGCGCCGCTCGTGTTCGCCAACATCCGCAACGGGCTGCCGCTGCCCGTGTACCTGCGGCGGCCGAAACACACGGGGCTCGGCAAGGCGGCGAGCGAACTGCTTCGCGCGCTGCGGGCGGGCCGCGACGCCACCTGATCGTTGCATGCGGCGGCCCGGCACGCACTATCGAGTGCGCCGGGCCGCCCGCTTCCGCGTCGCCGCCTTGTTCCGGCCGGCGCCATCCGCCGTCGCGAACATCTTCATGTCGTGCAGCAAGCAGTTCAGCAACGTGTCGGCGGCCACGCCGAGCGGCCGCCCCATCTTCACCAGCAGGCGCGCCTTCGCGGAATCGAACAACGGATGCTCGATCGGCAGCGCGACGAGTTCGCCGCTCTCCAGCTCGCGATAGGCCGCAAACGCGCCGATCAGCGTGACCCCTTCATGGCGCTTGACGAAATGACGCAGCACCGCAAGCGAGTTGGTCGTCAGCGTCGGGCGGATCGGCAGGTTCTCCGTATAGGCGAGCATCTGCGCAACCTGACCGAGGCCGAAGGCCGGCGGCATCAGCGCGAGCGGATACGCGCCGAGCTCGTGCGCGCGCACCGCGCCGCCGCGTACCGCGAATGGATGGCCCGCGTGGACGAGCGCCACCACCGGCTGCGACGACGTCGCGAGATACCGGATCTCCGGATGCGCGGGCGGGTTGTACGCCAGCCCGATATGCGCGCGGCTCTCGGCCACCTCCTGCAGCACGTTGTTGACGGGCAGCACGTCGACGATCACGTCGAGCTTCGGATAACGCATGCAGAAATCGGTCAGCACCTCGTCCATCAGCACGTCGACATAGCCTTCGCTGGTCACGATGCGCACCTGGCCGGACTGCAGCCGCCGCAGCGCCTGCAACCGCTCCTCGAACAGTTCCTGCTGCGAGCGGCAACCGCGCCAGTATTCGAGCAGATGCGCGGCAGCCTCGGTCGGCCGCACGCCACGCGCCTGGCGCTCGAACAGTTCGACGCCGATTTCCTCCTCGAGCAGCCGGATCTGCCGCGTGATCACCGACGGCGCGGTGTTGATGCTGTCGGCTGCGCCGCGGATCGAGCCGTGGGTCAGGACTTCATGAAAGTAGCGCAAGCGGCGCTGGTTCAGTTCGCGCATGGGGATTCCGGTTCATCGCAGTGTGTTGCCTGTTGAGCAACATTAGCTCATGGAAGTTGCTCTTGCTCTGCTTTTTCGTCTCTCCGACGATGCAGCAACCAAGATCCCTGTTGCAAGTCGCCCACGTCACCGGAGACAGATATGTCCGCCGTTTCCTCCTTCCGCCATCCGGCGGCCCAGGACAGCGCCCCCGTGCAGGCCCTGTATCGCAAGCTGAACTGGCGCCTGCTGCCGCTCCTGCTGCTGTGCTACACGTTCGCCTATCTGGACCGGGTGAACATCGGCTTCGCGAAGCTGCACATGCAGAGCGCGCTCGGCTTCTCCGACGCCGCGTACGGCCTCGGTGCCGGCATCTTCTTTCTCGGCTACGTGCTGTTCGAGATTCCGAGCAACCTGCTGCTGCCCAGGATCGGCGCACGCAAGACCATCAGCCGGATCATGGTGCTATGGGGCCTGACGTCGGCCGCCATGATGTTCGCGCGCGACGAAACCTCGTTCTACGTGCTGCGATTCCTGCTCGGCGTGTTCGAGGCCGGCTTCGCGCCGGGGATGATCTTCTACCTGACGTACTGGTACAGCACGCGGCGCATGGCCGGCGTGATGGCGGTCGTGATGCTCGCCGGCCCGATCGGCGGCATCGTCGGCTCGCCGCTGTCGACCTGGCTGATGACCGCCTTCGACGGCGCACACGGCCTGGCCGGCTGGCAATGGATGTTCGTCGTCGAAGGCCTGCCGTGCGCGTTGCTCGGCCTCTTCGTCCTCAAGGTGCTGGCCGACCGGCCCGACGATGCGGCGTGGCTGACCGACCGCGAAAAAAGCCTGCTCGCATCCGAGCTGCACACGCCCGCGGCCGGCCACCATGCGTTCGGGCAGGCGGCACGCGACCCGCGCGTCTACCTGCTGGCCTTCGCCTACTTCACGATGATCTGCGGGATCTACGCGGTCAGCTTCTGGCTGCCGTCGATCCTCAAGGCGAACGGCGTGACCGACACGATGCAGATCGGCTTCTACTCGATGATTCCGTATATCGCGGCCGCAGGCGCGATGCTCGTGATCGGCCGACGCTCGGATCGACGCGGCGAACGCCGGCTGCACAGCGCGGTGTCGGCGCTGGTCGCGGCGGCCGCGCTGGCCGCCGCGACCTTCTCCGACGGCAACCTCGCGATATCGCTCGTCTGCATGACGATCGCGACGGCGCTGACGTGGGCCGCCTATACCGTGTTCTGGGCGATCCCGTCGCAATACCTGACTGGCAACGCGGCCGCCGGCGGCATCGCGCTCATCAACACGATCGGCCTGATCGGCGGCTTCCTCAGCCCGACCGTCATCGGCGAGATCCGCACCGCGACCGGCAGCATGCAGGCCGGGCTGCTGGTGATCGTCGCCTTGATGGTCGCCGGCGCCGTGACGCTGATCATGAACCGCCTCCCCGTCGCGACGCGCTGATCCACGCCGCATCGCCCCATTGACCTCGTGCGGCGCCGTACCGCCGGCCCTGCCGGCAGGCGCGCGTCGCCTGCACCGACCGTTTTCCTGGAATCAGTCTCATGACCACACGCATCCTGATCGCCGGTTTCCAGCACGAAACCAACACCTTCGCCCCCACGCGGGCCGCCTATGCGAACTTCGAACGCGGCGAAGGCTTTCCCGCCATGGCGCGTGGCGCGGACGTGCTCGCGCTGCGCAACGTCAACATCCCGGCGGGAGGCTTCATCAACGCGGCCGAGCGGCGCGGCTGGGCGTTGCAGCCGGTGATCTGGGCGGGCGCGAGCCCGTCGGCGCATGTCACCGAGGATGCGTTCGAACGGATCGCCGGCGAGATCGTCGACGCGGCGCGGCGCGGCGACTTCGATGCGGTGTATCTCGACCTGCACGGCGCGATGGTCGCCGAGCATACCGACGACGGCGAAGGAACGCTGCTCGAACGCGTACGCGACGCAGTCGGCCCGGCCGTGCCGGTGATCGCGTCGCTCGACCTGCACGCGAACGTCACCGACCGGATGCTGAGCCATGCCGACGCGCTGGTCGCCTATCGCACGTACCCGCACGTGGACATGGCCGAGACCGGCGAACGCACGGCCGTGTTGCTCGAACGTCTCCTCGCCGGCGGCGACCCGCTACGCCGCGCCGCGCGGCGGCTGCCGTTCCTGATCCCGATCAACGGAATGTGCACGCTGCTCGATCCCGCGCGCGAGATGTACGCGCGCCTCGCGGCGTTGGAGACGGACGGCGTCGCATCGCTGTCGTTCGCGCCGGGTTTTCCGGCAGCGGATTTCCCCGAATGCGGGCCGGTCATCTGGGGCTATGGCGACGCCGACGCAGTCGACGCGGCCGTGCAGGCGCTGTACGACAAGATGCTGGCCGACGAAGCGCAGTGGCAAGTCCCGTTCCTGTCACCCGACGACGCGGTGCGCGAAGCCATGCGGCTCGCGGAAGGCGCGAGCCGGCCGGTCGTGATCGCCGACACGCAGGACAACCCGGGGGCGGGTGGCGATTCCAACACGACGGGCCTGCTGCGCGCGTTGCTGCGCAATGGCGCGCAAGACGCGGCGCTCGGCCTGCTGTGGGATCCGGTCGCAGCCGCGGCGGCGGTGCGGGCCGGTGTCGGTGCGCGCATCGAACTGTCGCTCGGTGGCTCCGGCGTACCCGGCGACGAGCCGTTTCGCGGACACTTCGAGGTCATCGCGGTATCGGACGGCGTGTGCCGCTACGACGGGCCGATGATGAACGGCATGCTGGCCGACGTCGGGCCGGTCGCCTGCCTGAGGATCGACGGCGTGCGGATCGTCGTCAGCGGCGGCAAGGCGCAGATGCTCGATCGCAACCTGTACCGCGTGGGCGGCATCGAACCGGAAGCGATGAAAATCCTCGTCAACAAAAGTTCGGTGCATTTCCGCGCCGACTTCCAGGGCATCGCGCACGCCATCCTGATCGCGAAGGCGCCGGGACCAATGCAGGCCGACCCGGCCGACCTGCCGTGGACGCGGCTCGCGCGCGGTATCCGAACGAGGCCGATGGGCGACGCGTTCGCGGGCGCATGACGCGTGACTCGTGACGCGTGACGCGTGCGTGTCCAGACTGCCGGACACGCGTCACGCCCGCGTATCCGGCACCGCAGTCAAAGGCCCCGTTCCGTCCCGAGTCCTGCTGGCCGCGATGCCGGATCGGTGCGGGCGGCGGGACACCGTCCGCACCGTTGGAAGGTGCCGGCACGGATTGACCGTTAGTTGCAACATGGTGATGGACGACATCACGCCATCAAAGGGGCATTGCAATGCCCCCTTACCCGCCTCCCCTACCGATACATTCACGTGCTCAGTGTCCGCAACTCTCCACGCGCAATGCCCCAGGCGGTGCGCAGGAACAAGGCCGCAATCACGAGACTGGCCAATCCGAGCAACACGGCAGCAATGGCATCCGCCGACGGGTGTTGCGCGAAGCCCGCATATTTCAGCGCCGCCACAGCAGACGCCGCCAGCGGAAAACTGACGGCCCACCACGACACGCGAAACGGGCAGCAACGGCCCAGATGCCACAGGCGTGTGACGAGCACGGCCAGCACGAAAAGCATCACCATGTAGAGGCCCGTGGCGAAATCGTCGATCACGCCCGTGGTGGCCACGTAGGCCGAAAATCCGACCGCGAATGGCGCGCACAGGATCAGAAGCGATGGCCGCATCGCATCGGGAAAGGGTTCGGCGAACATCAGACGCGACACGATCATCGTGAACAACGGCACCGCGAAAAACAGGCCGACTGCGGTCCCGAATGCCATCAATCCGTGCATGCCGTGCGCCCAGCCCAGCGCGGGTGCAGCCAGCGGAATATCGAGCATGCCGACGACGGGAACGATCCAGGCCGGCGTGGCATGTTCGGGTTGCTGTCGTACGCTGATCCAGCGCATGACCATCCACCACGCGAGCAGCGTCATGCCCGCGGCGCCGATACACCAGAGAACACGCGCCAGCAGCAGATGCTGGTCCGCCAGCAACAGCGGGATCAACAGAAGACTGATCATCGGCGTGCCGAACATGTTGCCTGCGATCGGATGCGCGAATTCCGCGCGCACCCGGTCGGGATGAATCGCCAGCTTCGCAAGATAGACGACTGCGAGCACCACGAATGCAGCCAGCGCGATCGCGCCGACCCCCTGGGCCACCCACAATGGCGCACCAAATTGAACCTGTGCGAACCGCCAGGCGACGGCCAGTCCGGTCAGCCCCATCACCGAACCGAACAGGGCGATGGGCAAATGGGCGAGCGTACTGCCCGAATCCACGGCGGTGGATGTGGGTACGACGGTCATCATCGTGTTCTCCCGGAAAAAACGATCGACTCGGCTTGCGCGTCAAGCGCGGCAACCGCATCCCCGGCACACGCGAAACAAGTCATGGCGCGAATCATTCGGTTAACGCGACACGTGTTCCGGTTCGGCATGATGTCCTTGAGCGGCGGTCGTGACAGAGTCGCTAGTATGCGCAGCGCGTCGATATCTTTTGCGCTATTCCGTCTTGATATTTAGCGAATTCGTCTCATGGATGCGCGATGACGACAGGCCGCGTCAGCGCAGCTCTATGAGAGATATCGGCATGACCGTCGGCGCGACCGCTCCGAAGCGACGTCCGGAACGATAAAAAACCCCGATCCGCGTCGCCACGGATCGGGGTTGTTCTGGCCGCGCTGGCAGCGGCGGCCCGACACGGGCCGTCATGCGCGTCGAATCGTCAACGCGCAGCGACCTCCGCCTTGCCCGTCGTCGCATCGCCGACCGCGGCAGCCGCCGGCGCCGCCCCCCACCCGCCGCCCAACGCGCGGATCAGGTTCACGGTCGACACCGCCTGCGCGCCGGTCAACTGGTTCGACTGCAACTGCGACTGCAGCACCGAGCGCTCGCTGTCGATCACGTCGAGATAGGCAACCTCGCCTTCCTGATACTGCGTGCGCGACAACGTCGCCGCGCGCCGCGACGCGTTGACAGCCGCATCCTGCGCGCGGATCTGGTCGTCGAGCAGGCGCAGGTCGGCGAGATTGTCTTCGACCTCGCGGAACGCGACGAGCACCTGCTGCCGGTAATTCGCGACCTGCTCGTCGTACTGCGCACGCGCCTGCTGCACGCCGGCCGCACGACGCCCGCCGTCGAACAGCGGCAACGTCAGCGCGGTGCCCGCGAACGGCCCGAGCAGGAACGTGCGGCTCGACCACATGAACAGGCTGCCGAGCGTCGATGCTTCATAGCCGAACGCCCCCGTGATGTCGAGCTTCGGGAAATACGCCGACTTCGCGAGGCCGATCCGCGCGTTCGCGGCCGCCATCGCACGTTCGGCCGCCGACACGTCCGGGCGGCGTTCGAGCAGCGCGGACGGCAGGCCCGGCGGCACCTTCACCGCCACCGGCACGATCGGCGTTTCCTTGAACGCGAAATCCGCAGGCGCCTTGCCGAGCAGGATCGCGAGCGCATGCTCGGACGCTGCACGCCGGCGCGCGACGCCGACCGCATCGGCCTGCGCGGTCGCCAGCTCGTTCTTCGCGCGCGACACATCGAGCTCGCTGATGTCGCCTTCGTTGAAGCGACGCTGCACGAGCTTCAGTGCCTGCTCGCGCAGCTCCACCGTCCGGCGGTACAGGTCCTGGTCGGAATCGAGCTGGCGCAGTTCGAAGTAGTTCTGCGCAACGTCCGCCTGCAGCGCGAGCTGCACCGAACGGAACAGCGCTTCGCTCTGCGCCTGGTCCGCACGCGACGCCTCGACGTTGCGGCCGACGCGGCCGAACAGGTCGGCTTCATACGACACCGTGCCCTGCGCGCGCCACAGCGTCGCATTGGTCGGACCCGTGCCCTGCGGCTGGAACTGCGACGCCGACGACAGCCCTTCGCGCGTCGGCCCGAAGCCGGCGCCGATCTGCGGGAACCATTGCGAGCGCGCCGAACGCGTCGCCGCGCGCGCTTCCTCGACCCGCGCGGCCGCGGCCTTCAGGTTCTGGTTCGCGGCAAGCGCCTGCGTCTCGAGCGAATTGAGCACCGGGTCGCCGAACACCGTCCACCATTCGCCGCGATGCGCGCCGTCCGCCGGCTCGGCCGTCTTCCACGTGCCGGCCTGTTCGCCGGCAGCCAGCGTCGGCGCTTCCTTGAACGCGGCGGGCGTCGGCGCATCCGGGCGCTTGTAGTCGGGGCCCACCGCGCACGCGGCGAGCAGCGTCGCGAGCAGGGTGCTCGCGGCCGCCACCTTCGCGAAGCGCATCAGGCCATTCGTGTTGTGCAAGTTATTCATCTTCTGGTCCTCAAGCATCCGAAGCCGGCACGCCCTGGGACGGCACACCATAGCCGGTCGAGTCCTTCCCGGCGACGTGGATCTTGCCGCCCGCGAGCGTCCGCAGCACGACGTAGAACACCGGCGTCAGCATCAGCCCGAACAGCGTCACGCCGAGCATCCCGAAGAACACCGCGACCCCCATCGCATGGCGCATTTCCGCACCGGCCCCCGTCGACGTGACGAGCGGCACCACCCCCATGATGAACGCGATCGACGTCATCAGAATCGGGCGCAGACGCAGCCGGCTCGCCTCGATCGCGGCCTCGAGCGGCGTCCTGCCGTCGTGTTCGAGTTCACGCGCGAATTCGACGATCAGGATCGCGTTCTTCGCCGACAACCCCACCAGCACCATCAAGCCGATCTGCGTGAAGATGTTGTTGTCGCCCTGCGTGAGCCACACGCCCGTCAGCGCCGACAGAATGCTCATCGGCACGATCAGGATCACCGCGAGCGGCAGCGTCAGGCTTTCATACAGCGCCGCGAGCACGAGGAACACGAGCAGCACGCTGATCGGGAACACGTACATCGCCGAATCGCCCGCAAGAATCTGCTGGTACGTGAGGTCGGTCCACTCGAACCGCACGCCGCGCGGCAGCGTTTCATGCGCGATGCGCTCGATCGCGGCCTGCGCCTGGCCCGACGAGAAGCCCGGTGCCGGGCCGCCGTTGATGTCGGCCGCCGTATAGCCGTTGTAGCGCACGACCATTTCCGGGCCGAACGTCGGCGTCACCGTGACGAGCGACGACAGCGGCACCATCTCGCCCTTGTCGTTGCGCGTCTTCAACTGCAGGATGTCGTCCGCGCGCTGGCGGAACGGCGCATCGGCCTGCACGCGCACCTGGTACACACGCCCGAAGCGGTTGAAGTCGTTCACGTACAGCGAGCCGAGATACACCTGCATCGTGTTGAACACGTCGGTGACGGGCACGCCGAGCTGTTTCGCCTTCACGCGATCGAGATCGACGTTGAGCTGCGGCACGTTGATCTGGTAGCTCGTGAACAACGGGCCGAGTTCAGGCGCCTGCTGCGCGCGCTTGATGAAGTCGTTGGTCGCATCCGCGAGCCGCGCATAGCCGACCGCGCCACGATCCTCGACCTGCATCTTGAAGCCGCCGAGCGTACCGAGGCCGAGCACCGGCGGCGGCGGGAACACCGCGACGAACGAGTCCTTCATCGCGCCGTACTTCTGGTTCAGCGCACCCGCGATCGCGCCGGCCGACAGCGCCTTGCCGTGCCGTTCCGAAAACGGCTTCAGCGTGACGAACACGATGCCCGCGCTCGAGCTGTTCGTGAAGCCGTTCACCGACAGCCCCGGGAACGCCACCGCGCTCTCGACGCCCGGCTGCTTCAGCGCGATCGAGCCCATGTCGCGGATCACCTTCTCGGTGCGGTCGAGCGACGCGCCGTTCGGCAACTGCGCGAACGCGATCAGGTACTCCTTGTCCTGCGCGGGCACGAAGCCGCCCGGCACGACCTTCGACACGAGCACGGTCGCGCCCACCAGCACGAGGTACACGCCGAGCATCACCGTCTTGCGCGACAGCACGCCGCGCACGCCGCGGCCGTAGTTCTCCGCGCCGCGATGGAACACCTTGTTGAAGCCGCGGAAGAAGCCGCCGAGCACGCGGTTCATCACGCGCGTGAGCCAGTCTTCCTTGTCGCCATGCCCTTTCAGCAGGATCGCGGACAGCGCCGGCGACAGCGTCAGCGAGTTGAACGCCGAGATCACCGTCGAGATCGCGATGGTCATCGCGAACTGCTTGTAGAACTGGCCGGTCAGGCCCGACATGAACGCGAGCGGCACGAACACGGCGACGAGCGTCAGCGCGATCGCGATGATCGGCCCGCTCACTTCCTGCATCGCCTTGTAGGTCGCCGCCCGTGCGTTCATCCCGCTCTCGATGTTGCGCTCGACGTTCTCGACCACCACGATCGCATCGTCGACCACGATCCCGATCGCGAGCACCATCCCGAACAGCGACAACGCGTTGATCGAATACCCGAACGCGAGCAGCAGCGAGAAGGTACCGACGATCGACACCGGCACCGCGATCAGCGGAATGATCGATGCGCGCCAGGTCTGCAGGAACACGATCACGACGATCACGACCAGTGCGATCGCCTCGAGCAGCGTATGCACGACGGCCTTGATCGACGACCTCACGAACTGCGTCGGGTCATAGACGATCTTGTAGTCGATGCCCGCCGGCATGTCCTGCTTCAGCTCGGCCATCGTCTTGCGCACTTCGTCCGAAATCTGCAGCGAGTTCGCGCCTGGCGACTGGTTGATCGCCATCGCGACCGCCGGCTTGTTGTCGAGCAGCGAGCGCAGCCCGTATTCGGACGCGTCGAGCTGGATCCGCGCGATATCGCGCAGGTGCGTGACGCCGCCATCCGGCGTCGTCTTCACGACGATGTCGCCGAACTCGTCTTCCGTCTGCAGACGGCCGCGCGCGTTCACCGACAATTGCAGCGGCGTACCCGGCAACGACGGCGACGCGCCGATCACGCCGGCCGCAACCTGCACGTTCTGCTCGCGGATCGCCTGCACGACGTCCTCGGCCGACAGCCCGCGCTGCGCGACCTTCTGCGGATCGAGCCATACGCGCATCGCGTAGTCGCCCGAACCCCACAGCTGCACCTGGCCGACGCCCTGGATCCGCGACAGGCGATCCTTCACGTTGATCAGCGCGTAGTTGCGCAGGTAGGTCATGTCGTAGCGGTTGTCCGGCGAGATCAGGTGGACCACCATCGTCAGCGTCGGCGAGCTCTTCACCGTCGTGATGCCGAGCCGCTGCACGTCTTCCGGCAGGCGCGGCAGCGCCTGGTTCACGCGGTTCTGCACGAGCTGCGTGGCCTTGTCCGGATCGGTGCCGAGCTTGAACGTGACGGTGATCGTCATGTTGCCGTCGCTGTTCGCCTGCGACTGCATGTAGAGCATGTCCTCGACGCCGTTGATCTGCTCTTCAAGCGGCGACGCGACCGTCTCGGCGATCACTTTCGGGTTCGCGCCCGGATACTGCGCCTTCACGATCACGGAAGGCGGCACGACTTCCGGATACTCGGAGATCGGCAGCAGGAACATCGCGATCACCCCGCCGAGCAGGATGATCACCGATAGGACTCCTGCGAAGATCGGCCGGTCGATAAAGAATTTGGAAATGTTCATGAGTGACTCTGTCTGGTTGAACGCGGAGGCGAAGCGGCGGGCCGCTTACGAATCCGCCTTCGCCGGTGCGGCCGGCTTCGCGTTGTCCGCCAAAGGCGCGGACGGCGCGTCACCACCCGTCATCGGGACCATGTGCGGCTTCACCTGTTCGCCGGGGCGCACGCGCTGCGTGCCGTTCACGACCACGCGATCGCCGGCGGAGAGCCCGCTCACGATCACGCGCCGGTTGCCGTGCTGCATCCCCTGCTGCACTTCGCGGTACGACACGCGGCCCTGCTGGTCGACGACGAACACGAACTTCTTGTCCTGGTCGGTGTTGATCGCCGCGTCGTCGACGAGCAGCGCCTCGTGCGGCGCGCTGCCGCCCACCTTCACGCGTGCATAGAGGCCCGGGACCAGCGCGCCATCGGCGTTGTCGAAACGTGCACGCACGCGGATCGTGCCCGACGACGTGTCGAGCCGGTTGTCGACCGAGTCGATCTCGCCGCTGCGCGAGTAGCCGGTTTCGTTCGCGAGGCCGAGCTCGACCGGCACCTTGCGGCCGTTGCGCGCGCCGTTGATGTATTGCAGGTAGGTCTGCTCGTCCGCGTCGAACGATGCGTAGATCGGCGACACCGACACCAGCGTCGTCAGCGGCGCGGCCGACGCGCCCGCCGACACGACGTTGCCGAGCGTGATTTCCGCACGCGACACGCGGCCCGCGACTGGCGCGGTGATCCGCGTATAGCCGAGGTTGATGCGCGCCGTTTCCAGCGCGGCTTCGGCGGCCTTCAGGTTCGCCGTCGCCTCGCGCGCCGCATTCTGCTTCTCGTCGTAATCGCGCTTCGCGATCGCGTTGTCGCCGATCAGCCGCTGCGCGCGCTGCCAGTCGGTCTGCGCGTAGCCGTTGCGCGCCTGCGCGGCCGCGAGCTGCGCAGCCGCGCGATCGGTTTCGGCCTGGTACGGGCGCGGGTCGATCACGAACAGCACGTCGCCCTTCTTCACGAGCGCGCCGTCCTTGAAGTTCACCGCGACGATCGTGCCCGACACCTGCGGGCGCACGTCGACCTTTTCGACCGCTTCGAGGCGGCCCGAATAACTCTGCCAGTCGGTCACGGTCTGCGGCACGACGGTTGCAACGTCGACTTCGGGCAGCGGCGCTGCCGCTTTCTCCGGTGCGTTCGCGTTCACGCGCATCGCGCCGAACGTTCCAAGGCCGACGACGGCGAGCGTCACGATCGCCGCTGTCGCGATTCGGGAACGGGAGGTGCGTAGGATGGCCATGTGGATCTCCAGTAAACGTGGATTGGTTTTGCTTATTCGGAACGGTTCGGCTGGCGCGCCTGGAAGCGGCACTGCAGAAAGCGCACGGCCTCCTCGAAGGCGGCTTCGTGCGTCGCGAGCGCGGCGTGCGTGATGTCCGGATAGCGGATCACCTGCGTGAGCACGCCCGACGAGATCAGGCAGCCCGCATATTTCTCCGCTTCGACGTGCAGCACGTCGTTCTGCGCGGTGACGACGAGCGTCGGCGGCAGCCCCGCGAGGCGCACCGATTCGAGCGGCGCCGCGTACGGGTGCATGCGTTGCGCGGCCTGCGGCAGATACGCGCGATAACAGGCCGCGCATTCGCGCGCGGTGATGTCGGAAGCGAGGCGTTCGGCGTCGCCGATGCGCGTCATGCTCGGGTCGAGCATCGGCCCGAACAGCGCCTGCGCGGCGATCGATACTTCCCCGCGATCGCGCGCGATGAACGCCAGGCAGTTCGCGAGCTGGCCGCCCGCGTCGTGGCCCGCAACACCGATCTTCTTCGGGTTGCCGCCGAATGCGCGGGCGCGCGTCGCGGCCCACACGGCCGCGCGATACGCATCCTCCGGCGCAGCCGGAAACGGAAAAGCCGGTGCGAGCGAATAATCGACCGACACTACGAGAGCTGGTAAGCGTTCTGCTAAAAAACGCGCGGCGAAATCGGCGTCTTCGAGCGAACCGCGGACAAAGCCGCCGCCGTGGAAATAAAGCACTACTGGCAACCCGGTCTTGTCCGGTCGCCGGTAGAGGCGCAGCACGATGTCCTGCGCGTAGCCCGGAATTTCCACTTCGGCGACCGTCAGCGCCGCGCCTGCCGTGGCTTGCACGGGCAACGCGGCCTTCAGGAATTTGCTGAATTCAGAAGCGTCCATGACGATGCAGCATCCATTTCGAGATGGAACGAATTCTGGGTCCGGCAGACATTGGGATAAATGCCTATAATCCGGCAACACAATTCAACGCCCCCGAACAATCCGAGGCTGCGTTTACCCACGAGGTAGCGCAGCCTTCTTATTCGGGAGGCTCATTAGATTGCGGAGGTTGTGATGGACCGGCTTCAGGCCATGCAGGTGTTTACTCGCGTCGTCGATACAAGCAGCTTCACCAAGGCAGCAGAAACGCTCAGCTTGCCGCGAGCGTCCGTCACGACGATCATCCAGAATCTCGAAGCCTTCCTCGGCGTGCGGCTGATGCATCGGACCACGCGCCGGCTGTCGCTCACGCCGGACGGCGCCGCGTACTACGAACGATGCGTGCGGATCCTCGCGGACGTCGAGGAAACCGAGGCGAGCTTCCAGGCGAACAACCGGAAGCCGCACGGAAAGTTGCGTATCGACATGCCGGGTTCGATCGGGCGGCTGCTCGTGATTCCGTCGCTGTGCGAATTTCATACGCGCTATCCGGACATCGACCTGCAGCTCGGCCTGTCCGACCGGCCGGTCGACCTGCTGCAGGAAGGTGTCGATTGCGTGATCCGCGTCGGCGCACTGCAGGACTCGTCGCTCGTCGCGCGCCGGGTTGGCCTGTTCGAATGCGTGACGGTCGCGTCGCCCGACTATCTCGAACGCCACGGCGAGCCGCAGACGATCGACGACCTGAACCAGCACAAGGCCGTCAACTACTTCTCGAGCCGTACCGGCCGCACGATCGACTGGACGTTCCTGACCGACGGCAAGGAAGTCGAGATGAAGATGGAGGGCATCGTGTCGGTGAACGACGCGGATGCGTACGTGACCTGCGGGATCGAAGGCTTCGGGCTGATCCAGCCGCCGCTCTTCATGGTGCTGCCGCATCTGCGCGAAGGCCGGCTCAAGGAAGTGCTGCCCGGCGTCAAGCCGCTGCCGATGCCGATCTCGGTCGTGTATCCGCACAGCCGCCATCTGTCGCCGAAGGTGCGCGTGTTCGTCGACTGGGTCGCCGAAGTGTTCGACCGCTGCCCGCTGCTGAGCGGCAAGGGCTGCCTCGACGCGACCTGCAGCAAGCGCACGTTCGAGGAAGCCGAGCGCGCGCCGGTGCTCGACACGCCGGTCATCAACGAATGGGTCGCGTAATCGGCTCCGGGCGACTGAACTTACGCGCCTGAACTGAGCAACTGAACCGCACGCGCGGGCTGAGCAGCCCGCGTGTCGCCCCGCCTCCGCGCCACGTTCCAGCCCGGCGCACCTGATCCTTCCCGAATCCGCAGCAAACCTTTGTGCCAGGCGACGCAATCGTCCGCAGGCGTCGTCGCGCGCCGTCGCCGCACCCGCGCGAGGCCCGCTGCAAGCGGGTTCGAGCGATTTCCGCATAACCCTGCCAGCCGTACGGATGTCGATTGTTCCACTGACACGACAATTCAATTCGCATCTGCCGCATTTATCGCGACGGAACAGATACCTAGAGTAAACCCTGTCGCGCACCTCGTTGCGCATCGAACAGATCCCGCTTGATGGGACCGGAGTAAGCGCTCTAGCGCCAGCTCCGAAAGACTGGAGTTTCGCCATGAACCGCCGCCATCTTCTCTCCGCCCTCGCCCTCACGCTCGCCGTGTCCGCACCGGCCTTCGCCGATTCGGGTACGCCGCACGCCGGTGATTACGGCAACACGTCGTGGTACTCGCAACACTACGGCCCGCGCACGCGCGCCGAAGTGAGCGCGGAAGTCGAGCAAGCGCGCAAGGACGGCACGCTCGCGTACCTGCGCAAGGCCAATTCGTATCCGCAAGGGCTCGAGCTGGCACAAGGCCCGTATCGCTCGATGCCGGAAAGCAACCAGCTCGCCGGCGGGGGCCGGTAAACGCGCAACGCCGCGCAGCGGGTGGCCCCGTGCGCGGCGTCGCGATTTCCCTATCGACGACTCGCCGAGTCAGTCAGTTAGATAGTTAGTTGCAGGAGCACATGATGAACGATCAACTCCCTTCGCCGCTCGATCACTGGGACGACACCACGCCGGTGTGGACGCCGTTCCGTTCGGCCCCGCAAGCGCACTGACCGCCGGCTGAGTCGTTACCCGGCCCTTACCGGCGCGGCACCCCGTCGCGCCATTCGCCCCAGTGCGTCACGATGTCCTGAACGAGCGGATTGCCCGCGCGGTACAGGTTTTCGGTCGCCGGGGCGAAGCCGCCCTGGTCCGCGTAGTTCAGCAGGTTGTCGGCACTCGTCTGCCCCGCATACGGCCGGTCGAAATCCGACCCCGTGCGCAGCAGCGCGACGCGCGACAGGTCGACCCGCTTCACGCTCGCCGCACGCTTGAGCGCTTCATACGTCGCGTTGTCTTCCTGCGCGGTCATGCAGTAGGTGCCCTTGCCGTCGGTCAGGATCTTGGTCCACCGGCGCGCGCGCTCGCCGATCAACGTGCCCGAGAACCACGTGTTGCCCGATGACGTGTCGCATTGAATCACCGTCGGCGGCCGGTTCGCCGGCGCATACGTGAACTTCGCGCGCGCGGCCTGCGCCTGCGCGCTGTCGGCGAGCACCACGTTGCGCGACAGCGCGACCGCGGCGTCGGTCAGTTGCGGGTTGAGCTGGAACACCTCGGTGCGATAGTCGAGCGGCGGCTTGTCGTTCGGGCTCTTGGTGTTGATGCCGAGGAAGCCCGTATTCCAGCCGGCCGGGATCTCGCGTGCATCGAGCTCCCACTGCAGGCTGAAATCGACGAGGTATTTCGACCACGCGGCCGAACCGATCGTGCCTTGCGCGGGGTCGACGCCCGCGATACCTGAGATCAGGAAGTACGTGCGGCGCAGATCGAAGCGCTGCGAGAACGTGAGCGCCATGATCGTCGCCGACGCGTTCGCATAGCCCATACCGGTCGTGACTACGCACACGTCCTGCTTGTTGCAATGCACGTTCGGGTAGTCGGGCGACAGGCCAGGCACGGCGATGTCGCGCCACGGGCCGAGCCGGTCGAGCCATGCCTGGCCCTCCGGACCGAACATCGTGATGATCATGACCTTGACCGGGCGGCCCTGTGCACCGGTCTCGGCGAATGCATTGTTGCCCGCGTCGTTGCCCTGGTTGTCCTGCGCGATCGACGGCGCAGTGGCACAGGCAGCGAGCGAGAATGCAGCGGCGGAAAGAATGGAGCGAGTCAGCATCGGCGTTCCTTGTTTCGATGATGTTGGGTGAGAACGGCTCTCGGAGACTGCGCGACGGAGTATAGAACGGGCATGCGCGATGCGGAACCCGACTACGAAACGGCAGCGATGTTGACGTACCGACGAAATGCACGCGCAAAGCGTGATGCGCATCGCCGGCATTCGAGCGCAATTGCGCAGCAATCGGCACCCGCCTCATGCAACACCATCAGGAATGCTATCGAATTGGCCGACTTGCCCACCGTGCCCGCACGACCATCCCCCGCCAACCGCTACAGCCGCGCCAGCCCCGCGAGCCCGTAACCCAGCACGACGAGCGCCGCCACCCCATGGCTCGCCGCGAGCAGCTGCGGCGACTTCACGATCCGGCCGATCACGCTGCCGCCGAACGCGAACACGAGTTGCCCCGCGAGGCTGCCGGCAAACACGCACGCGGCACCGAGCAGCCAGTGCCGATGCGCACCGGCGGCGGCCGTTGCATAGCCGTAGAACAACAGGATCGTCAGCGGGTTCGCCAGCGTGACGAAGAACATCGATGAAAACGGGCGGCTGTCCGGTGGCCGCGCGTCGCCGTCGAGCGTGCGGCGGCGATCCCGCAGCGCCTGCCACAGCATCCGCGCGCCCATTGCGAGCAGCACGAGCGCGCCGACCAGACGAAACAGCGACAGATGCGCGGCGAGCGTGCTGGCGAGCATCGCGCCGAGCGTGAACGCAACGACCGCATAGCAGCCGTCGGCCGTCGCGACCCCCACCGCCGCGCGCACGCCGCTTGCGGCGCCGGCGCGCACCCCGTAGTTCACGATCATCAGCGCAACGGGCCCGACCGACAGCGCGATCATCAGCCCGAACAGGAAATCGTTCATCGGTCGTCGATGCCTTCGATGGAAGGCATCGATTTTAGCGACCGCAATCAATCAGGTGTGGCGAATCAGCGTCACGCGACATCGACTCGCGCAGGCCCGTCCACCATCTCGCCGATCACGCCCGCGCGGTCGAAGCCGTCGGCACGGAAGCATGCGAGCACCTCATCGACGG
The DNA here is from genome assembly GCF_902499175.1 of Burkholderia aenigmatica. Lineage (GTDB taxonomy): Bacteria > Pseudomonadota > Gammaproteobacteria > Burkholderiales > Burkholderiaceae > Burkholderia > Burkholderia aenigmatica. The sequence continues at coordinate 72,649 of NZ_CABVQC010000017.1, forward strand.
CCTCGGGCGCGCACGCGACCAGCAGGCCGCCCGACGTTTGCGGATCGGTCAGCAGCGCCTGCGCGACGGGTGGCAGCGTGGCGGCCAGCTGGACGTCCGCGCCGTACGCGGCCCAGTTGCGGCCTGACGCGCCGGTGAACACGCCGTCGGCGACGAACGCCTCGACGCCCGTGAGCCACGGCAACGACGCATAGTGCACGCGCGCGGTGAGGTGCGCGCCACGTGCCAGCTCGAGCGTATGGCCGAGCAGCCCGAAGCCCGTGACGTCGGTCAGCGCGTGCACGCCCGGCAGCGCGGCGAGCTCGGCGCCCGGCCGGTTCAGCTTGGTGGTCGTCGCGACCATCTGCGCGTAGCCCGCGGCGTCGAGCTGATTCTTCTTCAGCGCGGCGGACAGCACGCCGACGCCGAGCGGCTTGCCGAGCACGAGCACGTCGCCCGCACGGGCCGCCGCATTGCGCTTCACGCGCGACGGATGCACGACGCCGATCGCCGCGAGCCCGTAGATCGGCTCGACCGAATCGATCGAATGGCCGCCGGCGACCGGAATGCCGGCATCCGCGCACACCGATTCGCCGCCGCGCAGCACGGCCGCGATCGTCTCATGCGGCAGCACGTTGATCGGCATCCCGACCAGCGCGAGCGCGAGGATCGGCTTGCCGCCCATCGCGTAGACGTCGGACAGCGCGTTGGTCGCCGCGATGCGGCCGAAGTCGAACGGATCGTCGACGATCGGCATGAAGAAGTCGGTGGTCGCGACGATCGCCTGCTCGTCGTTGAGGCGATAGACGGCCGCGTCGTCGGACGTCTCGGTGCCGACCAGCAGATCCGGGAACAGGGCGGGCGGCGTCGCGCGCTTCAGCAGCTCGGACAGCACGCCCGGCGCGATCTTGCAGCCGCAGCCGCCCCCGTGCGACAGGCTCGTGAGGCGCGGAACGGCAGGCTGGGCTTGGGTGGCTTCGGTCATGGTCGGCATCCGGTGAATAACAACACGCCATTATCGACAATTCCGTGCGAGCGCGCCCGATACCCACATAATGACGGCGCTCCCGCCCCCGTCCGCCCCTTCGCCCATGGACCACCTCTTCATCGGCCTCGTGCTGTGCTCCGCGTTGCTGCACGCGATCTGGAATGCCTTCCTCCACGTCAGCGAAGACCGGCTCGTGCAGCTCGGCACGATGTCGCTGCCGTATTTCGCGTTCGGTGTCGTCGGCGCCGCGCTGCTGCCCGCGCCGGCGCCCGCCGCGTGGCCGTACATCGCCGCGTCGGCCGCGCTCGAGGTCGCGTACTGCTTCACGCTGGCGCGCGCGTACCGCAGCGGCGAATTCGGGCAGATCTATCCGATCGCGCGCGGCATCTCGCCGCTGCTCGTGTCGGTGCTGGCACTCGCGATCCTGCACGAGCGGCCGACGCCGTTCGGCTTCGCGGGCATCGCGCTCGTGTCGTTCGGCATCATGTCGCTCGCGCTGCGGCGCGGCTTCCGGTTCTCCGGCGAAGGCGTGCCGTTTGCGCTGCTCACGGGCGTGTTCATCGCCGCGTATTCGATCTGCGACGGCATCGGCTCGCGCGTGTCGGGCAGCGCGCTCGGCTACATCGCGTGGGTGTATGTGCTGTGGAGCGTGCCGCAGTTCGTGCTGGTCTGCGCGGTGCGTGGCGGCCCGCGCGCGGTGCTCGGCTCGCGCACCGCGCTCACGCAGGGCGCGATCGCCGGCACGATCTCGCTCGCCGCGTACGGGATCGTGATCCTCGCGTACCGGTACTTGCCGGTCGGGACGGTGTCGGCGCTGCGCGAAACGAGCTCGATCTTCGCGGTTGCGATCGGCTGGCTCGTGATGCGCGAGCGGCCCGGCGCGCAGCGGCTCGCCGCGTGCGCGCTGGTGGTGGCGGGCGCGGCGCTGATCCGGCTGTAAGCGCGCGGACGTTCCCGACGCTGCGGCGAGCGTTGATCGTGCCCTGCGCCGACTGCCCGCACGACACCGCGACTATGCGGTCGAGCCGCTCCGCTCAAGCCCCTGCAACGACCCCGCCGAACGCCCGCTCGTCGATCGCCTCGGCGAGCGTTGCGAACGCGGTCGCGATCTCGTCCTCCGGCACGCACGCATAGCCGAGCAGCAACCCCGACGCCGCGCGCTCGCGATCCGCGTAGTAGCCGGATAGCGGCCGCACGACGATGTTGCGCTCGAGCGCGGCCTGCGCAACCGCGCGATCGTCGACACCCTCCGGCAACTGCGTGACGAGATGCAGCCCCGCATCGCTGCCAAGTGCGTGCAGCGTGTCGCCGTAGCGTTGCGCGACCGCGTCGAGCAGCACTTCGCGGCGCTGCCCGTACAGCGTGCGCATCTTGCGGATGTGCGACACGAAGTGCCCTTCCGCGATGAATTCCGCGAGCACGGCCTGCTGCAACAGCTGCCCTTCGCGATACAGCTCGGCGCTCGCGGTCGCGAAGCTTTCCGCGAGCGGCTCCGGCGCGACCAGGTAGCCGACCCGCAGCCCCGGGAACAGTGTCTTGCCGAAACTGCCGACGTAGATCACCTGCCCCGACGTGTCGAGACCCTGCAGCGACGCAAGCGGCCGGCTGCCGTAGCGGAATTCGCTGTCGTAGTCGTCCTCGATGATCCAGCAGCCGTGCTGGCGCGCGTATTCGAGCAACATGCGCCGCCGCGCGAGACTCATCACCATGCCGAGCGGATACTGGTGCGACGGCGTGACGAGCATCAGCTTCGGCGGCTCCGCGAGATCGGCGGCCGACGGCGCGATCCCTTCGTCGTCGACCGGAATCGGCCGCGTCGTCAGCCCCGACACATTCAGCACGCTGCGCACGCCCCAGTAGCACGGATCCTCGGTCCAGATCGCGTCGCCCGGGTCGGTCAGCAGCCGCACCGCGAGGTCGATCGACTGGTGGATGCCGGTCGTGATCACGATCTGCTCGGGCGTGCAGCGCACCGAGCGCGACGTGCGCAGGTAGTCGGCCAGCGCCTCGCGCAGCAAAGCGAGCCCGCCGCCCGGCGCGTAGGTCAGCAAATCGGGGCGCAGCCGCCGCCAGTACTTGTTGTGCAGCCGCGTCCACACGCGCGCCGGAAATCGCGACACATCGGGCACGCCCGGCATGAACGCGCCGCCCTGCCGCTTCGACACGCCGGCGCCTTCGACGAGCCGCGTGCCACGCGCGGACAGCCGCCGCGCCGACGACAGCACGAGCGCCGGTCGCGCGGCGGCCGCGTCGGGCGGTGCGCCGACGATCTCGTCCGGCGCGCTGTCGGCCACGAAGGTGCCGCGGCCCGTCGCCGAATTCACATAGCCTTCGAGCGCAAGCTGTTCGTAAACCTGCGTGACCGTGTTGCGCGCGATCCCGAGTTCGGCCGCGAGCAGCCGCGACGACGGCACGCGCGTACCGGCCGGCAGTTCGCGCGACAGGATCGCCTGTTGCAGCAGCCGGTGAAGCTGCCGGTAGATCGGCTGTTCGCCGCCGCGCACGAGGCGCTGCGCCAGCCAGTCCGACAACACGCTCGCGCGCATGATTGGCTCCTGTATATTTATTGAAATGGCTCTGATTGCCAGAGCCAAATGTGATTATAGTCGCCTCCATGGGCTGCCAACGCGCCCGATTCCCTACTCACCGGAAAGAACATCAAGGAGATGACCGTGAAGAATGCCGACCTGCTGGCCCGCAAGAACGCCGCCACCCCGCGCGGGGTTGGCGTGATGTGCGAGTTCTACGCAGCCCGCGCCGAGAACGCGGAACTGTGGGATGTCGAAGGCCGCCGCTTCATCGATTTCGCCGCCGGCATCGCGGTGCTGAACACGGGCCACCGCCACCCGAAGATCGTCAAGGCGATCTCGGATCAACTGAACCTTTTCACGCACACCGCTTACCAGATCGTCCCGTACGCGTCGTACGTCGAGCTGGCTGAAAAGATCAACGACCGCGCACCGGGCGACTTCCCGAAGAAGACCGCGTTCTTCACGACCGGCGCAGAAGCCGTCGAGAACGCGATCAAGATCGCACGTGCAGCGACCGGCCGTCCGGGCGTCATCGCCTTCGCGGGCGGCTTCCACGGCCGCACGATGATGGGCATGGCGCTGACCGGCAAGGTCGCTCCGTACAAGCTGAACTTCGGCCCGTTCCCGGGCGACGTGTTCCACGCCCCGTACCCGAACGCCGTGCACGGCGTGACGACCGCCGACTCGATCAAGGCGATCGAGATGCTGTTCAAGGCCGACATCGATCCGAAGCGCGTCGCCGCGATTATCTTCGAACCGGTCCAGGGCGAAGGCGGCTTCAACCCGGCGCCCGCCGAGTTCGTGCGCGCGCTGCGCAAGATCTGTAACGAACACGGCATCCTGCTGATCGCCGACGAAGTCCAGACCGGCTTCGCGCGTACCGGCAAGCTGTTCGCGATGCAGCACTACGACGTGCTGGCCGACCTGATCACGATGGCGAAGAGCCTCGCGGGCGGCATGCCGCTGTCGGGCGTCGTCGGCCGTGCGGACGTGATGGACGCGGCAGCGCCTGGCGGCCTCGGCGGCACGTACGCGGGCAACCCGCTGGCCGTCGCATCGGCACACGCGGTGCTCGAAATCATCGACGAAGAGAAGCTGTGCGAACGCGCGACGCAACTCGGCGACGTGCTGAAGGCGAAGCTGAACGCACTGCAGGCCGACGTGCCGCAGATCGCCGACGTGCGCGGCCCGGGCGCGATGATCGCAGTCGAGTTCCTGAAGCCGGGCTCGGGCGAGCCGGATGCGGACTTCACGAAGCGCGTGCAGGCGCGTGCGCTCGAGCGCGGCCTGCTGCTGCTCGTGTGCGGCGTGTACTCGAACGTCGTGCGCTTCCTGTTCCCGCTGACGATCCCGCAAGCCGTGTTCGACGAAGCACTCGTGATCCTCGAGGAAGTGCTGAAGGAAACGGTCGGCGTGCCGGCCTGAGTTCCCGTCGACTTCAATTGAATGCGCCGCCGCCGTCTTCATGACGGCGGCGGCCGTTTCATCCGTCCTTTTCGAAGCAGGTGATTCATATGAGCACTGTTCAGGAAACCCTGGCACTGAAAGACCCGTCGCTGTTCCGCCAGCAGGCGTACGTCAACGGCGAATGGCAAGGCGCGACGAACGGCGAGACGTTCGAAGTCCGCAACCCGGCAACGGGCGGCCTGCTCGGCACCGTGCCGGCGATGGGCATGGCCGAGACGCGTCACGCGATCGAAGCCGCGAACGCCGCATGGCCGGCGTGGCGCAAGAAGACCGCGAAGGAACGCGCGGTCGTCCTGCGCAAGTGGCACGACCTGATGATGGAAAACGCCGACGACCTCGCGCTGATCCTGACGACCGAGCAGGGCAAGTCGCTGGCTGAAGCAAAGGGCGAGATCGGCTACGCGGCATCGTTCCTCGAGTGGTTCGCGGAAGAAGGCAAGCGCGTATACGGCGACACGATCCCGACGCCGGCGAGCGACAAGCGCATCGTCGTGACGAAGGAAGCGATCGGCGTGTGCGCGGCGATCACGCCGTGGAACTTCCCGGCGGCGATGATCACGCGCAAGGTCGGCCCGGCACTCGCCGCAGGCTGCCCGATCGTCGTGAAGCCGGCCGAGGCAACGCCGTTCTCCGCGCTCGCGATGGCCGTGCTGGCCGAGCGCGCGGGCGTGCCGGCCGGCGTGTTCAGCGTCGTCACGGGCGACCCGAAGGCGATCGGCGGCGAGCTGACGTCGAACCCGATCGTGCGCAAGCTGTCGTTCACCGGCTCGACGCCGGTCGGCCGCCTGCTGATGTCGCAATGCGCGGCGACGGTCAAGAAGGTGTCGCTGGAGCTCGGCGGCAACGCACCGTTCATCGTGTTCGACGATGCGGATCTCGACGCGGCCGTGCAGGGCGCGATCGCATCGAAGTACCGCAACAGCGGCCAGACCTGCGTGTGCACGAACCGTTTCTACGTGCATGAAGCCGTGTACGACCAGTTCGCGCAGAAGCTCGCGGCGGCCGTCGGCCAGCTGAAGGTCGGCCGCGGCACCGAGCCGGGCGTCACGCAAGGCCCGCTGATCAACGAAGCGGCGGTGCTGAAGGTCGAGGCGCACATCGAGGACGCGCTCGCGAAGGGCGCGACCGTCGTGACGGGCGGCAAGCGCCACGCGCTCGGCCACGGCTTCTTCGAGCCGACCGTGCTGACGGGTGTCACGCCGGCGATGAAGGTCGCGAAGGAAGAGACGTTCGGGCCGCTCGCGCCGCTGTTCAAGTTCGGCAGCGACGACGAAGTGATCCGCCTCGCGAACGACACCGAGTTCGGCCTGGCCGCGTACTTCTACAGCCGCGACATCGGTCGCGTGTGGAAGGTGGCGGAAGCGCTCGAATACGGGATGGTCGGCGTGAACACGGGCCTGATCTCGAACGAAGTCGCACCGTTCGGTGGCGTGAAGCAGTCGGGCCTCGGCCGCGAAGGCTCGCACTACGGCATCGACGACTACGTCGTGATCAAGTACCTCTGCCTCGCCGTCTGACGGTTCAGGGCCTGGCGCGCCAGCGACAGGCCCTGACCGCCCGGCCGGAACCGGGCGGTCCGACGCGGGCCGGTGTCCCTCTCCGCCGTGCCCGCGTCATCTTGATATGCGCGATGTCGCTCCGCTCTGCGCACGCGATTTCGACGCTGTATCCGCCGATACGTCATATCGCGCACGAATTTCGTTCAAGTCTCATTTCCCATTTCGCAGCAAGTCGCTCGGTTGAGCGCTCCGCCTCTATCCGGGTTGCTCGCGTATGCACACCTCACCTGACGGTCCGGCGTACATAGAGCCCGCAAGGCGTACGGGCGGGTGACCTTCCCGCCGCACGCCTGGCATCTCTCCGCGTGCTCATCCAAACACACCCACCGTTTCCACCACGCGCGTCGCCTGCTACCTCAGGCGTACCGATGCTGCCGCTTTCTGCTTGATCACCCTTCGCCCCGGTTTCGATGGCTGTTTCTCACCATCAAATTAAGTCGGACTACGAACCAGAAATCGTACTCGTTCTATAGACAGCGAAAAGCTCACCGGCCATTGTCTATGGCTTGTCCCCACACAACGCATCCGGGTCGATGGAAGAAGAACATGCGGTCGGCCTGGTGACTAAGCTCCTAACCGCCGCGCTCGCGCTGAGCTGCACCTACACGGCGTTCGCCTGTGACGGCGCATTGAACATGCCCGCCCATTACATCGACATTGTTTTCGATGCTGATTCAAGCACGATTTCTTCGACTGAACTGTCGAGATTGTCCGCATGGTCGAGCGACATGCCAAGCGCTTTCCGATCATTGATACGGTATGGCTGATCGGACTGGCCGAACAAACCGAACTCGACGCGCAACAGCTTGCAACGCGACGAGCGGAAAACGTGATGGCGGTCCTGGATCAGCATTCGGCCCGTGGCGAGAAAAGCGCCTTGGCTGGGAAAATTTTCAAACCGGACGAGCTCAACCAATCCGGGCGACGCGTCGAAGTGAACGTTGGTCCGGGATGCCCGGATCACTGTTGCCCGAACCCAAGGTGCAATGACGTAGACGGCCAGCGCAGCGCGGGTCGCCTACCTCCCGCACCACACATCACCGAAACACGTTCACCGCCTCCACCAGCCGCGTCGCCTGCTGCTTCAAACTCTCCGACGCCGCCGTGCTCTGCTCGACGAGCGCCGCGTTCTGCTGCGTGATGTTGTCCAGATGCACGACCGCCTGATCGACCTGCGCGACCCCCGTGCTCTGCTCCGCCGTCGACGAGCTGATCTCCGCGATCAGGTCCGACACGCGTTTTACCTGCGTGACGATGTCCTCCATCGTCTTGCCCGCGCCGTCGACGATCCGCGCGCCCGATTCGACCCGTTCGACGCTCGCGCCGATCAGCGTCTTGATCTCCTTGGCCGCGTTCGCGCTGCGCTGCGCGAGCGCCCGCACCTCGCCCGCAACCACCGCGAAACCGCGCCCCTGATCGCCGGCCCGCGCGGCCTCCACCGCCGCGTTCAGCGCAAGGATGTTGGTCTGGAACGCGATGCCGTCGATCACGCCAATGATGTCGGAGATCTTGCGCGAACTCGCGGTGATGTCGTTCATCGTCGTGACGACCTCGCCCACCGCCTGCCCGCCGCGCTCGGCCGCGTCGCTCGCCGACACCGACAACTGATTCGCCTGCAGCGCCGTTTCCGCGTTGCTCGACACGGTCGCCGTCATTTCGGCCATCGACGCGGCCGTCTGCTGCACGCTCGTCGACGCCTGCTCGGTGCGCGCGCTCAGATCATTGTTGCCCTGCGCGATCTCATTGCTCGCGCGCTGCACGTTCAGCACCTGTTCGCTCACGTCGTCGACGAGCCAGCGGAACATCAGCCCGAGCTGGTTGATCGTGCGCAGCGTCATGCCAATCTCGTCGACGCGGTTCATCGCCACGCCGCTGCGGCTTTCGCCGGTCGCGACGCGCAACGCCTGGTCGCGCAACTGCATCAGCGGCCGTGCAATCTGCGCATCGAGCCACAGGCCCGCCGCCGCCGCGGCACCGGCGGCCACTGCCGCGAAAGCGGCGAGCGCGCCGCCCTGCAGGCCGCATGCCCAGCCGCCGGCCACCACCACCGGCGCGAGCACGCACAGCGACGCATGGAGCCGTGCGCGCACCGACATCGTCTGAAACAGCGACATGAAGCCGGTCAAGCCCTTGCGGACAATCAACCCTTTGTGGAAATGCCGGTTGCCGGCGTTGCCTTCGCGGAACGCCTTGTAGAGCACCTCGGCAGCGGCGATCTCGTCGCGCGACGCCTTCGTGCGCACCGACATGTAGCCGGTCGGCTGCCCGTTGCGCATCACCGGCACCGTATTCGAGCGCACCCAGTAGTGATCGCCGTTCTTGCGGCGGTTCTTCACGAGCGCGGTCCACGGCTCGCCGCCCTTGAGCGTCGCCCACATGTCGGCGAACGCCTCCTTCGGCATGTCCGGGTGCCGTACCACGTTGTGCGGCTGGCCTTCGATCTCTTCGGGGGAAAATCCGCTGACCTGGATGAATGCCGCGTTCGCGTAGGCAATGTAGCTGTTCGCGTCGGTGGTCGACATCAGCGTCGCGTCGTCGGGAAAATCGAATTCGCGTTGCGTGACGGGCTGGTTGTTGCGCATGGTGTGGAGCTCCGGGTAGCGGATCTTGCGCCCGCTTGTCGATTGATTCTCGACCCCGCGCATTGCGGTCGATCCGCATGCGCATTGGTCTGACTCCTGCGCTTTCGGCAAATTCGGCGAAAACATTATGCCGTATTCGGGTAAATATGCATTAAAAATGCATTATCTTGTTTTTACCAAACAATTCGTTTATGGATGAAACTAAACACCAGGCCGGGAAACGGTTTGCCGGCCACTCATCAAATTATTCCTGACTTGATCATCCCGACTCGATTCAACGCATCGACACAAAATCCCAAATACGAATATTTCTCGTTTGGCTCAATGTGCTTGAATCGAAAAGCCTGAATGCGCATCGCGCTTCAAACAGGATGCAACGCTTGGGCGCGCACATCGTATGCGCGCCCCGACGATCACCGGAACACGTTCACCGCATCCACGAGACGCGTCGCCTGTTGCTTCAGGCTCTCCGATGCCGCCGTGCTCTGCTCGACCAGCGCCGCGTTCTGCTGCGTGATGTTGTCCAGATGCACGACCGCCTGGTCGACCTGCGACACGCCGGTGCTCTGCTCGGCCGTTGACGAGCTGATCTCCGCGATCAGGTCCGACACGCGTTTCACCTGCGCGACGATGTCCTCCATCGTCTTGCCCGCCTCGTCCACGCGCCGCGCGCCCGACTCGACGCGGTCGACGCTCGCGCCGATCAGCGTCTTGATCTCCTTGGCCGCGTTCGCGCTGCGCTGCGCGAGCGCCCGCACCTCGCCGGCGACCACCGCGAAGCCGCGTCCCTGTTCGCCCGCACGTGCCGCCTCCACCGCCGCGTTCAATGCAAGGATGTTGGTCTGGAATGCGATGCCGTCGATCACGCCGATGATGTCGGCGATCTTGCGCGAGCTGGCGGTGATGTCGCTCATCGTCGTGACGACCTCGCCCACCGCCTGCCCGCCGCGCCCGGCCGCCTCGCTGGCCGACATCGCGAGCTGGTTCGCCTGCAGCGCCGTCTCCGCGTTGCTGTCGACGGTCGCCGTCATCTCGGCCATCGACGCGGCCGTCTCCTGCACGCTCGACGCGGCCTGCTCGGTGCGCGCGCTCAGGTCGTTGTTGCCCTGCGCGATCTCGTTGCTCGCGCGCTGCACGTTGTGCACCTGCTCGCTGACGTCGTCGACGAGCCAGCGGAACATCAGCCCGAGCTGGTTGATCGTGCGCAGCGTCATGCCGATCTCGTCGACGCGGTTCATCCGCACGCCGCGCCGGCTTTCGCCGGTCGCGACGTTCAGCGCCTGGTCGTGCAGCCGCTTCAGCGGACGCACGATCTGCGCATCGAGCCACAGGCCGGCCGCCGCCGCCAAGCCGACCGTCGCCGCGGCAAATATCGCGAGCCCGCCGCCGGCCAGTCCGCATGCCCAGCCCGCGCCGACGACCGCCGGCGCGAGCACGCACAGCGCCGAATGCACGCGCGCGCGCACCGACATCGTCTGCGACAGCGACGCGATGCGCAGCAGGCCCGTGCGGATCACCAGCCCCTTGTGGAACCGGCGCTGGCCGGCCTTGCCTTCACGAAATACCTTGTAGAGCGCCTCGGCGGCGACGGTCTCGTCGTGCGGCGCCTTCGTGCGCACCGACATGTAGCCCTGTGGCTCGCCATTGCGCATGACGGGAATCGCGTTCGCACGCACCCAGTAGTGGTCGCCGTTCTTGCGGCGGTTCTTCACGAGCGCGGTCCACGGCTCGCCGCGCCTGAGCGTCGCCCACATGTCGGCAAACGCTTCGCGCGGCATGTCCGGGTGGCGCACCACGTTGTGCGGCTGGCCGACGAGTTCCTCGTTCGTGAAGCCGCTCACCTGCGCGAACGTCGTGTTGGCGTAGGTGATGATGCTGTCTGCATCGGTCGTCGACATCAGCGTGACGTCGTCGGGAAAATCGAATTCCTGTTGAGTGACGGGCTGGTTATTGCGCATGCAAGGCTCCGAAAGGCGGATCTGTTGTCCGCGCCGCGCTGAAATCACGCTCAGTAGCCGAAAAACGGTTTATCGCTTTACGACGGTCTTCATCTTGCTGTCGGCACATTGGGGAAAAACCTTACCCTTTTCTCGCGTAAAATATTCAATTCTGCCGCCGCCATGATTTCGATCAAATCATTCTGAAATAATCGCCGCGCGTGTTCATCCGCCTGTCACGCCACGCAGCCCGAACACGCCGGGCGGCATTGTAATGCCGCCTGTCGTTGCATTCGGCGCAACAATTCCATCTATCCCGCTCCATTCACCCGGCATTCGAATTCAATGAAAAAGGCATGGCACGAACTGAACCGGCTGTCCTGGAATAGGGCGACAGTCGCGCATAACAGCCATAAAGGCGATCAGGCCGCGTTTTTCCGCGAAGGCGGCTCGACGCTCTTTCCGGAAGAACGCGAGCTGCTCGGCGACGTCACCGGGCTGCGGCTCCTGCACCTGCAGTGCAACGCGGGGCAGGACACGCTGAGTCTCGTGCGCGACGGCGCGCATGCGACGGGCATCGACATTTCCGACGAAGCGATCGCCTTCGCCCGGCAACTGTCGGCCGACGCGGGCCTGCCCGCGCGTTTCGAGCGCGCCGACGTGCTCGACTGGATGCCCGAGGCTGCCGCGCGCGGCGAGCGCTTCGATCGCGTGTTCACGTCGTACGGCGCGATCTGCTGGCTGTCCGACCTGAACGCGTGGGCGCGCGGGATCGCCGCGCTGCTTGCGCCGGGCGGCCGTTTCGCGATGGTCGAGTTTCATCCGTTCGCGCTGTATTTCGACGAACACTGGGCGCCGCGCTACGACTATTTCAAGACCGACGCGACCGAGGAGCCGGCGGGCGTCGGCGATTACGTCGCCGCATCCGGCACGGGGCTCGGCGCGCAGCACGACCATCCGGGCGTCGTCGATTTCGCGAACCCGCATCCGAGCTACGAGTTCATGTGGGGCATCGGCGAGGTCGTGAACGCACTCGTGTCGGCCGGGCTCGCGATCGACCGCCTGACCGAATATCCGTATGCGAACGGCTGGAAGGGCTTCGATGGCATGCGTGAGCTGGACGGCCACCGGATGGTGCCGCCCGATCACCTGCCGCGCCTGCCGCTGATGTATGCGATCGCCGCGCACCGGGCGGCCGCATGACGCGCCGCACCGCCGCCGAACGCGACGCGCTTTGCCCACGCCCGCTCGCACGCGACGAGGTGCCGCTCGTGTGGACCATCGACCGGCGCGAGATCATCGAGCACCTGTATGTGCTGCGCGACGGCGCGCTGCATCTCGTGCCCGAGTTCTACGACGTCCGTGGCTGGCCGGATGGCGAAGCCGACCACTACACGCCGATCCTGCTCGACTGTCATGATCGCGGCGGCTGGTGCGTCGGCATGTTCGACGGCGCACGACTCGTCGCCGCGGTGGTCGTCGACAGCCAGCCGCTCGGTCCGCACCGCGACATGCTGCAGCTGAAGTTCCTGCACGTGAGCCGCGAATGGCGCGGCTGCGGGCTCGGCGAGCAGCTCTACAGCGCGGCCCGTGAGCAGGCGCGCGCGATGGGTGCCGCACGCCTGTATGTATCCGCGACACCGTCGCAGCGCACGATCGACTTCTACCTGCGGCTCGGCTTCATGGTCAGCGCATCGCCCGACCCGGCGCTGTACGCGCTCGAGCCCGAAGACATTCATCTGGAAAGCCCGGCGGCCTGACGCACCGGCACGCGGGTGACGCGTAGAATTTCCCGCTTTGCCACCGCCGCCATCAGCCATCGGCCGTCGCGGCATCACGGAGAGCGAAATTGCAGAACGAAGCGCAGCCGCCAGCCATGCCGAAGATCCTCGTCAGCATGTGCGTGGTCGGTCATCCGGTCCGTTACAACGGCTCGGCCAAGACTGCCGCGCACGACGCGCTCGAACGGTGGCAACGCGAAGGGCGCCTCGTGCCCGTCTGCCCCGAACTGGCCGGCGGCTTCAGCGTGCCGCGCCCGCCCGCCGAAATCGCCGGCGGCGAATCGGGGCAGCGAGTGCTGTCGGGCGCCGCGCGCATCGTCGACGTGAACGGAACGGACGTGACGGCGCCGTTCGTATCGGGTGCGCATACCGCACTGGCACTCGCGCGCACGCACGATTGCCGCTTCGCGATCCTGGCCGACGGCAGTCCGTCGTGCGGCAGCACGTTCATTTATGACGGGAGCTTCGAGAACCGGCGGCACGCGGGCGCCGGTGTCACGGCGGCATTGCTGCGCGAGCACGGCATCGAAGTGTTCGCGGACACCGAGATCGACGCGCTCGAGGCGCGCCTCGCGCAGTTGTCGCAGGCCGGTTAACGACAATGCGCGGCACGAGAATCCTCGTGCCGCGCATCGTTTCGTATATGGCGAAGCGGTAACCGTACCGCTTCGCCGCGAGACGCGGATCAGACGCGTTCGATCGCGATCGCGATGCCCTGGCCGACGCCGATGCACATCGTGCACAGCGCAAAGCGGCCGTTCGTGCGATGCAGCTGGTACATCGCGGTCGTCACGAGACGCGCACCCGATGCGCCGAGCGGATGGCCCAGTGCAATCGCGCCGCCGTTCGGGTTCACGCGCGGATCGTCGTCGGCGACGCCGAGCATGCGCAGCACCGCGAGACCTTGCGAGGCGAACGCCTCGTTCAGCTCGATCACGTCGAACTGGTCGATCGTCATCCCGAGCCGGGCGAGCAGCTTCTGCGTGGCCGGCGCGGGGCCGATGCCCATCACGCGCGGTGCGACGCCGGCCGTCGCGATGCCCAGCACGCGGGCGCGCGGCGTCAGGCCGAAGCGCTTCGCGGTTGCTTCGTTCGCGAGCAGCAGCGCGGCGGCGCCGTCGTTGACGCCCGACGCGTTGCCGGCCGTCACCGAGCCGTCCGGGCGCACGACACCCTTGAGCTTGGCCAGCGTTTCAAGCGACGTCTCGCGCGGATGCTCGTCGCGCGACACGATCACCGGATCGCCCTTCTTCTGCGGAATCGTGACCGACACGATTTCCTCGGCGAGCGTGCCGTCCTGCTGCGCACGCGCGGCCTTCTGCTGGCTGCGCAGCGCGAACAGATCCTGGTCGGCGCGGCTGATGTTGTAGTCGACCGCGACGTTCTCGGCCGTCTCCGGCATCGAATCGACGCCGTGCAGCTGTTTCATCAGCGGATTGACGAAGCGCCAGCCGATCGTCGTATCGTAGATGTCGGCCTGGCGCGCGAACGCGCTCGCGGCCTTGCCCATCACGAACGGCGCGCGCGTCATGCTCTCGACGCCGCCCGCGATCATCAGCGCGGCCTCGCCGGACTTGATCGCACGGGCGGCCACGCCCACCGCATCCATCCCGGAACCGCACAGGCGGTTGATCGTCGAACCCGGCACGCCCTGCGGCAGCCCGGCGAGCAGCGCCGACATGCGCGCGACGTTACGGTTGTCCTCGCCGGCCTGGTTCGCGCAGCCGTAGATCACGTCGTCGATCGCCGTCCAGTCGACGTCGCGGTTGCGCTCGACGAGCGCCTTGAGCGGCACCGCGCCCAGGTCGTCGGCGCGCACGCCGGACAGTGCACCGCCGTAACGCCCGATCGGCGTACGGATCGCATCACACAGAAAAGCTTCGGTCATCAGTGTCTCCGGTCCCAGGACAGGCTGGGGAATGAACAGGGCGCCCCCCTTGCATTGCCCGCCGGGATGCGCTTAAATGTTCTATATACGAACATAAGATCGTGTATCGAACGTTCAACGCATCATAGGGAGTGCGGGGACGACCTGTCAAGCGCCCGGTCCACCGGGCGGTTGGCGTGTCAGGCCCCATGCGCTATCTTCTCGGCTGCACGATATTCCCATCGCTCATGACAACCGAAGACACTCAGACGAAACCCGGCGACTCCTATGTCCAGTCGTTCGCGCGCGGCCTCGCGGTGATCCGCGCGTTCGACGCGGCCCGTCCGGAGCAGACGCTCACCGAGGTCGCCTCGGCCACCGGGCTCACGCGCGCGGGCGCGCGCCGGATCCTGCTTACGTTGCAGACGCTCGGCTACGTCGAGGCCGACGGTCGGCTGTTCCGGCTCACGCCGAAGATCCTCGAGCTCGGCTTCGCGTACCTGACGTCGATGCCGTTCTGGAATCTCGCCGATCCCGTCATGGAGCAGCTGTCCGCGCAGATCCACGAAAGCTGCTCGGCGGCCGTGCTCGACCGCACCGAGATCGTCTACGTGCTGCGCGTGCCGACCCGCAAGATCATGACGATCAACCTGTCGATCGGCAGCCGGCTGCCCGCGTACTGCACGTCGATGGGCCGCGTCCTGCTGTCCGCGCTCGACGATGCGGCACTCGACGAAACACTCGCACAAAGCGGCATCCGCGCGCACACGCCGCGCACGATCACCGACCTCGGCGAACTGAAGGCGGCGATAGCACAGGTGCGCCAGCAGGGCTGGGCCGTGGTCGACCAGGAACTCGAAGTGGGACTGATGTCGTTGTCCGCCCCGATCCGCAACCGGCGCGGGCAGATCATCGCGGCGATGAACATCAGCGGCAACGCGCAGCGGCATACCGCGAAGCAGATGGTGAAGGAGTTTCTCGGGCCGCTGCAGCAGGCCGCGCAGACAGTGTCGGAGCTGGTGGCACGGCGGGGGTGAACAACGGGGCCCGCCGACATGACATGCGGCTTTCCGAATAGCCGGGGCAACGATGCATCCGGCTCGATTGTCGTATCAGCGATACGACAATTCCCACAAAAAAACGGGCAACCCAGGGCTGCCCGTATCAACTCCACTTGGTTCCAGCGTTCTTCTCACGGAACACGGAGCGAACTCCGCGCCGCACAATTTAGTGACGCACGGAAACACGGTCAATTTGACAAGAACGAAACCGCGTCGCACACCGGTAGGACACCGCGCCGCTCACGCGCCGAGCAACATCCCCCTGCGCACCGGCACCGTGCCCGTCACGCGGCCGAGCGGCGCGCCGGCCGTCACGAACCGAATCGCGCGACGCATGTAGAACACGCCGTCGGTCCCGCTCGAGATCGTCGTGATCGCATCCGTCAGCGGATCGACGATGTCGAACAGCGGATCGCCGGCGCGGATCGTCGCGCCGATCGCCGCGCGGTGCACGAGTATTCCGCTCACCGGAGCATAGAACTGCTCGCTGCCCGCGAGCGGCGTGGCCGGCGCGGCGAGCGGCGGTAACGGCTTGCGTTCGCCGTGTACCGCACCGCGCCACACGAGATAGTCGACGAGCGCATCGGCATCGCGCTCCGCGTATTCGTACGTCACGTCGCGCTGGCCGCGGCACTCGACCGTCACGGCCACGGTACCGGCCGCCATCGGCGTGCCCGCCGGCAAGTGCTGCCGCAACTGCGACCACAGCAGATGATGCGCATCGTCGAACGCGTGCCCGCCCGAATCCTCGGCAAGCAGCGACACCTCCGAGCCAAGATAACGCGCGAGCGGCTCGACTTCCGGCCATGCGGTATCGCTCGTGTACACGTGCATCACCGCTTCGAGCGAACAATGCAGGTCGATCACGACCTCGGCGTCGAGCGACAGCTTCAGCAGTGCCAGCTGCAGCGCGTCGAATTCGGTGCGCGGCGCGAGCTCGTCGAGCGCCGCGCCGACGCACTCGCGCACGATCGCGCGATTGTGTTCGCCGTCGTCGCCGAGCCGGTCGCGCGCACGCGCGGCGATTTCCGCGAGCGGCAGGAAGCCGCGGTTGAAGTTGCGGCCGCTCGCGAGGTCGAAACGACCGATGAAATGCCCGAACAGATGGTGATTGAGACCGACCGGGTTCGCGACCGGCACGAGCACGATCTCGGCCGCGAGCCGGCCTTCGGCATCGAGCTGCGCGAGACGCTGCTTCAGCACGAACGCCGCGAGCATCGCGGGCGTCTCGTCCGCGTGCAGCGCGGCCTGGAGGTAGATCTTGCGGCCGGCGTCAGCCGGCCCGAAATGAAAGCTCGTCAGCGTGCGCTGCGTGCCGATCGACGGCGACAGGAGCGGCGTGGTGCGAATCTGCATCGATGGTCTCGAACGAAATGAAGACGAAAAGGGGGGGGAAACGGCGGAGAGACTCGACGCTCAGTCGCCGTACGGGTTGAAGTCGAAATACTGCTTCGCGATCCGGTCGTACGTGCCGTCCTTCAGCATCGACGCGATCGCGCCGTCGATCGACGCCTTGAGCGCCGTATCGGACTGCCGCATGCCGATGCCGACGCCACGGTCGCCCATGTCGAGCGGTGCGCCGACGAACGCGAAGCCCTTGCCCTTCGGCGTGCGCAGGAAGCCGTAGTCGGCTTCCACGGTGCCGAGCAGCGCCGCGTCGAGGCGGCCGTTGACGAGATCGGCGAACACGTCGTCCTGGCTCTTGTACGGCACCACGCTGACGCCGGCCGGCGCCCAGTGCGCGAGCGCCCACGATTCGAACTGCGTGCCCGACTGCACGCCGACGCGCTTGCCGGCCAACGATGCGGTCGTGCTGTCGACGCCGCTCCCGGGCCGTGCGACGAGCCGCGACTTGAAGCGGAACAGTTTCGACGAGAACAGGATCTGCTTCTCGCGCTTCTCGGTGATCGCCATCGACGACAGGATCGCGTCGATCTTGCGCGCCTGCAGCGCCGGAATCATCCCGGAGAATTCGAGCTCGACCCACTGGCAGCGCAACTGCGCGCGGCGGCAGATCTCGTTGCCGAGATCGACGTCGAAGCCCTTCAGGCCGCCGTCGGGCGCCTTCGAATCCATCGGCGGATAGGTCGGATCGATGCCCAGGCGCACGGGGCGCGCATCGAGTGCGTGCGCGACGCCGGCCGCGAACGCAAGGCATAAGGAGACGAGCGGAAGGAAGGTGCGTTTCATGGTCGACGAAGGACGGGACGATGGGCAAACGGCACGAGCCGGACTGCCTGCGATCGTAGTGCGCACGCGCCGCCGCCGGAATCGCCCGCGGCCTTATCATGATCACTTTTCCCGATCACCGGCCCCGCGCTTGCCCATGGCGTTCACGCTCTCCCAGCTCCGCATCTTCCAGGCCGTCGTCGAACACGGCAGCCTGCGCGCGGCCGCGCGCGCGCTCGATCTCGCGCAGAGCGGCGTCACGCAGCAGCTGCAGAGCCTCGAGGCGACGCTCGGCGCGACGCTGTTCACGCGCACCAATCGCGGGATCGTGCCGACGGCCGTCGGCCAGCGGCTACTCGCGCGCTCCGGTTCGATCCTCGGCGAATGCGAACAGGTCGAGCGGGAAATCCGCCAACTGAGCGGCGCGTACGAAGGCACCGTCACGCTCGGCCTAGTGGCCGAACCGCTGATCGACGCGTTCGCGCCCGTGCTGAGCGCGTTCCGCGCGCGCTTCGACAAGGTCGACGTGCATCTGCGCACCGGCACGTCGCGGATGATGATCGCCTGGCTGCGGGAAAGCGCGGTCGATTTCGCGATCGCGCTCGTCGCGAAGCAGACCGACACGACCGATCTCGCGGTCACGCCGCTGCGTGCTTCCGCGCCCGTGGTCGTGTGCCGCAACGGGCATCCGGCGATGCATGCGCAATCGCTCGCCGAACTGGCCGACTACGCATGGGTGTCGACGCGCTCGCCGAACCTGAGCGCCGACCCCGTCGTCAACCGGCTGCTCGCGTACTTCGACGTGCACGGCCTGCCGCCGCCGAAGATTCTCGCCACCGTCGAAGGGATGTTCGAGACGCTGCAGATCGTCACGCAGACCGATTCCCTGGCGCTCGAAACCGAAGCGATCACGCGGCACGGGCCGTTTGCCGGCGCGCTCGCGAAGGTGCCGGTGCGCGAACAGGCCGAATCGCAGGACATCTGCCTGCTGCAGCGCGCGGCCGTGCCGCTGACGCCGGCCGCACAGGAACTCGCGACGATGCTCGCGTCATATCTGAGGGTGGTGCGCGGGCGGTAAGCGCGGATTGCCGCGAGCCGCCCGCCGCGCCGCACGTCAGTCGATCGCGTCCTGCGCCGTCTCGCGCAGCATCGCCACCGCGACCAGCGACAGCACCACGCACGCGGCCACGTAGCCGGCTGGCGCAAGCTTGCTGCCGGTCGTCTTCACGAGCCAGGTCGCTATCAGCTGCGCGGTGCCGCCGAAGATCGTCACCGCGAGCGCATACGCGATCGAGATGCCGGTCGCGCGCACGTGGCGCGGCAGCGACTCGCACATCAGCGCCATCTCCGACGCCGAGCCGAGCGAATAGAACAGCAGCATCAGCGCGGTCAGCGGCAGGATCACCGACAGCGTCGGATGATGGTTCATCAGCCAGAACGCCGGGAACAGCAATACGACCAGCACGCCACGGCCGACGAAGATCGGCAGGCGCCGGCTGCCGAGCCGGTCCGACAGCCAGCCGAACAGCGGGCACGTGACCAGCATCACGCAGCCTGACGCGACGCCGACGAACATCGACAGCTTCATCGGCAGGCCGAGCGTGTGGATCGCATAGGTCGGCATGTAGAACGTCAGGATGTAGGTCGACACCGTGCCGCCCATCACCGTGAGCATCAGCAGCACCACCGTGCGCGTGTGCTTCGAGAACAGCTCGTGCAGCACGCCGCGCTCGATGCCGTGATGGCGGTCGCCAGGCGCATCGTCGGCGAGCCGGCGGCGCAGATACATGCCGACCGGCGCGATCAGCACACCGACGAGAAACGGCAGCCGCCAGCCCCAGCTTTCGAGCGCATCCTTCGTCATCGTGTTCGACAGCAGCGCCGCGAAGCCCGAGCCCATCAACGCGGCGCCGCCCTGCGTCGCGAGCTGCCAGCTCGCGCGGAATGCACGGCGCGACGTGCCGCCCTGTTCGAGCAGCGTCGACGTCGCCGCGCCGAATTCGCCGCCCTGCGAGAAGCCCTGCAGCAGCCGCGCGAACACGACCAGCAGCGGCGCGGCCACGCCGACCTGCGCATAGGTCGGTGCGATCGCGATCAGGCCGGTGCCGAGCGCCATCAGCATGATCGTCAGGTTCAGCGCGGCCTTGCGCCCCTTGCGGTCCGCGTAGACGCCGAGCACGACGCTGCCGAGCGGCCGCGTGAAGAAGCCGGCCGCGAACGTCGCGACCGACAGCAGCAGCGACGTGGTCGGGTCGCTCGACGGGAAGAACAGCTTGCCGATCAGCACCGCGAAGAAGCCGTATACGGTGAAATCGAAGAATTCCAGCCAGTTGCCGATCACGGCCGCCGCGATCGCACCGCGCCGCGTGACGGCCGGTGCGCCTGGCGTGCTGGTTTCGGCGGCCCCCGTCGACGCGGGGTGCAGCGCGAGATGGTCTTTCTGCATCGTTGTCGTCTCCTCTCAATGCGGCCGGAAGCGCCGGCCGCCCTCCGCCGCCACGCTCACTGCCCGAGGTAACGCTCCACGAGACGTGTCCAGTACGCCGCACCGATCGGCAGGTTGCGATCGTTGAAGTCGTACTTCGGGTTGTGCACCATGCAGCCGTCCTCGCCTTCGCCGTTGCCGAGCCGCACGAACGAGCCCGGTCGCTGCTGCAGCATGAACGCGAAATCCTCGCTGCCCATCAGCAGGTCGGTCTGCTCGACCACGTGCGCGTCGCCGACGAGTTCGCGCGCGACCTGCGCGGCGAAATCCGTTTCGGCATCCGTATTGACGACGACCGGATAGCCTTCGATGTACTCGACGTTCGCGCTCGCGCCGTAGCTCGCCGCCTGCGTTTCGGCGAGCTCCGTGATGCGGCGCTTGAGCAGCGCGCGCACGTCGGGGCTGAACGAGCGCACGCTGAGTTCGAGGCGCGCGCCGTTGGGAATCACGTTGTTCGCGGTGCCCGCGTGCATCGAGCCGACCGTGACGACCGCCGGCTGCGCGGGGTCGACGTTGCGCGCGACGATCGTCTGCAGCGCCATCACGATGCTCGCCGCGACGACCACCGGATCGACCGTCAGGTGCGGCCGGGCCGCGTGGCCGCCGACGCCTTCGATCGTGATGATCGCCTTGTCGCCGGCCGACATGAACGGGCCGCGCCGCGTGAGGAACACGCCGGGCGCCGCGCCCGGATGGTTGTGCATGCCGAACACGGCGTCGCACGGGAAGCGTTCGAACAGGCCGTCGTCGATCATCTTCTTCGCGCCGCTGTCGACGCCATGTTCTTCCGCCGGCTGGAAATACAGGTGCACGGTGCCGGAGAAATTGCGGGTCTTCGCGAGGTGCTGCGCGGCGCCGAGCAGCATCGTCGTGTGGCCGTCGTGGCCGCATGCGTGCATCTTGCCGTGCGTGCCGCTTGCATAGGACAGCCCCGTCGCCTCGATGATCGGCAGCGCATCCATGTCGGCACGGATGCCGATGCTGCGCGTGCCGTCGCCTACGCACAGCGTGCCGACCACGCCCGTCTTGCCGACCCCGCGCGTCACCTGCCAGCCCCACTGTTCGAGCTTCTCGGCAACGAGCGCGGCCGTGTCGTGCTCTTCGTACGCGAGCTCGGGATGGTGGTGGATGTGGTGACGGATCTCGCGCAACCCGCCGGCGGCGGGCATCAGATCCTCGATCTCGGTGAATCGGGCGTCGGTCATCTAAGGGGCTCCAGCTTGTTTGTGTGTGCACGCGTGTCGCTGCGTGCGGGAAAGCGAGCCACTATAGCGAGCCGATATCAGTTCAATAAGATGCGGAATTTTTCACCGCGATAAGGTTTTTTAATCAGGGTTAGTACGGGCATGACCCGCCGCAGCGACCTCATCGAACGCGCTCGACACGCGACCCGTTGATTTTTGAGACGAACGGTCTATTATTCGCACATGGACGTTCGAACTGATCCGCCTCGCCGTCGCGGCAGGCCACCGAAGCAGCACGAAGACCTCGTCGCCACGCGGGACATGCTGTTGCGCACCGGGCTGGAAGTGCTCACCGAGAAGGGCTTTTCGGCCACCGGGCTCGACGAGATTCTCGGGCGCGCGGGCGTGCCCAAGGGCTCCTTCTATCACTACTTCGACAGCAAGGAAGCGTTCGGCCTCGAACTGATCGACCGCTATGCCGACTTCTTCGCGCGCAAGCTGGACCGTCATTTCGGCGACCCGGAACGCTCGCCGCTGCAGCGCGTCCGCGCGTTCGTCGACGATGCCCGGGACGGCATGGCCCGCTACGCGTACAGCCGCGGCTGCCTGATCGGCAATCTCGGGCAGGAAATGGGCACGCTGCCCGAAAGTTTCCGCGCCCGCCTGCGCACCACGTTCGAGGACTGGCAACGCCGCCTCGCCGATTGCCTGGCCGCCGCGCAGCAGGCCGGCGAGCTGGCCGGTTCAGCCGATCCCGCCGAGCTGGCCGCATTCTTCTGGATCGGCTGGGAAGGCGCCGTACTGCGCGCGAAACTGGAGCGCAGCGACGGGCCGCTGGCATTGTTCGCGCAGTTTTTCTTCAATGGATTACCACGCCGCTGAATTTTTTTGCCATTAACTAGACGATCGGTCTAGAAATTAGAAAGGAGGACGGGATGTTCCAGGGCATCGTGATCGACAAGGACGAAACCGGCCAGCACGCGCGGCTGCAAACGCTGGACGACGCGCAGTTGCCCGCGGGCAATGTAACGGTGCGCGTGGGTTATTCGACGCTGAACTACAAGGACGGGCTGGCGATTACCGGCAAGAGTCCGGTGGTCCGCAAGTTCCCGATGGTGCCCGGCATCGATCTGGTCGGGGAAGTCGAAGCGAGCACGCACCCGGACCATCGCCCCGGTGACCAGGTCGTACTCAACGGCTGGGGTGTCGGCGAAACGCACTGGGGCGGCCTCGCGCAGAAAGCCCGCGTCGATGGCGACTGGCTGGTGCCGCTGCCGTCCGCCTTTTCGCCGCAGCAGGCGATGGCCATCGGCACGGCGGGCTACACCGCGATGCTGTGCGTGATGGCGCTGGAGCGGCATGGCGTGCGCCCCGACGACGGCGAGATCGTGGTGACCGGCGCGGCAGGCGGGGTGGGCAGCGTCGCCACGGCTATCCTCGCGCGGCTCGGATACCGCGTCGTCGCGGTGACCGGCCGCCCCGCCGATGCCGACTACCTGCGGCAGCTCGGCGCCGCGGAGATCCTGGAGCGGTCGCAATTCAGCTCGCCCGGCAAGCCTCTGGGCAAGGAACGCTGGGCCGGCGCGGTCGACGTGGCGGGCAGCCATGTGCTCGCCAACGTGTGCGCGACCACGCGGTACCGCGGCGTCGTGACGGCCTGCGGCCTGGCCGCCGGCATGGATTTCCCCGCAACCGTCGCGCCGTTCATCCTGCGCGGCGTGACGCTCGTCGGGATCGACAGCGTCATGTGCCCGCGCGCCGATCGCCTGGAGGCATGGCGCCGGCTCGCGTCCGACCTCGACGTCGAGAAGCTGGGCACGATCAGCCACCAGGTCGGCCTGGGCGACGTGATTCCGCTTGCCGAGGCATTGATCGGCGGCAAGGTTCGCGGCCGCATCGTCGTCGACGTCAACGCGTGACGCCACTGACGACTACCCGCGTTGCTTTATTCGGACGGCGGCTCGCGCATCGAGCGCGCCCGTGCCACTTTATCCAGGAGACCTCATGACCACCGCAAACACCGCCCCCATCAGCCGCTTTCCCGTGCCCGCGCTCGACGATTTGCCCGAGGACATTCGCGAACGCATCGCGGCCGTCCAGGAAAAGTCGGGCTTCATCCCGAACGTGTTCCTGACCCTCGCGCATCGTCCGGACGAATTTCGCGCGTTCATGGCTTATCACGACGCGCTGATGGACAAGCCGGGCAATCTGAGCAAGGCCGAACGCGAGATGATCGTCGTGGCCACCAGCAGCGTGAACCAGTGCCAGTACTGCGTCATCGCGCACGGTGCGATCCTGCGGATTCGCGCGAAGGATCCGCTGATCGCCGACCAGGTCGCCACCAACTACCGCAAGGCCGACATCACCGCCCGGCAGAAGGCGATGCTCGACTTCGCGATGAAGGTGTCGCAGGCCGCGTATCTGGTCGGAGAAGCAGACTTCGACACGCTCAAGTCGCATGGTTTCGTCGAAGAAGACGTGTGGGACATCATGGCGATCTCGGCGTTCTTCGGCATGTCCAACCGCATTGCGAACGTGACGAACATGCGGCCGAATGCGGAGTTCTACGCGCTGGGGCGCTGAGCGCGCACGCCGTTCGGCCGCGTGATCTGGCCCCAGGTCACGTTTCGCTATGGCGAAAGCGGCGTCACCGGGACGCTGGAAAGCAAGCAGGTCTATCTGGTCACCGCCAGCGGCGGCGTCTATTCCGACGGCCCGTATGCACCCTTCGACTACCAGACCGGCTATCTGAAGCATCTGCTCGGGTTCATCGGCCTCACCGACGTCCGCGAACTGCGCGTCGAAGGCACCTCGCAGGGCGCGGAGGCGGCGCAAGCGGCGATCGCGAAAACCGGGCAGGCATTGCACGCGCTGGTGGAACAGGTTGGTTGATACGAAGGCGCGCCCGTCGATCGCATGGGCGCTGCCGACCGATGCCGGCGCGCAGGTGCATGCGCCAGCATCGGTCAGCCGCTCACGCTGCCTGGGTAGCACGGCGAATGTCAGCGCTCACTCCAGCCCCTTCAGTGCCTCCAGCCCGTCCGGCAGCTTCGCATCCGGAAACTGCGTCGACAGCGTCACGTCACGCCACTGCGCGGCCTCTTCCGCGCGCTGCTTCTCCGCCTGCTCGCACACGAACAGCGCGTCGCCACCGAGCAGCAAACGCATCGGCACATCCTCGCGGCGCGACAGCTCGACGATCAGCGCCGCGATCCGCGCCGGATCGCCGACTTCGTGGCCGCCGTACGCGCCGAGCAGCTCGAGAATCTTCCCGACCGACGGCTGATAGTCAGGCAGCAGACCGTCGACACCGCGCTTCGCCTGCGCGGCCCAGTCGGTACGCATCCCGCCCGGTTCGAGCGTGCAGACGCGCACGCCGAACGGCGCGACTTCCTTCGACAGCACGTCGCTGAACCCGCCGACCGCCCACTTCGCAGCCTGATACGCGGACAAGCCGGCCGTGGACGTGCGCCCGCCGACCGACGACACCTGGAAGATGTGTCCCGCACGCTGCGCGCGCATCGTCGGCAACACCGCACGCGTCAGGTTGATCACGCCGAACAGGTTCGTTTCGATCTGGTCGCGGAAATCGTCGGCACCCATCTGCTCGAACGGCGCCGTGTGGCCGTAGCCCGCGTTGTTCACCAGCACGTCGATGCGGCCGAACGCGTCGCGCGCCGCCGCGACGGCCTGCGCGGCCGCCGCTTCATCGGTGACGTCGAGCGCGACCGGCAGCAATCGGTCGCCATGACGCTCGGCCAGATCGGCCAGCCGCGCGGGATCGCGTGCGCCGGCCACCAGCCGGTCGCCCGCCGCCAGCACGGCTTCCGAAATCGCTCGCCCCAGGCCGCGCGCGGCCCCTGTTACCAGCCAGACTTTCGACATTTTTCCACTCCTTGATCGTAGTGAAACCACAAAATGAATGATTACTCACTCATTAATAACGGCGATGTACCGGTCGTTCATGACCTCCATCGCCCTGCCTGAAACCCGCTACCCGTCATCGCCGCTGCGCGTGAGCGTGAAACCGCACGCGCCGTCACGACGGCAACCCTTGCCTCACACCGCGTGCAACACGGCCCACAACGCGCGAAACCCGGCCTCCCGGTACGCGTCGGCCCGCGCCGGATCGTGTGCGATCGACTCCATCGCCGTTTCCGCGATCGACGTAAACAACGCTGCGCAGAACGCGTGTGCTTCGTCGGGTTTCAGCGCGCCGGACGTCGCCACCTGCTCGCGCAGCAGCGCATTGATCCCGCCGAAGCCTTCGGCGCCGGCCGCGCGATGCGCGTCGTCGATGCGCCCGCTCACGCCGAGCTGCTGCAGCGCGCGCCGCCCGTCCGGATTCGCGACGCCCCACGACACATAGCCGTTCCACGCATGCCGCACGGCCTGCTCGACCGGCGCGTGTTCCGGAAACCCGGCCATCATCGCTTCGCGCATCCCGGCCTTCAGGCTCACGTACAGCGCGTTCAGCAACGCGTCCTTGGTCTCGAAATACGTGAACACCGTGCCTTCCGCCACGCCGGCGAGCCGCGCGATGCGCGCGGTCGTCGCGGTTGCGCCGTCCTCGGCAAGCGCGCGAGCGGCCGCGGCGAGGATGGCTTCGTGCTTGTCGGGACTGCGCGGTCGGGCCACGTTCGATTCCTTTAATGAGTGAGCGCTCAATCATAATGGGGCGATCATGCGGAATGCAAGGCCTGTTACATCCGGGCGAACCCATACACAATCCGTCAAAACCGGGCACTATTAGCGTTTTCACGTACTGGTGCGTTCACGTATCGGCGCCCGGTGCCTTGACGTTCGTTTCACGTTCACCGTTTCACACCGCGAACCTCCCATGACGAATCAGCCTACCCAGACCGCGGCCGACCGGCCCGTCGACATGATCATCTTCGGCGGCGGCGGCGACCTGGCCGCCCGCAAGCTGTTGCCCGCGCTGTACATGGCGCACCTGCACTGCAACCTTCCGCCCGAGACGCGCATCATCGCGGTCGGCCGCCGCGACTGGGGCATCGACGGCTATCGCAAGTTCATGGACGAGCAGTCGCGCCCGTTCATCGATGA
Organism: Burkholderia aenigmatica; assembly: GCF_902499175.1. Taxonomy (GTDB): domain Bacteria; phylum Pseudomonadota; class Gammaproteobacteria; order Burkholderiales; family Burkholderiaceae; genus Burkholderia; species Burkholderia aenigmatica. The sequence continues at coordinate 99,306 of NZ_CABVQC010000017.1, forward strand.
AAAGGCGTTCGATCCCGCGGCCTGGAGCCGTTTCCTCGACCTGTTCAAGTACGTGCTGATCGACGTGAACGCGCCGGACGACTACCTGCGGCTCGCGGAAGCGGCGCGCGGCGACGCGATCCGCGTGTTCTACCTGTCGACGTCGCCGGAGCTGTTCACGACGATCTGCGACAACCTGTCGGCCGCGCATCTCGTCGACCGGCACTCGCGCGTCGTCCTCGAAAAGCCGCTCGGCCACGATCTCGCGTCCGCGAAGGCGATCAACGATGCGGTCGGCAAGCACTTCGAGGAATCGCAGATCTATCGGATCGACCACTATCTCGGCAAGGAAACCGTGCAGAACCTGATGGTGCTGCGCTTCGGCAACCCGATCTTCGGGCCGCTGTGGCAGGCGCCCAGCATCCGCAGCGTGCAGATCACGGTGGCGGAGTCGGTGGGCGTCGGCAGCCGCGCGGGCTTCTACGACCATACCGGCGCGCTGCGCGACATGGTGCAGAACCACCTGCTGCAGCTGCTGTGCATCGTCGCGATGGAGCCGCCGGTGTCGCTCGACCCGGACGCGGTGCGCGACGAAAAGCTGAAGGTGCTGCGCTCGCTGCGGCCGATGGCGGTGGCCGACGTCGCGCGCGACACGGTGCGCGGCCAGTACACGGCCGGCGCGGTCGACGGCCAGCCGGTCAAGGGCTATCTCGAGGAAGACAACGTGCCGGCGGACAGCCGCGCGGAAACCTTCGTCGCGCTGCGCGCGCACATCAACAACTGGCGCTGGGCGAACGTGCCGTTCTTCCTGCGCACCGGCAAGCGGCTGCAGCGCCGCCAGTCGGAAATCGTGATCGAGTTCGCAGACATGCCGTTCTCGATCATCCCGACCGGCCCGCGCCACTACAGCAACCGCCTCGTGATCCAGCTCCAGCCGGAAGAGTCGATCCAGCTGCAGATGCTCGCGAAGGAACCGGGCAGCGGGATGAACATGGTACCCGTGAGCCTGAACCTCGACCTGCAGCAGGCGATTCCGGAGCGGCGCGCGGAAGCATACGAGCGTTTGCTGATCGACGTGATCCGCGGCCGCCTCACGCACTTCATGCGCCGCGACGAACTCGAAGCCGCGTGGTCGTGGGTCGAGCCGATCCTCGACGGCTGGAAGCAGCTCGGCGACCGGCCGCGCCTGTACACGGCGGGCACGTTCGGGCCCGCAGCTTCGTCGGCGCTGCTCGCGCGCGACGGGATGTCCTGGGCCGAAGAGGCGTAACGGCTGCTGCACGACGGTGTGCCGCCCGCGCGGCACGCCGGATCCCCTGGGGCTGTGCCCGCCCCGTCTTCCCCGCGAGCCCGCTGCTACAGCGGCTCCATCCACACGGCCTTGCGACGCGCCGGCGCGTCGCTGCTGCCGCCGCCCAGCACCTCGATCATGTAGTCGACGAACGACGCGATCCGCGACGAGATCGCGGTATTGCGGTAGTACACCGCATGGATCGGCTGCTCGACCTCGAGCGTCTGGCGCGCGAGCACCTGCACGAGCCGGCCCGCTTCGCGATCCTGCGCGGTCATGAAATCCGACAGGCAGACGACGCCCGCGCCCTCCAGCCCGAGCTGCCGCAGCGTCTCGCCGCTCGACGAACAGACGTCCGGCTCGATGCGGCACGCTTCGCCGTCGGTGCCGAGGATCGGCCACACGTTCAGCGATTCGGGCTGCGTGAAACCGAGCAGCGTGTGCTTGTCGAGATCCTCGGCCTTGCGCGGCTGGCCGTGCGCGTCGAGATACGCGGGGCTCGCCAGGATGCGCAGCCGGCTGTTGCCGATGCGCCGGCTGTGCAGCGTCGAATCCTTCAACCGGCCGATCCGGATCGCGACATCGGTGCGCCGCTCCAGCAGGTCGATGATGCCCTCGTTGCTGTTCAGCTCCAGCTCGACCTTCGGGAAGCGTTCGCGATAGCCGCGCACGAGCGGCACGATCACATGCAGCATGAACGGCGTCGCCGCATCGATACGCAGCCGCCCCGACGGCATTTCGCGTCGCGCGAGCATCTGCTCCTCCGCCGTCTCGACCGATTCGATGATCGCGCGCGCGTCCTGCAGGAACGCGCGCCCTTCCTCGGTCAGTTCGAGCCGGCGCGTGGTCCGGCGCAGCAGCGTGGTCTTCAGCTTCTCCTCGAGCCGCCCGAGTGTGCGGCTCGCCGCGGACACCGTGAGGTCGAGCTGCTGCGCGGCAGCCGTGATCGAACCGGAATCGACCACGGCGGTAAAGGCCTGGAGTTCGTCGAGCGTGATCTTCATGGCGGCACTATTGATTTGAAATCAAAACAATTTGGTTTATAGACCAGTTTTTCCGCAAAAGTAAAGCCGGCACACTGCGATCCATCCTGACTGGAACCTGGATCCCATCATGCCACTCGCCCTGCTTGCGCTGACCATCAGCGCCTTTGCCATCGGCACCACCGAATTCGTGATCGTCGGGCTGATCCCGACGATCGGCGCCGATCTCGGCGTCAGCCTGCCGTCCGCCGGCCTGCTCGTCAGCCTCTATGCGCTGAGCGTCGCGATCGGCGCGCCGCTGCTCACCGCGCTCACCGGCCGCGTGCCGCGCAAGACGCTGCTCGCCGGGCTGATGGCGCTGTTCACCGTCGGCAACCTCGTCGCGTGGCAAGCGCCGAGCTACGAATCGCTGATCGTCGCGCGCGTCCTCACCGGCCTCGCGCACGGCGTGTTCTTCTCGGTCGGCTCGATCATCGCGACCACGCTCGTGCCGAAGGACAAGGCCGCCAGCGCGATCGCGACGATGTTCAGCGGGATGACCGTCGCATTCGTCGCCGGGATTCCGCTCGGCACCTTCATCGGCCAGCACTTCGGCTGGCGCGCGACGTTCCTGATCGTCGCGCTGTTCGGCCTCGTCGCCTTCATCGGCGCAGTGGCCTTCGTGCCGCGCGGGCTGCCGCAGACGCCGCCGGCACCGCTTGCCCGCCAGTTGCGCGTGCTGGCCCAGCCGCGCCTGCTGCTCGTCTTCGCGATGACGGCCGTCGGCTACGGCGGTTCGCTGATCGCGTTCACGTACATGGCGCCGCTGCTCGAACAGATCGCCGGCTTCACGCCGTCGCAGGTCAGCCTCGTGCTCGTCGGCTACGGCGTGTCGGTCGCGTTCGGCAACGTGTGGGGCGGCAAGCTCGCGGATGCCGTCGGCCCGGTGAAGGCACTCAAGCGGATCTTCCTGCTGCTCGCGATCGTGCTGCTCGCGCTGACCTTCACGATCCACGTGAAATGGCTCGCGGTGCTGACGATGCTCGCCTGGGGTGCCGTCGCGTTCGGCAACGTGCCGGGGCTGCAGGTGTACGTCGTCAAGCAGGCGCGCCACTTCGCGCCGGACGCCACCGACGTCGCGTCGGGCTTCAACATCGCCGCCTTCAACCTCGGCGTGGCCGGCGGCTCGTCGCTCGGCGGCCTGATCGTCGCGAACGTGGGCCTCGGCCACACGCCGTGGATCGCTGCCGTCGTCACGCTGGGCGCGTTCGCGCTCACCGCACTGAGCGGCCGTCTCGACCGCCGCCACGGGCTGCCGGAACGCACGGCCGAACCCGTCGAACTCGCCCATTGAACGTCACTTTTTTGCAGGAGCTCACCAGCATGAACGCATCGACCCAACGTCCGCCGTTCGCCGGCAAGACTTTCGAAGTCCGTTACGACGGCCTCACCGCACTCAACGCGTACGACGAGGATGGCCTCCACATGCGCTACGAGATCACCGAAGGCCCGTACGCGGGCGCGAAGGGTGAAGTCGAATACACGTGGCAGCCCGTCGCCGGCGAGACCTACGCGATCTCGTGGCAGGAAGCCGACCGTGCGACGGTCGTGCACATCGACGATTTCGCCGCCGGTACGTCGCGCTCGTTCTTCACCGCGTCGTCGCTCGATTTCTATCGCCTCGAAGGCAGCCTGCGCGCGGTCTGAACGGAACCCGACATGTCCACTTCACTCGACACACTCGCCGACGGCGGCTTCAGCGTCGGCATCGAACTGCCGCTCGACAACGACTGGTCGCCGGCCGGCGACGCGAAGCGCCAGCATCAGGGCCGCCGCCCCGGCGTGCCCGACCTGGAGATCCACGCGGAGCTCGCGCAACTGGCCGACACACTCGGCTTTCGCGCGCTCTGGGTGCGCGACGTGCCGGTGTACGACCCGTCGTTCGGCGACGCCGCGCAGGTGTTCGAAACGTTCTCGTATCTCGGCTACCTCGCCGGCATCACGAACGACATCCTGCTCGGCACGGCCGCCGTCGTACTGCCGCTGCGCGAGCCGCTGCTGACGCTGAAATCGGCCGCGACGATCCAGGAGCTGAGCGGCGGGCGCCTGATGCTGGGCGTCGCGAGCGGCGACCGGCCGGTCGAATATCCGCTCTTCGGCCGCGATTTCGCGTCGCGCGGCGCGAATTTCCGCGACCAGATCGAACTGCTGCGCGACGGCGCGCGCGGCCACCTGCCGCCCGGCCTCGAAGTGCTGCCAGCCGCCCGTTCGCCGGTGCCGCTGCTCGTCGCGGGTCTCGCACAGCAGACGCCCGCGTGGATCGGCGAGCACATGGACGGCTGCCTCGCGTATCCGGGCACGCCGGCCGACCACGCGCAGCGCGCCGCGAACTGGCGCGCAGTGGCCGGCGACAAGCCGTACGTGAGCTTCATCCACCTCGACCTCGCGGAAGATCCGCACGAACCGCTGCAGCGGCACCGCTTCGGCGCCCGTGCGGGCCGCCTGGCGCTGACGGAAGAACTCGCGGCGATGCGCGACGCGGGCGTGCGGCACATCGGCCTGCATTTCCGCCGCAACCGCCGCCCGCTCGACGAGACGATGGCCGAGATCGCGTCGGACGTGCTGCCCGAATTCCATCCGAAGACGAACGCGCAAACGCACGCTGCATAAGGCCGGCAACGGCCTTCGGCGGGCTCGCGGCACGACCTATATTTGATTTTAAATCAAATATTATTGACCTCTAAAGGCGTTTATTTCATCAGTCTCAAGCGCCAGAATGACTCCCATACCACAACCGTTCCACCTCTCCCAGGAGCACATGATGAGCAAGATTCCCGCATTCGGCCTCGGTACGTTCCGCCTGCAAGGCCAGGTTGTCATCGACTCGGTCCGCAACGGCCTCGAAGTCGGCTACCGCGCGATCGACACCGCGCAGATCTACGGCAACGAAGCCGAAGTCGGCGAAGCGATCGCCGCATCGGGCGTGCGTCGTGAAGACCTGTTCCTGACCACGAAGATCTGGGTCGACAACTACGCACCGGAAAAGCTGGTCGCGAGCCTCGAAGAAAGCCTGCGCAAGCTGCGTACCGACTATGTCGACCTGACGCTGATCCACTGGCCGGCCCCGGGCAACGGCGTGTCGATCCAGGCGTTCATGACCGCCCTCGCCGAAGCGAAGGCAAAGGGCCTCACGCGCCAGATCGGTATCTCGAACTTCAACATCGAACTGACGAAGGAAGCGATCGCGGCCGTCGGCAAGGAGGCGATCGCGACGAACCAGATCGAACTGAGCCCGTACCTGCAGAACCGCAAGCTGGTCGAGTTCCTGAACGCCGAAGGCATCCACGTGACGTCGTACATGACGCTCGCGTACGGCAAGGTGCTCGGCGACCCGGTGATCGGCGCGATCGCGCAGCGTCACAACGCGACGCCCGCACAAGTCGCACTCGCCTGGGCACTGCAGCTCGGCTACTCGGTGATCCCGTCGTCGACGAAGCGCGAAAACCTTGCAAGCAACCTGCTCGCACAGACGCTGCGCCTGACCGACGAAGACATGGCGCAAATCGCCGCGCTCGAGCGCAACGGCCGCGAAGTCGACCCGGCCGGCCTCGCGCCGAAGTGGGACTAAGCCCCCCGCCCCCGTAATCGACCCGTCCGCGGCCAGCCGGCCGCGGCACCGACAGGACACACCATGACCCAGGACCCGCTTTTTCAACCGCTGCAGTTCGGCGCGCTGACGCTGCCGAACCGCATCGTGATGCCGCCGATGACGCGTTCGCGCGCGAGCCAGCCCGGCGACGAGGCCAACGAACTGATGGCCGCGTATTACGCGCAGCGCGCGAGTGCCGGCCTGATCGTCAGCGAAGGCACCTACATCGCGCCGCTCGGCAAGGGCTACGCATGGACGCCCGGCATTCACACGCCGTCGCAGGTCGCCGGCTGGCGCAAGGTGACGGACGCCGTGCATGCCGCGCACGGCCGCATCTTCGCGCAGCTGTGGCACGTCGGCCGGCTGAGCCACACGAGCCTGCTCGGCGGCCAGCAACCCGTGTCGTCGTCGCCGATCCAGGCGAAGGGCGTGAACGTGTTCGTCGCCGGTGAGGACGGCAGCACGCCGGGTTTCGTGCAGGCCTCCGAGCCGCGCGCGCTGTCGATCGACGAGATCCGCGAGATCGTCGACCAGTACCGCGCCGCCGCGCGCCACGCGATCGAAGCCGGCTTCGACGGCGTCGAACTGCACGGCGCGAACGGCTACCTCGTGAACCAGTTCATCGATTCGAACGCGAACACGCGCACGGACATCTACGGCGGCTCGCTGGAAAACCGGCTGCGCTTCCTGCGCGAAGTCGCGCAGGCGCTGATCGACGGCACCGGTGACGCATCGCGCGTCGGCATCCGCCTCGCGCCGTTGACCACGCTGAACGGTTGTGTCGACGACGATCCGGAAACGACCTATCTCGCCGCCGCGAAGCTGCTCGGCGAACTCGGCGTCGGCTACCTGCACATCGCGGAAGCCGACTGGGACGACGCGCCGCTGATGCCGGTCGCGTTCAAGCAGCAACTGCGCGCCGCGTACCCGGGCGTACTGATCTACGCCGGCGCGTACACCGCCGAGCGCGCCCGCGAAGCGATCGCCGCCGGCTGGGCCGACCTCGTCGCTTTCGGCCGCCCGTTCGTCGCGAACCCCGACCTGCCCGAACGCCTGCGCACCGGCGCCGCGCTCGCGCCGCACGACCGCAACACGCTGTTCGGCGGCGGCGCCCAGGGCCTGACCGACTATCCGACGCTCGCGCAAGCCGCGGCGTAAGCATTCGAGAGGAATCCGCAATGAAAGCCACACTCGCGCGGCTCGCGCTCGCCGCGATCCTGCCGTTCGCGGCCGCACAGGCGGCCCACGCCGCCCCGTCCGCACCGGCGGCCGACTGGTATCCGTCCGTCTATGGCGCGAACGACGAAATCGGCGCGGCCAACCTGCTGACGCCCGACGTCATCAAGCAGGCAGTCGGCCTCGTGAAGGCTGGCAAGACCTATCCGCTGGCCGTGCCGGTGGACAAGAACCTGCCGGCGTTCCGCCACCGCAGCTTCCGCCTGTACAACGTGCAGGTCGGCCAGCAGGCCGGCAAGAGCCTCGGCCCGAACAAGTTCACGTTCAACGACGAGCTCGTCAACGCGTGGACCGGCGTCGGCACGCAGTTGAACGGAATCGGCCATATCGGCATCGACAACGTGTACTACAACGGCAATCAGGCAGCCGATTTCGTGACCGTCGACGGCGTGAAGAAGCTCGGCGTCGAAAAGGTGCCGCCGATCGTCACGCGCGGCGTTGTACTCGACATGACCGCTTACTACGGCAAGCCGATCGTGCCGGGCGGCACCGAGTTCACGGTCGCCGACATCCAGGCCGTGCTGAAGAAGCAGGGGCTGACGCTGCGCAAGGGCGACGTCGTGCTGTTCAACACCGGCTGGCTGGAGCTGATCGGCAAGGACAACAAGCAGTTCCTCGAAGTCGAGCCCGGCATCGGCATGGAAGCAGCGAAGTGGCTGGCCGACCAGGGGATCGTCGCGTTCGGCGGCGACACGTGGGCGTCGGAGGTCTATCCGAATCCGCACACGCAGGACGAATTCCCGATCAACCAGTACATGCTCGCGAAGCGCGGCATCTACAACCTGGAGCTGATCGACAGCCGCGCGCTGGTGCGCGACAAGGCGTGGGAATTCCTGTTCGTGCTCGGCCAGCCGCTGTACGTCGGCTCCACGCAGGTCAACATCAACCCGGTCGCGATCCGCTGATCGCGCATCCGCGCCCCGACAATCGCGGCCGCTATCGCCGCGATTGTCATTTCCGAGTTGCGGCCCGCGCAATCGGCGTCTAGTGTTGACAGGATCGACTTCACACGACCGTCACCCGACCTGAAAGGACGCCCCCCATGCCAAGCCGCTCCCCGACACGCGACATGCTGCTGGCCCTTGCGGCCGGTCTTTCCCTCGCGGCGTTCACCGCGCCCGCGCATGCCGACGACGCGGCCGGTCTCGCGCCGCCCGAGCCGGCCACGCCGGTGCTGTCGACCACCGCGAGCGGCTTGCAGGTCTACGCGTGCGAATACGATGCCGAACACCGGCTCGCGTGGACCTTCCAGCACCCCGAAGCGCTGCTGTTCGATGCCGGCGGCACACTCGTCGTCCGGCACGGCGCAGGGCCGTCGTGGGAAGCGCTCGACGGCAGCCGCATCACCGGCAAGAAGCTCGCGGAAGCGCCGAGCGCAAACCCGGCCAGCGTTCCCCAACTGCTGCTCGCGGTGACGCCGGTCGCAACCGGCACGCTCGCCGGCGTGCGCTTCGTGCAGCGGCTCGACACGGCGGGCGGCACGCCGCCGGCCGCGACGTGCGCGACCGAGCATGCAACCGGTCGCTTCCCGTACTTCGCGCGCTATGTGTTCCTGAAGTGACATGCACGGCGTCGACGGCACCGGGCATCACCCGGTTCTTTCCGCCACGCGCCCATTTACTCAGCTATCCTATCCTTAATGAGCGGCTGCGCGCGGCCGTGCCTGCGTTCATCCGGTCGGAATGCGACGAGGCGAGCATGCGCATCGCGCTCGACGACGCGGCGCTCCTCCATCGCGACGCCCCCGAGGCGCAGGAAGCGCGGGCCGAGGGCAACCGGGCGTTCGGCGCGTTCATGCGCGAAGCGCTGCCCGACGTGTCCGACACCACGCATGCGCTCGCTTGCGAACTGATCATCACGACGCTCACGTCGGGCGGCAAGGTGTTCTCCGAAACCGCGCGCACGCCGGCGGAAATCGACGCCTATTCGACCGCGATGGCCGACATGTTCTGCGCGTACCTCGCGCATCTCACGCGCGATTGACCCAACGAGGGCCAGAACGCGCGAGCGCAAGCCGCGCGCGGCACCGGTATCATCCGGGTGCCGCTTGCGCGCGACCGCGCATCGCGTCGCACGCCGCCACCGTCATGCGTGTGCGCAGTTTCAATGAAATAGATTTGTAAGATTCAATGCCTCACCCGCTCCTGTCCTGCCCGCCGCCCCCGCATTCAAATAGTCGCCTTAACGGATTCAAACTAGGCGTATACACGCGTGTCGTCGCAACGAAGCCCCGTTGCACGCCGATATAAGCGCTGCGACATGCGCTGCATGCTCTTCCCCCGATGGGACGTGATGGGCGGCTCGCCTAACCTTCGCTACGGCAAAGCACACGTGACGGGGTCGACCACACCACGCGTCGTCCGACGCGACACCCTCGCGATCGTTTCGATTCGCACGTAACGACACGCATCACGCGTCATTCGTCCCCGCGACGTTGCCGACAAATCCCAACTAGATAGATACGAGACACCCTGACGACGGTTCGCTACGGGCCGTTTCAGCATGCTGATAAAGGAGCAAGCTCATGAGTGATACCCCGGTGCAGCCGACGGTCGACGTCGGCGCGACAGAAACTGACTTTGGCACCAAGGGAGTCATCGACCGGTACTTCGGCATTTCGTCGCGCGGCAGCACACAGCGCCGCGAGATCATTGCCGGCGTCACGACCTTCCTCGCGATGGTCTATTCCGTGTTCGTCGTGCCCGGCATGTTCGGCAAGGCCGGCTTCGACACGAGTGCGGTGTTCGTCGCGGTCTGCCTGACCACCGCGTTCGGTTCGCTGCTGATGGGCCTGTGGGCCAAGCTGCCGATCGCGATCGGCTGCGCGATCTCGCTGACCGCGTTCACCGCGTTCGGCCTCGTGCTCGGCAAGGGGCTGTCGCCGACGGTCGCGCTCGGCGCCGTGTTCCTGATGGGCCTCGTGTTCACCGGCATCTCGGTCACCGGCGTGCGTTCGTGGATCCTGCGCAACCTGCCCGCGGGCGTCGCGCACGGCACCGGGATCGGCATCGGCCTGTTCCTGCTGCTGATCGCATCGAACGACGTCGGCCTCGTGATCAAGAACCCGGGCGCCGGCCTGCCGGTCTCGCTCGGCCAGATCACCGCGCTCCCGGTCATCATGTCGGTCATCGGCCTCGCCGCGATCTTCGGCCTCGAAAAGCGTCGCGTGCCGGGCGGCATCCTGCTCGTCGTGATCGCGATCTCGATCTTCGGCCTGATCTTCGATCCGAGCGTGAAGTACCACGGCATCTTCGCGCTGCCGTCGCTGAGCGCACCGGGCCATGCGTCGCTGATCGGCGCGATGGACATCAAGGGCGCGCTGTCGATGGCCGTGCTGCCGAGCGTGCTGGCGCTGGTGATGACGGCCGTGTTCGACGCGACCGGCACGATCCGCGCGGTCGCGGGCCAGGCCGGCCAGCTCGACGAGAACGGCCGCATCATCAACGGCGGCCGTGCGCTGACCGCCGATTCGCTCAGCTCGATCTTCTCCGGCTTCCTCGGCGGCGCGCCGGCGGCAGCCTACATCGAGTCGAGCGTCGGCGTGGCCGCCGGCGCGAAGACGGGCCTCGCGGCCGCCGTGGTCGGCCTGCTGTTCCTCGTCGTGATGTTCTTCTCGCCGCTCGCGGGCCTCGTGCCGTCGTACGCCACGGCACCGGCGCTGATGTACGTCGGCCTGCTGATGCTCGGCAGCGTGAGCAAGCTGCACATGGACGACATGGTCGACGCGATGTCCGGCCTCGTCTGCGCGGTGTTCATCGTGCTGACCGCGAACATCGTGACGGGCATCATGCTCGGCTTCTCGACGCTCGTGATCGGCCGCATCGCCAGCGGCGAATTCCGCAAGCTCAACGTCGGCACCGTGCTCATCGCGGCCGTGCTCGTCACGTTCTATCTCGGCGGCTGGGCGATCTGACCGCGAAACGTGCGCGACGTCGCCGGCAGAAGGACGGCGCGCATCGGGACGACATCGTCTCCTCCACCATCATCGTTGATGGTCTCCAGGCCTGGGAACGCAAGTTTCCAGGCTTTTTTTGTTGAGGCGGCGCCGTACGGCGCGCATCGCGGAAACGGCGCGGCGTGAATCCGCCCCCGATGCTACGATCGTGCTTTGCCTTCAGGAGCCCCCATGAACACGCTCGGCATCGTCTCCGAATCGAGCACCCGGATGTCGGCGCACAAGCCGCCGTTCATCCCGTCGTTCGGCTTCCACGAAGTGCACGAATCGAAGCCGATCGATGCTGCGCCGGCACGCATCATCGACACGGTCGCCGCGCTCGACATGCGCACGGATCCGGTCGTCGACGCACTGCTCAACGTCCGTGAATTCCCGGCAGCCGTTGTCGCGTCGCTGCGCCACGGCACCCCGCGAGTCGAACGCGAACGCTTCGGCCTCCAAGCATTCACACCGCTGCATCGCGACGAAACGTCGCTGTCGTTCGGCCTGATCGGCCGCTTCTGGCGTCCGGACCTCGGCGTGCTGAAGATCGCCGACGCGGCGGCGTTCGTGCGGCACGACGACCCGCGCGACGCAAAGCTGGTGCTGCGCTTCGAGGTCGTCGGGCTCGCGTCGGGCGCGCACATGCTGCGCACCGAAACCTTCGTGCATTGCCCGACCGCACGCACGCGGCTGCTGTTCATGCCGTACTGGCTCGCGATCCGGATGGCGAGCGGCTGGATTCGGCGTCGCACGCTGGCGGCGGTGGAGATGGCGCTGACGTAGAAACTATCCCGCCTCTGCCGATGGCCGGCGCGCGCCGGCCTGCGCATCAGAACGGCTTGATCACGACCAGCCCGACGACGATCGCCGTCGCGGCCACGACCGCACCCGCCGCCTGCCCGAGCCACGGCGCCGGCACGACGACGAGATCGTCGCGTTCCATGCGCCGCAGCGTGCCGGCCAGGATCCCGTGCAGCGCCGACAGCGCGACGACCACCACGAGCTTCACCGACAGCCACGCCGCGCCGAACCAGTGACCGTTCAGCGCCAGCGCGATCCCCGCGATCCACACGAGCGCGAGCGCGGGCGCCGTCACCGTGCGGTCCCAGCGCCGCACCGCGCGATGCACGGCGAGGTTGGCGATGCGCACGCCGACGGACAGCAGCAGCAGGCCGCCGACGAACGTGACCATGGCAACGACATGAACGGCCTTGAGCCACAGATAGATCATTGCGCATGCCTCCTGCGCGCAATCCATCCGGCACTCGTCAGGCCGGCGAACGGCACGACGGCCGCCAGCACGAGCCGCGCGACTTCGGCCTTGCTCCACAGCCCGCTCGACGCGGTGCCGACGACCGCCCACACGTACATCGCGAACGCGATGCCGTGCACCGGGCCCATGATCGATACCGCGGCCGGATAGCCGGCCAGGTGCTTGAGCGGCACGGCGACGCACACCAGCACCACGAGCGTGGTCGCCTCCAGCAACGACAGATATTGCAGGTTCCGCAGCGCATTGCGATCGTCTTGTTGCATTGACAGCCTCCAGGTTGGTCCGCGACGATTGTCGCGTATGGTGCCGCTTCGGGCCATTGGCTAAAATGACATCTTTAAACGGATTCTGGCCAAGCCCCCGAACGCCATGCATACGGTCGCCGTGCTCGCCCTGCCCGAGGTCGTCCCGTTCGATCTGGGCATCGCGTGCGACACGTTCGCACGCGTGCGTTCGCCCACCGTCGCGCAGCCATACCGCGTCCGCGTGTGCAGCGAGCATGCGCGTGTCGCGGGCGACCTATTCGACCTGCGCCCCCCGTTTCGTCTCGACGCGCTCGCCGATGCCGACACGATCGTCGTTCCCGGCACGTCCGTGCCGCTCGCGCCCACGTCGCGTCACGTGATCGCGGCACTGCGCGCGGCAGCCGCGCGCGGTTGCCGGATCGCGTCGATCTGCAGCGGCGCGTTCGTGCTCGCGGAAGCCGGGCTGCTCGACGGCCTGCGCGCGACCACGCACTGGCTCGCGGCCGCCGAACTCGCGCGCCGCTATCCACGCGTGACGGTCGATCCGAACGTGCTGTTCGTCGACAACGGGCAGATCCTGACGTCGGCCGGCGCGGCGGCCGGCCTCGATCTGTGCCTGCACCTGATCCAGGCCGACTACGGTGCGGCGGTCGCGGTCGACGCCGCGCGCTGCGCGGTGGCCCCGCGCGTCCGCGAAGGCGGGCAGGCGCAGTTCATCGCGCCGGAATGGCCGAGCGGCGCCGACGGTCTGCAAAGCCTGATGGACTGGCTGCAGGCCAACCTGCGCAAGCCGCTCACGCTCGACGCGATGGCCCGCAAGGCGTCGACGAGCGTGCGCACGCTGACGCGGCGCTTCCAGGAGCAGACGGGCACGTCGCCGCGGCAATGGCTGCAGACCGCGCGCGTCAGACATGCGCAGCAGTTGCTGGAGGTCACGGAGCTGTCGATCGAGCATGTCGCGACGGAGGCCGGCTTCGGTTCGGTCACCGCGTTTCGCGAGCGCTTCGCGCGCGTCGTCGGCACGTCGCCGCAGCGGTATCGTCAGGCGTTCCGCGCGCGAACCGGCGCGTGATGATCATCTTGTCGATACCCACCGCGCCCCGGCTCGCGATGCCTCGCTCCGTCAGCGTAAAGCCATGCATACGCAACCGTCAGGATCGCTACCGAATTCCGTCAGATAAAGTCGCCCGCCACAGCATCGCGCCAACCGGACCCGATCGATGACCCGCATCCGCAACCCCCTGAACCTCGCGCAGCTGCAAGCGTTCGTCTCCGCCGCGCATCACAAGAGCCTGCGCGCGGCCGCGCGCGAGCTCGGCGTCACGCAGCCCGCGATCACGCATACGATCCGCGAGCTTGAAACGGCGCTCAACGCGGAGCTGCTCGCACGCAGCGTACGCGGCGTCGAGCTGACCGCATGCGGCCATGCGCTGCTGCCGCGCGCCGAGCAACTGCTCGGCGATATCCGCCGCACGGTCGAAGCCGTCGAGCAGGTGAAGGGAGAAATGTCGGGACGCGTCGCGGTCGGCACGATGCCGTCGATCGCGCTGACCGCGCTGCCGCGCGCGGTGACGGCATTCCGCCAGTCGATGCCGAACGTGAACCTGCATCTCGAGGAAGTGACGGTGCCCGACGCGCTCGCGCAGTTGCGCAATGGCACGCTCGACATCGCTGCGATGCACCACGTGCCTGCGCTCGATCGCGATTTCACGCAATCGCCGCTGCTGTCGACCGAATTCACCGTCGTGATGCGCGAAGGCCACCCGCTGGCGCACGCGCGCCGGTTAGAGGAATTGCTCGATGCCGAGTGGATCGTCACGGTCGGCGCCGAGCAGTTTCCGCACAGCGTGATGGTCGGGATGTTCGAGGCGCGCGGGCTGCCGCTGCCGAAGCGCCTGCTGCGATCGCCGATGTCGTTCGCGGTGACACTCGGGCTCGTCGCACGCTCGGACGTGATCGGCTGCTTCACGCGCCCGCTCGCCACAATGGTCGCGCCGCTCGGCATCCGCACGGCCGACCTCGACGAAAGCATGCCGCGCTTCGACCTGTCGATCATCGCGCGGCGCGACCTGCTGCCCACGCCCGCTGTCTCGCAATTCGTCACGTGTCTGCAGCGCGCGGTCAACGAAACGCTCGGCTGAATCGTTCCTGTGTCTGAAACGGCGGCGCATCCAACGCGCCGCCGCCGGGCCCGGTATCGGGGCTTGTCCTAGGCGCCCTGCCGGTATTTTGTCTTGATAATCTTGCGCACGTCGCGCGCCCGCATCGGGTGGGCGAAACGGACAGCCTGACGCGAAGCCGCGCCAGGCCGAAGGCTTACGGCGCGGCACAACCGCGCACCCATCGAACAAAACGAGGAGTCACCGAGTGAAAAAGATTCTTGCGGCTGTGACCGTCGCCCTGCTCGCCGTATCGGCTGGCGGCGCGTACGCGAAGGACTGGTCGACCGTGCGGTTCGGCGTCGACGCAAGCTACCCGCCTTTCGAATCGAAAGGCGCTGACGGCAAAGTGGTCGGGTTCGACGTCGATCTCGGCAACGAAATCTGCCGCCGCATGAACGCGAAGTGCGTGTGGATCGAAAACGACTTCGACGGGATGATTCCGGCGCTGAAGGCCCGCAAGTTCGACGGCGTGCTGTCGTCGATGTCGATGACGCCGGCGCGTCAGGAACAGATCGCCTTCTCGGCGAAGCTGTTCAACACGCCGACGCGCCTCGTCACGAAGAAGGGCGCCGGCCTGATGCCGACGGCCGAATCGCTGAAGGGCAAGTCGGTCGGCGTCGAGCAGGGCACGATTCAGGAAACCTATGCGAAGACGTACTGGGCCTCGAAGGGCGTGAACGTCGTGCCTTACCAGAACCAGGACCAGGTCTACGCCGACCTGATCTCCGGCCGTCTGGACGGCGCGCTGCAGGACGCGGTGCAGGCTGACATCGGCTTCCTGAAGACCCCGCGCGGTGCGAACTTCGATTTCGCCGGCAAGGATCTCGACGATCCGAAGACGCTCGGCGAAGGCGCCGGCATTGGCCTGCGCAAGGAAGACACCGACCTGAAGGCGAAGATCGACGGCGCGATCGCCGGCATGCGCAAGGACGGCACGTACGCGAAGATCGCGAAGAAGTACTTCGATTTCGACGTCTACGGCAAGTAATTCGCCTGCAATCGCACGCTTCGCTGCGACGCAAACGGGCTCCGCGAGGAGCCCGTTTTTTTTGCGCGCGCGGCGCCGGCAGCGTTATTTTTTCTGCACCAACCTGATGATTCTCAACGAAAATCGACGGGTTCTGGCGCCGGTTTGATGGCGGCGAGGGGGCAACGTACAATCGATCTTCCACGCACACCGGATCATTCGCGGCTGCGCCGCACTCCCCATCATGCAAACGCAGACCCATCCGCTGATTTCCCCCGCCGTCGGTACCGAACGCCAGATCACGAGCTTTCACTACGGCCCGCGCGGCGGCAAGAAGGTCTATATCCAGTCGTCGCTGCACGCGGACGAACTGCCCGGCATGCTGGTCGCCACGCTGCTGCGCCGCAAGATTGCCGCGCTCGAGACGGCCGGCAAGCTGCGCGGCGAAGTCGTCATCGTGCCCGTGCCGAACCCGATCGGCCTGTCGCAACACGTGTTCGGCGATCACCTCGGCCGCTTCGAACTCGGCTCGATGCAGAACTTCAACCGCAATTTCTACGATCTCGCGGCGCTCGTGCTGCCGCGCGTCGAACACCGCCTCACGAACGACGCGCAGCACAACCTCGTCGCCGTGCGCGCCGCGATGCGCGAGGCGCTCGACGAGCAGCAGCCGCGCACCGAGCTCGACTCGCAACGCCTCGCGCTGCAGAAGCTGTCGTTCGACGCCGATATCGTGCTCGACTTGCACTGCGACAGCGACGCGGTGATGCACCTCTACACGAACCCGGATCTGTGGCCCGACGTCGAGCCGCTGTCGCGCTATCTCGACGCGCAGGCGTCGCTGCTCGCGCTGAATTCGGTCGGCAACCCGTTCGACGAGATCCACAGCTTCTGCTGGTCGGATCTGCGCAACCGCTTCGGCGACCGCTTCCCCATCCCGAACGGCGCGATTTCCGTCACGATCGAACTGCGCAGCGAGCGCGACGTGTCGTACGAGTTCGCCGAAAAGGACGCGCAGGCGATCGTCGAATACCTGACGGAGCGCGGTGTCGTCGACGGCAAGCCGGCGCCGCTGCCGCCGCTCGCGCATCCGGCCACGCCGCTCGCGGGCACCGATCCGCTCGTCGCGCCGGTGTCGGGCGTGATCGTGTTCCGCACGCCGGTGGGTGTGATGATCGAGGCCGGCGAGGCCGTGGCCGACATCGTCGATCCGCTGACCGATCGCGTCGTCACGCTGAAGAGCAGCGTGTCGGGCGTGCTGTACGCGCGCCAGATCGTGCGCTTCGCGACGGCCGGCATGGAAGTCGCGCGCATCGCCGGCGCCACGGCCATCCGCACCGGTTCGCTGCTGTCGGCCTGAGCGGCCGGCCCGCGCGCCGGGTCACGGCGCGCGGCGCGCTTACCCGCACGCACCAACGAAATCGCCCGCTTGCGCGGGCGATTTGCTTTCCGGACCGTCGAGATCCGGCAATCCGGCGTGCCGTCGTATGAAACCGTTCAGAACGCCGGCACGATCGCGCCGCCGAACTTCTGGTCGATGAACTTGCGCACGTCGTCCGATTCATAGGCCGCGACGAGCTTCTTCACCCACGGCTTGTCCTTGTCCTGCGCGCGCACCGCGATCAGGTTCGCATACGGCCCGCGCAGATCCTCGATCGCGATCGCATCCTTCACCGGCGTGAGCCCGGCCTTCACCGCGTAGTCGGTGTTGATCGACGCGACATCGAGATCGGGCAGCGCGCGCGGCAGTTGCGCGGCGTCGAGTTCGACGATCTTGACCTTCTTCGGATTCTCGGCGACGTCGAGCGGCGTCGCGTTCACGCCGTTGGTGCCGGCACCCGCCTTCAGCTTGATCACGCCGTATTTCTGCAGCAGCAGCAGCGCGCGGTTGCCGTTCGACGGATCGTTCTGGATCCCGACCTTCGCGCCCACCGGCAAGTCCTTGAGCGATTTGAGCTTCTTCGAATAGAAGCCCATCGGCGCCGTGTAGGTGAGCCCGACGTTGACGATCTTGTAGCCGCGCTGCTTGATCTGGCTGTCGAGGAACGGCTGGTGCTGGAAGCCGTTCGCGTCGAGATCGCCGGCATCGAGCGCCGCGTTCGGCTGCACGTAGTCGTTGAATTCGATGACCTTGATCGCGAGGCCTTCGCGCGCGGCGACCTTCGTCACCTCGGTCCAGATCTGTGCGTCGGGGCCGCTCATCGTGCCGATTTTCAGGGTTTGCGGGTCGGCGTGCGCGCCGGGCGCCGCGAATGCCAGCGCGGCGGCGAGTGCGCCCAGGCCGGTCAGGAATGAACGTCGCATGGTGTCCTCTTGTCCCGTGTCGTTTGTTGGAACACGGATCGTGGCATGGGGCCGGAACGCCACCAACCAAGCTTATTTCATGTGCATATTCCTGATTCCGATCGAATCTCAGTCTGAATCGGTATAACCACCGACTATACAAGCAGGCAGAATTCAGTGTCGCATCGACGCCACAGATTCTTCATATGACAGCCGCTGTCATATTCATTACGTGGCCCCTCGATAAAGTTGCCGCCGGTACGTGAAAGCGCCCATAGAGAGCGCCGGAACCGCAACTGGACACGCCATTTATTCGCTCGGAGATTCCTTTGAACAAGAAACTGTTGACCATCGCCGTCCTGGCAGCAACGGCCGGCACGGCGCACGCACAAAGCAGCGTGACCCTGTACGGCGTTATCGATGCCGGTATCAGCTACGTGAACCACAGCAAGACCGCCAATGGTGGCACGGGCAAGCTGTTCAAGTATGACGACGGCGTTGCCCAAGGCAGCCGTTGGGGCCTGCGCGGCACCGAAGACCTCGGTGGCGGCCTGAAGGCGATCTTCGTGCTCGAAAACGGCTTCAACAGCGGCAACGGCACGATCGGCCAGGGTGGCGCGATCTTCGGTCGTCAAGCTTACGTCGGCCTGAGCCAGTCGCAATACGGCACGGTCACGTTCGGTCGCCAGTACTCGTTCTCGACCGACGTCCTCGGCTCGAACTACTCGACGGGCGGCAACACGGTCGGCGGTAACTACGCTTACCACGTGAACGACATCGACCAGCTCACGTCGAGCCGCATCAACAACGCCGTGAAGTTCCAGAGCGCGAACTACTCGGGCTTCACGTTCGGCGCGTTGTACGGCTTCTCGAACTCGACGGACTTCGCAGGCGCAGCCGCGACGACGTCGGGCACGACGACGACGGCAGGCTCGTCGCGCGCATACAGCTTCGGCCTGAACTACGCGAACGGCCCGGTCTCGGTCGGCGCCGCGTACACGGACATCCGCTTCCCGAGCCAGTCGACGCCGTCGTTCTCGACGACGATCGCGAACATCAGCACGGGTAACGTCCGCGACCTGCGCACCTACGGTGTGGGCGGCCGCTACGTCTGGGGCCCGGCAACGGCATGGCTGCTGTGGACGCGTACGCAGTTCTCGACCGTTTCGGGCGCGGGCGGCACGTTCTACAACGCATACGAAGCAGGCGGCAAGTACGCCTTCACGCCGGCTCTGTCGGCTGGCCTCGGCTACACGTACACGAACGCAACGCAGAACGGCAACTCGTGGCACTGGAACCAGGTCAACGGTATCGCCGACTACGCACTCAGCAAGCGTACGGACGTGTACGGCCTGGTCGTGTACCAGCAGGCATCGGGCAAGGGCGTGCAAGCGCAGATCGGCTCGAGCACGAGCTACTTCAACACGTCGGGCACGGGTTCGAAGAACCAGATCGCCGCACGTATCGGTATCCGTCACAAGTTCTAAAGCATCCGCTTAACTCGCGGATCACGACGGCAAGAAGCGCCCCGCTCCACGCGGGGCGCTTTTTTATGTGCTTTTAAGTTTCGCTTAATTCTGGGCTGAGAGGATGCTC
This sequence comes from Burkholderia aenigmatica, assembly GCF_902499175.1. GTDB lineage: Bacteria > Pseudomonadota > Gammaproteobacteria > Burkholderiales > Burkholderiaceae > Burkholderia > Burkholderia aenigmatica. Next base: position 118,886 of record NZ_CABVQC010000017.1, read on the forward strand.
TCACCCCCCCTGTTGGCCGCCTGAGCATCGGCGGCTTTTTTTTTGAACCGCCGACGGCGCCGCCATCGATTGCCCACAAGACAGGATCGGAGGCCATGATGATCGAAGATACCGTTTTCAGCCATCTGCACGCGATTCTGACGTGCCAACACTCGATGCCGGTCCAGAGCTGCCGCGTATCGGTCGAAATGCAGCGCCCGTGGGGCCGGCCGTATCGCCTCGTCGAATGGACGATGCATCTCGACGCGCCCGCGCGGCGCCAGATCGTGCCGGCCGAATCGACCGACGAAGAGATCGCCGAGGTCGTCGCCTCGCACGTGCCGGGCCGGCTTTACGGCGACGGCCGGCTGCAGTTCTGAACCCCTTCCTGTTCCACCCGCTTCCCGTCTTTCGGCCACGCCGCACGCATCGTGCGGCAGTCGGTCTCGTTTGATGCCGCAACGAAACCTGCTACGCTGCGCGTTTTCGTCCACGCAACACACGATGGAAAACGCATTCAACGAACGCGGCGTGACGATCACGCGCAACGGCCTGTCGGCTGCCGGGCAGGTATTCGCACTACGTGACATCCGCCAGGTCGATGTCGTCAAGATTCCGAAGAACCGCCTCGTGCCGTCGCTGATCTCGCTGATCGGCGCGGCCGTCGCCGTCGCAGGCGGCATCGCCGGATCGAGCGCCGGGCTCGTCATCGGCGTGATGCTCGCGGTCGTCGGCTATCTCGCGTGGGCCACGCAGGACGTCACGTATCGCCTGATGGTCGAGATGCCCGACGGCAAGCGCGAAGCGCTGTCGAGCGTCGATGCCGCGTTCGTCGAACGCGTCGCCAAGGTCGTGCGCGATGCGCAGGCCGCGAAGTCGGCCAGTTGATTCCGTTCGCATCCCTGGACGCTTAATCCCTGCACGCTTCGATTCACGGCGCCCGGCCGCGCGCGGCGCGTTTCGCGTCGTGCAACGGCGCAGTCGATTACCCCGTCGAACCGCGTTCTGCCCACCGCCTCGCCCACACCGCGCCTGCACTGCACACGCCGACCGCCTAGTATGGAAAGAGCGGCTCGCCGCCGCATCGTCCGAGGAGGCCAGCATGAACGTCCAGACGCTGTCCGGCACGCTTCGCGCGCAGGAACTGCTGATCGTGTCGATGATCCGCGCGCTTCCCCCTGACGCACGCCGTGCGCTCGTCGACCTCTACACCGAACAGATCGTGTTCGCCGAACAGGCCGGCTTCGACGGCCACGGCGATCGCGCAACGCACGACGCGTTCATCACGCATGCGCGCAACTTGCTGATCCGCATCGAAGCGCTGGCCTAGTCAGGCCCGCGTTTCTCCCGAATTTCCCGCCGCGGCTCGCCCGAGCCGCGCAGGTGAGCGCTCACCCACACGAGCCGCTTTGCTTTCTTGTATTGATAATAATTCTCATTTACACTGGTAGAGTTATCAGTTGCCTTTCAATTCGCCGCTCGCCGCCTTCCGTGCGCGGGCGGGCCAGCCAGGTGAACGCGTCACCCAGCCAGCCTTCGGGCTTGTTTTCGTCAATGGGAGACCACCTGTGCATTGCTATACGCTGGCGCGGCGGCCGATCTGTGCCGCGCTGTTCGGCGCGTTCGGCCTGTCCGCCGCCCCGGCTCACGCCGATTCGTCGCCGCAAGGCGCCACCCCGCCTTCCACCGTCCTCATCGCCGCGTCCACGCGCGGCGACGGGGCGCTGCTCGACCCCGTGACCGTCACGGCCAACCGCACCGCCACGGCCGTGAGCCGCACGGCGGCGTCCGTCTCGGTGATCACCGACGAGGATCTGGAAGAACAGCAGGCCACCAACATCAAGGACGCGCTACGCTACGAGCCGGGCATCACGGTGCGCCGCACCGCGTACCGGCCCGGCAGCGCCGCGCTCGGCGGCGGCCGCGACGGCGATTCGAGCATCAACATCCGCGGCCTCGAAGGCAATCGCGTGCTGCTGATGGAGGACGGCATCCGCCTGCCGAACGCGTTTTCATTTGGCCCGCTCGAAGCGGGGCGCGGCGACTACGCCGACCTCGACACGCTCAAGCGCATCGAGATCCTGCGCGGGCCGGCCTCGGCGCTGTACGGCAGCGACGGCCTGACCGGTGCGGTGAACTTCATCACGAAGGATCCGCGCGACCTGCTGTCGATCTACCACAAGCCCTACTACTTCTCGTTCCGGCCGAGCTACGACTCGGCCGACCGCAGCATCGGCGCGACCGTGTCGGCCGCGGGCGGCAACGATCGCGTGCAGGGGATGATCATCGCCGACGGCCGGCGCGGCCACGAGGTCGACACGCGCGGCGGCAACAACTCGGCGAGCACGCTGCGCACCACGTCGAATCCGCAGGACGCCTATTCGGAATCGCTGCTCGGCAAGCTCGTGCTGACACCCACCACGCGCGACACGATCAAGTTGACCGCCGAAACGGTGCAGCGCCGCGTGAGCACCGACGTGCTGTCGGCGATCAGCCCGCCGACCACGCTCGGCCTCACGACCTACGACCGGCTCGAACGCAACCGCTTCAGCGTCGACTACGATTTCCGCGACGATGCGTTCCGCTGGTTCCAGACCGCGCACGTGCAGTTCTACTACCAGGACGCGAAGCAGGACCAGTACGCGTTCGAGACGCGCGGCCGGGCGGCTTCGCGCTCGCGCGACAACCAGTACAAGGAGCGCACGTTCGGCGGCTCCGCGTTCGCCGAGAGCGGCTTCGCGACCGGCCCGTTCGCGCACAAGCTGCTGTATGGCGTCGACGGCAGCCTGTCGCGCGTGACGAACATGCGCGACGGCACGGTGCCGGGCGTCGGCGAAGCATTCCCGAACAAGGCGTTCCCCGACACCGACTACACGCTGTTCGGCGCGTTCGTGCAGGACCAGATCGGCTACGGCCGCCTGCTCGTCACGCCAGGCCTGCGCTTCGACACGTACCGGCTGAGCCCGACCGAGAACGATCCGCTGTTCACCGGCAAGGCCGTATCGACGAGCGCGAACGAACTGTCGCCGCGTGTCGCCGTGCTCTACGAGATCACGCCCGCGGTCATTCCGTACGTGCAGTACGCGCACGGCTTCCGCGCGCCGACGCCCGACCAGGTGAACAGCAGCTTCTCGAACCCGGTGTACGGCTACACGTCGATCGGCAATCCGAACCTGAAGCCCGAGACGAGCGACACGTTCGAAGCAGGCCTGCGCGGCAAGGCCGGCACCGGCTACGGCGTCGTGCGCTACAGCGCGGCCGCGTTCACGGGCCGCTACCGCAACTTCATCTCGCGCACGACGATCGCCGGCAGCGGCCGGCCGGCCGACCCGTTCGTGTTCCAGTACGTGAACTTCGCCGACGCGCGCATTCACGGCCTCGAAGGCCGCGCCGAATGGGTGATGCCGAACGGCATCACGCTGAAGACGGCAATGGCGTTCACGAAGGGCTCGACGCAAAACGACGGCGCGGCCAGCCAGCCGCTGAACACCGTCAACCCGTTCTCGGCCGTGTTCGGCGTGCGCTACGAGCCGACCGAACGCTGGTACGTGCAGACCGACCTGCTGTTCCAGGCCGCGAAACGCGACAAGGACATCGACAAGTCCGACTGCTCGAACAAGACCTGCTTCTCGCCGCCGTCGTCGTTCGTCGTCGACCTGCGCGGCGGCTACCGCTTCAACAAGCACGTGAGCGCGACGATCGGCATCCGCAACCTGTTCGACCGCAAGTACTGGAACTGGTCGGACGTGCGCGGCATCGCCGCCGATTCGCAGGTGCTCGATGCGTATACGTCGCCCGGTCGCACGGTCGCCGTCAGCATGAAAGTGGATTTCTGATGCGCGCCGCCCGCGCTGCCACCCCAACCGTTACTTGAAGGAGTCCGACATGATGCAATCCGCCCTTCCCGGTCAACCCGCCACGCCGGCCCGCGCGGCCGCCGCGCTGCGCGACGCGTTCATCAAGCTCAAGACCGAGCGCCAGTTGCGCAACCGCGACGTCGCGCAGGCGCTCGGCGTCAGCGAAGGCGAAGCGCTCGCCGCGTTCGTCGGCGAACACGTCGTGCGGCTCGACGCGCGCTTTCCGGCGATGTTCGAGGAAATGCCGCGCCTCGGCCGCGTGATGGCACTCACGCGCAACGACACGGCCGTCCACGAAAAGGACGGCGAGTATGCGCAGATGAGCCACGACGGCCCCGTCGGCCTCGCGCTCGGCGATATCGATCTGCGCATCTTCTATCGTCACTGGGTATCGGCGTTCGCGGTGCGCGACGAGACCGCGCATGGCCCGCTGAAGAGCCTGCAATTCTTCGACGCGCAGGGCCATGCGATCCACAAGGTCTACCTGCGTGCGCACAGTGATCATGCCGCGTACGACGCGTTCGTCGAACGCTGGCGCGCAGCGTCGCAGGAGCCCGGCCTCGAGGTCGTGCCCGCCACGCCGAAAACGCCCGAGCGCGCCGACACCGAGATCGACGTCGCGGGCTTCCGCGCCGCTTGGGACGCGATGACCGACACGCACCAGTTCTTCGGCATCACGCAGCGCTTCGGCGTGAGCCGCATGCAGGCGCTGCGCCTCGCCGATCCGCAATACGCGTATCCGGTCGAAACCACGCACGCGCTGCGTCACGTGCTCCAGCAGGCAGCACTAAGCGGCCAGCCGATCATGGTATTCGTCGGCAACGCCGGGATGATCCAGATCCATACGGGCCCCGTCGCGAACGTGCGCGAGGTCGGCGCATGGATCAACGTACTCGACCCGGGCTTCAACCTGCACGTGCGCGAGGATCTGATCGCCGCCGCGTGGGTCGTGAAGAAGCCGACCAGTGACGGCATCGTCACGTCGCTCGAGCTGTTCGACCGGCAGGGCGACCACGTCGCGCTGCTGTTCGGCGAGCGCAAGCCCGGCAAGGTCGAGCGCGACGACTGGCGCGCGCTCGTCGCAACGCTGCCGACCGCGGCACGTGGGGACGCGCGGTGAGCGCGCGACCGTTCGATCCGCGCCGCCGCGCGGTGCTGGCCGGCGCGGC
>NZ_CABVQC010000018.1 GCF_902499175.1 Burkholderia aenigmatica
AGCGCGCGCAGCGCGGCGGCCCGCACGCCGCACGGGCCGGCCAGCACCGCGAGCGGCAGCGGTTCTCCCGCGCGCGGCACCCAGTCCGGCGCGGCGAGCCAGGCCAGCGGTTCGGAAAACAGCAGCGTGCCGTCTTCGCGCGGCGGGTCTTCACCCGGCTCGTGCCGCACGATCACCGCATCGAACCGGCGTTCGTCGTATTGCGCGAGCAGGTTCGTCGACGTGCCGAGATGCATTTCCAGCGACAACCCCGGGTCCTGCCGATGCAGGCTCGTGAGCACGGCCGGCAGGTCGGGCACCGCGACATGCTCGCTGACGCCGAGCGACAGCCGGTGCGTGCCGGCCGAGATCGCGCCGAGCGCGTGGTCGTGCGCGTCGAGCAACGCGCGGGCGGCCGGCAGGAAATTCTCGCCGTCGGCGGCCAGCTTGACGACGCGCGGCGTGCGCGCTAGCAGCGGCTTGCCGAGGTGCGCTTCCAGCCGCTTCAGCTTCAGGCTGACGGCCGACTGCGTGGTGCCGAGCGCATCGGCGGCGCGCGTGAAACTGGCGAGATCGGCGACCAGCACGAACGCGCGGACGGCATCGAGGTCGAGGACTTTCATTTCAGATGTAAATAGATGAAATATTCATCGATGACTGTTCATTATAGTTCGGCGAGCCTAACCTGACGCTGCGTTTCCGTTCTTCAACGTCAACTTCACCGACAGGAGCAGGACCATGCCATTCACCCGTATCGCAGTCCGCGAAGGCAAGCCGGCCGCCTACCGCGCGGCGCTTGTCGACGGCGTGCATCGCGCGCTGATGCACACATTCAACGTGCCCGAGGACGACATCTTCATGGTCGTCACCGAGCATGCGGCCGAGAACTTCGTGTTCGGTCGCCACTACCTCGATATCGAACGCAGCGACGATCTCGTGATGGTCCAGATCACCGCGAACAACACGCGCACGCTCGAGCAGAAGCGGGCGCTGTACCGGGCGATCGCGGACAACCTCGCGCAGCAGCCCGGCGTGCGGCAGCAGGACGTATTCATCAGTCTTGTCGAGGTACTGAAGGAGGACTGGTCGTTCGGCAACGGCCTCGCACAATACGCCGTTTGATCTGCGACAGCGCGACAGGGCCAGATCGTCGCCTGCGAGTTATGGCGACGTGTACTATGGAAGCAGCTTCACGAGTGACGCCGGCGCGATCGATGCGCCGGCGATTCTTCATGTGCAGGAGCTTCCATGTCGCGTGTGCTGGAAATCGTGTTGTCGCTGTCGCTGGAAGGGTGGCCGGTCGAGGCTGGAAGTCGCGCTCGCGGCGCGCAGCGTGATTTCGGCGCCGAACTCGTGCGCGCGTGGCGGATCTGCCCTCAGGTCAGGATGCGCCGCGGCCATGAGCGCGTGACGATCGAGCCGTGCCAGATCGAGGAGGCCGAGCTGAGTCCCGGCGCGAGCTGGTGGACGTGGGTCGAGTCGAATGCGCATGGCAGGCGGGTCGTCGCGTCGCGCACGAAGGCGTTTGCGCCGGGTGTCACGGAGCGTGAACTGTTCGACGCGGAGCACGCGGGCATCGCCGTCTCGATGCCGTTACCCGTGCCCGAGGCGGCCGTCGCGGCCGAGGCCGGCGCAGTGACGGGCGAAGTCGACGGCGCCGCGCCGGATACGACCGGGCGCGCGGAGGAGGCCGGTACCCAGCCGGAATCGTCGGCGCTGCGCCTCGTCAGCGAACGGCGGCGCGGGCGGTGGGCCGACGACAGCGGTGTCGTGGTCGAGATGACGCTCGACGACGTCACGCTGCATCGCGGTAGCGAGCCGCCGCGCCGCTTCGTCGAGCTGCGTCTCACGGCGCCCGACTGGGAAACCCTGCCCGCGCGCACGGCCGCGCTGCATGCGCTGTTTGCCGCGGCGCGCGAACTGAGCGGCGCATGGCCCGCATTCGTGCAACTGACGAGCGTGATCGATCGCGCATGTGCGGCCGAGCCGGCCGCCGGCGGGCCCGTCAAGGCGCGGCTCGTCGATCTGACCGGCGTGCGCACGCAGCGCGCCGCGCTGTTCGCGCTGTCCGGCGACATCACCGCGCAATGGCTCGGCAACGAAGGCGGTGTGCTCGAGCATGACGATCCGGAATTCGTACACCAGATGCGTGTCGCGCTACGCCGCCTGCGCACGCTGATGCGCTTCTTCCCGCTCTTTGCCGACCGCCAGTGGCGCGACACGCTCGGCGTCGACCTGCGCTGGCTTGCGGCGCTGCTCGGCACGGTGCGCGACTGGGACGTGTTCGCGACCGAAAGCCTGCCCGCGCTGATCGCGGCCGACGGCGGCGACGGCGAGTGGAACGGCACGCTCGACGCCGCGCGGGCGCAGTGCGCGGCCGCGCGGGTCGAGTTGCGGCAGGCGCTGCATTCGGCCCGCTACGCGAGGCTGACGCTCGGCTGGCTCGAATGGCTGAGCTCGCTGGCGCTGCCGCCGGCCGAAGCCGGCGACGCACCTTCGCTGCGGCGCCACGCGACGAAGCGTGTGCGGCGGCTGTTCGGTCATCTGTACGCGTCGCCGTCGCTCACGTCGCTCGACACGGCCGCCCGTCATCAGGTGCGGATCGATGCGAAACGGCTGCGCTATGCGCTCGAATTCTTCGCGTCGCTGGCGTCGCGCCGCACCCGCACCGAGACGGTCAAGACGCTCACGCGCGTGCAGAGCGTGCTCGGCGAAGCGAACGACACGATGGTCGCGCTGCATCATCTCGAAAAACTCGCGGCGCCGCCGTACCAGCTCGGATTCGTGCGCGGCTACGGCGCGGCGCTCGAGCAGCGCGCGGCGCGCGATGCCGAGACGCTGCTGGCCAGCCTGCGGCCGCCGAAGCTCGACGGCAAGCCCGGTTGAGCGGCACGCGCTGACTATAATGGCCGCCCGATTCCCGCACCCATCCCGATGACCGACGCACCGCATCCTTCCCCGTCCGCCGAACCGCTCGAACTGGGCGGCGAGCTGTGGCTGCGCGCCGGCGAGCAGACGCTCGGCGGCGCCACGCGCATCGCGCTGCTTGCGGCGATCGGCGATACCGGTTCGATCACGCGCGCGGCGAAGGCCGTCGGCCTCAGCTACAAGGCTGCGTGGGATGCCGTCGACACGATGAACAATCTCGCCGGCGAACCGCTCGTCGCGCGTTCGACGGGCGGCAAGGGCGGCGGCGGTACGACGCTGACGCCGCGCGCGACATCGCTGATCGCCGCGTTTCGCACGATCGAGCGCGAGCACCGCCGTTTCATCGAGGCCGCGAGCGCGGCCGTGGCCGGGTTCGACGTCGACTGGGCGCTGATCGGCCGGATCGGGATGAAGACCAGCGCGCGCAACCAGTTGTTCGGCAAGGTCGCATCGATCGTGCGGGGCACCGTCAACGACGAGGTCACGCTCACGCTGCCCGGAGGACAGCCGATCGTTGCGGTGCTGACGCACGAGAGCGCCGACGCGCTCGGCCTGCAGATTGGCGCGGACGCCTGCGCGCTGGTGAAGGCGTCGTGGGTCGTGCTCGCGGTCGACGATGGCGAGCCCGAACTGAAGGTGTCCGCGCGGAACCAGTTGCGCGGCCGCGTGGAAACCGTCGCGACGGGCGCGGTGAACAGCGAGGTGACGCTCGCGCTCGACGGCGGCGGGACGCTGACGGCCGTCGTGACCAACGACAGCGTCGATGCACTGCAGCTCGATGCGGGCCGGCCGGCGATCGCGCTGTTCAAGGCGTCGAGCGTGATTCTCGCGGTGACGGGCTGACGCAGCAGGCCGGGCGGCGCGCTTCGACGATCGTGTGACGGGCGGGGCGAAGCCGGCATCGCACAGCGCCTGCACGGCACCGGCTTCGTTTCCGCTTTCAGCATATGCCGCTACGCGCGGCTTCTCTCAGGCTCCAACCTGCCTACCACGACCACAGCCTCGCGCGCTCACGCGACGCGCGTCGGCCACTCGGCGTGCGGCGGAGCCGCCTGCACGCGTCCTTCGCTCAACTGCACGACCTGGTCGCCGAACGCGGCGACGTCGTCGGGATCGTGCGAGATCAGCACCATCGGGATATCGAGCCGCGCCTGCAGCTCGGCGAGCTCGTGACGCATGCGCTGGCGCATCGCGCCGTCGAGCGCCGCGAACGGTTCGTCGAGCAGCAGGATCCGCGGCTGCGCGACCAGTGCGCGCGCCAGCGCGACGCGCTGTTTCTGCCCGCCCGACAGTTGCGACGGATACTGCCCCGCGAGCGTTTCGAGATCGAACGCCTGCAGCCAGTACGCGACTTCCGGCGGCATCGTTTTCGCGCGCGGGTTGCGCAGTCCCGACGTGAGCCCGAACGCGATGTTCTGGCGCACGTTCAGATGCGGGAACAGCGCGTAGTCCTGGAACAGGTACGCGACACGGCGTTCGCGGGTCGGCACGTCGATACGGCGCGCGGCGTCGAACAGCGGTTCGCCGTTCAGCACGATCGTGCCTTCGTCGGGGGACAGCAGGCCGGCGATCGCCTGCAGCGTCATGCTTTTGCCCGCGCCGGACGGCCCGAACAGCACGACACGCTGTGTCGTCGCCGTGAACGACATGTCGAGCGAAAAGCGGCGCTCGGCGTTCGCGTAGGTCTTGCGGATGTCGACGACGAGGCTCATGCGGGCCTCCGCCGAAGCCATTCGGCTGCCGAGCGAAGCTGGCGGTACGGACGAGACACGTACTTCATGTCAGTTGACTCCGCCGCGCACGCGACGGCACGAGCCAGCCGGTCGCGAGCAGCACGAGCACGCAGGTGATCGACGTCACCAGCACGAGAAAGTTGGCCGTGCTGTCGTCACCGGCCTGCACGGCCGCGTAGATCGCGACCGACAGCGTCTGCGTGCGGCCGGGCAGGTTGCCCGCGATCATCAGCGTCGCACCGAACTCGCCAAGCGCGCGTGCGAACGCGAGCAGCGCGCCCGCGAGAATGCCGCGCGTGGCGAGCGGCAAAGTCACGCGGAAGAACACCGCCGCTTCGCCGAGCCCGAGCGTGCGTGCCGCGCGTTCGAGGTGCGGATCGACGCCTTCGAACGCGGCGCGCGCCGACTTCAGGATCAGCGGAAACGCGACGACCATCGACGCGATCACCGCGCCTTGCCACGTGAAGACGAGTTCGATGCCGAGCTGGTCGAGCCACGCGCCGAACACGCCGCGCCGGCCGAGCAGCACGAGCAGGTAATAGCCGAGTACCGTCGGCGGCAGCACGAGCGGCAGCGTCAGCACGGAATCGACGACGTCGCGCAGCGGCGAGCGCCAGCGCGCGAGCATGAACGCGGCCGCGACGCCGAGCACGATGTCGAGCGCGGTCGCCCAGCCGGCAACCTTCAACGACAGCAGCAGCGGTACCCAGGCGTCTTGCATCGCGCTACGCTCACTTGCCCGCGGGCTTGAAGCCGAACGTCGACAGCACGGCCTGGCCCTGCGGCGACGCGACGAAGTCGATGAACGACTGCGCCTGCACGGCGTGGCGGCTGTCCTTGACCACGGCGATCGGATAGGTGATGACCGTCTTCGTCGGCACCGTCAGCGCAACCTTCACGCGGCCAGGCATGATCGCGGCGTCGGTACCGAACACGAAGCCTGCGTCGACTTCGCCGCGCGCGACATAGTCGAGGCTCTGGCGCACGTTGGCGGCCAGCACGCCCTTCGCGCTGACGGCATCCCACACGCCGGCCGCGCGCAGTGCGCCTTCCGTGTAGCGGCCGACCGGCACCGACGCCGGGTCGCCGTACGCGATGCGCTTCACGCCGGGTGCCGTCAGGTCGTTCAGCGACGTCGGCGCGGCGGCCTTGCTGTCCGCCGGCACGATCAGCACGAGCGAGTTCGCCGCGAAATCGCGACGCGTGCCGGGCACGATCACCTTTTCGTCGACGGCCCGATCCATCGCCTTCTGGTCGGCCGATGCGAACACGTCGGCCGGCGCGCCCTTCGCGATCTGCTGCATCAGCACGTCCGACGCGCCGAAGTTGAACAGCACCTTGGTATCCGGGTGCTGCTTCTCGTACGCATCGCCGACGGCCTTGAACGCGTTCGTCAGGCTGGCGGCGGCCGACACGACGAGTTCGTCGGCGGCGGAAGCGGGCGCGCTGAACGCGATACCGGCAGCGGCAAGCGTGGCGATCGGCAGCAGGCGAAGCAGGGTGCGGCGAAGCGGGCGGACGGTTGAGCGCATGGCGAGTTCGTTTGTATGGGTGGAAACCGTAATCGTAATATAGGGTGGGTTATAACGCTCGACATACCGCACATGCGACGGTGCGCATGTAATGGTCAGACGTGAAAAGGGGCGAGCGTGACGGCCGGGCGGCCGGTCACGTACGGAGCGTTTGCGGCGACGATTGGGTGCGCTGCAGCGACGACGGCTGCGATGCCGGGCGGTAGTTCGGGTTGGCCTTCCAGCGCGCGCGGACGAACGGGCGCTCGTGGCCCGACAGCTGCAGCGCCACCTTGGTGACCCAGCGATGCGACGGCACCGTGATGCCGTGCAGCGCCACGGTGACGAGCGCGAGGCTCGCGACGACCGCGGGCACCGACCAGCGGTGCGGCACTGCGCGCCACGAACCGGCGATGAACGCGAGCGCGGCGATCGCGCCGACGATACAGCCGGTGATCGATTCGGACGGCGAATGCGCGTCGAGCGCGACGCGCGACACGCCGACCGCGACGCCGGCCGCGAGCCCGAGCGCGATGCCGGCGATCCGCAGCGGCGTGCGCGTGCGGATCAGCGCCAGGAAAATCGCGACCGGATAGACCGACGTCGACAGCATCGCATGGCCGCTGAACCCCGTGAAATCCCACTTGCGGATGCCGATCCCCCAGCCGAGGAACGCGATCTTCGTGAGCGCGACCACGCCGATCGCGGCCGCGAGCACGCCGAGCCACGCGGCCGCGCGCTGCCACGAGTAGCCGAGCGCGAGCCAGACGGCGATCGTGATCGCGAGCGGCAAGGTCAGGCCGGCGCCGCCGAACGCGGTGATCATGATCCACAGGTGAGACGACAGGTCGAACATCGGGAAGGGGACGAACGAAGGCGGGGAAGATGCTTAAATCAACGCGCGAGCCGGAAAGAACGACTACAACGGATACAAGCGGCGAAACCCCAGTATAGCGCCGCGTGCGCATGAGCCCCGTTTTTTGCGCGGCCGGGAACTATCCGCGTGCAGGAAAAATCCCAGAAACAATGTTATGGTGCATTGCACAAAGACGAACGATGCATCCGCTGTGGTGCCCCTATTTTTCCTGACTGCGAGCCCGATCGATGACCAAAAGTCTGACCAAGGTGTGGCTGGGCGGCATGAAACGCATGCTGTCTCCGGCCGCCAAGCGCGCGGCGCGCGATGCGCAGCGCATCACACGCGACGCACTCGAAGCGGCGGCCACTGCCGCCGTATCCGATCTGTCCCCGCCGCGTGAATCGCGCGTGCGGCCGCGCGCGGCCGCATGGGCGGCCGGCGAGTGGACGCGCGGCGAACATCCGATGGCGCCCGCGCTCGGGCGCCTCGTCCAGAATCTCGCGTACGGCCTCTACGTGCCGCCCGGCCGCCGGCGTGGCGCGATGCCGCTCGTCGTGATGCTGCACGGCTGCCAGCAGTCCGTCGACGAATTCGTGCAGGGCACGCGGATGAACCTGCTGGCCGACAAGCACGGCTTCGCGGTGCTGTATCCGGAGCAGTCGCTGCGCGCGCACGCGCACGGCTGCTGGCACTGGTATGAAGACACCGACCGCGCGGGGCGCGGCGAGGCGAACGCGGTCGCCTCGCTTGTCGACGCGCTCGTCGACGAACACGGTTTCGACGCGTCGCGCGTCTATGTCGCGGGGCTGTCGGCCGGCGCGGGCCTTGCGGCGCTGCTTGCACTGCATCATCCGGAGCGTTTTGCGGCGGTGGCGCTGCATTCGGGCCCGGCGCTCGGCGAGGCGAGTTCGGGCATCACGGCGATGGACGTGATGCGGCGCGGCGTGCGGCAGAACCCGGCCGCGGCCGTCGATGCGCTGGTCGATGCCGCCGCTTATCCAGGCATGCCCGCGCTGATCGTCCAGGGCGACGGCGACCATGTCGTCGCACCGAAGAATGCCGATCAACTCACGGTGCAGTTCATGCGCCTGAACGGGCTCGCCGATGCCCGCGGTGCACTGCGCGGCGGCGAGCGGGTCGAGACGCGCGAAGCGGGTGCGCAGATCACCGATGTCTGCCGCGACGGCGAGCCGGTCGTGCGGCTCTGCCATGTGAAAGGGCTCGATCACGCGTGGGCCGGCGGCGATGAAGCCGTGCCGTTTCATGCAGCGGTCGGTCCCGATGCGAGTGCAATGATCTGGGCCTTTTTCGAAGCGAATCGCCGCACTGTGGCGACCGAACGACGCATCGGTTGATCGACGCTGGTCAATGACTAGGGTTTTCCCTATAATTCGGGAAAACCCTAGTCAAAGAACCTTTGGATTGCGAGATCAACCATGTACCTGCTGAGCCACCTCTTCCTGATGCTGACCAAGAACGCTGAAACGGCCTCGAAAGAGCGCGCCGAGGCGTATCTGGCTGATGCGACCGACATCTACGATCTCGAATTCCGTATGCGCAAGATCGACCGCGAAGCGGCGATGAACCGCCCGTATTCGTTCGGTTCGCGCTAAGCAGCGCAGGGCGGGCAATCAGGTCCGCCGCTCCGGCGAGTCACGCAGCAGAAAAGGGCGCGTGCGGCTACATGCCGCACGCGCCCTTTTTGTATTCCTGGTCTCGTATTGCGTCAGACGACCGTCAGGCGAACCGGCACGTTGTTACGCGTCGCGTTCGAATACGGGCACACGTGGTGCGCCTTTTCGACCAGCGCCTGCGCGTCGGCCTTGTCGAAACCCGGCAGCGACACGCGCAGTTCGACGTCGAGCCCGAAGCCGCCCGCGTCGTTCGGGCCGATGCCTACTTCCGCCGTGACCTGCGTGTCGGCCGGCAGTGCCTTCTTGTCCTGGCCGGCGACGAATTTCATCGCGCTCAGGAAACAGGCCGAGTAACCTGCGGCAAACAGTTGCTCCGGATTCGTGCCTTCCGCGCCCGTGCCGCCGAGTTCGCGCGGCGCGGCCAGCTTCACTTCCAGCTTGTTGTCAGCGGATACCGCGCGGCCGTCGCGGCCACCCGTGCTCGTGGCGCTGGTCTTGTACAGAATGTTCATCGTGCAGCTCCTGTCTGGAAAAGGGAGGAAAAGCGGCCCGGTCGAATGGGATGTCGCCGGCCACGAGGAAAATATAGAACACAAATCATTAGCGTGCAAATGAAATTTTGAAGAAAAAGCCCGGCGGTACCGGGCCGGTTCGCGGGGGCTTCGCCTGTCAGCGTTCGTTGGCGGCCGACAGCGCGTCGCGCAACTGCTGGAGATCGGCGCGCAGCCTGATCAGGAACTCGGGGGATTGCTGCATCGCGCAAAAGAGATCGGCGGGTACCGAGCGCGCGCGATCCTTCAGCGCACGGCCTTCCGGCGTCACCCGCACGTTCACGACGCGTTCGTCGGCCGCGCTGCGCACGCGCTCGACGTAACCGAGCGCTTCCAGCCGCTTCAGCAGCGGCGTGACCGTGGCCGGATCGAGGTCCAGTCGCGCGGCGATGTCCTTCACGGCGATGTCGTCGCGCTCCCACAGTACGAGCATCGCGAGATATTGGGGATAGGTCAGCGACAGCTTGTCGAGCAGCGGCTTGTACGCCTTCGTCATCGCGTGCGAAGTCGAGTAGAGCGCGAAGCAGAGTTGCGCGTCGAGCGTCTGGGGCAGCGGGGGCAGGCGGTCCATGATTCGGGAGGCGCGGCGAACGCGCGAACAATTTGTACGCAAATTATTTTGCGCGCAAAAGATCGGGATGAACAGGGGGCAGCCGGCGAGCGGCGGTGGCTGACGGAGGCGGGGGAAGGGGGGCGCCGGGAGGCAACCCGGCGCGGAGAACGGCAGGCCGGCGACGCGCGCCGGCCGGAAAGACTTCAGCGGCCCGACGTGGTCGTCGTCGCGCCCGGCTCCTGTACGCCGAAGCAGCCGCGATAGGTCGCGTAGAACGAGCAGTACAGCATCGTGACGATGATGATCGTCACCGGCATCATGATCGTCAGCGCATAGGCGCCGGCGCCGAGCGCCTGCAGCAGCAGCGACAGCGCGAGCGACGTGCCGAGCGCGACGCCGAACCACAGCACGCCGTACACGACGAATGCGCCGCGATTGCGCCAGCAGCTGACGACGCTGAAGAACAGCGCCTTGGCGGGCGGGACGTCATGCCACGCGACCAGCACCGGCGCAAACCAGAACAGCATCGCGACCGGCAGGTACAGCAGCGTCGCGAAGAACAGCGCGCCGAGCGTGCCTTGCGCGGCGAGCGCCTCCGGCGTCGTGCTGGCTTCGTCCGCCGCGCCCATCATCACGTGGAACAGCGCGCCGCCGTCGACGAACGACGAAGCGGCGAACACGAGCACCATCGACGCGACGTAGATCACGCCGAGCACGAGCAGCCGCTGGGTCGCGACGGTGCCGTACGAGCGGAAGCCGTCGACGAGGATCGTCGGCATCACGGGCTTGCCGGCCACCGTGTCGCGGCACGCGGCCATGAAGCCGACCGCGACGCCGGGAATGAACACCAGCGGCAGCGCGGAGCCGATCACGGGCACCATCGATATCAGCGTGATCGCCAGCAGGTACGTGAAGAACAGCGTGATGAACGCGAGCGGGTTCCGGCGGAACAGCCAGACGCCTTGACGGAACCAGACATAGCCCGTTTTGGCGGGCACTTCGATCAGTTGCATGCGGTTTGGATCTCGGGAAGCGCGGGCGTATGCGCGATACGCTCGCGCAGGATGCGTTCGAAATGGCCGGGGTCGTGCGGCTTGAGCATCTCGGCCGCGCGCGGCAGGTGGAAGTCGTACAGGCGCGACACCCAGAAGCGGTACGCGCCCGCGCGCAGCATGTCGCTCCAGTGGCGGCGCTCCTCGGCCGTGAACGGTCGCACCGTCTGGTACGCGCGCAGCAGCGCGTCGGCGCGCGCGACGTCGAGCACGCCGGTCGCGAGGTCGACGCACCAGTCGTTGACCGTGACCGCGACGTCGAACAGCCACTTGTCACAGCCCGCGAAATAGAAGTCGAAGAAGCCGCCGAGCCGCACGTCGTGGCCGGTGCCGGGCGCCGCGTGCGCGAACAGCACGTTGTCGCGGAACAGGTCGCAATGGCACGGTCCGGCCGGCAGCGCCGCGTAGTCGTCCGACGCGAAGAAGCTGGCCTGGTGCGCGAGTTCGCCTTCCAGCAGCGCGCGCTGCTCATCCGTGATGAACGGCACGATCGCCGGCACGTTCTCCTGCCACCACGGCAGGCTGCGCAGATTCGGCTGGTGGCGCGGATAGTCGCGGCCGGCGAGGTGCAGGCGCGCGAGCATCTGCCCGACTTCGATGCAGTGTTCGACCCCCGGCGCGAGTTCGGCCGAGCCGTCGAGCTTCGTGACGATCGCGGCCGGCTTGCCGTGCAGCATGCCGAACAGCGCGCCGTCGTCGCGCGGGATCGGATCCGGCACCGGCACGCCGTGGCCGGCCAGATGGCGCATCAGGTCGAGGTAGAACGGCAGTTGTTCCGCCGTCAGCTTTTCGAAGATCGTGAGGACGTACTCGCCGCGCGTCGTCGTCAGGAAGAAATTGCTGTTTTCGATACCGGACGGAATGCCGCGGAACGCAAGCACGTCGCCCAGTTCGTAGTGGCGCATCCATTGCGCGAGATCGGAGTCGGAAACAGCAGTGAAAACGGCCATGCGGGATGCGTCAGGTCAGGGTGTCGGCACGCGGGTGGCGTACGTCGCGACAACAGGTGAAGGGGACGTGGCGCGCGGCGTTCGGTGCGGCGCGCCACGGAATCAGTAGCGCAGGTTCAGCGACGGCAGGCGCGTGATCGGGATGCCCGCGTCGTGCGGCTTCGGCGACGTGTCGGGCGTCGAGCTCATCTGGTAGCGCGTGCCGAAGTTCGACTTCACGTCGATCTCGACCGGTTTGCCGCGATCGCGGTACTCGGTGACTTCGGTGCCGTTCTTGCTCTTTTCGTGGAAGCTCGGCGTGCGGCGGATGTCGGCGAAGTCGACTTTCGACGTGACTTCGGCGCCCGGCCGGTTGATTTTGCGGAGATCGGGCAGGCCGGCGGCCTCGTTGGCCTCGGCCCGTGCCTGCGCGTCGGCGTCAGGCGTGCCGCCGGCGGCGTAAGCGGCGCTGGCGGCGGCAAACGCGGCGGCAGCGACGACGAGAATGAGCGGCTTCATGATGAGTCTCCAGTGAACCCATCGATTTTAGCAAATACTGCGCCGCATCCGGCCCTCGCGTGCGTAGGGGCAGCCATAAGGGCGACCGGGTTCCGTGGTAATGTCGTCGGATCAGACGAGGTAATCAAAATGAAGAACGATTTGAGCCGCCGGCACCGAGTGCTGACGCCCGAGAGCCCGTCGGTCGAGGCTTTCGACGATCCGATCGCCGCCGTCGCGCGGCTGTCCGCCATTTACGACACGAACACCGGCTTCCTGCGCGACGCCTTCGCGCGCTATCGCCGCCACGAACCGATTACCGAGCACGTGCGCGCGTGCTACCCGTTCGTGCGGATCCGCACCGACGTCAACACGCATGTCGATTCGCGCCGCTCGTACGGTTTCGTCGCAGGCCCCGGCGTGTTCGAGACGACGGTCACGCGCCCCGATCTCTTCGCGAACTACTATCGCGAGCAACTGCGCCTGCTCGCGAAGAACCACCATGTAAAGATCGAGATCGGCGTGTCGTCGCAGCCGATTCCGATTCATTTTGCGTTTCCGGAAGGCATCCATCTCGAGGGCGAGCTCGACCGCGACCGCCTGCTCGCGATGCGCGACATCTTCGATACGCCCGACCTGTCGTATCTCGACGACCGCATCGTCAACGGCACGTTCGAGCCGGCGCCGGGCGAGCCGCATCCGCTTGCGCTGTTCACCGCCGCGCGCGTCGACTTCTCGCTGCACCGGCTGCGCCACTACACGGCGACGTCGCCCACGCATTTCCAGAACTACGTGCTCTACACGAACTACCAGTTCTACATCGACGAGTTCGTGAAGCTGGGCCGCACGGTGATGACGGAGAGCGACGATCCCGAGGTGCGTGCGTACCGGAGCCAGTACAGCTCGTTCGTCGAGCCGGGCGATGTCGTCACGTACAACGCGAACCTCGGCAGCGAGCCGGCCGAGGGCGCCGCGCCGCCGCGCCTACCGCAGATGCCCGCGTATCACCTGAAGCGCGCGGACGGCAGCGGGATCACGATGGTCAACATCGGTGTCGGCCCGTCGAATGCGAAGACGATCACCGATCACATCGCGGTGCTGCGTCCGCATGCGTGGGTGATGCTCGGTCACTGCGCGGGGCTGCGCAACACGCAGCGTCTGGGCGACTACGTGCTCGCACATGGCTACGTGCGCGAGGATCACGTGCTCGACGCCGACCTGCCGCTGTGGGTGCCGATTCCGGCGCTGGCCGAAGTGCAGCTCGCGCTCGAACGCGGGGTGGCCGACGTCACGCAGCTTGATGGCGTCGAACTGAAGCGCGTGATGCGTACGGGTACGGTCGCGAGCGTCGACAACCGCAACTGGGAGCTGCGCGATCATCGCGAACCGGTGCAGCGCTTGTCGCAGAGCCGCGCGATCGCGCTCGACATGGAAAGCGCGACGATCGCCGCGAACGGTTTCCGCTTCCGTGTGCCGTACGGCACGCTGCTGTGCGTGTCGGACAAGCCGCTGCACGGCGAGCTCAAGTTGCCGGGCATGGCCGACACGTTCTATCGCGGGCAGGTCGACCAGCATCTGCAGATCGGCGTGAAGGCGATGGAGATCCTGCGGACGAACGGGCTCGACAAGCTGCATAGTCGGAAGCTGCGCAGCTTCGCGGAAGTGGCGTTCCAGTAAGTGCTATCACCGGCGGGCCCTGCGGGACGCCGTCGGGGTTTGCATCTTCCGTTTTCTCGCATTGGCCGGCGTGACGGTGCATGCGATTTCGAGGACTGGCAGCGTGCGGTCGCGTACCTGTCATGAGCGACGCGGCTTCGAAACTCCGGCGCTACCGGATCGCCGGCGCCGTGATCACCATTGCACCGGTTCGACTGTCCGGTCGAATGCGGCCTCGAGCAACTCGGTCTCGCAATCGTCGAGTCTCAGGTCGAGTGCCGCGAGCGCGTCGGTCAGGTGATGCGGCTTCGACAACCCGACGATCGGCGCGGTGATGCCTGGCCGTCTCAGCGCCCATGCCAGTGCGATCCGGGCAGGCGCCACCCCGCGCGCCTGCGCCACCTGCCTGACCGCATCGACGGTCGCCGCGACCGCGTCGCGCCCGTCGTACCAGGACACCATTTGCTGGTCGGTTGCGGCCCGCGTCGTCGCCGCATCGCGCGAGCCGGCCAGTAGCCCGCGGCCGAGCGGGGACCACGGCGTGTAGGCCATCCCTTCTTCCATGCAAAGCGGCAGCATGTCGCGCTCGTCGTCGCGGCAGATCAGGCTGTACTGGCTCTGCATCGAGACGAATCCCGCGAGTCCGTGATGCCGCTGAAACGCGAGCATCTTCATGAATTGCCATGCATGCATCGACGACGCGCCGAGGTAGCGGACCTTGCCGCTCCTCACGAGGGTATCGAGCGCATCGAGCGTTTCTTCGATCGGCGTGTCCGGATCGAACCGGTGGATCACGTAGAGATCGACGTAATCCGTCCCGAGGCGCTGCAGCGATGCATCGATGCTGGTGAGCAGATGCTTGCGCGACAGCCCGCGCGCATTCGGCCCGTCGCCGGTTGGAAAGAACGCCTTGGTTGCAATCACCACGTCGTCGCGCGTCGCGAAATCGCGCAGCGCGCGCCCGAGAATGCGCTCGCTCTCGCCGCCCGAATAGATGTCGGCGGTGTCGAAGAAATTCACTCCCGCATCGAGTGCCGAGCGGATGAAAGGACGGGCCGCCTCCTCGGTCGCGACCCAGGGGCGCCATGACGGATCGCCGTAGGTCATGCAGCCCAGGCACAGCTTCGATACCTTCAGCCCGGACCTTCCCAGTCTCACGTATTCCATCGGTTCTTCCTCCGTTCCGGCACCGGTCAGCGCATGCCGCCGATCGTGTAGCCGCCGTCGACCAGGAGCGATTCGCCCGTTACGAAGCGCGCTTCGTCGCTGCAGAGCCAGACGGCCGCGTCGGCCACGTCTTCGGGCGTGCCGATCCGCCGTGCGGGCGTGAATGCGGCGAACGGGCGGAACATGTCGTCGTCGCCGAAACGGCGCGCCATCGGCGTATCGATGATGCCGGGGTTCACGTTGTTGATCCGGATGCCGTGCGGGCCGCCTTCGAGCGCGACCGCGCGCACCAGCGCATCGAGCGCGCCCTTGCTGGCCGAATAGGTCGACGAGCCGGCAAGCGCGCCTTTCGCGAGCCACGACGACGTATTGACGATCGCACCGCCGCCGTGCGCGAGCATTGCTTCCATTTCGTACTTGATCGACAGCCACGTACCCTTGAGATTGGTGGCGATCACCTTGTCGAAGTCGGCCTCGGTCTGTTCCACGATCGGCGCGAACGTGCCTTCCGTACCTGCATTGTTGAATGCCGCGTGCAAGGCGCCGTAGCGTCCGATCGTTGCGTCGACGAGCGCGCGCACGCCATCGGCGGAGGCGATGTCGATGGCTATCGCGAAGGCTTCGCCGCCGCGCTCGGTAATCGCGCGCACGGTTTCGTCGAGCGGCGCCGCGCGCCGCCCGGCCACGACGACTTGGGCGCCTTCACGCGCGAATGCGAGCGCGGCCGCCTGGCCGATGCCGGTGCCGCCGCCGGTGACGAGCGCGACGCGTCCGTCGAGCCGGGGTCGAGTCGTGGCGGAGGAGGGTGACGAGCTTCGTGAATCGGGCATGACGGGAGTGGCTCCATATAAAGGGACGCGAGCTGGCCGACGGGCCGGCGCATGGTCGAAGTGCTTAGTCCTGGCGGTCGGGCACCGTCAGGGGCGTGCCGGGCGTGCCGGCGTAGAACACGATAAGTTCGGCGCGCTCGTCGCCCGTTTCGCCGCGATGGGCGCCGTCGACCATTTCCGGCACCACGTCGCCGGGGCCGAGCGCCAGCCGCTTGCCGTCGCTGCGGCGCACGGCGGTCAAGTGGCCCGACAGCACGTAGCCGATGTTGATCGACGGATGCGTATGCCACGGCAATACCGCGTGCGGTGGAATCGTGTAGCGTACGACCGTGATCTCCGGTTGTCCTGACGGATAGGCGCGATACCGCGAGCCGTCCCATGCATGCGTGGTTTGCAGCAGCACCGTCTCGGCTACGCGGTTGCCCGCGTCCGTTTCCTGTGCGGTCACGCGCGGCGAACCAGCGACGATCAATGCGGCCGCGACGACGGTTCGCGAGACGGCTGAAAATGAATGGGTGTTCATGGTGGCGGGCCGTCTGGCCCGGGGGGATCGAAGACAGCACCATTGTGCGAAGCAGGGTGCCGTGCGAATAGCACCCGACCGGTTGAAACCGATTCAACCGGTTGGACAGGCGTTGCGATGCCATGGACGATTGCCCGGGCGTTCCGGGCTTGACGGGAGCTGCGAATGGATCGGTTGAAGGCGCTGACGGTATTCGTCCGTATCGCGGCCGCGGGCGGAATCAGTGCGGGTGCCCGCGAGCTGGGCATGACGCCGCAAGCGGCCAGCAAGCAGGTCGCTGCGCTCGAAGCGCTGCTGAACGTGCGGCTGCTTCAGCGCTCGACGCGCGGAATCGTGCTGACGCTCGAGGGCGAACGCCTGCTTGCACAGTGCCGCGGTGCTGTCGGGGAACTGGAGAGCGCGCTGCGCATGCTCGACGACGATCAGGCGCACGCGACCGGCACGATCCGTGTTGCGGCGCCGTATTCGCTGGCCCGGCGCTTTCTCGCGCCGCTGCTCGGCGAATTCTGCGACCGTCAGCCGGGCGTCACGGCCGAACTGATCGTCAGCGACGACATGGCCGACATCGTCGAACAGCGGATCGACATCGCCGTGCGGACCGGCAATCTGCCCGATAGCGGGCTCGTTGCACGGCGCATCGCCGATCTGCAATTGATCGTCTGCGCGGCGCCCGCGTATCTGCGTCGCCACGGCGCGCCGCGGACGATCGATGCGCTGCGCGATCATCGTTGCACCGCGTTCCTGTATCCACGCACGGGCAAGCCGTTTCCGTGGGAATTCCTGGTCGACGGCCGTGTCGATGCACGACAGATCGACCCGTTCATCGCGACCAACGACATCGATGCGGAACTCGACACGGTGCTGAGCGGTGCCGCGATCGGCCAGTTCTTCGGCTATTCGGTCAGCGCGCACATTCGCGAGGGGCGTCTCGTGCCGTTGCTGACCCGGCACATGACCTGCCGTTACGGCCTGCACCTGTGCATGCCGCAGCGCATGCACCTGCCGCGGAGGAGCCGCTTGCTGATGGATTTCCTCGCTGACCGGCTTGGCGCGCATCCGGATCTGGCACCGCTTTCGTTTGCGGACGCGCCGGCATGACGCGCGCCTGATCGCGGACGCGCCTCCGGGCGGCTGCGTGTCGTTGCGCCGCGCTCGCGCTTGTTCACGCGTCCCGGCAGGCAATGGCAGCCGTCATGACCACGATCGGCGCGTTCGTCGGGCCGTGCGACGTCACCACGTACAACGCGCACCCCGGCGGCCGGCCGGGCAAGGGCGCCGCGCGGTTGTACGCGCCGCAGATGCCCGCATTGCCTGACGCCGGGTTCGGGCGCCGGGAGGCGGCACGCGCTCGCCGAGCATCAGTCCGCGGGCTCGGCGCTGCGAGCGTGCGACAGGTCTTGATGCGTCTCGCGCATCGCGGCGAGCGCGGCTTCGAGCATCGCGATCGCATCCATGCGCCGCTTGTTCGCCAGCCGCTGTTCCCCGAGTTCCCGCAGCGGCGCGCCGCCGAAGTAGGCCATGATGTCCGGCAGGCGGCGTACGACGCCGCGGCTGCCCCAGCAGCCGTCGTCGATTTCGGACGGAAACACCCACACGCGTGCCGCAATGGCGTCGACCGGCACGCCTTCCGCACGAGCCACAGCGGCAGTCACGTCTGCAATCAACGCGGCACGCGCGGCGTCCGTGTACTGTCCTTCCGGCACGGTCGGCACGATCCGGTAAATGGGTGCTGGCGCGACAGCCCCGGCGCGATACACGGCCGCGGGCCGATGGACGAAGATCCATGTCACGTCGCGCACGCGCGGATTGTCGGGATCGAGTCCCTCGTGGCGGATCAGCGTGTCCGTCAGTTCTTCCATCAGTTGTGCTTCGGCATGCGGTGCGAGCGCACCTTCGGGAATGTATACGTCGATCATCGGCATGAGGGTGTCCTGATTCGGTGGAGAGGTCGCTCCGAGGCGGGGCGACGTGAACCCAGTGTACGAACCTCATGCTGACGCGCAGAGTGGCGAAACTGCCATTCGACGATGCCATTTCCGACATCGCATCCGATGCCTGTTGCGCGCGGTCAGGGCGTGAAGCGACGGCGATATTCGCCGGGGGAGATGCCGGTCTCGCGCTTGAACAATTGCCGAAAGCCGCTGATGTCCGCGTAGCCGACGCGCTCGCAAACCGTGTCGATCGCGAGCTTCGTTTCCGCGAGCAGCCGCTTCGCGACTTCGATCCTGAGCGTCTGCAGATACTTGAGCGGCGGCGCACCCACGGCGTCCCTGAAGCGGCGATGAAGCGTGCGTTCGCTCATCGCGACGTGATCGCTCAGACGGGCGAGGCTGAAGGGTTCCCGCAGGTGCTTTTCCATCCAGCGTTGGGCGCGCGCGATGGTTGCATCGTCGTGCTCGCGATGACCCATGCTGTCGAGGTCGATGAACGAATCCTGCGAGACGCGGTTCATGTCGATCAGCATGAGCCTGGCGACCGACGCGGCAAGGCGCGGATTCGCCAGTTTGTCGATGACTCGCAGCGCGAGATTCTGGTACGAGGTGACGGCGCCGCCGCACAGTATGCCGTCCTGCTCGGTCAGGATGTCCGACGCACGCAGCGCCACGTCCGGATAGCGGGCGCGGAAGCTCGATGCTTTCGACCAGTGCGTCGTGGCAAGGCGGCCGTCGAGCAAGCCGGCCTCCGCGAGCAGGAATGTGCCGGTGCAGTACGTCGCGATCAGCGTGCCGCGCGCGTGTTGCCGGCGCAGCGCGTCGAACAGTGGCGCGAGTGAGGCGGGCCCATCGAGCAGCCGCTCGAGATCCGCGACGAACGGGCTGGTCAGCCAGATCGCGTCGGCAGGACTGCCGCCGTCGATCGCGCCATCGACCGGGATGATCTGGCCGGAGGTCCCGCGCACCGGCCGTCCGTCGATCGATTCGACGCGCCAGCGAAACGGTGCGCGCGTGCGGCCCTGCGATGTCGTCGCTGCGAGATGGTTGGCCGCCGTGAACATGTCGGTCGGCGCGGCGACGCCGGATGCAAGGGCCTGGTCGATAACCCAGATTCGAATGAGCGGCATGAGTGGCGGAATTGGCCTCGGACACCGGCGATACTACCACCCGGTGCCCAGCGATTCCGCCGGTCGTCAGGCCGTCGATTCATGCGGCCGGCGCTCGACAATCAAAAGGCCGCCCGGCGCCGAAGCGCACGGGCGGCCTTGCGTGCGTCGAGCAGTCGCGCTGGGTGCTCAGCACTCACCCTTCTTCGCGTGTCCCGGCGGGCAGTGATAGCCGCGATCGTCGTGACCGTGATGACGCTGGTGGTCGTCCCACTCGCGACGTTCCCAGTAGCGGTGGCCGTCCCAGTAGCGGTCGCCATGCCAGCCGACGATCACGGCGGGCGCCGGGGCGACCACGACGGGCGCAGGCGCGACGATGACCGGTGCGGGTGTGCCGATGTTGACGTCGACGTTGACGGCGTGGGCGAGGCCGGACAGCGAAAGGCCGAGGCCGGCGAAGGCAAGGGCGATCAGCGAGCGTTGCATGTTTTTTTCCGTGATGTCGTTGTAAGAGGCCGGCGCGACGCGATGGAAGCGAGGGGGACCGTTCCACCGGGGGGAACGCCGCACCGACACATGCAGTGTGCTGGCGCGCGACGGAAAAGGCGAGGCGGGTTTGTTACGGCGGATTGGCGGCCGGCAGGCGCGGGGTACGGGCGCCGGGGCGCGTCATTTGACAATGGCGGCCCGCACGTGCGGATGATGTGGCGTGCGTCACACGGCACCGGCTGCGCGGATTTGACATTCGGCGGCGCGAGGGCACCAAGCGCGATTAATGGCGCGTTACAAAGTGACACGCGGCAGGTGGCGGGATCGCCATGCCTGCCGCGCGGGGAGCAGTACGCCGGCCGTCGGGCCGGCGGGCGTCACGGATGAGTTACAGATAGAACATCCGGTCTTCTTCGGGGCGCGGCGGATGGCCATCATCGTCCGAACCTTCTTCCTCGCCGCTGTCCTCGTAGAACGCGAGCACCGCGTCGAGCACCTGGTCGGGATCGTCGATCACCTGCATCAGATCCATGTCTTCCGGATTGATGAGGCCCATCGGGATCAGCTGATCGCGGAACCACTGCAGCAGCCCCTTCCAGAACTCGCTGCCGACGAGGATGATCGGCACGAGGCGCGACTTCTTCGTCTGGATCAGCGTGAGCACTTCGGACAGCTCGTCGAGCGTGCCGAAGCCGCCCGGCATCACGATCACCGCATCCGAATTCTTCACGAACGTGACCTTGCGCGTGAAGAAGTGGCGGAAGCGCAGCGAGATGTCCTGGTAGTGGTTGCCGGCCTGCTCGTGCGGCAGCTCGATATTCAGGCCGACCGACGGCGCCTTGCCGGCGTGCGCACCCTTGTTCGCGGCTTCCATGATGCCGGGGCCGCCGCCGGAGATCACGGCGAAGCCGGCGTCGGACAGCTTGCGCGCGATCTGCGCGGCGAGCTTGTAGTGCGGCGTATCGGGCTTGAGGCGGGCAGAACCGTAGATGCTGACAGCCGGGCGGATCTCCGACAGGTACTCGGTCGCCTCGATAAACTCTGCCATAATCGTGAACATCTGCCACGATGCGCGCGCCTTCTTGGCCGTCGCGCGTTCTTGATCTGCGAGCGAACGCAGACTCGGAATCACTTTTCTCTTGTTCATAATGCCTGAAGAACGAAATCTGGAAGGTAAGACCCTGCTATTGGTTGACGGTTCGAGCTATCTGTATCGGGCTTACCATGCGATGCCTGATTTGCGTGGCCCTGGCGGGGAGCCGACCGGAGCGCTCTACGGAATCATCAACATGCTGCGCCGTATGCGCAAGGAAGTCAGTGCAGAGTATAGCGCTTGCGTGTTCGATGCAAAGGGCAAGACGTTCCGTGACGACCTTTATGCCGACTATAAGGCAAACCGTCCGTCGATGCCGCCTGACCTCGCATTGCAGGTCGAACCGATCCACGGTGCGGTGCGCGCGCTCGGCTGGCCGCTGCTGATGGTCGAAGGCGTCGAGGCCGACGACGTGATCGGCACGCTCGCCCGCGAAGCCGAGCGGCACGGGATGAACGTGATCGTGTCGACCGGCGACAAGGATCTCGCGCAGCTCGTCACCGACCACGTCACGCTCGTCAACACGATGACCAACGAGACGCTCGACCGCGACGGCGTGATCGCGAAGTTCGGCGTGCCGCCCGAGCGCATCATCGACTACCTCGCATTGATCGGCGACACCGTCGACAACGTGCCGGGCGTCGAGAAGTGCGGGCCGAAGACGGCGGTGAAATGGCTGGCGCAGTACGACAGCCTCGACGGCGTGATCGAGCATGCGGGCGACATCAAGGGCGTGGTCGGCGACAACCTGCGCCGTGCGCTCGACTTCCTGCCGCTCGGCCGCACGCTCGTGACCGTCGAGACGGCCTGCGATCTCACGCCGCATCTCGAATCGATCGAAGCATCGTTGAAGACCGACGGCGAAGCGCGCGACCTGATGCGCGACATCTTCGCGCGCTACGGCTTCAAGACCTGGCTGCGCGAAGTCGACAGCGCGCCGGCGGAAGGTGGCGGCGCTGATGCGCCGGAAGGCGAGCCGGCGCCGGTGGTGGCGGCCGACATCGTCCGCGAATACGACACGATCCAGACCTGGGCGCAATTCGACGCGTGGTTCGCGAAGATCGACGCGGCCGCGCTGACCGCGTTCGACACCGAGACGACCTCGCTCGACCCGATGCTCGCGCGGCTCGTCGGCCTGTCGTTCTCGGTCGAGCCGGGCAAGGCGGCCTACCTGCCGGTCGGGCACCGCGGCCCCGACATGCCCGAACAGCTTCCGCTCGACGACGTGCTCGCGCGTCTGAAGCCGTGGCTCGAATCGGCCGATCGGAAGAAGGTCGGCCAGCACCTGAAATACGACGCGCAGGTGCTCGCGAACTACGACATCGCACTGAACGGCATCGAGCACGACACGCTGCTCGAATCGTACGTGGTCGAATCGCACCGCACGCACGACATGGACAGCCTCGCGCTGCGTCATCTGGGCGTCAAGACGATCAAGTATGAAGACGTGGCCGGCAAGGGCGCGAAGCAGATCGGTTTCGACGAAGTCGCGCTCACGCAGGCCGCCGAATATGCGGCCGAGGATGCGGACATCACGCTGCAGCTGCATCACGCGCTGTATCCGCAGGTGGCGCGCGAACCGGGCCTCGAGCGCGTGTATCGCGAGATCGAGATGCCCGTGTCGCTCGTGCTGCGCAAGATGGAGCGCACGGGCGTACTGATCGACGATGCGCGCCTGCAGGCGCAGAGCACCGAAATCGCGACGCGCCTGATCGAGCTCGAAGCGCAGGCGTACGAACTGGCGGGCGGCGAATTCAATCTCGGCTCACCGAAGCAGATCGGGCAGATCTTCTTCGCAAAGCTGCAGTTGCCGGTCGTGAAAAAGACGCCGAGCGGCGCGCCGTCGACCGACGAAGAAGTGCTGCAGAAGCTGGCCGAGGACTACCCGCTGCCGAAGCTGCTGCTCGAGCATCGCGGGCTGTCGAAGCTGAAGTCGACCTATACCGACAAGCTGCCGCGCATGGTGAACCCGTCGACGGGCCGCGTGCACACGAATTACGCGCAGGCTGTCGCGGTCACGGGCCGCCTGGCGTCGAACGATCCGAATCTTCAGAACATTCCGGTGCGCACGGCCGAAGGCCGGCGGATCCGCGAGGCGTTCATCGCGTCGCCGGGCCACCGGATCGTGTCGGCCGATTATTCGCAGATCGAACTGCGGATCATGGCGCACATCTCGGGCGATGCGTCGCTGCTGCGCGCGTTCTCGCAGGGCGAGGACATCCACCGTGCGACCGCCGCCGAAGTGTTCGGCGTGACGCCGCTGGAGGTCAATTCCGACCAGCGCCGGATCGCGAAAGTGATCAACTTCGGGCTCATCTACGGGATGAGCGCGTTCGGGCTCGCGTCGAACCTCGGTATCACGCGCGATGCGGCGAAGCTCTATATCGACCGTTATTTCGCCCGTTATCCGGGCGTTGCGCAGTACATGGAAGACACGCGCTCGGTTGCGAAGGAGAAGGGCTACGTCGAAACCGTTTTCGGTCGCCGCCTGTGGCTGCCCGAGATCAACGGCGGCAACGGCCCGCGCCGCCAGGCGGCCGAGCGTGCGGCGATCAATGCGCCGATGCAGGGCACCGCGGCCGATCTGATCAAGCTGTCGATGATCGCGGTGGACGACTGGCTCACCCGCGACAAGCTTGCCTCGCGGATGATCATGCAGGTGCACGATGAACTGGTGCTCGAGGTACCCGACGGCGAACTGTCGCTGGTACGCGAGAAACTGCCGGAAATGATGTGCGGCGTGGCGAAGCTGAAGGTGCCGCTCGTTGCCGAAGTGGGTGCCGGCGCGAACTGGGAAGAGGCACACTGACGCACCGCCGCGCGGTTCCCGATTCCTGCGGCATATTGTTGCAGGGATGCTGAATATCGAGATGGTTTGCTTGTGGTCAACGCGCAAGCTCCCGGACAATGCATGTCATTGACGCGGGGGCGGCGCGCCCCGCGTTCCGGGGGCGGACGCATCGAAGTGCTTCGAACTGCACATCGATGATGTCCGAACCGGTTAATCCACCGGGTGGCGCGAATGCATCGCGTTCGCACTGTCCGGCGGCAGCAGTTTCGAATCGCAAAGGGGGAACAGATGCATCGGATCATCATCGTAGGCGGAGGCGCGGGCGGCCTGGAACTGGCGACGCGGCTCGGCGACCGTTACGGCGCGCGCGGCAATCGTTCCGCGCGTGCGCTTGTCACGCTCGTCGACCGCAATCCGACCCACATCTGGAAACCGCTGCTGCACGAGGTCGCGGCCGGCAGCATGGATCCGTTCACGCAGGAGCTCGAATATGCGGCGCAGGCGCGCTGGCATGGCTTCGAGTTCCAGCAGGGCGGGCTGACCGGGCTCGACCGCGCGGCGAAGCGCATCACGCTCTCGCCGGTCAACGACAGCGACGGCGAGGAGCTGTTGCCGGCGCGCGAGTTGGAATACGACACGCTCGTGATCGCGATCGGCAGCACGACTCACTTCTTCGGTGTGCAGGGTGCATCGGAAAACGCGATCGCGCTCGATACCGTTGGCGAGGCCGAGCGCTTCCGCAAGCGGCTGATCGCCGCGTGCATGCGCGCCGAGCACCAGGCGCCGGCGCCGACCGCGCCGGGTGAGGCGGCCGAGCCGCGGATCCAGGTCGCGATCGTCGGCGGCGGCGCGACCGGCGTCGAGCTGTCTGCCGAACTGCGCAACACCGCGCAGGTGTTGTCGGCCTACGGGCTGCACAAGCTCGACCCGCGGCACGACGTCGGCATCGTGCTGATCGAATCGGGGCCGCGGATCCTCCCGGCGTTGCCGGAGCGCGTGTCGTCGGCGACGGCCGAACTGCTCGAAAAGATCGGCGTGCGGCTGATGCTCGCCGAGCGCGTGACCGAGGTGGCGCCCGGGGCCGTCCATACGGCGAGCGGCCAGACGGTGCGCGCCGACCTGACGGTCTGGGCCGCCGGCATCAAGGCGCCGTCCGTGCTCGCCAATCTCGATGGTCTCCAGGTCAACAAGCTCGGCCAGCTCGACGTGCGCCGTACGCTGCAGACCTTCACCGACGACAACGTATTCGCGCTCGGCGATTGCGCGGCATGCGCGTGGCCCGGCAACGAGCGCAATGTGCCGCCGCGTGCACAGGCTGCGCACCAGCAGGCCAACTTCCTGCTGAAGGCAATCGGCTGCCGGCTCGACGGGCGCCCGCTGCCGGAATTCACGTATCGCGACCTCGGCTCGCTCGTGTCGCTCGGCCATTTCAGCGCGGTCGGCAACCTGATGGGCGGGCTGATCGGCGGCAACATGCTGATCGAAGGGCTGTTCGCACGCTTCATGTACATGTCGCTGTACCGGATGCACATCGCCGCGCTGCACGGCTATCCGAGGATGATGCTCGACACGGTCGCGCACTGGCTGCGGCGCACGACGCTGCCGCGCGTCAAGCTGCACTGAGCGCGCGTTCGCGCGGGGAGCGGGCGGGGACTGCGCACGTCGTGCGTGGTCTCCGCCCGTTGTCTTTTTGCGGGCGGCAGCGCTTGCGTGCGTTCGACGAACCTGATCGACCGCGTGTTTTTCGTTTCAATTCGCAAGTATCCGTGCGCCCAGCGACGATCGGCATGCGGCTTGCCACATCGCGATTCGACGAGCCGCCAGCGGGTTTTCGGCCGACGATCGACGTGTCGAATCAACGCGTCGTAATTGAGTCTTACATATCTGACAGTTGACGCGACAACGGATTATTGGGCATCGTGTCCGGGTTTCCGTTTGCGGCGATGTGCCAATCGCCGCGACATCCGCGCCGCCCGCCGGCGCGATGCCCCGTCATGCCGTGTCCGTGATCGTGACGGCGGCGCCCAATCGAGGAGTGCAATTCATGTTGAAACCCGAAGTCGACAGCCTGGTTCCCCACGTTCCGTTCTCGCGCCGCAAGTTCATGCAGGCCGCGCTGGGCGGGGCCTTCGCGGCGGCTGTACTGCCCGTGTCGGCGCAGACGGTCACGACCGACAGCGAAGGGCTGGACGTCGACACCGTCGAGATCCGCTCGGGCGACTCGAGCGTGCCCGCGTATCGCGCGCAGCCGAAGGACAAGACGAACCTGCCGGTCGTCGTCGTGATTCACGAGATCTTCGGCGTGCACGCGCACATTGCCGATGTCTGCCGCCGCTTCGCGAAGCTCGGTTATCTCGCGATCGCGCCCGACCTGTTTGCGCGGCAGGGCAATGCGGCGAAGTACCCGACGATCAAGGAACTCGACGAGCACATCATCAGCAAGGTGCCGGACCGGCAAGTTTCCGAGGATCTCGATGCGACCGTCGCGTGGGCCGGCAAGAACGGCGGCGACCTGTCGCGTCTCGGCGTGGTCGGGTTCTGCTGGGGTGGCCGTCAGAGCTGGCTGTATGCGGAGCACAACCCGCATGTGCGGGCGGCCGTTGCATGGTACGGGTTCGTCGAAGGCAAGACCGACGAGATGACGCCGTTCAACCCGGTCGATCATGCATCGCTGCTGAAGGTGCCGGTGCTCGGGTTGTATGGCGAGAAGGATACGAACATCACGCAGGCGTCGCTCGCGGACATGCGCAAGGCGATCCAGGCGAGCGATTCGAAGCTCGCGCGCGAATCGGAGATCGTCGTGTATCCGGATGCCGGCCATGCGTTCTTTGCCGATTACCGGCCGAGCTATGTGAAGGCCGATGCGGAGGAGAGCTGGAAGCGCGCGATCGCGTGGCTCCGCAAGTACGGCGTGATGTAAACGGCAAGCGGCGGCACATGCCGCCGCTTCGTTGCGCCTGCGCCGTGCCGGTGCTTACGGTGTCGGGCCGGTTGCGATCGGCCGCGACGGGTCGGCGCTCCATTCGCTCCACGAGCCCGGATACAGCGACGCGCCGTGCAGGCCCGCAACCTCCAGCGCAAGCGCGTTGTGACATGCGGTGACGCCGGAGCCGCATTGCAGGATCACGCGGTTCGGTTCGGTGCCCGCCAGCACGGCGGAAAATGCCTCGCGCAGTTCATGGCCGGTCTTGAAGCGGCCGTCGGCGGTCAGGTTGTCCTTGAAGAAGCGGTTGCGCGCGCCGGGGATGTGGCCGCCCACACGATCGATCGTTTCATTTTCGCCGCGGTAGCGATCGGGTGCGCGCGCATCGATCACGATGCGCGTGGGTGCGTTTACGTTGGCGAGCACGGCGGCCGCATCGACCGTCGATTCGAGCGGCGCGGCCGCGCGGAAATCGCCGGCGGCTGGATGCGGCACGTCGGTTGCCAGCGGCTGGCCGGCTGCTTCCCAGGCCTGCAGGCCGCCGTCGAGCACGGCGACCGAATCGTGGCCGAGCCAGCGCAGCAGCCACCACAGGCGCGCCGCATAGGCGCCGCCTTGCGCGTCGTACGCGACGACCTGCTGGCCCTGCTTGAGGCCGCGGTTCGCGAGCAGCGTGGCGAGTGCGTCGCGGGTCGGCAGTGGATGGCGACCATTGGTGCCCGTCTTGCGGCCCGACAGATCGCGGTCGAGATGGAGGTACTGGGCGCCGGGGAGATGGCCGGCTGCATACGCGGCTTCGCCGGCAGCGGGATCGACGAGATCGAAGCGGCAGTCGAACAGCGCAACGCTGCCGGGCGCCGCCGCCAGGCGCTCGGCGAGATTGGCGGCGGAGATGAGCGTGGTGTAGTGGGTGTGTGGCATGACGGCTCCCTGGAGTGCGAATGGCCTGACATTCCAAGTCTAAACAAAAAAAGACGGGCCGAAGCCCGTCTTTTCGTCTGCCGGATACCGCGCGGCGTCAAAGCGCCGCACCTGCCGTCAGATATCGCCGAGGTGGCGGCGCAGGAACTCGTGAAAGTGCTGCATGCCGTCTTCCATCGGGCTCTGGTACGGGCCGACCTGCGACTCGCCGCGTGCCATCAGCGCACGGCGGCCTGCGTCCATCCGCATCGCGATCTCGTCGTCCTCGACGGCCGTTTCCATATAGGCGGCGCGTTCGGCCTCGACGAATTCGCGTTCGAACAGCGCGATTTCCTCGGGGTAATAGAACTCGACGATGTTGGTCGTCTTCTGCGGGCCCTGCGGAATCAGCCACGACACGACGAGCACGTGCGGATACCACTCGATCATCAGGCCCGGGTAGTAGACCATCCAGATCGCGCCGAACTCCGGCGGCACGCCGTTACGGAACTTCAGCACCTGCTCGTGCCATTTCTGGTAAGTCGCGCTGCCCGGTTTCGCGAGGGCGTTGTGCACGCCGACCGTCTGCACGCTGTACCAGTCGCCGAACTCCCACTTGAGGTCGTCGCACGACACGAAGCTGCCGAGGCCCGGGTGGAACGGGACGACGTGATAATCCTCAAGGTAGACCTCGATGAACGTCTTCCAGTTGTAATCGCACTCGTGCACTTCGACGTGATCGAAGAGGTACTCGGAGAAGTCGAAGTGATGCTTCGTGCCGAGGTTGGCGAGGTCGCGCGCGACATGCCGGCCTTCGGCCTCGAACAGCAGCCCCTGCCAGTTCTGCAGCGGGCTCTTGCCGAGGTTCAGGCAGGGCTTGTCGGGGAAGTGCGGCGCGCCGAGCAGCTCGCCTTCCAGATCGTACGTCCAGCGGTGCAGCGGACACACGATGTTCTGCGTGTGGCCGCGCCCGTTGAGCATGATCGCCTGCCGGTGGCGGCAGACGTTCGACAGCAGTTCGATCTGATTCGCCTGGTTGCGAACCAGCACGCGGCCTTCCTTCTCGGACGGCAACGCAAAATAATCCCCCGCCTCGGGCACCATCAACTCGTGCCCGACGTAACGAGGTCCTTTCTTGAAGAGGGTTTCGATCTCGCGCTCGAGTAGCGCCTCATCGAAGTATGCAGTGACTGGAAGCTGGCTGTGAGCCGACTTCAACTGAAGCGCATCGCTCAGATTGGACATTCCCACTCCCGGTGTTAGCGTGAAAGCAGTGAACAACCCAACCATCGAAAAATCGATTTAGGGAAACGGGGAATTATACCCGGTTCGCCTCGCAAGGCTAGGATTAAGTGCCTGATTTGTGTCAATTTTTTGTCGGGCGACAATCGGAGGGCGCACAATGTGTGTCGAAGATGGGGCCGGAATATGTACCCGGGTGCCCACGACGGCAGGTCGGAAAATTCTCTTTTGCCGTAGAATGTCCGACTTGTTTTGAAATTTGACACCCTCGTCCATGGCGAAAACCGCATCCCCAGGCGCCACGCCGCCCGGCAATGGCACCGAACCGTTGCCGGACAATTACGAGATGGCGCTCGCGGAACTCGAGACGCTGGTTGCCCGGATGGAAGGCGGCGCGTTGAGCCTCGAGGATTCACTGGCGGCGTATCGCCGCGGTGCGACCCTCGTTGCGTTTTGCCAACAGCAGCTTGAGAAAGTGGAGCAGCAGGTTCGCGTGCTCGACGGCGCGACGCTGAAGCCGCTTTCGTCCGGAACGGCCGCCACGGACGGCGAAGACGACGATCTATGACATTCGAACAATGGATGCGGTCCGTGCTTGACCGCGTCGAGGACGCACTCGGCCACTATCTGCCCGCTGAAACCGCGATGCCGGCGACACTTCACGAGGCGATGCGTTATGCGGTCCTCGGCGGCGGCAAACGCGTTCGCCCGCTGCTGTGCCATGCAGCAGGCGAACTGACCGGCGCGACGGAAGCGGCGCGTAATGCGGCGGCAGCGGCACTGGAGATGATCCACGTCTACTCGCTCGTGCACGACGACATGCCGTGCATGGACGACGACGCGCTGCGTCGCGGCAAGCCCACCGTGCACGTGCAGTATGACGAGCCGACGGCACTGCTCGTCGGCGACGCACTGCAGTCGCAGGCGTTCGTTGCGCTGACCGATGCCGCGGCGCTGTCGCCGGTGCAGCAGGCTGCGCTCGTGCGCGAACTGGCGCTGGCGAGCGGCTCGATCGGCATGGCCGGCGGGCAGGCGATCGACCTGGCGAGCGTCGGCCTCAAGCTGACGCGCGAGCAGCTCGAGACGATGCACCGGATGAAGACGGGCGCATTGTTGCGCGCGGCCGTGCGGATGGGCGCGCTGGCCGGCGAGACGCCGTCCGCGGAAACGATGGCGGCGCTCGATGTGTACGCGGGGGCCGTGGGTCTGGCCTTCCAGGTCGTCGACGACATTCTCGACGTCACGACCGATTCGGCGACGCTCGGCAAGACGGCCGGCAAGGACGCGGCGAACGACAAGCCGACCTATGTATCGATCCTCGGCCTCGAGGCGTCGCGTGAGCTCGCGGCGCAACTGCGCGCCGAAGCGCACGACGCGCTGAAACCGTTCGGCGCACGCGCACGGCGTCTCGCCGAACTTGCCGACCTGGTGGTGAACCGGGTCAGCTGACGCGAAAGCCCGCCGCCGCGCACACGCTACGGTGCGTGCAACAGAATGCGGGCGCGTTTGATTTCCTATAATGGAACGACGATGTACGACTTGCTGAAAACCATCGACGACCCGGCGGATTTGCGCCGCCTCGATCGTCGCCAACTTCAACCGCTCGCGGATGAACTGCGCGCGTTCGTGCTCGACAGTGTGTCGAAGACGGGCGGCCATTTGTCGTCCAACCTCGGGACGGTCGAGCTGACGATCGCGTTGCACTACGTGTTCAACACGCCGAACGATCGCATCGTCTGGGATGTGGGTCACCAGACCTATCCGCACAAGATCCTGACGGGCCGCCGCGACCAGATGCATTCGCTGCGCCAGCAGGACGGCATCTCGGGCTTCCCGCGCCGCAGCGAATCCGAATACGACACGTTCGGCACCGCGCACTCGAGCACGTCGATCTCGGCCGCACTCGGCATGGCGATCGGCAGCCAGCTGAACGGTGACGACCGCTTCTCGATCGCCGTGATCGGCGACGGTGCGATGACGGCCGGCATGGCGTTCGAGGCGATGAACAATGCAGGCGTGTCGGAAGATGCGAAGCTGCTCGTGATCCTGAACGACAACGACATGTCGATTTCGCCGCCGGTCGGCGCGCTGAATCGCCATCTCGCCCGCCTGATGTCTGGCCGCTTCTATGCGGCTGCGCGCGCGGGCGTCGAGCGCGTGTTGAGCGTGGCGCCGCCGGTGCTCGAACTCGCGCGCAAGCTCGAAGAGCACGCGAAGGGCATGGTCGTGCCGGCCACGCTGTTCGAAGAGTTCGGCTTCAACTACATCGGCCCGATCGACGGTCACGATCTCGATTCGCTGATCCCGACGCTGCAGAACATCCGCGAACTGCGCGGCCCGCAGTTCCTGCACGTGGTCACGAAGAAAGGCCAGGGCTACAAGCTCGCCGAAGCGGATCCCGTGCTGTACCACGGCCCCGGCAAGTTCAACCCGGCCGAAGGCATCAAGCCGTCGACCGCACCCGCGAAGAAGACGTACACGCAGGTGTTCGGCGAGTGGCTGTGCGATGAAGCCGAGCGCGATACGCGCGTCGTCGGCATCACGCCCGCGATGCGCGAAGGTTCGGGCATGGTCGAGTTCGAGAAGCGTTTCAAGGATCGCTACTACGACGTCGGCATCGCCGAGCAGCACGCGGTGACGTTCGCGGGCGGCATGGCAACCGAAGGCCTCAAGCCCGTCGTCGCGATCTACTCGACGTTCCTGCAGCGTGCGTACGATCAACTGATCCACGACGTCGCGCTGCAGAACCTGCCGGTCGTGTTTGCAATCGACCGTGCAGGCCTCGTCGGCGCGGACGGCGCGACGCACGCGGGCGCGTACGATCTCGCGTTCATGCGCTGCATCCCGAACATGACGATCATGGCTGCGTCCGACGAGAACGAATGCCGCCAGATGCTGCACACGGCACTGCAGCAGCCGAACCCGACCGCGGTGCGCTATCCGCGCGGCGCGGGCACGGGCGTGGCGACGGTGAAGGAGTTCACCGAGATCCCGCTCGGTAAGGGTGAAGTGCGTCGCCAGACGTCGCAGCCGGAAGGCAAGCGCGTCGCAATCCTCGCGTTCGGCACGATGGTCGCACCGTCGCTCGCCGCGGCCGAGGAGCTCGATGCAACCGTCGCGAACATGCGCTTCGTGAAACCGGTCGATGCGGCGCTCGTGCGTGAACTCGCCGAGACGCACGACTACCTCGTCACGGTCGAGGAAGGTTGCGTGATGGGTGGCGCGGGCTCGGCCTGCGTGGAAGCCCTGATGGAGAGTGGGGTTATCCGACCCGTACTACAATTGGGCCTCCCTGACCTGTTCATCGATCACGGCGACCCCGCGAAGCTGCTGTCGCAATGCGGCCTCGACGGCGCGGGTATCGCGAAATCGATTCGCGAACGCTTTCTGAATCCGGCGGCCGACGTCGCCGGTCAGGCGAAGCGCGTCGCATAAGCTGGCGCCGCCCGCGGGCGGCGTCGGTGCGACTGGCGCAACCGGTCTTCATTGATGCGGAAAACATGGGCCTGCGGGCCCATGTTGCTTTTCCGGCTGCCGCATGATGCGGCGTGCGCGTCGTCGAACGCGCGGCTTACAAGGATTGAACAAGATGAACCAGATGAATCCCGCCTTCGTGATGCCCGACGTGCAGAGCACGGTGGATACCCGTCAGATTCCGATTCAGCGCGTGGGCGTGAAGGCGGTCCGGCATCCGTTGACGGTGTGTACCGAAAGCGGCGACGTGCAGCCGACCGTCGGTGTCTGGAACCTCGACGTCCGCCTGCCGGCCGACCAGAAGGGCACGCACATGTCGCGTTTCGTCGCGCTGCTCGAAGAGAACCGCGCACCGCTGACGGTCGAGCGTTTTCGCACGATGCTCGCGTCGATGCTCGAGAAGCTGGAAGCCGAGGCCGGCCGCATCGAGGTCACGTTCCCGTACTTCGTGAACAAGACGGCGCCGGTGTCGGGCGTGCAGAGTCTGCTCGACTATGAAGTGACGCTCGCGGGCGAAAGCCGCAACGGCGACACGCGTCTGTTCCTGAAGGTGCTGGTGCCGGTGACGAGCCTGTGCCCGTGCTCGAAGAAGATCTCGCAGTACGGCGCGCACAACCAGCGCTCGCACGTGACGATCGACGCGGAGCTCGCAGCCGACCTGCCGGTCGAGGCGCTGATCCGCATCGCTGAGGAAGAGGCATCGTGCGAGCTGTGGGGCCTGCTGAAGCGTCCGGACGAGAAGTTCGTCACCGAGCGTGCGTACGAGAATCCGAAGTTCGTCGAGGATCTCGTGCGCGACGTCGCGCAGCGTCTCGACGCGGACGAGCGCGTGGCGGCTTACGTGCTCGAAGCCGAGAACTTCGAGTCGATCCACAATCACAGCGCGTATGCGCTGATCGAACGCGACAAGCGGCAGGCAGCATAACGCCGCGGCGTTTTGTCACGCCGATGAACAAGGCCGCTCGAATGAGCGGCCTTTTTGTTTGCCGGTGCGACCTTGCGTCGCACGGTGCGGCTCAGCGTGCGAGCGACGCGAGATCCCAGCGCGGCTTCACCGTGAATGCGTAGTCGGCATTCGCCTGCTCGGGCCAGCGGCCGAGCCGCAATGCGCCCGCGAGTGCGATCATCGCGCCGTTATCGGTGCAGAGTGCGAGATCGGGGTAGTGCACGTCGAAACCGCGCTTGGCCGCGGCGGCCGACAGCGCGGCGCGCAACTGGCGGTTCGCGCCGACGCCGCCCGCGACTACGAGGCGCTTGAGCTTGGTCTTCTTCAGCGCGGCGAGCGACTTGGCGACGAGCACGTCGACGGCCGCGTCGACGAAGCCGCGTGCAAGGTCGGCCTTCGCGCGTTCGAGCGCTTCGCCTTCCAGCTTCGCCGCTTCGAACTTCTTCATCTGCGTGAGCACGGCCGTCTTCAGGCCGCTGAAGCTGAAGTCGAGGTCGCCCGAATGCAGCATCGGACGCGGCAGCACGACCGCGCCCGGCGTGCCGGTTTCGGCGAGCTTCGATACTTCCGGGCCGCCCGGGTAGCCGAGGCCGATCAGCTTCGCCGTCTTGTCGAATGCTTCGCCGGCCGCATCGTCGAGCGTTTCACCGAGCGTCTCGTACACGCCGACGTCGGTCACGCGCATCAGTTGCGTGTGACCGCCGGACACCAGCAGCGCGACGAACGGGAACGGCGGCGGCTCGTCGACGAGCAGCGGCGACAGCAGGTGGCCTTCGAGGTGATGGATGCCGACGGTCGGCTTGTTCCAGGCGAGCGCGAGCGCATTCGCGATGCTCGCGCCGACCAGCAGCGCGCCGGCGAGACCGGGGCCCTGCGTGAACGCGATCGCGTCGATGTCGTCGCGGCGCGTGCCGCTTTGCGCCATCACTTCCTCGAGCAGCGGCAGTGCGCGGCGGATGTGGTCGCGCGACGCGAGCTCGGGCACGACGCCGCCGTACTCGCGGTGCATGGCGATCTGCGAGTGGAGCGCGTGCGCGAGCAGGCCGCGCTGCGTGTCGTAGAGCGCGAGGCCGGTTTCGTCACAGGAGCTTTCGATGCCGAGAACGAGCATGGGTGCGGGCAGGGCGCGCCGTATCGGACGCGCCGCAGGAAGGTCAACGTAACCGGAAATTATAGCAGGCGAGGGCCTGCCGCCGCTGGCGGCGGCCCGGGCTCGATGCCGGGCAGGTACAATCCGCGCCATGGAAACTTATGATATCGCCGTGATCGGCGCGGGCGCGGCAGGGATGATGAGCGCCGCGGTTGCCGGGCAGCTCGGCCGCCGCGTCGTGCTGATCGATCACGCGCCGCGGCTCGCCGAGAAGATCCGCATCTCGGGCGGCGGCCGCTGCAACTTCACGAACCTGTACGCCGGCCCCGACAACTATCTGTCGTCGAATCCGCATTTCGCGCGCTCGGCCCTGGCGCGCTATACGCCGCGCGATTTCCTCGGGCTGCTCAAGCGTCATCATGTGACCTGGCACGAAAAGCACAAGGGCCAGCTCTTTTGCGATCACGGCAGCGACGCGGTCATCGACGTGCTGAAGCACGAGTGCGATGCGGGCGGCATTGCGTGGCGCCGGCCGGTCGTCGTCGACGCGGTGCGCCACGCGCCGGCCGACGGCTTCATGCTCGACACGCAGCAGGCGGGGACGATCGGTGCGCGCGCACTGATCGTCGCGACCGGCGGCCTGTCGATCCCGAAGATCGGCGCGACCGACTTCGGCTACCGGCTGGCCAAGCAGTTCGGCCACAAGCTCATCGATACGCGTCCCGCGCTCGTGCCGTTGACGTTCGCGCAGCAGGACTGGGAGCCGTTCGCGGCGTTGTCCGGCGTATCGCTCGAAGTGCGCGTATCGACCGGCGACAAGAAGCGCGGCGGCGAATTCGTCGAGGATCTGCTGCTGACCCATCGCGGCCTGTCCGGGCCTGGGATCCTGCAGATCTCGAGTTACTGGCAGCCTGGCGACCCGATTCGCGTCGATCTGTTGCCGCAACGCGACACGGTCGCCGACCTGCTCGACGCGAAGCGCACGTCGAAGCGCCAGATCGGTTCGCTGCTCGCGGACTGGGTGCCGTCGCGCCTCGCGCATGCGTGGCTCGACACGCATCGCGTCGCGGCCGACGCGCGGCTCGCGGACCTGCCGGACAAGACGCTGCGCCAGATCGGCGACGCGCTGTCCGGCTGGACGCTGACGCCAAACGGCACCGAGGGCTACAAGAAGGCCGAAGTGACGAAGGGCGGGGTCGATACGCGCGATCTGTCGTCTGCGACGATGATGAGCACGCGCGTGCCCGGGCTGTTCTTCGTCGGCGAGGCGGTGGACGTGACGGGCTGGCTCGGCGGCTACAACTTTCAGTGGGCGTGGGCGTCCGGCACGGCGGCCGGGCAGGCCGCGGCGGAGTATGCGCGCGGCGCCTGACGGGGCCGGGCTGGCGCCGTTTTGACGGGACCAGGCCCCGTGCCTTTAGGCAATCGCTCTGCTATACTCGGTAGTCTTTCCCTGCAAACCTTTATTCGTGTCGGATCATGACGATCATTCGCGTTAAAGAGAACGAGCCGTTCGAAGTTGCAATGCGTCGCTTCAAGCGCACGATCGAGAAGAACGGTCTGCTGACCGAGCTTCGAGCGCGCGAGTTTTACGAGAAGCCGACCGCAGAGCGCAAACGCAAGAAGGCTGCTGCAGTGAAGCGTCATTACAAGCGTATCCGCAGCCAGACGCTGCCGAAGAAGCTGTACTGAACGATTGGGCGCCGCGCGGTTCGCTGAGCGGCGCACCGGCGACTTCGTGTGATCGTGGAAGATCGAGCATGATCGTGCGACCGATCAGGCGAGCCGCCGATGCCGGATTCGAGCAACCCGCTTGAGACACTGTCCCAAGCGGGTTTTTGTGTTGACGTCCGTTCGCGGGCGTCGAATTCACGTTTCCTTCCCGGGTGAAAGATGAGTTTGAAAGAGCAGATCAGCGAAGACATGAAGGCCGCGATGCGCGCGAAGGAAAGCGAGCGCCTGGCAACGATTCGCCTGCTGATGGCCGCGATCAAGCAGCGCGAAGTCGACGATCAGATCACCCTCGACGACGCGGGCATCACGGCCGTGATCGACAAGATGATCAAGCAGCGCAAGGATTCGATCAGCCAGTTCCAGGCAGCCGCCCGTGACGACCTCGTCGCGAAGGAGCAGGCTGAACTGGTCGTGCTGAGCGGCTATATGCCGGAGCAGCTGTCGGAAGCCGAAGTGGCTGCCGAAGTCCAGGCTGCAGTCGCGCAGACGGGCGCCGCCGGCCCGCAGGACATGGGCAAGGTGATGGGCGTGCTGAAGGGCAAGCTCGCCGGCCGTGCCGACATGACGGCGATTTCCGCGCTGGTCAAGGCCGCGCTGACGAAGTAACCCCTGTTTCCCCGGCGCGCGCAGTGCGTGGGCCGGGGTGTCGTATTGTCTTTTTTTCGCTCGATCCCACGGTGATTCCGCATTCGTTCCTGCAGGACTTGCTGAACCGCGTCGATATCGTCGACGTGGTGGGTCGGTACGTGCAGCTCAAGAAGGGCGGCGCCAACTTCATGGGGCTGTGCCCGTTCCACAACGAGAAGAGCCCGTCGTTTACCGTCAGTCCGACCAAGCAGTTCTATCACTGCTTCGGTTGTGGCGCGCACGGCACGGCGATCGGCTTCCTGATGGAGCACGCGGGGCTTACGTTCCCCGAAGCCGTGCAGGAACTCGCGCAGTCCGTCGGGCTGACCGTGCCGCACGAGCCGTCGATGCGTGGCGGCGGTGGGGGCGGAGGCGGTGGCGGCGACTATCCGGCACCGGTGTCGAAATCGGTCGCGACCGCGTTGTCCGATGCGATGACCGCCGCGTGCGACTACTACCGCAAGCAGTTGCGCGGCGCGACCGTCGCGATCCAGTACCTGAAGAACCGGGGTCTGACCGGCGAGATCGCCGCGCGCTTCGGGCTCGGCTATGCGCCGGACGGCTGGCAGAACCTCGAGGCCGCGTTCCCGGACTATCGCGACGAGTCGCTCGTCGAGTCGGGGCTCGTGATCGTCAGCGAGAAGACCGATGCGCAGGGCGTCGCGCGCCGCTACGACCGGTTCCGCGAGCGGATCATGTTCCCGATCCGCAACGTGAAGGGCCAGGTGATCGGCTTCGGCGGCCGCGTGCTCGGCAGCGGCGAGCCGAAGTACCTGAACTCGCCCGAAACCCCGCTGTTCAACAAGGGCAGCGAGCTGTACGGCCTGTTCGAGGCGCGGCTCGCGATTCGCGAGCGCAAGTACGTGCTGGTCGTCGAAGGCTACATGGACGTCGTCGCGCTCGCGCAGCTCGGGTTCCCGAATGCGGTCGCGACGCTCGGCACCGCGTGCACGCCGATTCACGTGCAGAAGCTGCTGCGCCAGACCGATACGGTCATTTTCAGTTTCGACGGCGATTCGGCCGGGCGGCGGGCGGCCCGGCGCGCGCTCGAGGCCTGCCTGCCGCATGCGGGCGACAACCGCACGATTCGGTTCCTTTTTCTGCCGGCCGAGCACGATCCGGACAGCTATGTACGCGAGTTCGGCGAGGCGGCGTTCTCCGAGCAGGTCGAGCGCGCGATGCCGCTGTCACAATTTCTGCTGAACGAAGCAATTTCCGGCAAGGCGCTCGACCAGCCGGAAGGCCGCGCGAAGGCGCTGTTCGACGCGAAGCCGCTGTTGCAGGCGCTGCCCGCGAACGCGTTGCGCGCACAGATCATGCACATGTTCGCCGATCGCCTCGACATCCCGTTCGAAGAGGTCGCGGGGCTGTCCGACGTCGATACGCGGATCGCGGCACCGCCGCGCCAGGCGCCCCCGCGCAGCGAGCGGCGCCGCGTGACGGACAGCGAAAAGCGTGCGTTGCGCACGCTGGTGATGCATCCGCGCATCGCGACGCAGCTCGACGACGAGCAGCTCGCGACCCTGCGCGCGTTGCCGCGCATCGGCGAACTGTTCGCGGAAGTCGTCGATCACGCGCGCGCGCTGGGCGACGGCGCGGAGTTCCGGCTGCTGTCGGATGTCCTGCGGACGTCCTCGAATGGAGCGACTTACGAGGAAATCTTCCGCGAAATTCTGGACTATGATGAAAACGTCCGCGACTTGCTGTTACAGAATCCGGAAGACGAGACGGTGCCCGAGCGGCAGCGTGAACAGGAACGGATCGCGGGGGAGGAACTGCAGGCGGCGGTACTCAAGATGCGTTACGACGCCTGCTGCGACCGGCTTGACAGGCTGGCGCGGCAATCCACCTTCACACCCGAGGAATTGGCCGAATTGACGGAATTGAACCAGCAGCGAACCGACATGAAGCGTCGGCTCGGGCTGTAGGCGGCCGGAGAGCTTAGAGAGGGCTCCCCAGCGTGCTATAATATAAGGTTTCCAGCGGTTTGTTTTCTAAGCAGAGGCGAGAATCGCGATGGCAAAGACGACAGGCGGAAAGAAAGCAGCAGGCAAGGGCTCGACGGAGCCGACCAAGAAGGTCACAGCGGCCAAGTCTGCTTCTTCCACCAGGACAACGTCTTCAGCCACGTCAGCCCCAGCAGGAAAGAAAACCGCGGCCGGC
Organism: Burkholderia aenigmatica; assembly: GCF_902499175.1. Lineage (GTDB taxonomy): Bacteria > Pseudomonadota > Gammaproteobacteria > Burkholderiales > Burkholderiaceae > Burkholderia > Burkholderia aenigmatica. The sequence continues at coordinate 38,916 of NZ_CABVQC010000018.1, forward strand.
ACTGCTCAAGCTGCGCCGGCGCAGGCAGCCAGAACACGGGCTGCCGCCAGACCCGACTCCGGGCCGGCCAAGCCGGCGGCGAAGCGGGCAAGTGCGAAAAGCGCAAGGGACACGACTGCCGCCGCGGACGAAACGGCAGTACGTACTACTCATGCACCCACGGTTCAACCGGCTGTCGTCCAGCAGCCGCGAGTCGATATAGCCGGTACGGCGAACTCCATGACCAAAAAGCTGAACGAAGTATCCGTCGATGACAACGCAAGTCAGAGCGACGAGCAGCCCGCAGCCGTGGCTGCTCCGGGCAAGTCCAAGGTGCGCGATCGTCGTGCCAAGGAAAAGGCGCTGCTGAAGGAAGCGTTCGCGACGAGCACGCCGGGTACGGCCGAGGAGCTCGAAGAGCGCCGCGTGAAACTGCGCGCGCTGATCAAGCTCGGCAAGGAGCGCGGCTTCCTGACGTACGCCGAAATCAACGACCACCTGCCGGACAACTTCACCGAGACCGAAGCCCTCGAAGGCATCATCGGTACGTTCAACGACATGGGCGTGGCGGTCTACGAGCAGGCGCCGGACGCGGAAACGCTGCTCCTGAACGACAACGCGCCCGCCGCGTCGTCGGACGATGAAGTCGAAGAGGAAGCGGAAGTTGCGCTGTCCACCGTCGATTCGGAATTCGGCCGCACGACCGATCCGGTCCGGATGTACATGCGTGAAATGGGCACGGTCGAGCTGCTCACGCGCGAAGGCGAAATCGAGATCGCGAAGCGGATCGAGGACGGCCTGCGCCACATGGTGATGGCCATCTCCGCATGCCCGACGACGATCGCCGACATCCTCGCGATGGCCGAACGCGTCGCGAACGAAGAGATCCGCGTCGACGAGCTCGTCGACGGCCTGCTCGATCCGAATGCTTCGGACTCCGCCGATACCGACGGCTTCTCCGCGAAGGAAGCGGAAGCCATCGAGAACGAGGACGAGGAAGCCGAAGAGGAAGAGGAAGAAGAGGAAGAGGAGGAAGATGACGGTGCTGCACAGGCATCGGCCAACGCCGCCCAGCTCGAAGCCCTCAAGCGCGCCTCGCTCGACAAGTTCTCGCAGATCAGCGAGTGGTTCGACAAGATGCGCCGCGCGTTCGAAAAGGAAGGCTACAAGTCGAAGGCCTACCTGAAGGCGCAGGAAACGATCCAGACCGAACTGATGACGATCCGCTTCACCGCGCGTACCGTCGAACGCCTGTGCGACACGCTGCGTGCGCAGGTGGACGAAGTGCGTCAGGTCGAACGTCAGATCCTGCACATCGTCGTCGACAAGTGCGGCATGCCGCGTTCGGAATTCATCGCGCGCTTCCCCGGCAGCGAGACGGATCTCGACTGGTCCGAGAAGGTCACGGCCGAAGGTCACTCGTACAGCGCGGTGCTGTCGCGTAACGTTCCGGCGATCCGCGAACAGCAGCAGCGTCTGCTCGATCTGCAGGCGCGCGTCGTCTTGCCGCTGAAGGACCTGAAGGAAACCAACCGCCAGATGGCGGCCGGCGAGCTGAAGGCGCGTCAGGCGAAGCGCGAAATGACCGAGGCGAACCTGCGTCTCGTGATCTCGATCGCGAAGAAGTACACGAACCGCGGCCTGCAGTTCCTCGACCTGATCCAGGAAGGCAACATCGGCCTGATGAAGGCGGTGGACAAGTTCGAATACCGTCGCGGCTACAAGTTCTCGACCTATGCGACGTGGTGGATCCGTCAGGCCATCACGCGTTCGATCGCGGACCAGGCGCGTACGATCCGTATTCCGGTTCACATGATCGAAACGATCAACAAGATGAACCGCATCTCGCGGCAGATCCTGCAGGAAACCGGTCTCGAGCCGGATCCGGCAACGCTCGCCGAGAAGATGGAAATGCCGGAAGACAAGATCCGCAAGATCATGAAGATCGCGAAGGAGCCGATCTCGATGGAAACGCCGATCGGTGACGACGACGATTCCCATCTCGGCGACTTCATCGAGGACAACAACACGGTCGCGCCGGCGGATGCCGCGCTGCATGCAAGCATGCGCGACGTCGTGAAGGACGTGCTCGATTCGCTGACGCCGCGCGAGGCGAAGGTGCTGCGGATGCGTTTCGGTATCGAGATGAGCACCGATCACACGCTCGAGGAAGTCGGCAAGCAGTTCGACGTCACGCGTGAGCGGATCCGTCAGATCGAGGCCAAGGCGCTGCGCAAGCTGCGTCACCCGAGCCGTTCCGACAAGCTGAAGTCGTTCCTCGAAGGGAACTGATTTCCAGCGTCTCTCCTGCGAACGCCGCCGGTATCTGCATGATGCCGGTGGCGTTTCTCCCCTTTGTTGTTACAATGCCGGCCCGGCTTCTTTGTCGGGGCAGCGTGTGACACGCTTTGCTTCTCATCAGGGCTTGTAGCTCAGCGGTTAGAGCAGTCGACTCATAATCGATTGGTCGCGGGTTCGAACCCCGCCGGGCCCACCAGATTTCATGCGCGCGATTGCGCGGCATGCCGAAAACCCGCGATGGCTTCATGCGTCGCGGGTTTTTCTTTGCGTGGACGCGTGACGCGCGTCCGGATCGGGAAATTACCGAGAAAGTGCCGCGCCGCTGTCAATCCAAGTATGCTGTAGCGCGGCCGTTTCACACGCAACACCGGTTGCGGCCGAAGGAAAACCAGACAGCCCCGCGATCCATCCGGCGGCAAGAATAAACAGACTTCGGCGGGAGTGGGACGGCAATCATGACCATGCTGCGTTCGTGGGGTGCGATTCTCTCGTTGCTGGCGCTCGTTGCATGCGCGAGCCTGCCGCCGCAGGCCGATCGCGTACAGACGCACGCGTACACCGATACCGACAACACGCGGCTGGGCGTTGCGTTCCAGCGGCAGGCCAGTACGCACCCGGGGCAGGACGCGTTCCATCTGTTGATCGATCCGGTCGACGCGCTGGATGCGCGCGTGTTGCTTGCCGATCGCGCGGACCGCTCGCTCGACCTTCAGTACTACATCTGGCACGACGACCTGACCGGGCACGAACTGGCCGACGCGATCATTCGCGCGGCCGATCGCGGCGTGCGCGTCCGTGCGCTGCTCGACGATCTCGGCACGAACGCGGACGACCGCAAGCTGCTCGAGATCAGTTCGCATCCGAACATCGAAATCCGGCTGTTCAATCCGGTCGCCACGCGCCGGTTCAAGAAGATCGGCACGGTGTTCGAGTTCTCGCGCGTCAACCGGCGCATGCACAACAAGGCGATGATCGCGGACAACCAGGCGGCGATCATCGGCGGCCGCAATATCGGCGACGAGTATTTTGGTGCATCGTCGATGCTGGAATTCGGCGATCTCGATGTCGTCGTCCACGGCCCGGTCGTGAAAAACATCTCGACCGAATTCGACACGTTCTGGAATTCCCCGTACGCGTATCCGATCGGTGCGCTGGTCGGACACGATGCGGCGCCGGGCGGGCTGGACCGCGAGCGTGAACGATTGCGCGACTACCTGAGGACCATGGAGGACAACCCGTACGTACTCGAGGCGAGGCAACGGCTCGACCAGATTGTTCACGGGGCGGGCACGGAACTGTCGTGGGGCCACGCGACGGTGCTGTACGACGATCCGTCGAAGATCGCGCACGCGCCGAAGGACAGCGACGGGCACCTGATGCCGCAGTTGCGGGCGCTCGCATTGCAGCCTGAACATGACCTGCTGATCGTGTCTCCGTATTTCGTGCCGGGCAAGGAGGTCGTCGAGCGGCTGCGCGCGCTCACGGCGCGCGGCGTGCGTGTCACGGTGCTGACCAACTCGCTCGCGTCGACCGACGTGGCGGCCGTGCATGCGGGCTACCGGCAATACCGCAGCGATCTCGTGGCGGCCGGCGTGCGGCTTTACGAACGGCGGCCGTCAGGCGACAAGAGCATTTCGAAGAAGGTGATCATCGGGTCGTCGCGCGCGTCGCTGCATGCCAAGACCTACGTGTTCGACCACAAGAGCATTTTCATCGGGTCGATGAATCTCGATCCGCGCTCGCTGAACCTCAATACGGAAATCGGCGTGTACTGCGAGAGTCCGGCGATTGCGTCGCAAGTGGCAAACGATCTGGAAGGACGGCTCGATCGAATTGCGTGGCGGGTCGAGCCGAGGACCGATCCGGCGGGCAAAGGGCAGCTCAAGTGGATTCAGACCGATTCGGACGGGAAGGTCACGGAGCTCGATCACGAACCGGAAGTGTCGGCCGCGCGGCGGATGGAAATCTGGTTTCTCGGGCTGCTTCCGATCGAATCGCAACTGTGAGCGGCGATGCCGTACACGATGCTCAGCAGCGCGTGCGGCCGAACTGCTCGATGACGGCCGCGAGCTGCGTCGTCGCGGTCTCGATCGTCGCGTCGTTCAGGCCGGCGTATCCCAGCACGAAGCCGTTGTACGGCCGGCCGTCGCCGACCCGATAGCTGCTCAGCGGCTGAAGCAGCAGGCCATGCGCGGCTGCGGCGCGGGCGACGTCGGTATCGTGCAGCGGCATCGCGAGATCCGCCGACAGATGCATGCCACCCGGACTTTCGCGAACGCTCAGCGCGGTGCCGAGGTGGCGGGCGAGTGCCGCTTCGAGGCTGCTCCGTCGCTCGGCGTACAGCATCCGCATCTTGCGCAGGTGCCGCGCAAAGAGGCCCGTGTCGATGAATTCGGCCATCGCCAGTTGGTCGGCCGAGTGGCCGCGATGGACGAGTTCGCGCAGCGTTCGGGTGAAGCGTTCGACCAACACCGGCGGAACCACCATGAAACCGAGCCGCAGGGCGGGAAACATCGTCTTGCTGAAGGTGCCGAGATAGCAGACCGGTGCGTCGGCATGCAGGCCCTGGATCGCCGGCAGCGGCTGGCCGCCGTGGCGGAACTCGCTGTCGTAGTCGTCCTCGATGATCCAGGCGCCGCACGCACGTGCGTGCTCGGCGAGCGCGGCACGCCGCCGGGGGCTCATCAGCGCGCCAAGCGGGTATTGATGCGATGGCGTCGTATAGATCAGCCGCGGCGGCCGGGTGCGCCACTGTTCGTCGGTTGGCGCCATCCCTTCGTGGTCGACCTCGATCGGCACGAGCTCCAGGCCGGTCGACCGGAATGCGGTTCGGGCGCCGTTGTAGCAGGGGTTCTCGAGCCAGCCGAATTCACCGGGATTCGCCAGCATGCGCGCGCATAGTTCGAGGCTGCTTTGCGTGCCGTCGGTGATGAATACCTGGCCTGTGTCGCAGCGTACGCCTCGCGAGACCCGGATATAGGCGGCCACGGCGCGCCGCAATTCGGGCAGCCCTTCGACCGGGCCATAGGCGAGCTGCGCAGGCTTGATGACTTTCCATGCGCGCTCGATGCAACGACGCCATGGGGTAACGGGGAATTCATCGAGCGACGGAAGGCCGGGCACGAACGGCAGCATGCGTTCGGGTTCGGGATCGGCGTTCTCCAGCCCATGCACGCGCTCGGACAATTGAACCGGGGCCGGGCCGCTGTCGAGCCCGGCGCTCGAACGGCCGCATCCGTCCCAAAGCGTGATGGTGCCGTTGCGCGTCGCCGCCACGAAGCCTTCTTCGGCAAGGCGCTCGTACGCATAGACTGCCGAATTGCGCGCGATGCCCAGCTCCGCCGCGAGCACGCGCGTCGACACGAGCCGTGTGCCGGACGGAATGTGTCCGTCCAGCAGCAGGTTGCGCAGGCTCCGGTAGAGGGCTTCCTGCTGGCTGTGTCGGGTCGTGCCGTCCTGTCTGGAAAGCGATGAGATGAGCAGCGCGAGATCCATGGGCTGGTTCTAGAATTTTTCGTTGAGCTGGTTCTTTTGAAGATTCGACGCGCATCGTATCGTTCACGTTCTTGCGGTGCCGGCCGGCGCGCGGGTCATTCCGGCGATCGTCCACGATAGCGGCACGCGCGTATTTTGATCGATCTGGCAAGCGACTGTCGATGGGCCGATCGACAGGTCGGCGCAGCCGTGGAAGCCGCACGCATCCGATTCGGTTAAATTCGGAGTGCAAAACTATTCAGAATGGATGCCCGCGTCGTGTCGGAACGCGGGCCGCTCGATGCGTGCAAGCGCGCGCGAACAGGAACACGAAACATGAAAGACCAGACTGCTATCTCTCCCACCTCCCGCACCACCATTCGCCGCCTGCCGGAACTGGCGAACCGCGATCGCACGATGCTTCATCGCATCGTGGACGAGGCCTACGTCTGCCATGTCGCGTTCGGTGCAGGTGACGACACGCACTGCATCCCGACCGCGCACTGGAGACGGGGCGATGACCTCTATATTCACGGGTCCAACGGCAGCCGGATGATCAAGGCGCTGTCGGCGGGCGCGCAGGCGTCCATCGCGATTACGTTGCTGGATGGTCTCGTGTTGGCCAGGTCGGCCTTCAACCATTCGATGAATTATCGATCCGCGGTGATCTACGGACGGTTCGAGGTGGTGGAGGGCAGTGCGGACAAGCTGATGGCGCTGGATGCATTGATGGACAAGATCGCGCCCGGTCGCCGGCATGACGCGCGGCCCGGAAATGAGAAGGAACTCAATGCGACCAGCGTGCTGCGGATTGCGCTTGAGGAAGCCGCCGTGAAAGTCAGCGATTCAATGCCGTCCGACAAGGACGAAGATCTCGCGCTCGCTGTCTGGACGGGGATCCTGCCGCTGAAAACGACACGCGGCGCACCGGTTCATGCCGACGGCGCCATGCCGGTGCCGGACTACGTCCGCAACTGGACCGAGTGAGTTGCGCGACAAGGCCGTGCGATTTTGCTGGAAGCGGCAGCGCGCGGTGCTTTGAGCCGTGCCGCTTTTGCATGGCAGCGAGACACGACCTTCGCGGGCCGACAGCGCGAAGGTCGCGCTGTCGTGACGGGGTGCGTTTCACTCGGTGCGATGCTCATGCGCGTCGTGCGGCGGATGCGACTCCGCAGCGTGTGGATGCGGTGCAGGCGCGTGCTCGGGGGCCGGTTGCCGCGGCGGCTGTGCCGCGTGTTCCTGAGGGTGCGCTTCGTTGTGCGGCGGCGCCTCCTTGTGCAGTTGCTGCTGGGCCTCGTTACGTTGTTGCGTTGCTTCGCGCTCCTGCTGCTGCGCCGCATTGTGTTGCTGCATCTCCTCGCGCTGTTGTTGCTCCGCTGCGTTGTGTTGCTGCATTTCCGCGCGTTGCTGCTGTGCCGCGTTGTGCTGTTGCAGTTCCTCGCGTTGCTGCAGTGCTTCGTTCCGCTGTTGTTGCTGCAATTGCTGTTGTTGCGCGGTTGCGCGATTTTCCTGCGCGGCGCGCTCCTGCTGCAGCGCCTGCTGATGCTCGTCACGCATCGCGCCGGGCGCATGCGGCGCCGGTGTTTCGGCATGCGGTTCGTTTGCACGGTTCTGCGCGAATGCGTCGGGCGACGGCCGCGCGCCGGGGCGCGTATCGTTCGCGCCGAAGTGCGGCATCGTCATCGGCACGGCGCCCGGGCGCTGCTCCATGGCCTGCCCGCGCATCGGCGACGCGCCCGGCTGCATCGTGTTGCGTTCGATCGTCGTGTTCGTCGTGTTGTTGGTGACGTTGCCGCCGTAGTTGTTCGTGATGCGCGTGTTGCGGATATTGGTGATGTTGTTGATCACGGTGGTCGACTTCGTCACGTACGTGGTGTGGTTGTACACCACGGCCGGGCGCTGCCAGCCGCCGTTCCAGCCGGGGCCCTCCGGACGCGGCGCGCCCCAGTTCATGCCCCATGCATGCCAGCCCCAGTCGTGGTGCCCGAAGATCGCGGCGCCGACGGCGATGCCGACGCCGAACGTGATCACGCCGGCGGCAACGACTTCACCCGTGCTGTATGAAGGCGGCCGATATACGTAGCCGGGGTAGGACGAGACGGGCTCGCCGTAGACGACCGTCGGGTTGTAAGTCGGGACATAGACGACGTCGGGCTGGGCCGATTCGATCTCGATGGCCTGCGCGGGCGGCGGCACGATCGCCGGCCCGGCGTAGACGACGGGCGCGTCGGTGGCCGGCGTATAGCCGGAGGGTGCGGCCTGCGCGACTTGCGTGACGCGCATCTGGCCGCCCGATCGGAGATGGCCGGACGTCTGCGCGCGCTGGCGCATCGCCTGGATCGCGTTCATCACGTCGGTCGGATCGTTGTAGTACGCCTGGCCGAGCGACGTGGTCCAGGCCGGGTTCGACGCCATCTGCGACAGCACCGCGGGGAACGCGGTCAAGGCCTTGACGGACGGATCCCACGGCTGCGTATCGGCGGCGGTGGCGAGTGCCTGTCCCTTCAATGACGGATTCTGCGTCACCCAGTTGTTGGCGGCCGTGACCTGGTCCGGGTACGTTGCCCCCGCGAGCACCAGCGCGACGAGCTTGTCGGGGAACAGCGCGATCGGCGCGACCATCTGATAGAGCTGGTCGGCGGTCGGCGGCGTGTAGGCGACGGGCGTCGAAGCGGGCTGGGCCGCCGCGGCCGCGCTGGCCGGCACGGCGGCACTGCTGTCGCCGTTCTTGTTGCAGGCCGAGAGGCCGAGCAGCGACACGATGAGGGACGACGCGATCAGCGTTCTGACGGGGCGGTGTGCACGTGTGTTGTTCATGTTGTTCGTTCGGTGTTGTGTCGGCGTTGGCAGGCACGCGGGCCGCGCGATCGGCTTGAGCACTGTGCCGCGACCGTCCGCGTCTGCTCCGGGGGCATCGGCCGGTGCAGGTGGCAGGGTCGTGTTCGCATGGTGGCGGTCCCGCGACGAATCGATATATCCAGTTAAACGCGTGACACGCGCGGAAGTTGTCTGGGTGTTGTGTAACAGTGTGTGTGCCTTGCAGTCCGTAAGCAGACTGGCGCCGCCCGGGTAATGGATCTGAAAGTTGTTCGCGCAACGATTGCAAGGTCGGCGAGCGCGTCGTCGCGCCGGATGCTGCTCCGCGAGATTGCGCGGAACGCAAAAAAACCGCGAGGGCTTGGCAGCCCTCGCGGGTCGTTCAAACGATCACATCCGGTTCGATGCGTGCGCTAGCGCGCACGCGGAACCGGGGCGGTCATCGGTGCATCAGCGCGCGAAATCCGGCGTGCTCTGGATGAACGCGTTCAGCTTCGAGATGTTCACGCTGCCGAAGCCCGTCGTCGCGTCCCAGCCGGCCTTCGCCTTGTAGCCGTAGGTGCCGCTGCCGTTGTTGCCGGACGTGACGTCGTGCAGCAGCGCCGCGTTGGCCGGGAAGTACTTGTAGATGCTCGACGCGGGGAACCCGAGCGCATTGTTGTTCGCGGACTGCAGCCGCGCCCAGATGCCGGTGAAGATCGGCGCGGCAAGGCTCGTGCCGCCTTCGTTGTTCAGGTAGCCCGAGCCCCATAGCGTGTTGGACGTCTGGCCGTTCACGACGAGGATCGCACCGGTGCGCAGGTCCGCATCGAAGCCGACGTCAGGCAGTGCGCGCTTGGTCGATCCGGTGAGGTTCGACGATTGCCACGACGGCGCGGCTTCGTACTTGCTGTACCCGCCGCCCGTCGACCACACGGTGCCCGGCTGCCAGCTCGGATCGTTCCACACGATCTCGCTGTTGTACGCGTGGGTCGACGTATTCGTGAAGAGTGTCGTGCCGCCGACCGCAATCACGTACGGCGACGTTGCCGGCTCGCTTACCGTGTAGGTCGAGCGTGACGGTGTGCCGCCCGCGCATTCGTACGCACCATGGTCGCCGGCGGATACCGAGAAGGTTTGCCCCTGCGCGATCGCCTGCTTGAAGATGGTGTCGTCGGTGGCCTGCGAGCCGGTGCTGTTCGCGGACGATTCGCACACGCCGAGGGACACGTTGATCACCTTCGCTACGTTGTCGGTCACGGCCTTGTTGTAGGCGGCGGTGATCGCCGTGAGCGTCATCGACGGTGCGACGTAGAACACGACCTGCTTCACGCTGCCGCCGGCCGCGCCGACGATCGACTGGCTGTCGAGGTTCCATTCGACGGTGCCGTCGGTGTCGGTGTACGAGCTGCCGGACGGACCCGTCTGCACGATGCTGCTGCTGATCGTGCCGAGGCTGTTGTTCGCGGCGAACGTATTGAGGTCGCTCACCGTCTGCGACAGGTCGCCTTCGGAGATGATGCCGACGGTGGTCTGCGAGGCCGTCGGCGTGCCGTCGCCGCCGTAGATCGACGAGAATTCGGTCGGGTTGTGCGGCACCGCCGATGCGCCGGCCGGAATCGTCAGGTTGCTGGTGTTGCCTTGCGGCTGGCTGCCCGCGCCCGTGTGCATCAGCTCGACGTTCTGCAGGCCGAGCACCGCGCCCACGACGCCGCCGATCGCGTTCGGCACCTGCGCGGCATCGGTATTCGCATAGACGCTGCGGCCGTTACGCGTGAAACGCTTGAGCGTCGTGCGGAACGCGGACTTGATGGTCGCCGCGGTGCCGGACGCGGATACCAGCAGGCGGTTCGGCGCGACCACGATGTTCACGAAGCCTGCCTTGCGCAGATGCGCGACGACCGAGGCGACCTGCTGGTCGGTCGGCGCATATTGCGCCGCGAACTGCGCCGGCGTGAGGAACTGCCGGTATTGCGGTGAACCAGGCGTATGCAGGTCGTGCAGGTATTGGTCGAGTTGTGCTTCGTTGCGCAGGTTCAACCCGAGCACGATGTCCACCGATTCGCCCGGCGCCAGCTCGACCGCCGCGGCGGCAGCGGCGGCCGTGCTCGCGGCAGGCGCACCGGCCGTGCCGGCTTCGCTCTGCTGCACGAGCGGCAGGAAGCCCTTGGTGCGCGTTTCCGTCCAGCCGGCAGCCGGCGCGGCATGGACCGTCGCCATGCCGAACGATGCGGCGGCAGCGGCGGCGAATGCGAGCTTGACGAAGCGAATGTGCTTTTGTTTCTTGTCAGCAACCTGGTTCATTTGAATTACCCCTCCGGTTGAACATCGAACGGCACGAACAACAACGGTCGACAGCGGTGCGGATCATGCACCGCCGATTTCTGTCGCACGCGTGCGGATGGCGCGGACGCGACAGGGCCTTTCGCCCGATCCGGAAAGGTGTTTTTTCTCCGGAGGCGAAATACGGAAAACGCGGTAACGGGAAGGCTGCGCCGCGAAACGACGCAACTGCGCAGCGAATGGCGCGGGCGGGATTGCTAGAGCAACAGTTTCGGTGTCCTGCTCATTTGATTCGATCCTCAGGCCCGCTGCCGGATGGCAGTTGTCCAATGAGATGCATCGGGATGTTGCATGCACCGGCGCGCGAACGATACGGCCGGTGGCGAGCACTTCGGTGCGGCGGAAGCGAAAAAACGTAGAGCGGAAGCGATTGCGTAGTGAGCAATTCGTCAGATTGCTTGCATCTGACGGTATCAAGAACGAAAGCGAGGTGTCAAACTTTTTTTGATTATATGAAACTAAATTAAAGCGAATAAGTGCAATGTTTTTGAAAATATTGGCAGTGTTTTGTAATATTCGGAGCCAACAAAGAAAGTAATGCTGAATGCGATTTGCCGATCGTTTCTGGTTCGATGCGTAATGGGTGCGATTGACCGATCGTGTTCGACGCGTGACTCGAATCGTCGGGGCGCGCTGGAGAAAGGCGAGTCCGCGCACGGCAGGAAGCGTGGCATGAAGTCGCGAGGTGTCCGACATGCCGCATGCCGGCCCAGTCAACGAGGATCGAACCTGACGTGATCGATAACGACAAGCTTTGCATCGAAGTGCCCGCGACCTGGAAGGCCGCGCTGGCGGATGCCCGATGGACGCGACAGACGGAAGGGCAGTCGGATGCCGCGGTGTTCCGGCTCGATGCGCGCGATGGATCGCGCCGATTCATCAAGACCGAACCGGCGGGGCCGCTGGGCGAACTGCGCGACGAGGCGGCGCGACTGCACTGGCTGACGACGGCGGGTTTGCCGGGTGCGCAGGTGCTCGACGTGGCGTCGGCGGCGGGGCGCGAGTGGATGCTGCTGAGTGCCGTGCGCGGTGAAAATCTCGAAGTCGCGCAGCTCGCGCCGGCGGCGAAGGTCGCGATCATGGCCGATGCGCTGCGAGAACTACATCGGCTCGATCCGGCAACCTGCCCGTTCGATCACGGCGCCGCCTCTCGCATCGAGCGTGCCCGTGCGCGGATGCACGCGAGGCTCGTTGACGAAGATAACCTCGACGATGCGAATACGGGCGTACCGATCGACGAACTGTTCGCCAGGCTTCATGCGAGCCGGCCGTCGATCGAAGACAAGGTCGTTACGCACGGTGACGCGTGTCTGCCCAACTTCATGGTTGAAGACGGTCGCTTCTCGGGCTTCATCGACTGTGGACGCCTCGGTGTGGCCGATCGCTATCAGGATCTGGCGCTGGCGGCGCGTGATATCGAAGCTGATCTCGGCAGCGAATGGATCGCGCCGTTCTTCGCGCGATACGGGATCGGGCAGCCCGATCCGGATCGGATTGCTTTCTACCGGCTGCTCGACGAATTTTTCTGAGTCCGTTTGATGTTGCGGATGGCGCAGGAGATTGCTGCCTTGTTTCCCGTTTCACCTGAAATCAGCAGGAATCCTGCTTTTACTGTCGTGCACCAGCATGTCGTAGCGCATCCACAGCTTCCGCGTTGTCGTGCGACTGCGCGAGCTGCAGCAGCGACTGGCCGCGCCGATCGACATGATTCGGATTCGCACCGTGTGCGACCAGGAGCGGGATCAGCTCGAATCGATTGAACAGCGTGGCGAATCCCAGCGCGGTTTCTCCGGCGCCGTTCGTCTGGTCGATCGGGCATGGCGTGTCGATCAGGCGGCGCGCAATATTGGGTTCGTTCTTGAAGAGGGCGCCCATCAGCGCCGTGTTGCCGTGACGGTCGCCCGCGCATGCGTTTGCACCGGCCGACAGCAGGTAGTCGAGCGCGGCCGGCTGGCCGTCGTAGGACGCGAGTATCACGGCCGTAAAGCCGTGACTGTCGGTGGCGTCGACGGGATAGCCGGCGTCGTGCAATGCGCGCAGGATGTCGACGCGTCCGACGCGGGCGGCATCGAACCAGTCGCCGTCGTAACGGCGCAGCGCGGCAGGATCGGCTCGCGAATACGCGGGCCGGTCGGGAAGGTGCGCGCAACCGGCGATCGCGGCCAGCGCCAGGGCCGTTGCGATCGAACGGATCGCGCGCGTCACGCGTTTGGATTGCATGTGGATGTCCTGATGTGTGGGTCAGGTCGACGTGCGCGGCGCAGCCCCGCACGTCGACAGCGACCGGAGCCGCGGGATCAGTTCTCGCTCAGCTTTGCCGCGAGCGCTTGCACTTGCCGGACGTCGGCATGAACTGCCTGCGCGAGACGCGTGCCGTAGTCGGCATCGGCCTTGTAGAAGTACGACAGCATGGCGTACTGGTTGTGCGCGTTCGTGACCTTGCCGAGATCGCCGGACAGCGCGGTGATCAGGTCGTCCCTGTCCTGCTGCGACAGGCTGCGGTAGTACTCGCCAGCCTGACGGAACCGCAGCTTCTTGTAGATCGCTTCCTGCTGCGTCGTTCCGCCGAGCGCCATGCGCACGGACTTGTACTGCGGATCCGGCGCGAGTTCATGCAGCGTCGACGGTTCGTAGTTCACCTCGCCCTTGCGGTCGCCGGCGTTCATCTTGCCGTCCTGGTTGTTGTTGACCACCGGTACGACGGGACGGTTGATCGGCAGATCCATGTAGTTCGCGCCGAGCCGGTACATCTGCGTGTCGGCGTACGCGAACAGGCGATCCTGCAGCATCCGGTCTTCGGAAGGCTCGATGCCCGGCACGAGTCGCGACGGCGCGAACGCCGATTCCTCGGTCGACTGGAAGTAGTTGTCGGGCACGCGGTTCAGCGTCATCGTGCCGATCTTGCGCTCGGGGACACCGGTCCACACCTTCGTGTCGTCCAGCGCATCGAAGTCGAACCGATTCAGGTCCTGCGGCGTGAGCACCTGCACGTACAGATCCCACTTCGGGAAGTCGCCTTGCTTCAGTGCGCCGTACAGGTCGTTCGTCATCATGTTCCAGTCGCGCCCGATCGATGCGTCGATATCTTGCGGACGCAGGCCGTGCACGCCTTGCTGGCTTTTCCAGTGGAACTTCACGTAGTGCACGTCGCCCTGCGCATTGACGAACTTGAACGCATGCACCGCGAAGCCGTCCATGTGACGATACGAATCGGGCATGCCCGCATTCGTGTACAGCATCGTCAGCATGTTCGTCGCTTCGGGCGTGTTCGCGAAGAAGTCGAACGCGAGGTTCGGATCCTGCACGCCGGTCACGGCGCTCGGCTTGTTCGCGTGAACGAAGTCGGGGAACTTGATGCCGTCGCGAATGAAGAACACAGGCCAGTTGATGCCGACCATGTCCCAGTTGCCCTGCTGCGTATAGAACTTCACCGCGAAGCCGCGCGGATCGCGCGCCTGTTCGGGCGAGCCGCGATAGCCCATCACGGTGGAGAAGCGCACGAACACCGGTGTGCGGGTGCCCGGCGTGAAGACCTTTGCTTTCGTCAGGCTCGAGATGTCGGCGGTCGGCACGAACTCGCCGAATGCGCCGGTGCCGCGCGCGTGCACGACGCGCTCCGGAATGCGTTCGCGGTCGAAGCGCTGCAGTTTCTCGATAAGTGCGGAGTCTTGCAGGAGCACGGGGCCGGCAGGGCCGGCCGTCTGCGAATTCGCGTTGTCGCCGACGGGGGCGCCCGTGTCTCGAGTGAGTTCGGCGGCATGAGGCGACGCGGAAAGTGCCACGCAGATAGCGGCGACTGCGTGTCTCAGCACACGACTGGAGGATGAAGACATGACGATGGAACTCCTTGAATCCGATCGGTGGTGGGGAAGCCGACTGAATTAGAAGAGATCGTCAGATGATTGGCTAATTGATATTCGATATGTTTCCGATAGCGGCGTCGCCGATGCGGCGCGAGCCCGCTTGTTGTCGGCGCAGACGGTGAATATTGTTGTGCACGCAATGAGTTGTTGCGTCGCGCTTCGCAAAGCGATCCGCGAGCGTCGAACACCGACGCTTGAACGTGCGATGCCTTGCGTGGGTGATGCGATCTGCAGATCGAGCATCGGCACCGCGACAGCCTCGGCGAACCCGGCTGCGCGGCACCGATCAACGCGACGTCAACCCGCGCCAGTTTGCCACCCGAGCCCGAGGCTCTTCTGCACCGACACGTAGTCCTTGATCAGTTCCGCCTGCCCGGCGATTACGTTCTGCTGGGCGGACAGCGCTTCGCGTTGCGTATCGAGCAGGTCGATCATCGATGCGACGCCCGCGCGATAGCGCTCGTCCATCAGCGATCGGGAATGCACGGCCGACGTCTGCACCTTGGTGAGCGCAACGACGTGCTCGCGCTGGTGCCCGTAGCGCTGCAATGCCGTGTTTGCATCCTGCAACGCACCGAGCACCGCCTTCTGATAATTCGCTTCCGCTTCGTCGCGCGATGCTTCGGCCGCGCGCACTGCGCCGCGCGTCCGCCCGAAGTCGAGAATGTTCCATTGCAGATAGGGCGCGCCGACCCACGTGAAGTTCTGCTTGCGGAACAGGTGGCCCGGGTCGGTCGCGCTGAAACCGAGATCGCCGAGCAGCGTCACCTTCGGGAAATAGTCGGCGACGTGCTCGCCGATCTGCGCATTGCTCGATGCGAGCCGGCGCTCGGCCGCGCGAATGTCGGGGCGCTGTTTCAGCAGCGTGGCCGGATCGCCGATCGCGACGTTGCCGGGTAGCGTCGGCAGCAGTGCATCCGGTGTCGACAAGGTTGCGTCGAGCGCACCGGGCGCGCGGCCCGTCAGGATCGCGAGCCGGTCGAGCGATTCCGTCACCTGCGCGTCGAGCGGGATCAGCGATGCACGCGTGTTTTCGACTTGCGTCGTCAGGCGTTCGATGTCGACATCGGCGGCGACCCCGCGCGCGCGACGCTGCTGCGTGAGTTCGAGCATCGTCTGCTGCAACTCGGCGGTGCGCTGCGACAGCGCCAGCCGCTGCTGCTGGTCGCGCAGGTCGACATACGCGTTCGCGACTTCGGCTGCGATCGACACCTGCGTATCGGCGAGATCGGCGTCGACCGCTTCCGCCTGCGCGGACGCGGCTTCAACTGCGCGGCGCGTGCCGCCGAACAGGTCGATTTCCCAGGTTGCGTCGAAGCCTGCCGAATAGAGCTGCAGCGGGCCTGAGCCGCCCAGCGACGGCGACGTGCCGCCCGACTGGTTCGAGCCGTTCGACGGCAGCAGCGAACCGAGCGCGCTGACGTCCGGCTCGCGCATGCGGATCGCGGCGGCGGTGGCCGACGATTTCGGCAACTGCGCCGCGCGCTGTTGCGACAGCTGCGCGCGCGATGCGCGCAAGCGGGCCTGCGCAGCGTGCAGGTCGGGGTTGTACACGAGTGCGGCGGTGATCAGGTCGTCGAGCTGGCGATCGTTGAGCGCGTGCCACCACGCGCTCGGCGCGGGCGCAGCGGTGTCGATGCCGGAGGCCGGCGCACGCACGAAGGTCGGGGCATCCGGTGCGGCGGGCGCGCCGCGGTAATCGGGGCCGACCGTGCAGCCGGCGAGCAGGCACGCAGCCGCGCACAGCGTGAGTGCAGGGCGGCGGGGCAGGGAGAAGGATTTCATCGCATCAGACGGTTCAGTGGCCGGACGACATCGGCTGCGGCCCGCGCGGCGTTCTCAGCAGCAGCGCGAGCGGCACGCAGGCGAGCAGCGCAAGGCCCAGCAGATAAAAGGTTTCGGAATAGGTCATCACGACGGCCTGGATCTGGATCTGCTGCGCCAATTGCCCGAGCGCGCGCATGTTCGAATACGCGAGGTCGCCGGTGTGCGCGAACCAGTTGGCCGCATAGGCGGACAGCCGGTCCTGCCCGATCAGCGAGTTGGCCGTCACCGATTCGCGGAGCGCGGCCGTATGGAAGGTCGTGCGCCGGTCGATCACGGTGCCGATGATCGCGAGCCCGATCGAGCCGCCCAGATTGCGCGCCATGTTGTAGAGCCCGGCCGCATCGCCCGAGTCTTCGCGCGCGACCGCCGCCATCGATGCCTGGTTCAGCGGCATCATCGCGAGCATCTGTGCGACGCCGCGGATCAGTTGCGACCAGACGAAGTCGTGGCCGACACTTTGCGCGGTCAGGCTGATGTCGAGCATGCAACTCAGGCAGAACAGCAGCAGCCCCGAGATCACGAGGATGCGGAAATCGACCTTGCCGAGCAGGCGCGGCAGGATCGGCATCACGAGAAAGGCGGGCAGCCCCGACAGCAGCATGATCGCGCCCGCCTGTTCCGCGTTGTAGCCGGCGACGATCGCGAGGAACTGCGGCAGCAGATAGGACACGCCGTACAGCCCGGCACCGACCGCGGACACGATCACGATCACGCTCGCATAGCGCGGGTTGCGCATCAGCGACAGCCGCATGATCGGCCGTTTTGCAAAGATCTGCGACAACGCGATCAGGATCATCCCGGCGAGCGACACGAGGCTCAGCGTGACGATCATCTGCGATTCGAACCAGCGTTCGCGCTGGCCTTCCTCGAGCACGACGGTGAGCGAGCTCAGGCCGATTGCGAGGCCGAAGATCCCGAGCCAGTCCGCGTTCAAGAACGAGTGCCATTGCGGGCGGTCCGACGGCAGCCCGAATATCAACAGCGCCATCAGCAACAGGCACACCGGCAGGTTCAGGAAAAAGCACCAGCTCCAGCTGACGTTCTCAGCGAGCCAGCCGCCGAGCACGGGGCCGAACAGCGGCCCGAGCAGCACGATCAGGCCGAACAGCGTCATGCCGACCGGCAACTGCGACAGCGGTAGCCGCGTGCGGATGATGGTCTGCGCGGTCGGAATCAGCGCACCGCCGGTGAAGCCCTGGCCGATCCGGCCGGCGATCATCATCGGCAACGAATGCGACCAGCCGCACATCATCGAGAACGCGATGAACAGCGCGGAGTTCGTCAGCAGGAAATTGCGCAGCCCGAACACGCGCGTGAGCCACGCAGCGAGCGGGATCATCACGATTTCGGACATCAGGTAGCCGGTCGAGATCCACGTGCCTTCGGTGCCGGTCGCGCCGATTTCGCCCTGGATCTGCGGCAGCGCGGAGTTCGTGATCGAGATGTCGAGGGTCGCCATCAGCGCGCCGAGCGCGCCGGCCGCGACTGCGATCCAGTCGGTCATGCTCGCACGGCCTTCGTGCGGCGGCGCGGGCATCGTGGCGGACGGTTCAGCCATGGTGCGTCTCGTCGCGGGTCGAGCGCGTATCGACGTCGACCGTCACCGACAGCCCCGGCAGCAGCATGCGCTGCGCGCGGGCGTTCGCGGCGAGGCGGATGCGCACCGGCACGCGCTGGACGATTTTCGTGAAGTTGCCGGTCGCGTTCTCGGGCGGCAGCAGCGCGAACTGCGCGCCGGTGCCGGGCGCGAAGCTGTCGACGACGCCGGACAACGCGCCGTCCGGCAAGGCGTCGACATGCAGTTCGACGGGCTGGCCGATGCGCATGTTGCCGATCTGCGTTTCCTTGAAGTTCGCGACGAGGTAGATCGCGTCGACGGGCACCACGGTCAGCATGCGCGTGCCGGGCTGCACGTATTGACCGACCCGCACCGTGCGATCGCCGACGCGGCCGGCGAGGGTGCTGCGCACGATCGTGTTGTCAAGGTCGAGCTGCGCCTGCGCGGCGCTGGCCTGCGCGGCTTCGAACTGCGCGCGTGCCTGCTGGAGCTGCGCGGTGAACGATGCGATCTGCGTGCGCGCGGCAGCGATCGACGCATTGTTCGCGGCGAGCGTCGCGGTCGCCTGATCGCGCGTGCTCTTCAGGTCGGCCACACGTTCGTGCGTTTCCGCACCGGTCGCCGCGAGCGGCGCATAGCGCGTGTATTCGTCGCTGGCGTGCTGTGCATTGATCCGCGACACCTTCGCCTGCGCGTCGGCCTGTTCGAGATTCGCGTGCTGCTGGCTGATGTCGGCCTCGGCGCGTGCGATATCCGCGCGGCGCGCGTCGACGGTCGCAAGCGACTGCGCGAGCGCGACCTGGTACTGGCGGACGTCGAGCCGCACGAGCGGATCGCCGGCCTTCACGGCCTGGTTGTCGCGCACATACACGTCGGTCACGTAGCCGGCGACCTTCGGCGCGGCAGTCATGCTGTCCGCCTGCAGGTACGCGTCGTTGGTGCTCTCGATGAAGCGGCCGACCGTCCACCATCGGCCGAGCCAGACGGCGCCGCCGATGGCAGCGAGCACGACGGCGACGAGCAGGACGCGCCGCTTCGAGCCAGTGCCGTTGCGCGACGTTGTTCCGTTTTCCTGACGATTTGCTTTCTGTGGCGGGTCTTGCAGCGTCGACATGCTGGCGTCCAATTTATTCCAAGTGGAAGAATTATTCCAGTTGATAAAATTGTGTCAAGTAGAATGTCGATCGATCGAATGACGAGGAAGGCATGAACGAAGCGAAGAAGCTGCGCCGTACGTCGGCGGGCGGCTACGCCCGCGGCGACGAAACGCGCCAGCGGATCATCGAGGCGGCGATCGAACTGTTCGGCGAGCGCGGGTTCGCGGGTGCATCGACACGCGAGATCGCCGCGATGGCCGGCGTGAACGCGCCGGCGCTCCAGTACTACTTCGAGAACAAGGAGGGCGTGTACCGCGCGTGCGTGGAGACGATCGCGGAGCACGGCTGGGAGGTGTTCGCACCGTCGGTCGGCCATGCGTGGGCGATGCTCGATGCGGACGCGGACGTCGACTTGCTGATCGACGCGTTCGTCGGGCTGCTGCGTGCGCTGTCGGACCGGATGTTCACGGCGCCGAAGACGATGAACCAGCGGATGTTCTTCGCGCGCGAGCAAGGCGGCCAGGAGCCGGCGAGCGCGAGCGAAATCCTGATGACGCGCATGCGCAAGCCGCTCAACGACGTGAGCGCCGAACTGATCGGCCGCATCTCGGGGCGGCCGGCCGACGATCCCGTCACGCGATTGCGCGCGCTGAGCCTGTTCGGGCAGATCACGGTGTTCCACATCGCGCAGCGTTCGGCGCTGCAGCTGCTCGAATGGGAGGCATTCGAGGGCGAGCGCGCGGCGCTGTTGATCGACACGATCGCGGAACAGACGCGCATGCTGCTCGAGCAATGGCACGCGCAGCGCGACGTCGCGGCTGCGGCGCCTGAATCCGGCCCGAAGCGCGGGCAGGGTGCGGCGGCGAAACGCACGGTGAAGGCGAAGGCGCCAGCACCTGCCGCGAAAAGCCCCCGGCGTGTGAACAAACCCGCCGCGCGCTGAACGCGGCGTGTCGTCACCCCCGGCCGGTCAATTCGGCTTGCGCGCGGGTTCGGCCGGCGACGGCGGCCGGGCCGTCGCTTCGACGGCATGGCCGTTGTTGCCGTTGCTGTCGTTTTCGCCATCGACGACCGGCCGCGATCCGTCCGCGTACGCGACGACGCTGCGCTGCGGATTGGCGATCCGGATGCCGCGTTCGCGGAACGTCTCCGCGATCCGCCGGTTGAATTCACGCTGCACGCTCCAGCGCGTCGAGTCCGTGCATTGCATCTGTCCGGCCAGCGCGAGCGTTGCGCCGTCGACCTGATCGATACCCCAGTAGCTGAAGTCCGACAGGATGCCGTCGCGGTATTTCGGATCGTCGCGCAACGCGGCGCCGATCTCCTTCAGCGTCGCGATCGCGCGATCGATATCCTCGCCGTAGGCAATGCTGATCTTGACGGCCGCGTTGCCGAGCCCGCGATTCGTGTTGTTGACGGTGGTCACCGAGCTGAACGGGATCGTGTACAGCGACCCGTCGCCGGCCCGCAGTCGCACGGTGCGGATCGACAGGTACTCGACCGTGCCCGACACGCCGGCGAGCGTGACCCAGTCGCCGACCTGCATCGCGTTTTCCATCAGCAGGAAGATCCCGGTGATGAAATCCTGCACGAGCTTCTGTGAGCCGAAGCCGAGCGCGACGCCGAAGATGCTGGCGCCGGCAAGCAGCGGGCCGACGTTCACGCCGAGCTGGCTGAGGCCCGTCAGCACGACGACGAGCGCGATCATCACGAACAGCAGCGAGCGCAGCATCGGCAGCAGCGTGCGCAGCCGCGCCGCGCGCATGAGATTGCCTTCGCGCGTCCATCGTTGCAGCCGGCGCTCGATCGCGATGTTCGCGGCTTCCCACACGATGAGCGCGACGATGGCCGCAATCGCGATCGTCACCAGTGCCGACGCAAGCCGGTGGCCGATCGTGCCGGTTTCGAACGCGCGGAAGATCGGTACGCCCCAGATCTGCAGCAGCAGCGCGACGGTCACGATGCCGATCGCGCCCGACAGGATCTGGCGTAGCAGCGGGTAGTAGCGGTACGCGTGCGCATGGACGAGCGTGCGGTCTTCGTCGCGGCCCTGGAACAGCCGCGCGAGCGCACCGAACACGACGATCGACACCATCCGCATGCCGATCATCACGGCGATCGAGCGGCCGCCGAGCGTGATCAACACGCGGTAGCCGTTGTGGACGTCGAGCGCCCACACGAACCACAACGCCATCACGATGAATACCGACACGGGCGCCCATGCGTCCGCGAGCGCGTTGCCGATCATCGCGAACGACGGACGGTCCTCGCCGGCCGCGCGGATCCGCGCCGCGACGGGCCGGCGGCACTGCAGGATCAGCGCCGAGACCATCAAGTGCCCGACGAGTGCGACGGCTTTCAGCAGCGCGAGGTGACCGGCGTCGCTCAGACCGAAGTTCGCGGCGACTTCGACCGCTGCCGTGCAGGCGCCGACGACGATCGCGATTCGCGCGATCGAGCGTTGGGCGAAGTCGGCCCACGCGTCGCTGATATGCAGCAGCCGCAATTGCCGTGCATCGGGCTGGAAGCACAGCCGGCTGACGATCGTGACGAGGCGGCAGATCACGTAGATGTCGATCAGTGCTTCGAGCGCGGATTCGATCGGGCCGCCGGCATCGCCGATCGCCGACATCGTCAGGCTCGCGACGCCGACGAACACGAGCAGCGGCACCGCGCGCAGCGCAAGGCTGACGAGCGCGCGCGGCATTCGGTACAGCAGCGTGGTGTGGCGACGTGCGTGGCCACGGCCTTCCGACGAGGCGGGCGCGGCGTCGGGGGTGTCCGGCGGCGCGTCGTCGTCGTCGGGCGTGGCGGATTCGACGGTAACGGACTCGGGCGCGGTGCGGCGCGACGTGTCGGCGCGCCGTGCGGCCACTGCGGCCAGCGCACGTCGCAACAGCCGCTTCGCGAACCATTCGACCAGGAGCGCGGGCACGAGCACGGCGATGATGATCCAGAGCGCGTGCGCGAGATCCGCGCGTGCGTCGGCGCGCACCAGCCGGTCATGCCACCAGCTTCCGACCGAGCCGACATCGAGCAGCGAGCGCAGCGATTCCTTCAGCGCATCGCCGATTTCGGTGGTCCAGCGCGATCCCTGCCGGACCAGCATCGAAGCGAGCCCGTTCGACGTGAGCGCGGCCGGGGCCGCGGCAGCCGACGCGCCGCTGGCCGCAGCCGCATCGCTTGCCGGGACCGCGGGCGCGGCAAGCGCGCCGACGGCCGCGATCGCACGCAGTGTCGTTTCGACCTGCGCGCGATCGCGCGGATTCTCGAGCACATTGAGTGCCTGCTGCGCCTGTTGCGGCGTCAGCGCGGGCGCGGTGCCGGAAGCGGCCGACGCGGCGGCCGGGGCGGGCATGGCCGCGTGGGCGGCCGAGACGACGGCGGCAAGCAGCCAGCCGAGGAGGAAATGTCGCATGGAGTTGGCATGCGGGCGCGCATCGGCGCGCGGCCCGCCGGGCTGAACGATGGACGGAAGTTAACATGATCGCGAGCGGAACCGAATAGTTCCGTCGACAATCATTCGAATCGGGCATACACGACGCGCTGCGGGCGATTGCGGCGCATTTGCGCAGTCATGTGTCTGACGTGGACTGTAGGCAGTCAGACAGGTGGGAGCGTTTCAAGTACCGAAATGTAGGGCGTTTGTAATGCCCGCGTGTCGGTAACGGCGAGCGACGCACCCGTCGCATCGAAATAATTAATCTGGAATCCTGCTGAATCATGCGTGCCCGTCGTGAAAAGCCGGCAGAACGTGCTCTGCGATTTCTTCGATGACTTCGCGCACGGGCCGGTCCGAACCCGGATTCAGCGTGACGTGATGCGTGCCCGCCGCGCGCATGTCCTGCAGGATGTCGATCAATGCGCGGCGTCCGGTTGCATAGCCGAGCGGCAAGGCGGCGGCCGGCGCATCGGGATCCGCGGCGAGGTCGAGCCGCATCGACACGCCGAATGCGCGAAAGGCCGGCGACGCGAGCCGGTCGACCGCCGCGCGCCACATCGAATAGCGTGCGCGCTGCGTGTCCGGATCGCGGTGGTACGTCATCCAGCCGATCGAGTGACGCGCGATCCAGTCGACGCTTTGCCCGCCCGAGCCGACTGCCAGCATCGGTACCGCGTCGGCGCCGCGCGGCAGCAGCGTGAATTCCGGCGCATCGGGCGGCGCTTCATCGGGGAGGACGCGCGATGGCACGCCGAGCGCGGCCGCGACGACGTCCCAGTGCGCGCGGTAGCGGTCGCGCCGCGTCTCCGCATCGACGCCGAACGCCGCATATTCGGGCGGCCGATCGCCGGAACCGAGCCCGAGGATGAAGCGTCCGCCCGACAGCGTCGCGACCGACAGCGCGCCTTTCGCGATATGCAGCGGATGACGCAGCGGCAGCACGATCGCGCCGCTGGCGAGCGCGATCCGGCGCGTGCGTGACGCCAGTGCGCCGAGCAGGACCCACGGGTCGAGGTGGCCGACCGGATCGGGGTAGTCGGCGCTGTTCAGCGGCACGTCGCGAATCCACAGCGCGCGAAAGCCGAGCGTGTCGGCCAGTGCCGCGAGTTCGAGCTGCTCGTCGAAGTCGGCGACGATATGGCCAGTGCGAAGCAATGGAAGCGTGAGGCCGATCGACAACCGTCCGTCCGAAAAGACGCGATGCGCGACATCGGGTTGGGCGGGGGCGGGCGTGGTCATGGGGAATCCTTGGCGGCGGTGCAAAGCGAACGCGCGATGTGGCGTGTCCGAATGCTAGCGTGTTTGCACGCCGGCTGTGCGGCATGGCAGGCTGACCGGTTGGTGTCGAGACGACGGGGGCCATGCGGGCCGCGGGCCGGGCATAATCGGTGCCTTCCGTCATTGAAAACAACGAATCCGGATGAACGTCCTTCAACACACGATGATCGGTTTGGCGGCGAGCGCGATGCTCTTCGCGGTTGCATCCGATGCGCTCGCGGACGACGCGGAGCGCGCCGCTATCTGCAAGACCGCCGAGGAAACGAGCTACACGGCCGATATCCGCAATTGCCTCCGGCTGAAATACGAAGCGGCCGACCAGCGGTTGAATGCCGTCTACAAGGCGAAGATGGCGAACCTGGATGAGCCGGGCAAGGCGAGGTTGCGCCACGACGAGCGCCGCTGGCTCAAGGCGCGGGATGCCGCTTGCGCCGAATCGCGGCAGCCCGATGCAGGCGGCACGCTCGGGCTGGTGGAGGTCGACGACTGCTTCGTCGACGAAACCGAGCGTCGCGTGAAGGTGATCGAAGCCTTTCGTTGAGGTGTGTCGAGGTGGCGCGCCGGCCCCGGCGCTATGCCACCCGCAGTGTCGTGCCGCGCAGCGTGAGGCCAAGGCGCGACGCCACGCGTTGTGACGCGAGGTTGTCGCTGTCGGTGCTGTAGAACAGCGTGCGCGTTTGAAGCGACGGCAGCCGCGACCACGCGGCGGTTACCGCCGCCGCGAGGCCGCGCCCCCGAAACGCGGGGGCCGTCGCAAGACCGAGTTCGGCACCGACGTCAGAGAGCCGCGCGGCGAATGCGACCGATGCGACCTCTCCGTCTACGATGGCGGCGCACCACGGCGCCCACAAATCGGCGACGCTCCGAAACCCGATCGAGCACAGGCCTTCGGGCATCCCGCGAGTGGACAGCGCATGCAGCAGATGCCGGCCTGCGTCGCTGTCGCCATCGATCAGCGCGACGCGCGCGTCGGTGTCGAAACCGAGTGCGTGCGGCAGCGCGTAGACGAAGCCGATGTTCCAGTGCGAAACAGGCGCGAGCCGCGCGAGATAGCGTTCGAGATGCGCGGGGGGCGTGCGATCCGCCAACAGCGGTTCGCTGTCGGCCAGGCGCGCGAGTTCGTCCGCGACAGCGGTGGGCACGTCGGCGCGTACGCCGGCCAGGTTGCCATCCGCGCATCGGCCGAGCCAGAAGCGCGGCCCGGATGAGCAGTCGGGATCGTTCTCGCGTTCGATCCGACGATCCGGATGCAGGCGGAACAGCGTGCGGTAGTCGATATCCAGCCAGTCGTGTGTGTCAG
Source organism: Burkholderia aenigmatica (assembly GCF_902499175.1). Lineage (GTDB taxonomy): Bacteria > Pseudomonadota > Gammaproteobacteria > Burkholderiales > Burkholderiaceae > Burkholderia > Burkholderia aenigmatica. Next base: position 64,174 of record NZ_CABVQC010000018.1, read on the forward strand.
GCATGCGTCGGGTAGGAGGCTCCGGTCAGGTGGCGGCGAGCTGCGCGAGGAATGCCAGGACGGGCCTGCGCGTCCATTCGTGCGCGCGCCGCACTGTGGGGCGATTGTAAGCAGATCGACGATCGCGCGCAGATGCAACGCCGTGACGTCGGCACCGGCCGGCCCGGCGTGACGGCCTGCCCGGCCGACGGCTGCCGATCCGGCAGGCGTTTCAGTTTCGAAACGTTCGCGCTGCTTGTCGGTGCGCGATTCGCGTCGCTGGCCCCGTTTCGGCCCGCGCGGCCTTGTGGCATGAAGCATGGTGCGCTCCTTGCATATCTGTGCAGGCCGTGAGCGCGGTCGCGGACGCAGTCGGTCCGGCAATCGCTTCAGTGGGTCGGACGTATCGGAGACGGGGACAAGAGAATGAAAACAGACCGAATCGCAACATGTCATGTTGCAAACATGAATCGCCGACCTGCCGGGTTGTTCGCTTCGCCGTTTTTCGAGGCGACGTGAGCGCGCGGCTTTCCGTTCCATCCGAGCAATCGGGTTCGTTCTGAACGACGACGTGCAGGTGTGACGCACGAGGCCGACTGGTGCCGGTCGGCCGTCGGGGATGAACCGTGAATGCCTGTGGATGGCCCGGCCCGGATCCCGGATCGTCATGCAGCCGCGCACAACGCGAGTCGTCGCGCGGCGTAGGCGTGTGCGCGCCGTGCATCGCGTCGGCGCGACGGGTCCGAACCGGATCGCACCGGAAAGCCGGCAGCGCATCGATGCATTCGGCATCGCGGAACACAGGGTGTCCAGGGGAAGCGTTCGCCGGCCGTAGCAGGGCGGGCGCCGCGAAATTGTGCTGTCAGTTGATCCACTACCCCGATGGATCAATTGTTGAAGCGCCCATCGCCAAGTGGCGGATGGGCGTCTTTTTTTGTGCGCCGGTTTGCGACGCGAGCCATCGGCTCGATCGCGCGGCGTTCTGTATCATGTGCTGGCGTGCCTGGCCGCCCGTGCGGGCGCACGGTTTGCCGGCGCGCCCGATCACGCGTTGCCAACATGAACGACAAAGCCCTGCACGACTCTTCAACCGCCGACGTTGACCCGGCCGCGCTCGATGCGCTGCACACGTTCGTCGAGCGTCATCCGCGCCTGCTGGTGTTGACCGGCGCGGGCATCAGTACCGACTCCGGTATTCCCGGCTATCGCGACCGCAATGGTCAATGGATGCGCTCGCCGCCGATCCAGCTCCACGAATTCCTCGGCTCCGATGCCGCGCGGCGGCGCTACTGGGCCCGCAGCATGATCGGCTGGCCCGTCGTCGGCCGCGCGCAGCCGAACGGGTCGCACGTCGCGCTGGCGCGGCTCGGCGGCGCGGGGCGGATCGAGCGTCTTGTCACGCAGAACGTCGACGGCCTGCACCAGCGCGCGGGCAGTGGCGACGTGATCGAGCTGCACGGCGGCATCGACGGCGTCACGTGCCTCGGCTGCGGCGCGCATCATGCACGCGCGACGATCCAGGTCATGCTCGAGGCCGACAATCCCGATCTGCTGGGCGCGGAAGCCGAGCCGGCCGCGGATGGCGACGCGCATCTCGAATGGGCCGCGCTCGACACGTTCCGCATCCCGGCGTGCCCCGCGTGCGGCGGGCTGCTGAAGCCGGCGGTCGTGTTCTTCGGCGAAAACGTGCCGCGCGAGCGCGTGGCGCTCGCGTCGCAGGCGCTCGACGCGGCCGATGCGCTGCTCGTCGTCGGCTCGTCGCTGATGGTGTATTCCGGCTACCGCTTCTGCGTGTGGGCGCAGGCGCAGAACAAGCCGGTCGCCGCGCTCAATCTCGGCCATACGCGTGCCGATCCGATACTGACGCTGAAGGTCGAGGCGCGCTGCGCACCCGCGCTCGACGCGCTGACTGCGCGACTGGGCCTCGCGGGCCACGCACCGGAGCAGGCATCGTGACCGGCCCGACCGCTTCGCCCGATCCGTCCGCGCGGCTGTCGGCGCCGGCGGCCGAACGCAATCGCGGGCCGATCCTCGACGTGTTGCGCCGCGTGCTGCCGGCGAGCGGCCGCGTGCTCGAAATCGCGAGCGGCACGGGGCAGCACGCAGTCCACTTCGCGCAGGCGCTGCCGGGCCTGCACTGGCAGCCGAGCGATCCCGATGCGCAGGCGCGGCGCTCGATCGCCGCGTGGGTTGCCCATGCGGGCCTCGCCAACGTTGCCGGGCCGCTGGCGTTCGACGTGCGCGACGCGTCGTGGCCGGTCGGCGCGCTCGATGCAATCGTCTGCATCAACATGATTCACATCTCGCCGTGGGCCTGCACCGACGCGCTGTTCGCGGGCGCGTCGCGCCTGCTGCGGCCGGGCGGCGTGCTGTTCCTGTACGGGCCGTACCGCCGCGAGGGCCGGCATACGGCGCCGTCGAACGAAGCGTTCGACCTGCAGTTGCGCAGCCGCGACCCGTCGTGGGGCGTGCGCGATCTCGAGACGGTCGTCGCGCTCGGCCTCGATCGCGGGCTCGACTGCATCGAGGTGGTGGAGATGCCGGCGAACAACCTGAGCGTCGTGTTCCGGCGGCTGCCGCACGCGGAGCAATGACACGGAAGCGCGCATCGCCGCCGGGTTTCCACTATCCTTTCGCCTGTGCGCGCGACCCGGCTCGGGTCGCGCCCCGTTTTTTCCGGAGAATTGACTAATGGGCAAACAAGCAATCGGTGTGATCGGGCTCGCGGTGATGGGCCGCAATCTCGCACTCAATATCGAGAGCCGCGGTTACGCGGTGTCGGTGTACAACCGCAGCCGCGAGAAAACCGACGAACTGATCGCCGAATTCCCCGGCCGCAATCTGGTGCCGACCTATACGCTCGAGGAGTTCGTCGCGTCGCTGGAAACGCCGCGCCGGATCCTGATGATGGTGAAGGCCGGCGAGGCGACCGATGCGACGATCGCATCGCTCAAGCCGCTGCTCGAGAAGGGCGACGTGCTGATCGACGGCGGCAACACGCATTTCACCGACACGATCCGCCGTAACCAGGAGCTCGCGCAATCGGGCCTGCACTTCATCGGCACCGGCGTGTCGGGTGGCGAAGAGGGCGCGCTGCGCGGCCCGTCGATCATGCCCGGCGGCCAACGCGACGCGTACGACCTCGTCGAGCCGATCCTCAAGCAGATCGCCGCGAAGGCGCCGTCGGACGGCGAGCCGTGCGTCGCGTACATGGGCCCGGACGGTGCAGGCCATTACGTGAAGATGGTCCACAACGGCATCGAGTACGGCGACATGCAGCTGATCGCCGAAAGCTATGCGGTGCTGAAGGACGTCGCGGGCCTGACCAACGACGAGCTCGGCGCGGTGTACACCGAGTGGAATCAGGGCGAGCTCGACAGCTACCTGATGGAGATCACGTCGAAGATCTTCAGCAAGAAGGACGAAGAGACCGGCAAGCACCTCGTCGACGTGATCCTCGATCGTGCTGCGCAGAAGGGCACCGGCAAGTGGACGAGCCAGAATGCGCTGGATCTCGGCGTGCCGCTGCCGCTGATCACCGAATCGGTGTTCGCGCGCGTGCTGTCGTCGCTGAAGACCGAGCGTGTCGCGGCCAGCAAGGTCTTGTCGGGCCCGGCCGCCGTGCCGTTCGACGGCGATCGCGCCGCGTTCGTCGAAGCGGTGCGCCGCGCGCTGTACCTGAGCAAGGTGATTTCGTACGCGCAAGGCTTCGCGCAACTGCGCACGGCGTCCGAAGAGTACGGCTGGAACCTCGATCTCGGGACGATCGCGAAGATCTTCCGCGCGGGCTGCATCATCCGCGCACGCTTCCTGCAGAAGATCACCGACGCGTACGCGAAGGATTCGGCGCTCGCGAACCTGCTGCTCGATCCGTACTTCAAGGACATCGCCGCGAATTACCAGGCGTCGCTGCGCGACGTCGTGGTCGCCGCGGTGAAGGCCGGCGTGCCGGTGCCGGCGTTCGCGTCGGCGGTCGCGTACTTCGACAGCTACCGCTCCGAGCGGCTGCCGGCGAACCTCGTGCAGGCGCAGCGAGATTTCTTCGGCGCGCACACGTTCGAGCGTACCGACAAGCCGGGCAGCTTCCACGCGAACTGGTCGTAACCGGCTGGCGGGGACAGCATTGTTGCGAAAATCTATTCTTTGAGTAGGGTTTTTCGATCCCGGATGCCGACATTGTTGGCTCCGGGGAAACAGTGTTTTCGTTGTTTCATGGTTTTCCCTAGGGGACGCCGGGACTAAACTCTGTTCCATCGCTGCAGACATGGTGTGTGCGGCGGAGCAAAAAAATCCCGGAGGTAATCATGAAATCGCTGATCGCAACGTTCGCCGCAGCTGCCGTCCTCGCCGTTCCCGCCGTCTCGTTCGCCCAACAGAATGCACCCGTCACCCGTGCACAGGTGAAGGCCGATCTGGTCGCCGTGCAACAGGCTGGCTACAAGCTGGGCAGCGACCGTACGAACTACCCGGAAGGCATCCAGGCTGCTGAAGCCCGCCTGAACCCGCAACAGAACGTCGCCGCTGCCGACACGACCGGCTACGGCGCCCAACCGGCTGCCGCACAAGAATCCGGTGCGCCGGCCAAGGCCAAGACCGGCTGGCAAGTCAAGCGTATCGCTGACGACGCCCCGATCTACAAGGGTCGTTAATGGTGCGGCCGCATCGGCGGCCTGATCCGACCCTCGAAGGTCAAACAGCCCGTCGTTCCGTCATGCGGAACGGCGGGCTGTTTTCATTGGCGGCGCGTGTATCGCGCCAGCGGCCTGTTCAGTGCAGCGGGCGCCGGCCGCGCCCGATATCCCGGAACAGCGCTTCGGCCGGTTCCAGCACCTGCAGCCACGTTTCGTCGTAGCCGCTCAGCGTGTCGAGCGCATCGCGCAGCCGCTCGATCGCGAGGACCGGCAGCTCGACGCTATGGCGCGTGGCGCCCGTCATATGCGCGACGCTCGCCAGCTGGACGAGCGCATCGGCCGCCTCGGCGACATCGGTCGCGAACAGCAGGTGCCGGTTGAGCAATTCGACCAGGCCGCTGGAACCGGTGAAATCGTCGGCGTTGAGCTGCACGGAAAGAAACGTCGCGTTGTTCATTGTCATGCTCCTCATTGTCGTTGGATCGCGCAGTGCATCACCGAGTATAGGTGGCGTTCGAAGGGGAGAATGTGACGGGATCGATACGGCGGGCGAGGGCGGCGAGGCAGGCGGCGGATCCGCGACAGGCCCGCCCGGCGGCCCGCGCGGCGCGGCTTGCAGGCCGCCGGCACGCCGGTGCGGCGACGCAAGATTGTTGCCGGTCCGGGCACCTGACGCGGCCCTGACCGCGACAAATGGTATCTTTGCCGATTGGGACGACGCGAAAAAGGGGCCGGTGAGCCCGTTCGCGCCGACGTCCCACTGTGGAAACTGACGGCCGCGACAGCGGTCGGATAATGGTTGGTCCGGCCTTTCGGCCGGACATCGTGCGTCGCGCGCCGGGGGGCGGTGGGCGGCGCAGCGACGCAAATCCGGGAGGACCCTTGAGAGAAACTATTCCCATCCACGATGCGCTGACGCGCTGGCTGCCGCAGGCGGCGCTGGTTGCCGCGGCCATCGCGCTGACGGGCTGCACGATGACGCCGTGGACCGATAGCTGGCAGCCGGCGCGCCAGTCGGCACCGACGTCGGCCGCGACGCCGGGCGTGATCGCCGGCTATTACCGCGTGAACCCGGGCGATACGCTCGCGGGCATCGCGAATGCGTACGGGCAGCGCGTGCAGGACGTGGCCAGCTGGAACCACATGGCGCCGACCGATGCCGTGTATCCCGGCCAGGTGCTGCGCGTCGCGCCGCCGTCTGCCGCGACGTCGCTCGGGCAGCCGCCCGCGGCGGCCGCGCAGCCGGGCTCGCTCGCGTGGCCGGCCACCGGTGTCGTGGCGGCGCCGTTCGCGGCCGGCAAGACGCGCGGCGTCGTGATCGCCGCGTCCGGGCCCGACCATTCGGTGCGGGCCGCGGCGGCCGGGCGCGTGGTTTACGCCGGGTCCGGCGTCAAGGCTTACGGCCCGCTCGTGATCCTGAAGCATGAGAACGGGCTCATCACGGCCTACGGACACAACGGCAAACTGCTCGTCAACGAAGGCGACGCGGTGCGCCAGGGCCAGCCGGTCGCCGAAATGGGCACCGACGCAAGCGGCCGTTCGACGTTCGAGTTCGAAGTCCGCCAGAACGGCAAGGTCGTCGATCCGATGAACTTCCTGCCGCGCAACGGCGGCTGACGACCCGCCTCACCCCGTGTGCGCCGGGCGGCGCACACGTTCCCGCCTTCATCCTTTCCTGAACGTTATCGCGCCGGACGCTCTCGCGTGATTGCCGAGCCAGCGAATGCCCAGTGCGAGCGCCACTGCGCCGATCGCAATCATCGAACACTGGATCGCGACCGGCAGGTAGCCGTGCGGCCGCGGATCGACGAACGGATAGGGATACCAGTTCTCCAGCGCGCCGCGCACGAGCGTATAGCCGAGATAGACGACCGGAAAGCCGAGCCACGCGACCGCGCTGCGCCACGGGATCGGCAAGCGCGGTTCCACGTACAGCCAGTCGCACAGCATGACGAGCGGCACGATCCGGTGCAGCACCCAGTTGTTGAACGCCGGCGTGACGTGGCGCAGCGCATCGAGCCGGGCGAGCAGGAGTTCGTAGACGATCGCGGTGATCAGGACGTACAGCACCGCGGCGCCGCGCATCGATTCGTAGCGGGCCGAGCCGGGGCGCGCGATGCGCCAGAGCCCGGCGGCGAGCATCACGGCCGCGTAGAGGCTGCTCAGTTGCGTGAAGTAGCTGAGGTAGTTGCCGAGATGGAAGCCCGGCAGGTGCCAGTAGTCGGCGACGCTGTGCAGCGTGGTGGATACCGCGAGCAACGCGGCGGTCAGCCGATAGGCCGCAACGAAGAACGCCTTGCTCATGATGCCCGCGTGCCGTCGCACCAAAGCTCCATCGTGCCACAGCCGTCTGGGCGCGCGATGCGGATTTTCCATATGGCGCGCCGCGCGACGCACGTTGACGATTCGTCGGATATTTGCGCGAGTCGTGCAAAACCGGGCGCACGTGCGGCTACAATCGGGGCAGCTTTGCCGGGCGCAGGCCGGTTGCCGCCTGCACCCATCCCCGCATACAACACGAGACGAAGCATGAGAAACATCCTCGCGAAACAGACGCGCTACAGCTCGCCCGCGATCTTCTTCCACTGGGCCGTCTTCCTGCTGGTGGCGCTGGCCTACCTGGCCATCGAGATCCGCGGGCCGAAAGGCAGCGACAGCCGGGTGTTCTGGATGAACGTGCATCTCACCGCGGGCACGCTCGTGCTCGTGCTGTCGGTGTTGCGCGTGCTGTGGCGAGCCGTCAGCCGCGTGCCGGAGGCCATTCCGCAAGCGGCGCTGCTGCGCTGGCTGTCGAAGCTCGCACATGTCGCGCTCTACGTATTCATCATCGCGCAGCCGCTGCTCGGCATCATGATGATCAACCTGGGCGGCAAGCCGGTGTCGCTCGACTGGCTCGGCCTGTCGTTCACGCTGTTCGGCCCCGACAAGGCGCTGCGGCCGACGATCAAGGAAGCGCACGAGCTGATCGGCAACGCGTTCTACTTCGTGATCGGCCTGCACGCGCTGGCCGCGCTCTATCATCATTTCATCCGGCGCGACGACGTGCTGCGGCGCATGGCGCCCTGAACGACACGCTCCGGAAGCATGCAGCAGGCGGGGGCGCATGGTTGTGTTGACAACCATGTGCCCCCGGTTCGTTTACCGTCATCCGCGCTGGTCATCACGTTAAACATTCTGTAACATCTCGGCTGTTTTTACATTCCGCTTACTCGTTGCCGAGCATGCTGCCCCGACATCGTCACCTGACCGCCTGGCTTGGCGTGCTCGCGATCTGGTTCGCGATCGCGGCGCCGCTGGTGTCGCAGTGGCGCGTCGCGCAGGCGGCCACGCCTGACGCGATTGTCTGCAGTACAGAGCATGGCGCGCATCAGCCATCCGATGCGGGCCGCATGCACGATCATGCGTTGCATCTCGATGCGTGTGGCTACTGCGGCTTCTTCGCGCACAGCCCCGCGATCGGCGGGCCTGCCGCCGCGGCACTCGCTTCCGTTCCCGCCGTTTCCGTTTCCGCCGTCGCGCCGCCTGCCATCGCGGCGCACGCCGACCGCTACCCGCGCGCGTATCCACGCGCACCGCCCGAGCGCGCCTGACGCGCTGTTTCCGTTCTTTTCACCGCCGATATCCGTGTGGCCGGTCGAGGCCGCGTGGAGGGCGTCACTCGGGCTTTCGATCATGACCATTTTCCAGTTGCGTGCGCCGCGGGCGTCACGCAATGCCTGTGCGCGGCGCATGCCGCGCGTGCTGAAACTCACCGTTCCCGCGCTGGCTGTCGGCGCATTGGCCGCGAGCGCCGCGGCCGCCGAAACGGCGCGCGCACCCGGCGCGCCGACCGACGATACGGCCGCGCCGCTGCCGGCCATCGAAGTCGTCGCATCGCCGCTGAGGACGCCGCTCGTCGTCGTCACGGATCCGAAGACGCCACGCCAGCCGCTGCCCGCCAGCGACGGCGCGGATTACCTGAAAACGATCCCCGGTTTCACGTCGATCCGCAGCGGCGGCACCAACGGCGACCTCGTGCTGCGCGGGATGTTCGGCTCGCGGCTGAACATCCTGGCGAACGGGATGTCGACGCTTGGCGCATGTCCGGGCCGGATGGATGCGCCGACGTCGTATATCGCACCGGAAAGCTATGACAAGGTCACGGTCGTGAAGGGGCCGCAGACCGTGCTGTACGGTCCCGGCGCATCGGCCGGCACCGTGATGTTCGAGCGCGTGACGCCGCGCTTCGACAAGCCCGGCATGCGCTTCGACGGCAGCCTGGTCGGAGGGTCGTTCGGCCGCAACGACCAGAATATCGACGTGACGGCCGGCACGCCGGACGTCTATGGCCGCGTGACCGCGAACCACGCGCATTCGCAGGACTACAAGGACGGTAACGGCAACACCGTACCGTCGCAGTGGGACAAGTGGAACGCCGATGCGGCGCTGGGCTGGACGCCGGACGACCATACGCGCGTCGAGCTGACCGCCGGCACCGGTGACGGCTATGCGCGCTACGCGGGGCGCGGGATGGACGGCGCGCATTTCCGCCGCGAGACGGTCGGGCTGTCGTTCGACAAGAAGCATCTCGGCGACGTGCTCGACCGGATCGAGGCGCGCGTGTACTACAACGAAGCCGATCACGTGATGGACAACTACACGTTGCGGCAACCGGATCCGACCAGCAGCATGCCGATGCGGATGGCGTCGGAAGTGCGGCGTCGCACGTTCGGCGCGCGCGCGGCCGCGACGTTTCGTTTCGCCGACGACTTCAAGCTCGTGACGGGCGTCGATGCGCAATCGAACCGGCTCGACTCGCGCTCGGCGATGGGGCGGCAGAACTACGGCGACAAGCCGTGGGATGCGCAGGCGACGATGTGGAACGCGGGCGTGTTCGGCGAACTGACGTGGTACGCGAGCGATGTGTCGCGCGTGATCGGCGGCGCGCGTGTCGACTATGCGAGCGCACGCGACAAGCGCGCGACGACGAGCGGCATGATGATGAGCAAGCCGAATCCGACCTTCGACGACGATCGCACGCGCGTGCTGCCGAGCGGCTTCGTGCGCTACGAGCGCGATCTCGCGTCGCTGCCCGTCACGTGGTACGCCGGGATCGGCCATACGGAGCGCTATCCCGACTACTGGGAGCTGTTCTCCGCGAAGCGCGGGCCGGCCGGTTCGATCAACGCGTTTTCGGCGGTGCAGCCGGAGAAGACTACGCAGCTCGACATCGGGGCGCAATACAAGAGCGACCGGCTCGATGCATGGGTGTCGGCCTACGCCGGCTACGTGCAGGACTTCATCCTGTTCAACTACGCGGCCGGCATGATGGGCCCGACCACGCAGGCGACCAACGTCAATGCGCAGATCATGGGCGGCGAAGCGGGCGTGTCGTGGAAACCGGTTGCACCGTTGCGCGTCGACACGTCGCTCGCGTATGCGTGGGGGCGTAACGTGGCAACGGGCGATCCGATGCCGCAGATGCCGCCGCTCGAGGCGCGTATCGGGCTCGAATACACGCGTGGCGCGTGGTCGGCGGGTGGCCTGTGGCGCATCGTTGCGCCGCAGCATCGTTATGCACTGAACGAGGGCAACGTGGTCGGCAAGGACTTCGGCCCGAGCGCCGGATTCGGTGTGCTCTCGCTGCATACGCAGTACAACGTCAGCAAGACCGTGCAGATCTCGGTCGGCGTCGACAACGTGCTGAACAAGGCCTACACCGAGCACCTGAACCTCGCCGGTAACGCGGGCTTCGGCTATCCGGCGAACGCGCCGGTGATGGAGCCGGGCCGGACCGCATGGCTGCGTGTGAGCGCGAAGCTGTGACGCATCGCGCGTGTGCGCCGCAGCATGCGCGCGCAGGAACGCGGCCCCGCCTAAACGGGCGGGGCGCGTCAACCGATTAGAGAACCGTATCTAGTCGGGGCGCAAACGTTCGCGACTCGTGATTCACTCCCGCATTCGACGCACACGGTACGCGCGACGTTTGCGACGCATCGTGCGCGTCGATCCGGCTTCATTCGCACCGGCAGCACAATAATCAGGAGAACATGCATGGCCAGAACGATGCGTTCCAGGGTGGTGGCAGGAGCAGTGGCATGCGCGATGAGCATCGCGCCGTTCGCGGGGACGACGGCAGTGATGACGCTCGCGACGACGCACGCGGCGATGGCGGCGACCGCGCCCGCCGACGGCTACGCGGCGACGCGTTATCCGATCATCCTCGTGCACGGGCTCTCGGGTACCGACAAGTACGCCGGCGTGCTCGAGTATTGGTACGGCATTCAGGAAGACCTGCAACAGAACGGTGCGACCGTCTACGTCGCGAACCTGTCGGGTTTCCAGAGCGACGACGGCCCGAACGGGCGCGGCGAACAGTTGCTCGCTTACGTGAAGACGGTGCTCGCCGCGACGGGTGCGACCAAGGTCAATCTCGTCGGACACAGCCAGGGCGGCCTCACGTCGCGCTATGTCGCGGCCGTCGCCCCCGATCTCGTCGCGTCGGTGACGACGATCGGCACGCCGCATCGCGGCTCCGAGTTCGCGGACTTCGTGCAGAACGTGCTCGCGTACGATCCGACCGGGCTGTCGTCATCGGTGATCGCGGCGTTCGTCAATGTGTTCGGAATCCTGACGAGCAGCAGCCACAACACGAACCAGGACGCGCTCGCCGCCCTGCAGACGCTGACGACCGCACGCGCGGCCGCGTACAACCAGAACTATCCGAGTGCGGGCCTGGGGGCGCCGGGCAGTTGCCAGACCGGCGCACCGACGGAAACCGTCGGCGGCAACACGCACCTGCTGTACTCGTGGGCCGGCACGGCGATCCAGCCGACCCTCTCCGCGTTCGGCGTCACGGGTGCGGCGGACACGAGCACCGTCCCGCTCGTCGATCCGGCGAACGCGCTCGACCCGTCGACGCTCGCGCTGTTCGGCACGGGTACGGTGATGATCAACCGCGGCTCCGGGCAGAACGACGGGCTCGTGTCGAAGTGCAGTGCGCTGTACGGCAAGGTGCTGAGCACGAGCTACAAGTGGAACCACCTCGACGAGATCAACCAGCTGCTCGGCGTGCGCGGCGCGTATGCGGAAGATCCGGTGGCGGTGATCCGCACGCATGCGAACCGGCTGAAGCTGGCGGGCGTGTAATCGATGACGGTACGTGAAGGACGCGCGCCGCTGGCGCGGCGCGCCATGATCTATGGTGTCGTGGGGCTGGCGGCGATTGCCGGCGTCGCGATGTGGAGCGGCGCGGGCTGGCACCGCGGAGCGGGCACGGCCGGCGAATCGGCGGATGCGCCGGCGACAGGCGGATTGACTGCCGCACCGCCGCAGACCGCCACGCCGACAAGCGCGGGCCTGCCGCCGTCACTCGCCGGCTCCAGCGCGCCCCGGTTGCCGCTCGATGCCGGCGGCCATCTCGCGAAGTCACGTGCGGTGCGCGATTTCTTCGACTACTGCCTGACCGCGCAGAGCGACCTGAGCGTGGCCGCGCTCGATGCGTTCGTCGCGCGCGAGATAGCTGCACAGCTCGACGGCACTGCTGCGCAGGCCGAGGCGCTCGACGTGTGGCACCGGTATCGCGCGTATCTCGACGCACTCGCGAAACTGCGCGATGCCGGCGCGGTCGAGAAGTCCGACCTGGGGGCGCTGCAGCTCGCGCTCGATCAGCGTGCGTCGATTGCGTATCGCACGCTCGGCGACTGGAGCCAGCCGTTCTTCGGCGCGGAGCAGTGGCGGCAGCGCTACGACCTCGCGCGGTTGAAGATCGCACAGGATCCCACGCTGACGGATGCGCAGAAGGCCGAACGACTTGCTGCGCTCGAACAGCAGATGCCGGCCGACGAACGCGCTGCGCAACACCGCATCGACCAGCAGCGTGCGGCGATCGACCAGATCGCGCAATTGCAGAAGAGCGGGGCGACGCCCGATGCGATGCGCGCGCAACTGACGCAGACGCTCGGCCCCGAAGCGGCCGCGCGCGTCGCGCAGATGCAGCAGGACGACGCATCGTGGCAGAGCCGCTACGCGGATTATGCGGCGCAGCGTGCGCAGATCGAGTCGGCGGGCCTGTCGCCGCAGGATCGCGACGCGCAGATCGCTGCACTGCGACAGCGCGTGTTCACGAAGCCCGGCGAAGCGGTGCGTGCGGCCTCGCTCGATCGCGGGGCGGGCAGCGCGCGGTAATGTGGGAAGCGTGAGTCACGCGGGCGGCGCGGCGCAGGATCGCCGCTATGCCGCGCGCGTGAGGTCCCGCGGCAGGTGTTGCTCGAGGGTATTCGCAAGCGTGTCGAATGCGGGCCCGATGCCTTCGTGCGCAACGCACGCATAGCCGAGCAGCAGGCCGCGCCGCGCGGTGTCGAGGCTGCTGTAGTAGCTGGTGAGCGGGCGCACGATCACGCCCGCATCGAACGCGCTCTGCGTGACCGCGCGGTCGTCGCAGGCGTCGGGCAGGCCGAGCACGAGATGCAGGCCGGCCTCGTCGCCCATCACGGGCAGCGCGTCGCCGAAGCGCGCACGGATCGCGTCGATCATCAGTTGCCGGCGTTCGCCGTACAGCGTGCGCATCCGCCTGACGTGCGAAGTCAGGTGGCCGTCCATGATGAATTCGGCGAGCACGGCCTGCTGCATCAGCTGGCCTTCGCGATACAGCTCCGACAGCCCCGTGCGGAACGTGTCGACCAGATGCTCGGGCACGACCATGTAGCCCATCCGCAGCCCCGGGAACAGCATCTTGCCGAGGCTGCCGACGTAGATCACGCGGCCGCCGTCGTCGAGCCCCTGCAGCGACGCGAGCGGGCGGCTGCCATAGCGGAATTCGCTGTCGTAGTCGTCCTCGATGATCCAGCAGCGGTGCTGGCGTGCGTATTCGAGCAGCATCCGGCGCCGCGCGAGGCTCATCACCATCCCGAGCGGGTACTGATGCGACGGCGTGACCAGCACGAGCCGCGGCGGATGCTGCATGTCGCGCGCGCGCGGGTCGAGCCCTTCCTGATCGACCGGCACCGGCGTCAGGGTGAGGCCGGCCGCCTGCAGGACGCTGCGCACGCCCCAGTAGCACGGCTCCTCGACCCATGCGCGATCGCCGATGTCGGACAGCAGCCGCACCGCGAGATCGATCGACTGGTGGATGCCCGTCGTGATGATCACCTGGTCCGGCGAGCATTTGACTGAGCGCGCGACGCGCAGGTAATCGGCGAGCGCGCGCCGCAACGGCCGGTAGCCGCCGCCCGGCGCATAGGTCAGCAGCTCGGGGTTCGCTTCCTTCCACAGCCGCGCCTGCAGGCGGCTCCATGTCCGGCTCGGGAATTCCGACACGTCCGGCACGCCCGGCATGAACGCGCCCCATTGGCGTCGCGACACCCCCGCGTGCTCGATCAGTTGCCGGCCGCGCGCCGACAGGCTGCCCTGCGCGTCGGGCTGCGGCGGTTCGTCGGCAGTCGACGGCGGCGGCGCGGCGCCCGGCACGTGGATCGCAGCGGCATCCGGCCGCGTGTCGGCCACATAGGTGCCGCTGCCGGTCGTCGTCAGTACGTAGCCTTCGGCCGTCAACTGGTCGTACACGTGCAGCACGGTATTGCGCGCGATCGACAGGTCGGCCGCGAGCGTGCGCGAACTCGGCAGTTTGGTGCCTGGCCCCAATTCACCGGTCAGGATGGCTTGCTGCATCAACTGCAGCAACTGGCGGTACATCGGCTCGGGCGAACTACGGTCGAGGCGGGCGGAGAGCCAGTCGGCGACGATCACGGTGTCCAAAGTGGTCCCACGCGGAATATTGAAATGGTTCCCTATTGTAGAACCGTGCGCGCCGTATAGTGGTTCGCATCTCAAAATCAATTGTCGCGAAGCAAGGGGACAGCCACGATGAAGTCCGATGATGTGATCGTCAGCTTTCGCGGCGTGCGGAAGACCTACGACGGCGAGACGCTGGTCGTCAAATCGCTCGACCTCGATATCCACCGCGGGGAATTCCTGACGCTGCTCGGGCCGTCGGGCTCGGGCAAGACGACCTGCCTGATGATGCTCGCCGGCTTCGAATTTCCGACCGGCGGCGAGATCCGCCTCGACGGCGAGCTGCTGAACAACGTGCCGCCGCACAAGCGCAACATCGGCATGGTGTTCCAGAACTACGCGCTGTTTCCACACCTGACGGTCGAGCAGAACGTCGCGTATCCGCTGACCGTACGCAAGCTGCCGGCGGCCGAGCGCGCGGAACGCGTCGCGCACGCGCTGAAGATGGTGCAGATGGAGCGCTTCGCGAAACGCTACCCGGCGCAGCTGTCGGGCGGCCAGCAGCAGCGCATCGCGCTGGCGCGTGCGCTCGTGTTCGAACCGAAGCTGGTGCTGATGGACGAGCCGCTCGGCGCGCTCGACAAGCAGCTGCGCGAACACATGCAGTACGAACTGAAGGCGCTGCACGAAAAGCTCGGCGTGACCTTCGTGTACGTGACGCATGACCAGGGCGAGGCGCTGACGATGTCCGATCGGGTCGCCGTGTTCGACAAGGGCATCGTGCAGCAGCTCGACACCGTCGACCGCCTGTACGAATCGCCGTGCAACGAATTCGTCGCGAACTTCATCGGCGACAGCAACCGGCTGCGCGGCACCATCGCGCGCGTCGACGGCGAATTCTGCGAATTCCGGCTCGACGACGGCACGAAGCTCGTCGGCCGCCGCATCGGCGACGCGGCCGAGGGCGCGCCGGCCGTCGCGTGCATCCGGCCCGAACGCATGAGCCTCGCCGCGCACGGCGCGAACGGGCATGCGAACGGATCGGCCGCCAACCGGCTGAGCGGCGAGGCGCGCAGCCTCATCTATTTCGGCGATCACGTGCGCATGCGCTGCGCGCTGCCGGGCCAGGACGAATGCTTCGTGAAGGTGCCGCTCGGCACCGGCGCGCTCGACGCGTTCTCGCCCGGCGTACCGGTCGCGCTCGCGTTCGCACCCGAACACCTGCGCGTGTTCGCGTGAGCAGGGTTTCCCCGATTTTCCGTAGCACGTCGTCAACAACAACTGCCCACTTCCACCACGAGAGGAGAGGAACCACCATGAACCGAGCAAGCTTTACCGCGCGTCGTACCGCGCTGGCACTGGCGCTCGCCGTCGTCGGCGCATCGGCTTCGGCTGCCGAACTCACGGTCGTCAACTTCGGCGGCGCGAACGGCGACGCGCAGAAGGCCGCGTTCAACCAGCCGTTCGAGAAGGCGACCGGCAACAAGGTCACGGCCGTCGAATACAACGGCGAGCAGGCGAAAGTGAAGGCGATGGTCGAGGCGAAGCACGTCAACTGGGACGTGGTCGAAGTCGAATCGGGCGACCTGAATCGCGGCTGCGACGAAGGGCTGTACGAGAAGCTCGACTGGTCGAAGATCGCGAAGAAGTCCGACCTGATTCCGGAATCGCCGCAGGTATGCGGCGTCGGCTTCTTCGTGTGGTCGACGGCGCTGTCGTACAACGCGGACAAGCTGAAGTCGGCGCCGACCGGCTGGGCCGATTTCTGGAACGTGAAGAAATTCCCCGGCAAGCGCGGCATGCGCAAGGGCGCGCGCTATAACCTCGAATTCGCGCTGATGGCCGACGGCGTCGCGCCGAAGGACGTCTACAAGGTGCTCGGCACGAAGGCCGGCCAGGACCGCGCGTTCAAGAAGCTCGACGAGCTGAAGCCGAACATCCAGTGGTGGGAAGCGGGCGCGCAGCCGCCGCAGTTCCTCGTCGCCGGCGACGTCGTGATGTCGACCGCGTACAACGGCCGCATCGACGCCGCGCAGAAGGAAGGCAAGAACCTGAAGGTCGTGTGGAACGGCAGCATCTACGACCTCGACTACTGGGCGATTCCGAAGGGCTCGCCGAACAAGGCGCTGGCCGAGCAGTACATCGCGTACACGCTGACGCCGAAGCCGCAGCAGGGCTATGCGCAGCACATCGCGTACGGCCCGGCGAACATCGCGGCGATCAAGTCGCTCGACGCGAAGACGCTCGCGAACCTGCCGAACTCGCCGGCCAACGGCAAGAGTGCGGTGCTGGAAGACATCGGCTTCTGGACCGATCACAGCGACGAGCTCGAGCAGCGTTTCGCCGCATGGGCGACCAAGTAACCGGTCAGGTGTCCTGATGCAACCGGCCGCGCGGCACGTCGATCGTGTCGCGCGGCCTTCCGCTGGATCATGCCCGGCCGGAGAGAACCGTTGAATACGATGACGATCGCGCCTTCCTCGCCGTCGGCGGCCGCGCTCAAGCGTGAGCTGAAGGCCGCCGAAGCCCGCAAGCGCACGATGGCGCTGCTGCTGGTCGCGCCGCTCGCGATTTTCCTGCTGCTGATTTTCGTCGTGCCGATCGGCACGCTGCTCACGCGCGCGGTGCAGAACCCGGAGATCGCGACCGCGTTGCCGAATACGGTCGCCGCGCTGTCGGGCTGGGACCGCAAGGCGCCGCCGGCCGACGCCGCGTATGTCGCGCTCGCGGCCGACATGACGAAGGTGGCCGACAGCGAGGCGATGGGTGCGCTCGCACGACGCCTGAACACGGAGATTCCCGGCTATCGCTCGCTCGTCGCGAAGACGGCGCGCGCGATGCCGCTGAAGGGCGACAATGACGCGGCGCTGACACCCGCACAGACGCGCGAGAAAATCGTCGAGCTCGACGCGCGCTGGGGCGACGCCGCGTACTGGCAGTCGATCGCGAAGAACGGCAGCCAGGTGTCGCCGTTCTACCTGCTCGCCGCGCTCGACCACAAGCAGGACGGCTTCGGCCACATCGTGCAGGCCGATCCCGATCAGTCGATCTATCTCGCGATCTTCGGCCGCACGTTCGTGATCGGCGTTGCGGTCACGCTGTTCGCGCTGCTGCTCGGCTATCCGCTCGCGTACTGGATCTCGACGCTGTCGGAGCGTCGCGCGAACCTCGTGATGATCCTCGTGCTGATACCGTTCTGGACGTCGGTGCTCGTGCGGGTCGCCGCGTGGATCGTGCTGCTGCAGAGCGAAGGGCTCATCAACACCGCGCTGATCGGCAGCGGGCTGATCTCGCATCCGCTGACGCTGCTGTTCAACCGCGTCGGCGTGTATATCTCGATGACGCACATCCTGCTGCCGTTCATGATCCTGCCGCTGTACAGCGTGATGAAGTCGATCCCGCCGACCTACCAGCGCGCGGCCGTGTCGCTCGGCAGCCACCCGTTCGCCGCGTTCTGGCGCGTGTATGTGCCGCAGACTTATCCGGGCGTCGGCGCGGGCGCGCTGCTCGTGTTCATCCTCGCGATTGGCTACTACATCACGCCGGCGCTGCTCGGCGGGCCGAACGACCAGATGGTCAGCTACTACGTCGCGTACTTCACGAACGTGACGATCAACTGGGGCATGGCGTGCGCGCTCGGCGGGCTGCTGCTGGCGGCGACGCTCGTGCTGTACGCGGTGTACGGGCGCTTCACGCGTACGAACGTGAGCCTCGGCTGAGCGCCGCGCACAACGAAACGGGAAGGGGAATCCGACCATGAAACTCGCCAGGCCACTGTTCGCGCCGCACATGTCGTTCGTCGAGCGCGCGTGGTACGTCGCGCTGCGCGTGCTCGTCGTGCTGACGCTGCTGTACCTGATCCTGCCGGTGCTCGCGATCGTGCCGCTGTCGTTCTCGTCGAGCACGTTCCTCGTCTATCCGATCCCGGGTTTCTCGATGCGCTGGTACGAGAACCTGATCGCGTCGGACGAGTGGCGGATGGCCGCGAAGAACAGCTTCATCGTTGCACCGTCGGCGACCATCGTCGCGACCGTGCTCGGCACGCTCGCCGCGATCGGTCTCACGAAGGCCGACTTCCGCGGCAAGGGGCTGCTGATGGCCGTGCTGCTGTCGCCGATGATCGTGCCGGTCGTCGTGGTCGGCGTCGGCATGTACCTGTTCTTCGCGCCGCTGGGGCTCGCGAACACCTACACGGGGCTGATCGCCGCGCACGCGGCACTCGGCGTGCCGTTCGTCGTGACGACGGTTGCCGCGACGCTGCAGGGCTTCAACCAGAACCTCGTGCGCGCCAGTCTGTCGCTCGGTGCGAATCCGGTGTCGACGTTCTTCCGCGTGACGCTGCCGGTCATTGCGCCGGGCGTGATGTCGGGCGCGCTGTTCGCGTTCGCGACGTCGTTCGACGAAGTCGTCGTCACGCTGTTCCTCGCGGGCGCGGACCAGACGACGCTGCCGCGCCAGATGTTCACGGGCATCCGCGAGAACATCAGCCCGACGATCGCTGCGCTCGCAACGATCCTGATCATTTTCTCGACGAGCCTGCTGCTGGCGCTCGAATGGCTGCGCGGACGCAATGCGCGGCGTGCGGTGAGCTGACGCAGCGAGCCTGCCTGTTGCGCCTGCGTTGCCGCGCGTCCTGCACGGCAACGCGTTTTCTTTCATTTCGCTAACTGACGAGGCGGCCGCCTGCACGTTCGATGCGGCTCTGCAACAATACGGGGCGCGGCGGCGCGCGTTCCATGCAGTGCGACCGGAACGCCGCCGCGAGTCCAATCCGCGACGTGGCGCAACGCGTCGCTCGTCAGCCGAGCCTCATCTTGTCCGAATTCGCTTCCCCCGCCGGCGCCCGTGAGCCGGCCGTCAACTGGCGCGCGATGTCCGCCGTGCTGCTGGCCGTCGCGCTCGCGACGCTCGACACCGCGATCGCGAACACCGCGCTGCCCGCGATCGCCACCGACCTGCATGCATCGCCGGCCGCGTCCGTATGGATCATCAACGCGTACCAGCTCGCGATGGTCGCGACGCTGCTGCCGTTCGCATCGCTCGGCGACATCGTCGGCCACAAGCGCGTGTATATCGCCGGGCTCGCGGTGTTCACGCTCGCGTCGCTCGGCTGTTCGCTCGCGTCGACGCTGCCGATGCTGACGGCCGCGCGGATCGTGCAGGGCTTCGGTGCGAGCGCGATCATGAGCGTCAACGTCGCGCTGATCCGCGGCCTGTTCCCCGCGCACCGGCTCGGGCGCGGCGTCGGCTTCAACGCACTCGTGGTCGGCGTGTCGTTCGCGGTGGGGCCGACCATCGCGTCGCTGATCCTGTCGGTCGCCGCATGGCCGTGGCTGTTCGCGGTGAACGTGCCGCTCGGCGTGTTCGCGCTCGCAGTGGCGATTCCGTCGCTGCCGCAGACGGCACGCGGCAAGCATGCGTTCGATCCGGTCGCCGCATTGTTCAACGTGATCACGTTCGCGTCGCTGATCTTCGCGCTCGGCGAATTCGCGCAGCGCGGGCCGCTTGCCGTCGTGTTCGCGATGGCCGCGGTCGCGCTCGTATTCGGCTGGCTGCTGATCCGCCGCCAGGCCGGGCATCCGGCGCCGATGCTGCCGGTCGACCTGTTTCGCCGGCCGGTGTTCACGCTGTCCGCGCTGACCGCCGTGTGCGCGTTCGCCGCGCAGGGGCTCGCGTTCGTGTCGCTGCCGTTCTATTTCGAAACCGTCCTGCATCGCAACGCGGTCGAGACAGGGTTCCTGATGACGCCGTGGTCGGTGATCGTCGCGCTCGCCGCGCCGATCGCGGGCCGGTTGTCGGATCGCTATCCGCCGGGTCTGCTCGGCGCGATCGGTCTTGCGTTGTTGAGCGCGGGCATGGTGTCGCTCGCCGCGTTGCCGGCAGCGCCGAGCGTCATCGACATCGGCTGGCGGATGATGCTGTGCGGCGCGGGATTCGGCTTCTTCCAGTCGCCGAACCTGAAGGCGCTGATGTCGAGCGCACCGCACGAGCGCAGCGGCGGCGCGAGCGGGATCATCGCGACCGCGCGGCTGATCGGGCAGGCGACGGGCGCCGCGCTCGTCGCGCTGTCGTTCGGCATCGCGGGGCGCCACGGGCCGACGCTCGCGCTGATGCTCGGCGCCGGCTTCGCCGGGGCCGCGAGCGTCGCGAGCGGGTTGCGGCTCATTGCGCCGTCGCATCGGGCCGGCGTGCCGGCCGCGTCGGCGCGCGTAAGCGAGCGCGCGACGGAGTAGCGGGTGGCGCGCGGCAGGCCGGTGTGATTGACCGAACGCACGGCCGGGTGCAACGTAGCATGTCACGTCGAAATCGCGAGCACCTATGAATTTGCGCAGCGTTGATCTGAATCTGTTGGTCGCACTCGATGCGTTGCTGACCGAGAAGCATGTGACGCGTGCCGCGACGAAGGTAGGGTTGAGCCAATCGGCGATGAGCAGCGCGCTGGGGCGTCTGCGAATCCTGATGCACGATGAGTTGCTGATACGCAATGCAACGGGCATGGAGCCGACGCCGCGTGCGCTGGAACTGGAAGCGCCGCTGCGGCAACTGCTTCGCCAGGCAGAGCGGCTCCTCGTGTCGGATGACGCGTTCGATCCGGCAACGACGACCCGGCACGTCCGGCTGCGGATGTCCGACGTGCTCGAATATCTGCTGATGCCGTCGTTGCTCGCGCAGCTCGAACAGGAGGCGCCGGGCGTGACGCTCGATGTGGTGCACCTGTCGCCGGGGCAGACCGTGATCGCGCTCGATGCCGACGATATCGACGTCGCGGTGAGCATGGATCTGGAGCATGCGGGCGCGGTGCAGGCGACGCCGCTGTTCGACGACCGCATGGTCTGCGTGATGGCGCGGGATCATCCGTGTGCCGCTGATGCATTGACGCTCGACCGGTTCCTTGCTCTGCCGCATCTCAAGGTGTCGATCAGCGCGACCGACGGGCGCTATGTCGATGCCACGCTCGCCGGGATGGGCCGCGCCCGGAACGTGGTGCTCAATGTCCCGCACTGGCTGGTCGTGCCGCATCTGTTGCGCCATTCGTCGATGGTTGCGGTGATGTCCGCGCGCCTGGCCGAACGTTTTGAGGAAGACGGGCTGGTGCTCAAGACGTTGCCGTTCGAGTCAGCGGGTTTCCAGTGGTCGATGTACTGGCATCGGCGCCACGACGGCGTCCCCGCACAAATCTGGCTGAGGGAGAAGATTCGCGAGGCGGCGAAGCCGATGCGGTTGCCCGGTGCGCAGCGCGCGGCGGGCTGAACGCAGCCGATGCGTCATGAGCGTGCCCAGCGCGGCAATTGCCGGAGGCAGCTGATGACCGTACCCGCCAGTGCGAAGGCGCTGCCGGCCCACAACGCGACGATCGGGCCGCCGGCCCCGGAGACGTGAAAACACAGGGCGACCAGCGCCGCACCGAGCGTCTGTCCGAGCAGGCGGGCCGTTGCGACGATGCCGCTGGCGCCGCCGCTGCGCTCGGCCGGCGCGCTGCCCATCAGCGCCTTGAGGTTCGGTGCCTGGAAGAAGCCGAATCCGGCGCCGCACATCATCATGCGCCACACGATATCGAGTGTCGACGGTGCGGGCGGCAGCATGGCCAGCGACGCCATGCCGATGCACAGGAGCAAGAGGCCGATGGTGCCGAGAATGCCCGCCGGGTATCGGTCGGCCAGACGTCCGGCAACGGGCGCCATGATGGCCACCACGACGGGCCACGGTGTCATGAGGAAGCCGGTGTCGACCTGACTGTGGCCGAGGCCGGCTTGCAGGAAGAACGGCAGCGACACGAACGCGAGGCCTTGCGTCGCAAACGAGCAAACCGACGTGGCGGCGGAAAGGGAGAAGACCGGCCGTCGAAACAGGTCGGCGGCGAGCAGTGGAGCGGGGTGATGTGCCTGGCGCTTCAGCAGCGCGTAGCCGAATACTGCCGCGACGATCCATTCAGCCCTGACCGTCGGCGACAAGCCATCATGCGCAACCGTCCCTAATCCAAGTATCAGTAATGCGAAGCAACCGGCGCATAACAGCGCAGCGACAACATCGAAGTCATGCCGGGCGCGATCGGTGATCGGCAGCGTGCGGACCGCCAATGCGACGGAAAGCAGGCCGATGGGAACGTTGATCAGAAACAGCCAGTGCCACGACGTGACCGACAGGATGGCCGACGCAACGGTCGGCCCCACGGTGAACGACACGGCGACGACGAGCGCATTCAACCCGACGCCGCGGCCGAGCAGCCTGGCCGGGTACGCAAAACGAATCAGCGCGGTGTTGACGCTCATGATCGCGGCCGCGCCGATGCCCTGCAACGCACGCGCGGCGGTGAGCGCGGGAAGCGTCCCTGCGATGCCGCACGCGAGCGAGCTTGCGGTGAACAGGATCAGCCCGGCGATGTAAATGCGCCGATGGCCGAGTATCTCGCCGAGCGATGCAAACGGCAGCAAGGTCGCGACCATCGCGAGCTGATACGCATTGACGACCCAGATCACCGAGGCCGGATCGGCGCCGATGCTGCTGCCAATGGTCGGCAGCGCGGTATTGGTAATCGCCGTATCGAGGTTGGCCATCGCGACCGCGAGCGAGAGGGCGATCAATGCCGCGATTCGCTGTCGCGTCGGCAGGCCATCGTGAAGGGGCGGGCTGAGGGGAGGCAGGTGGGTTGTCGACATCGCGGGCAGCGCAGGTTGGATGAATGCCCACTGTCGCATCGGCCTGGCAATTGATCCAACGGATGTTTGTGATGTCGATATTGATGCGGTGGATAGTGGTGTTGCCGTGAATCGATCCGTGTTCATGCGGCCTTTCACCGGCCGGCGCGCGACTCACCATCGCCGCGCGCCGGCCTTCACGCTTCGCTTAGAACCCGCCCGACTTGATCAGCTGGTTGAGGTTCGCGATGTTCAGGCTGCCGAAGCCGGTCGTGTAATCCCAGCCGGTGCCTGCGTTATAGCCATACCCCTGATAGCCGTTGTTCCCCGATACCACGTCGTAGCGCACGAGCGACGGGTTCGACGGAATGTCGGCGTAGAACTTTCCGGCCGGGAAACCGAGGCCCGTGCCGTTCGCTGCGAGCAGGCGCGCCCAGAGGCCCGTGAAGATCGGCGCGGCGAGGCTCGTGCCGCCGATCTGCTGCAACTGGCCGTAGTTGTAGATGTACGCGCCGGTGCTTTGCGCGGCGTCGAACGCGACGTCCGGCAACTGGCGGTTGCTGCCCGACTGCCACGACGGCGCGGGCAGGATCGTGCTGACACCGCCGCCCGTCGCCCACAGCTTGCCGTTCGCATCGAGCCCTTCGTTCCACACCGTCTCGCTCGAGAACGCGCCCGCCGACGTCGTATAGAGCGTCGTGCCGCCGATCGCGAGCACGTGCGGCGATGACGCCGGCCACGACACCGTGTAGTTCGAGCCGTTCGGATAGCCGCGGTTGTTGCACTCGTACACGCCTTCGTCGCCCGACGAAACCGAGAACGTCTGGCCTTGTGCCGCGGCGGTCGTGAAGATCTGTTCCTCGGCGTCGATCGTGCCGTCCGCGTTCGCGTCGGTCTCGCACCAGCCGAGCGACACGTTGATCACCTTCGCGGTGTTGTCCGACACCGCCTGGTTGAACGCCTGCGTGAGCCCGGTGTTGCCGGAGGCGTTGAGGTCGGCCATGTAGAACACGAGTTTGCCGACCTGGCCGCCGGCCGAGCCGACGATCGACTGGCTGTCGAGATCCCACTCGCCCTGGCCGTCCTGGTCGTCGGTGTAGCTGCCGCCCGAGCCGTTGGTCTGGACGGTCTGCGTCGACACCGTGCCGTAGCCGTTGCTCGACGTGAACTGCTTCAGGTCCTGCAGCGTCTGCGACACGCCGCCGATCGTGATGATGCCGACGGTCACCCCGGCGGCGGTCGGCACGCCGGTTGCGTTGTAGAGGCCCGGAAATTCCTTCGGATAATGGCCGGTTGCGGTGCCGGCCGCGAGCGCCTGCGGCTTCGACACGTTGCCGATGCGCAGCAGCGGCCGCGCGTGTGCGACGCTCTGCAGCCCGAGCACCGAGCCGACGACGTCGCCGAGCGCGCGCGGCACCTGCGCGGTCGACGTGTTGGCGAAGCCCGAGCGGCCCGCGTAGTCGAAGTGCACGAGCGACGTGTTGAAGGCGGTCTTCACCGTGCCGGCCGTGCCGCGTGCGGATACCAGCAACCGGTTCGGTGCGACCTCGACGTTCACGAAGCCGCTCTTGTGCAGATAGTCGACGACCGACTTCACCTGCGCGTCGGTCGGCGCGTAGCTGGCGAGGAACTGCGCATGCGTGAGGTACTGGCGGTAATGCGCGCTGCCCGGCCGGTTCACGTCGCGCGCCAGTTGCTTGAGCTGCGCGGCGTTGCGCAGCTTCAGGCTGACGACGACGTTGGTCGTTTCACCGGACGCGAGTTCGAGCGACGGCGCCGCGCTGCGCGCCATCAACTGCGGGCCGGTCAGAAAGGCCTTCGTATGGGTGTCGACCCAGTCCGTCGCCGCATGCGCCGCAGCGGCGGCGAACACGAGCGGTGCCACGCACGCAAGGCGGCGGGGCGACGGCAGGGGCAGGGCAAACCAGGCGTTCCTTTTCATCGGGAGTCCTTTTTAGGAGAGACGACGTTGCTGGAGCCCCCGACCCTTGTGGGGTCGCGAGCGGTGACGAGCGTAGGGCGTCGCTGCGGTTCGGGTAGCTGCCAGTTTCCATAGCTGTCAGTTCTGACATCGGCGCGGGTGCGCGCATGGTCTGCGTCGGACGTGCCGGCGATCGTGCCCGCGCCGAACGGAACCGGTTCGTGACACGAGGGCGCGGCAAGGCGCGACGTTCGCACGCACGAGTCGTTCGTCGCGGCGCCGGAACGTGCGTGATCGCGGAGCGGATCGACCCGTGAACGCATGGCGCGTGACCGGTCGTTGTCGGATGCCGCGTCGCACTATGTGGTCAAACGAAGCGGCACGGCCGGAACGGATTCGCGCGTGCACAAAAAAGGGGCCGGTCCAGCGCAAACGTTTCCCGAATTGTGGAACGGTGCTTCCGGCAGTCTTGCAGGCGACTTTCGGATCGCATGCGGCGATGGCGAATTAGAGGGAATGCTCGAATTCGGAGGCGGGTACGCGCCGGAGCGGCGGACAGCAGACCCGAGCGAGATCGGGCGGCATCGTTCGTGAAATTCCGCCTTGACGCGCGTCGATCAGCGGATATGCTTCGATTCATAACCATCGGGTTATGGATTTGGACATGCAGAACGCACACGACATGCTTTTCAGGACGCTTGCCGATCCCACCCGCCGCGCGCTCTTCGAGCGGCTGTGTGCGGACGGCGAGTTGACGGTTGCCGCGCTGACGGTCCATGCGGGCGTCTCGCAGCCCGCCGTCTCGAAGCATCTCGGCGTCCTGAAGCAGGCCGGGCTCGTGATCGACCGTCACGAAGGCCGGCAGACGCACTACAGCGCGCAGCCTCAAGCGCTGGCCCCATTGATCGACTGGACGAGCCAGATGGCCGGCTTCTGGCAGAACCGGTTCGATGCCCTCGAAGATCTTCTGAAAAGGATGGATCAGTAATGAACCAGGCCACCACCGAAACGCGCTCCGTCGTCGTCGACCGGGAGCTGCCTCATCCGCCGGAGAAGATCTGGCGCGCGCTCACTCAACCGCACCTGATCGAGGCGTGGCTGATGAAGAGCGACTTCGAGCCCGTCGCGGGCCGCGCCTTCAGCTTCCGCGCGGACTGGGGTTCGGTCGACTGCACGGTCCTGACGATCGAGCCGCCGCACGCGTTGTCCTATACGTGGGCCGCTTACGGTCTCGAAAGCGTCGTCACGTGGACGCTCACGCCGACGCCGGGCGGCACGCATCTGAGGATGGAGCAGGTCGGCTTCCGCACCGACCAGGAGCAGGCGTACCGCGGTGCGCAGCACGGCTGGGTCCGGTTCTTCGACGCGCTCGAACAGGTGCTGGCCCGCCCCGACGAAGGGTCGGAGGCGCACGCATGAGCACCACGGACCTCACGCCGTCGGCGCGTATCGACGCGCTGATCGCCGGCATCGCCGACTGGCGCGGCAAGACGTTCGCCGATCTCCGCCAGACGATCCTCGCGTCCGACGACGGCATCGTCGAGGAATGGAAATGGATGGGCAGCCCCGTGTGGGAATGCGACGGAATGATCGCGGTCGCGAACGCGCACAAGGGCAAGGTGAAGCTGACCTTCATGCACGGCGCGAAGCTGCCCGATCCCGACCAGCTGTTCAACGACGGCCTCGACGGCAATGCGCGGCGCGCGATCGATTTCTTCGAAGGCGACAAGCTCGACAAGCGGGCGCTGAAGAACCTCGTACGCGCGGCGATTGACTACAACCGCACGCATCTGAAGAAGAATGCGCGGGCAGGTGCGGCCGCGAAGCCACGCAGCAGCAAGGCGGCATGACGCCCGCCTGAACCGCGGGCAAAAAAAAGCCCGACACGAGGTCGGGCTTCCAAATCGGCCGCAACCGCCGCGAGGCGGCTGCGGCACCTGCAAAAGCAGGGCGCTTACGCTGCGAGCAGCGAGCGCAGCACGAACGGCAGGATACCGCCGTGCTTGTAGTAGTCGACTTCGATCGGCGTATCGATGCGCAGCAGCACCTGCACGCGCTGCGATTCGCCGTTCTTGCGGTTGATCACGAGCGTAACATCCTGCTGCGGCTTGAAGTCGTCGCCGAGGCCTTCGATGTCGTACGTTTCGTCGCCGGTGATGCCGAGCGACTGGATGCTGTCCGCGCCCTTGAACTGCAGCGGCAGCACGCCCATGCCGACCAGGTTCGAGCGGTGGATGCGCTCGAAGCTGCGGGCGATCACGGCCTTCACGCCGAGCAGTTGCGTGCCCTTGGCGGCCCAGTCGCGCGACGAGCCCGTGCCGTACTCTTCGCCCGCGAACACGACCGTCGGCGTATCCGCGCCGACGTACTGCATGGCCGCGTCGTAGATCGACTGCTGTTCGCCGCTCGGCTGGTGGATCGTCAGGCCGCCTTCGACGCGCGTGCCGTCTGCCTTGGCCGGGATCATCAGGTTCTTGATCCGGACGTTTGCGAACGTGCCGCGCATCATCACGTCGTGGTTGCCGCGGCGCGAGCCATAGCTGTTGAAGTCGGCCTTCTGCACGCCGTTTTCCTTCAGCCACTTGCCTGCCGGCGAGTCTTCCTTGATCGAGCCTGCCGGGCTGATGTGGTCGGTCGTGACCGAGTCACCGAAGATGCCCAGTGCGCGCGCGCCCTTGACCGTCGGGATCGATGCAGCCGGTTCCATCGAGAAGTCGTTGCCGAAGAACGGCGGCTCGGCGATGTAGGTCGACTTCGGCCAGTCGTAGACCTGGCCCGTTTCGCCCTCGATCTTGCTCCAGAGGTCGCCCTTCTTGGTCAGGTGCGCGTAGTTCTTCTCGAACTTTTCCGGATCGAGCGCGTACTTGAGCAGCGCATGGATTTCCTCGCTCGACGGCCAGATGTCGCCGAGGTAGATGTCGCGGCCACCCTTGCCCTTGCCGACCGGCTCGGTCATCAGGTCGCGCGTGATGTTGCCGGCGATCGCGTACGCGACGACCAGCGGCGGCGACGCGAGGAAGTTTGCGCGGATGTTCGGGTGGATGCGCGCCTCGAAGTTGCGGTTGCCCGACAGCACGGCGGCCGCGACGATGTCGTTCTTCGTGATCGCTTCGTTCAGCTCCGGCGTCAGGTCGCCCGCGTTGCCGATACAGGTCGTGCAGCCGTAGGCGGCGAGTTCGAAGCCGAGCTTCGACAGGTAGGGCAGCAGGCCCGTCTTCGTCAGGTACTCGGTGACGATGCGCGATCCCGGCGCGAGCGAGGTCTTGATCTTCGGATCGACCGTGAGGCCGGCCTCGACCGCCTTCTTTGCGAGCAGGCCGGCGGCCAGCAGCACGCTCGGGTTCGACGTGTTCGTGCACGACGTGATCGCGGCGATCAGCACATCGCCGTTCTTCACGTCGACGCCGTTGCTCGTCGTGTATTGCGTGGCCAGATCGTCCGCCTTCTTCGCGAAGCCGTTGTCCGCCACCGGCTTCGAGAACAGGTCGGTGAACGTCGACTTGACGTTGCCGATCTCGATGCGGTCCTGCGGGCGCTTCGGGCCGGCCAGCGACGGGGCGACCGTCGCCAGGTCGAGCGTCACGACCTTCGTGTAGTCGATGTCGCCGGCCTTCGGGATGCCGAACAGCTTCTGCGCCTTGAAGTAGTTTTCGAACGCGGCGATTTCCGCCTTCGTGCGGCCCGTGCCTTCGAAGTAGTCGATCGTCTTTTCGTCGACCGGGAAGAAGCCCATCGTCGCGCCGTATTCCGGCGCCATGTTGCCGATCGTTGCGCGGTCCGGCAGCGACAGCGACTTCGTGCCTTCGCCGAAGAATTCGACGAACTTGCCGACGACCTTCTCCTTGCGCAGCATTTCGGTGATGGTCAGCACCAGGTCGGTGGCCGTCACGCCTTCGATCAGCTTGCCCTTCAGCTCGACGCCGACGACGTCCGGCGTCAGGAAGTACACCGGCTGGCCGAGCATGCCGGCTTCAGCCTCGATGCCGCCCACGCCCCAGCCGACCACGCCGATGCCGTTGATCATCGTCGTGTGGCTGTCCGTGCCGACGAGGGTATCCGGGTAGTACACGGTGTCGCCGCCGTCCGCCTTCTTGTGGACGCCGCGCGCGAGGTATTCGAGGTTCACCTGGTGGACGATGCCGACGCCCGGCGGCACGACCTTGAACGTGTCGAATGCCTGCATGCCCCACTTCATGAACTGGTAGCGCTCGTTGTTGCGCTGGAATTCCAGTTTCATGTTCAGGTCGAGCGCATCCTTCTGGCGGAAGTAGTCGATCTGGACCGAGTGGTCGACGACGAGATCGACCGGGACCAGCGGCTCGATCTTCTTCGGGTTCTTGCCCGTACGCTCCGCGACGCCGCGCATGGCCGCGATGTCGGCGAGCAGCGGCACGCCCGTGAAGTCCTGCAGCACGACGCGCGACACCACGAACGGGATCTCGTCGACGCGCTTGGCCGTCGGCTTCCAGTTCGCCAGCTGCTCGATGTGCTCTTCGGTGATCTTCTTGCCGTCGTAGTTGCGCAGCACGGATTCGAGCACGATACGGATCGACACCGGCAGGCGTTCGATCTTCGTCTTCAGTTCCTTGCCGAGCTGCGGCAGCGAGTAGAACTTGCCTTTGCCGGAACCGCTGTCGAATTCCTTGAGGGTCTTGTGGAGATTGTGGGCCATGGTGATTTTCCTGGGTTTAAGGCTAGGAAACAACGTGTCCTGTAGATGACGGCTATATCACATACAAGTCGACGTACTCATCGACCGGCATCGCTTCGAGCTTTGCCTGGTCCAGCGACACGTCGAGAATCGCTTGTTGCTGCTTTGCCGGGAAGCGGCGGGCGAGGTTGGTTCTGAATTTCTCGACCAGGAGCGGGATGCCTTCGGTGCGGCGTCGCTGATGACCGAGCGGGTATTCGACCGCCACTTCGGCAAGCTTCGATCCGTCCGCGAACTCGATCGTCAGTGCATTCGCGATCGAGCGCTTGTCCGGGTCGTGGTAATCCTTCGTGAACTGCGGATCCTCGACGCACACGGTCTTTGCGCGCAGCGCGTCGATGCGGGGATCGGCGGCGGCCGAATCTTCATAGTCGGCCGCGGTCAGCCGGCCGAACAGCAGCGGCACGGCGACCATGTACTGGATGCAGTGGTCGCGGTCGGCCGGATTGGCGAGCGGGCCCTGCTTGTCGATGATGCGGATCGCGGCCGCGTGCGTGCGGATCGTGATCCGGCTGATCTCGTCGGTCGTGCGGCCCGCGGCGGCGAGCTGCGCGTGCAGCTGCAGCGCGGCCTCAGCGGCCGTTTGCGCGTGGAATTCGGCGGGGAACGCGATCTTGAACAGCACGTTTTCCATCACGTACGTGCCGTACGGGCGCTGGAAGCGGAACGGCTTGCCGTCGAACAGCACGTCGTAGAAGCC
The DNA here is from genome assembly GCF_902499175.1 of Burkholderia aenigmatica. GTDB lineage: Bacteria > Pseudomonadota > Gammaproteobacteria > Burkholderiales > Burkholderiaceae > Burkholderia > Burkholderia aenigmatica. Next base: position 94,463 of record NZ_CABVQC010000018.1, read on the forward strand.
CCAGGTCTTGGCGGTGAGCGCCGACGGGTAGCCCATTTCACCCGTTTTCGCGATCAGCGCGAGGCGCACCGCGCGGGACGTGGCGTCGCCGGCCGCCCATGACTTGCGCGAGCCGGTGTTCGGTGCGTGGCGGTAAGTGCGCAGCGCCTGGCCGTCGAGGAACGCATTGGATACCGCGTTGATCAGCTCGTCGCGCGTGAGCCCGAGCAGCCGGCCGACGACGGCGGTCGACGCGACCTTCACGAGCAGCACGTGGTCGAGCCCGACTGCGTTGAACGAATTCTCGAGGGCGAGGCAGCCCTGGATCTCGTGGGCCTGGATCATCGCGACCAGTACGTCGCGCATCAGGAGCGGCTTCCGGCCGGCCGCGACGGCCGTGCGGGAGAGCCAGTCGGCCGTCGCCAGGATCCCGCCGAGGTTGTCGGACGGATGACCCCATTCGGCGGCGAGCCAGGTGTCGTTGAAGTCCAGCCAGCGGATCATCGTGCCGATGCCGAACGCGGCCTGGACGGGATCGAGCTGGAAGGACGTGCCGGGCACCTTCGCGCCGTTCGGCACGATCGTGCCGGGCACGACGGGGCCGAGCAGCTTGGTGCAGGCAGGGTAGGACAGCGCCTCGAGTCCGCACCCGAGCGTGTCGATCAGGCAATGACGCGCCGTCTCCAGCGCGAGCGCGCTGTCGATACCGGTGTTCAGCACGTAGTCGACGATATCGACGAGTACCGTATCCGGAGCACGGCGGACGTTGGAGACCGGGGCGGACATCGAGGGGCCGATGGGAACGCGCTTAGTTCGTTGCCGGCTTCAGCTCGTTCGATTGCGTCGGCGCAGCCGTGCCTTGTGCCATTTCCGGCGTCACGCATTCGTCCGCGAGGCGTTCGCCGCCGTTTGCGTCCGAGAACAGCATTGCCTTGGTCGGGATCACGATCAGCTTGAAGCCTGCTGCCGGATCGTAGAACGTGTCGGCGCCCGTCGTCGTGGCTTGACGCGGCAGCTTGTAGTTCTTCTTCGCCCAGTGAACCGTAACGACCTGGTCGCGCTTCATGTCGCCGGCGAGGTCGAACGACAGGCCTTCCTTACAGGACCACTTGACCGCGCCGTCCGGTACCGGATCGACCTTGGCGGCTGCGCGTGCCTGCGCCTTCTTGCTGCGCGGGATGATGCGCTTGGCCGGCGCCGGGCGCTTGGCCGTGGCCTTCTTCGCCGTCGTCGTGGCCGTACCCTGGGCAAACGCGCTCGGAGCCGACACCAGCATCGTGGCGGACAAGGCGCCGATGGCGGTAGCGATCAGGAGTTTCTTCATGGAGTCAGAACCTTTCGATAATCAGTTGACAAGGGCCGGCAATCGAAGCGGCCGGCCGGTTTGAAACTGCACGCGCCCCGAAAGCGCGCAGCGGCCGCTATTTTCACCTATTTGGCCGCGTATATATCAGGTTTTCGGGCTCCGTTACGTTTTTTGTCGTTTCGCAAAACTCTATCCGGTTCGCGCGTCGTCGAATGCATGAATCTCGTGTCTCGGCCGGCGGCGCGCGCTTACGGCACGCTGCCCGCGGTGGCCGGCCCGAACAGCGGCGCGGCCTCGGCCGGTACGGGCTGGCCGGTGGCCCGTGCGCGGCGCAGCACCGACCAGTAATACCGGTAGCTCGCGCGATCGTGCAGCGTATCACCGTGGCGCGTCGGCCCCCAGTCGGCGGCCTGCGCGGCCAGCAGGATCTCGGCGGCCAGCGCGACCTCGTCGGTGCGCGGCGCGAATGCGTCGACGATCGGGCGGATCTGCGCGGGGTGGATGCTCCACATCCGCGTGAATGCGAATTCGTCGCGCGCGCGGCGTGCATCGCCGGCGACGATGCCCATGTCGCGCACCTCGGTCGTCACGTTGTGCGACGGCGTCTTGCCGTGCGCGTGGCAGGCCGCGGCGATTTCCAGCTTCGCGCGGCGCACGAGCGGATGCTCGAACTGGCCCGGCGAGCGCATCGCGGAATCGGGAATCGCGCCATGGTGCGCGGAGACGAAATCCATCAGCCCGAAGCTCAGCGTGCCGACCGTCGGCAGCGCGGCGAGGGCGGCCGCCTGCGCGAGCGCGCCGTGCGTCTCGACCAGCACGTCGACCGGGATCGGCTGCGCGATGCCGAGCTCGCGGCGCGTGCCTTCGATGAACGCGGTCATTTCGGCTGCGTCGGCGGCACTCGCGATCTTCGGGAGCGTGATGTAGGCGGGGGCGCGCGCCGCACGCAGCACGATGCGCACGTCGTCGCGCCAGTGCGGGTGGGAAAAGTCGTGGATACGGACGCCGACGCGGCCGAAGCGGTTCTCGGCGCTGCCGAGCAGTTCGGCGACGAGTGCCGCGTGCGCGGCCTCCTGGCCGACGGCCGCGCCGTCTTCGCAGTCGAGCGTGATGTCGAAAACGGGGCCCGTTTCGGCCTGCAGCGCGAGCGACTTGCGCATCAGCTTTTCGCTGCCCGCGTAGTGATCGCAACAGGGCAGGATCGCGGGCGGGGACGCCCCGTCGTACAGCACTTGTGCAGGAGTGAGCGCGGCCATCTCGTCTACGTCAGGGAAGCGGGTCAACGTGGAGAAAATCGGATTCGGGCGCGTTCTGGGCCAGGGCGCGGCGGGCGCGGGCGGCAAAACGTGCGCGGATCGGATCGGTCGGCCCGCGCCGGCGGCATGCCGGCCCGGGCCGAGACCGGGCTGCCCGAGGGCAGCCCGGCAAGATGCGTGATGCTTAGTTCTTCAGCAGGTGGGCGACGCCATCGCGCTCTTCGAGCAGCTCGGCCAGCGTGCCGTCCATCTTCTCGCGCGAGAACGCGTCGATTTCCAGGCCTTCGATGCGCTTGTACTCGCCGTTTTCGCAAACGACCGGCACGCCGTAGATGATGTCTTCGGGGATGCCGTACGAGCCGTCCGACGGGATGCCCATCGTGACCCACTTGCCGTTCGTGCCGAGAACCCAGTCACGCACGTGGTCGATCGCCGCATTGGCTGCCGACGCTGCCGACGACAGGCCGCGCGCTTCGATGATCGCCGCGCCGCGCTTGCCGACGGTCGGGATGAACGTGTCGCGGTTCCACACGTCGTCGTTGATCAGCTTCAGCATCGACTCGCCTTCGGCGGTCGCGAAGCGGAAGTCGGGGTACATCGTCGGCGAGTGGTTGCCCCACACGGCGAGCTTCTCGATCGATGCGACCGGCTTGCCCGACTTCGCTGCGAGCTGCGACAGCGCGCGGTTGTGGTCGAGGCGCAGCATCGCCGTGAAGTTCTTCTTCGGCAGATCCGGTGCCGACTTCATCGCGATGTACGCGTTGGTGTTCGCCGGGTTGCCGACGACCAGCACCTTCACGTCGCGGCTTGCGACTTCGTTCAGCGCAGCGCCCTGAACCGTGAAGATTTCGGCGTTTGCCGACAGCAGGTCCTTGCGTTCCATGCCCTTCGAGCGCGGACGTGCGCCGACCAGCAGTGCGACATCGGCATCCTTGAATGCGACCTTCGGATCATCGGTGATCACGACGCCCGACAGCAGCGGGAACGCGCAATCGTCGAGTTCCATCACGACGCCTTTGACGGCGCCTTGGGCTTGCGGGAGGTCGAGCAGTTGCAGGATGACCGGCTGGTCCTTGCCGAGCAGATCGCCGTTCGCGATGCGGAACAGCAGGGAGTAAGCGATTTGACCTGCGGCGCCGGTGACGGCAACACGCTTTGCGGGCTTAGCCATTGAAAATCTCCAGGACGGGTGAAGCGTTGGACACTCGCGAAAACGCCATTCTATGCGCGTTGTGCTGAGTGTTGCATTGAGGCAGGGCGGAGGACTCGCGATGGCAGACGCGGTGAACCTGGAGACGGCCGTGGCACGTAGCCGGGGACGCGCTTTTGCACCCGCGAACCCTTGCTCGACCCGGAGTGTAGGAGCCGTCCGGCTCAAAGTCAAACGGTATCATATGTCTTATATAAGACAGATGTTTTGCGGAAATTGAGTGGACTTAAAAGTGCGGTTTGTGATGAAATGCGCGCCATGACATCGAACCAGGCGAATACCGCGAATCAGACCGGCGCAGGCGGCCCAGGGCAGCCGGGCGCGAGCGATCCCGCACCTTCGCCTGCGGCGCCGCCGCCGTCGCCGTCGCCGACGTTCAGCCCGTTATACCAGCAGATTAAGTCATTGATCACGCAAAGTCTCGAATCCGGTGAATGGAAGCCGGGCGAGATCATCCCGAGCGAGGTGGAGCTCGCGGCCCGCTACAAGGTCAGCCAGGGCACCGTCCGCAAGGCGATCGACGAGCTGGCCGCCGAAAACCTCGTGGTCCGGCGGCAGGGCAAGGGTACTTTTGTTGCGACGCACAATGAGGATCGCGCGCAGTTCCGCTTCCTCCGCCTGCTGGCCGACGACGGTGCCGAGCATCCGCACGTGAGCCGCCTGCTCGAATGCCGGCGCCTGCGCGCGCCGGCCGAGATCGCGCGGCAGCTCGACATGAAGCCGGCCGATCCCGTCGTGCAGGTGCGCCGTCTGCTGGAGTTCGAGAAGGAAGTGACGGTGCTCGACGAAATCTGGCTGCCGGGCGCGATGTTCCGCGGCCTTACGTTCGAGCGGCTGAGCGAGTACAAGGGGCCGCTCTACGCGATGTTCGAGACGGAGTTCGGCACGCGGATGATCCGCGCGACGGAAAAGATCCGCGCGGTCGCGGCGGAGCCGGCGGTGGCCGACCTGCTGCACGTGCCGACGGGTTTTCCTTTGCTGTCGGTCGAGCGCGTGTCCTATACATACGGAGACCGGCCGGTGGAAGTGCGTCGCGGCTGGTATGTCACAACCGGGTACTACTATCAGAATGACTTGAGTTGACGGTGTATCGGCTCAAGCCGAGTGCGTTCGCGTTCCCCACGTTCGCGAAGCACGTTTCGGGCCGCCTTTTGTTCTTGTTCGCGCAACTATCCAGAGCAGACTTTCGCTGCAGCGCGATATAAAAAGGCGCTAAAATCGCGGATTAGTGTGACAACATAGTAGGGGTCTAGCATGACTGATGCAGTAAGAAAGCCGAGGCCGGAATACCGGAACATCGGATTCGGCGATATCACGATGAAATATCGCATGCCGCTGGCAGCGATATTGTCGATTCTCCATCGAGTCAGCGGCGCGCTGCTGTTCTTGTTCCTGCCGTTCCTGCTGTTCCTCTTCGACCAGAGCCTCACGTCCGAGCTCAGCTTCGAAGTCTTCAAGGCTTTCCTCTCCAACATCATCGTCAAGCTGATCGTCCTCGCACTGTCGTGGGCCTTCTTCCACCATTTCTGCGCCGGCATTCGCCACCTGCTGATGGACGTCAATCACGACGCCGTCACGAAGGAAGGCGGCAAGCGGACGGCAGTCGTCGTCTTTGTCGTCTCGATCGCCCTGACGATCGCCATGGCACTCAAACTGTTCGGAGCATTCTAAGAAAATGGCAGCCAATAACCGAATCGGCTCGAAGCGCCTCGTCGTCGGCGCGCACTACGGCCTGCGCGACTGGCTCGCGCAACGCATCACCGCCACGATCATGGCGGTCTACACGGTCATCCTGCTCGTCCTGTTCTTCGGCGCGCACGATTTTTCGTACGAAGGCTGGGCCTCGATCTTCGCCGCGCAATGGATGAAGCTCGCGACCTTCGTGATGCTGCTTTCCCTCTTCTACCACGCATGGGTCGGCGTGCGCGACATCTGGATGGACTACGTGAAGCCCGTCGGTGTGCGCCTGCTGCTGCAATCGCTGACCATCGTCTGGCTGCTCGCATGTGCGGGCTACGCCGCGCAGATTCTCTGGAGAGTGTAAAGAATGGCTGCAATCAAATCTAACCTCCCGCGTCGCAAGTTTGACGTGGTGATCGTCGGCGCGGGCGGCTCCGGCTTGCGCGCAGCGCTGCAACTGTCGCGCGCGGGCCTGTCGGTCGGCGTGCTGTCGAAGGTGTTCCCGACCCGTTCGCACACGGTCGCCGCGCAGGGCGGTATCGGCGCGTCGCTCGGCAACATGAGCGAAGACAACTGGCACTTCCACTTCTACGACACGATCAAGGGCTCCGACTGGCTCGGCGACCAGGACGCGATCGAATTCATGTGCCGTGAAGCGCCGAACGTCGTGTACGAACTCGAGCACTTCGGCATGCCGTTCGACCGTAACGCGGACGGCACGATCTACCAGCGCCCGTTCGGCGGCCACACCGCGAACTACGGCGAGAAGCCGGTCCAGCGCGCTTGCGCGGCCGCCGACCGTACCGGTCACGCGCTGCTGCACACGCTGTACCAGCAGAACGTCGAAGCGAAGACGCAGTTCTTCGTCGAATGGATGGCGCTCGACCTGATCCGCGACGCGGAAGGCGACGTGCTCGGCGTGACGGCCCTCGAGATGGAGACGGGTGACGTCTACATCATGGAAGGCAAGACCACGCTGTTCGCGACGGGCGGCGCAGGCCGGATCTTCGCGGCATCGACCAACGCGTTCATCAACACCGGCGACGGCCTCGGCATGGCTGCGCGTTCGGGCATCGCGCTGCAGGACATGGAGTTCTGGCAGTTCCACCCGACCGGCGTGGCCGGCGCGGGCGTGCTGATCACCGAAGGCGTGCGCGGCGAAGGCGGTATCCTGCGCAACGCGAACGGCGAGCGTTTCATGGAGCGCTACGCGCCGACGCTGAAGGATCTGGCGCCGCGTGACTTCGTGTCGCGTTCGATGGACCAGGAAATCAAGGAAGGCCGTGGCGTGGGTCCGAACAAGGATCACGTGCTGCTCGACCTGTCGCACATCGGCGCCGAGACGATCATGAAGCGTCTGCCGTCGATCCGCGAAATCGCGCTGAAGTTCGCGAACGTCGACGCGATCAAGGAACCGATCCCGGTCGTCCCGACGATCCACTACCAGATGGGCGGCATCCCGACCAACATCCACGGTCAGGTCGTCGGCACGTCGCGCGGCGGTCACAAGGATCCGGTCAACGGCTTCTACGCAGTGGGCGAATGCTCGTGCGTGTCCGTGCACGGCGCGAACCGCCTCGGCACGAACTCGCTGCTGGACCTCGTGGTGTTCGGCCGTGCGGCCGGCAACCACATCGTCGAGCACGTGAAGAACCAGAAGGAACACAAGCCGCTGCCGGCCGATGCAGGCGAATTCTCGCTGGCGCGCCTGGCGAAGCTCGACAAGTCGACCTCGGGCGAATACACGCAGGACGTCGCGAACGACATCCGCTCGACGATGCAGAAGCACGCAGGCGTGTTCCGCACGTCGAAACTGCTGAAGGAAGGCGTCGACGAGATGGCCGGCCTGAAGGCACGTGTGGAAAACATCCACCTGAAGGACAAGTCGAAGGTGTTCAACACCGCGCGCGTCGAAGCGCTCGAGCTGGAGAACCTGATCGAAGTTGCTCGCGCAACGATGGTGTCGGCGGAAGCACGTAAGGAAAGCCGTGGCGCACACGCTCACAGCGACTACGAACACCGCGACGACGACAACTGGCTGCGCCACACGCTGTGGTACAGCGAAGGCGATCGCCTCGACTACAAGCCGGTTCAAATGAAGCCGCTGACGGTCGAATCCGTGCCGCCGAAGCCGCGCACGTTCTAAGCCGAGTCAAAGGAATCCGAAATGGCAAAACGCATTTTTGAAGTCTACCGCTACGATCCGGACAAGGACGCAGCGCCGCGCATGCAGACGTACGAGCTGGAGCTCGAGCACGAGCGCATGCTGCTCGACGCACTGGTCAAGCTGAAGGCCGTTGACGAGACGCTGTCGTTCCGCCGTTCGTGCCGCGAAGGCGTGTGCGGTTCGGACGCGATGAACATCAACGGCAAGAACGGTCTCGCGTGCCTGACGAACCTGAACGACCTGCCGCAGAAGATCGTGCTGCGTCCGCTGCCGGGCCTGCCCGTCGTGCGCGACCTGATCGTCGACATGACGCACTTCTTCAACCAGTACCACTCGATCAAGCCGTACCTGATCAACGACGCGCCGCCGCCGGAGAAGGAACGCCTCCAGTCGCCGGAAGAGCGCGACGAGCTCGACGGCGTGTACGAGTGCATTCTGTGTGCGAGCTGCTCGACGTCGTGCCCGAGCTTCTGGTGGAACCCGGACAAGTTCGTCGGCCCGGCCGGCCTGCTGCAGGCTTACCGCTTCATCGCGGACAGCCGTGACACGGCCACCGGCGAGCGTCTCGACAACCTGGAAGACCCGTATCGTCTGTTCCGTTGCCACACGATCATGAACTGCGTCGACGTTTGCCCGAAGGGCCTGAACCCGACGAAGGCGATCGGCAAGATCAAGGAACTGATGGTCCGCCGCGCGGTTTAAGGTCGAGATGAGCGACGATTCGCATCAATCCGACCCGCACCGTCGCGCACGCCTCCGCTGGCGTGCGCGGCGGGGTCTGCTGGAAAACGACATCATCTTCGAGCGTTTCTTCAGCAGATACGAGCATGACCTCACCGATGCAGACGTAGGCGCGTTGTCGCGCCTGCTCGATCTGAGCGACAACGACCTGATGGACTTGCTCCTCGCGCGCAAGGAACCAGAAGGCGACCTAGACAGCCCGGATATTCACCGGCTGTTGGAGATGCTGCGCAACGTGTAACGCGTTACGCCCGTTATCGAATCCCGTTTCTATATTTCGATTGAGGATGTGCCATGACTCCGTCTGATGTAAAAGCCACGCTATCGTTCAGCGACAACTCGCCGAGCGTCGAAATGCCGATCTACAAGGGCACGATGGGCCCGGACGTGATCGACATCCGCAAGCTGTACGGCCAGACCGGCAAGTTCACGTACGACCCGGGCTTCATGTCGACGGCAGCTTGTAATTCGGCGATCACGTACATCGACGGCGACAAGGGCGAGCTGCTGTACCGCGGCTACCCGATCGACAACCTCGCGCAAAACGCGGACTTCCTCGAAAGCTGCTACCTGCTGCTGAAGGGCGAGCTGCCGAACGCAGCGCAGAAGAAGGAATTCGTCGACACCGTCACGAAGCACACGATGGTGCACGAGCAGATGCACTTCTTCTTCCGTGGCTTCCGCCGCGACGCGCACCCGATGGCGATCCTGGTCGCCGCAGTCGGCGCGCTGTCCGCGTTCTACCACGACTCGCTCGACATCAACGATCCGCGTCACCGTGAAGTGTCGGCGATCCGCATGATCGCGAAGCTGCCGACGCTCGTCGCGATGGCGTACAAGTACAGCATCGGTCAGCCGTTCGTGTATCCGAAGAACTCGCTGTCGTACAGCGCGAACTTCATGCACATGATGTTCTCGAACCCGTGCGAAGAGTACAAGGTCAACGACGTGCTCGTCCGCGCACTCGACCGTATCCTGATCCTGCACGCCGATCACGAGCAGAACGCATCGACGTCGACCGTCCGCCTGGCCGGTTCGTCGGGCGCGAACCCGTTCGCATGTATCGCGGCCGGTATCGCCTGTCTGTGGGGCCCGGCGCACGGTGGTGCGAACGAAGCCGCGCTGAACATGCTCGAGCAGATCGGTTCGCCGGACAACATCCCCGAGTTCATCAAGCAGGTGAAGGACAAGAATTCGGGCGTGAAGCTGATGGGCTTCGGTCACCGCGTGTACAAGAACTACGACCCGCGTGCGAAGCTGATGCGCGAAACGTGCTACGAAGTGCTGAACGAACTGGGCCTGCACGACGACCCGCTGTTCAAGCTCGCGATGCAGCTCGAGAAGATCGCGCTGGAAGACGAATACTTCGTGTCGCGCAAGCTGTACCCGAACGTCGACTTCTACTCGGGCATCGTCCAGCGCGCGCTGGGCATCCCGACGTCGATGTTCACGTGTATCTTCGCGATGGCACGTACGGTCGGCTGGATCGCACAGTGGAACGAAATGATCGGCGATCCGGAACAGAAGATCGGCCGTCCGCGTCAGCTGTTCATCGGCGATACGCCGCGCGAAGCGAAGCCGCTCAACGCACGTTAAGTCGTGCGCGGCGCGAACGGCCGGCAGGCCGCTCGCGTCGGGCGATCGCAACGCCATGACACCCCGACGGGTCATCCCGTCGGGGTGTTTTCATTTGTGCGGCCGGGGTTCATCCGGGCCGGCGCGGTGTTCCAGCGACGGCGGGCGCGTGTCGAGTGCGGGCGCGTCGTCATCGGGCGCGTGGCCGTGCTGCACGAAGAACTGCCGGTATGCGCCGGGCGTCATCCCGCGCGCGGCGAGGAACTGGCGGTTGAAGTTCGCGGCATTCGGAATGCCGCAGCGCGCAGCCACGGTCGCGATCGGCCAGTCGGTGCCGACGAGATGACGGCACGCATGCGCGAGCCGCAGCCGCTGCACGTAGCGGCCGACGCTTTCGCCGAGATGCCGGACGAACAGGCGCTGCAGCGTGCGTTCGGACATGTGCGCAGCGGCGGCGAGCGTGTCGACGCGCAGCGGTTCGTGGAAGTGCCGGTCGATTGCGTCGAGCACGCGATCGAGGCGTTCGGCTTCGGGGGCGGCCGCGTCGGCGGGCGGTGCCGTGCCGTCGGCGCGGTCGTATGCGTGTGCGGTGGCGAGCGGTTCGCCGGTGGCGTCCGCGAGATCGGCGAGCGTGTCGAGCACGGCTGCGAGTCGTGTGCGCGGCGACGGATCGAGCAACTGCGGTAGCCGCGCGCGCATCGCGCGGGCCGCGTCCGCATCGAAGCGCAGGCCCGGTGCGGCACGCCGCAGCAGCGAGCGCAGCGGCGCGTATTCGGGGCAACAGTCGGCCAGCCGCCGCACCCAGTCGCCGTCGAACCAGATGACGAGCGCGACTTCGGGCGCATCGCGATCGATGCGTGCGTTCGACGACCAGGTATGCGGCAGGTTGGGCGGCACGAGTACCAGATCGTCGTCCGCGTAGCGCTCGACGTGATCGCCGATGAAGCGCTGGCCGCGGCTGTTGAGCGTCAGCGTCAGTTCGTATTCGGGATGGCGATGCCATTCGAACGGGATGCGCGCGAGCTGGCGGTGATACACGCGGATCGAACAGCCGGGGGCGAACGTCACGTGCTCGTACTGCGGTTTCATCGCGGCCTCCGGGCGAGGGCGGGCATCGCGCCGTGGCATGATCGTGAGCATTCGTCACGACGGAGCGATGCGATGTTTTCACATGTTTGCGTGGGTGTGACCGACACCGCGCGCGCCTACGATTTCTACGCGCCGCTGTTCGCGGAACTCGGGCTGCGCCTGAAATTCCGCGAGCCGGACGGCTGGTCGGGCTGGATGCCGGCCGACGCCGACCGGCCGCTGTTCTTCTTCGGCCAGCCGCTCGACGGCCGTGAGCCCGAACCGGGCAATGGCCACACGATCGCGTTCGTTGCGCCGACGCGCGCGCACGTCGATCGCTGCCACGCACTCGCGCTGCGCCATGGCGGCACCTGCGAAGGGCCGCCGGGCCTGCGGCCGGACTATCACCGCGACTACTACGGCGCCTATTTCCGCGATCCGGACGGCAACAAGCTCTGCGTGGTCTGCCATCGTCCCGAGTGACGCACGATTGTCAGGATTGTATCGATAGTTGGCCGGATAACGGTGATGGCGGTCGCGTGCCGGCCGTACGCTGACAGCACGTCACGACACCTGTCAGCGAGGAGACCACGATGCAACTGACGATTGACGACCTGCCTGCCGCGATTCGCGCGGCGAAAAGGGGGCTGCGCGCCGATCTGCCCGGTTATGCGGCCACGTTCCGCGAACTGGAGGGCGACATTGCGCGGCAGGTCGACGCGATTCGCCGCACGCATGCGCATGGCCATGACGTGATTCCGGTGGTGCCGTTCGCGGACATCGCGGGCGGAACTGTCGATCCGCACGTGGTTGCCGCGATCCGCACGCATGGCGCGGTCGTGATTCGCGGTGTATTCGATGCGCAGCAGGCGCGCGACTGGAACGACGAGATCGGCGCGTACCTGGACGCGAACCGCTTCGCCGAGCGGCTGCACGCACGCGCCGAAGACCGCTATTTCGGCAATCTCGCGTCGGGCAAGCCGCAGATCTACGGCGTCTACTGGTCGAAGCCGCAGGTGGCTGCGCGCCAGTCTCTGGCGCTGACCCAGGCACGTGTGTTCCTCAACCGCCTGTGGCGGCACGCGGAAGGCGGGCGTACGCACTTCGATCCCGATCAGGTGCCGGCCTATGCGGACCGGATTCGCCGCCGCCCGCCCGGCTCGACGTCGCTCGGGCTGTCGCCGCACGTCGACGGCGGGTCCGTCGAACGCTGGCTCGGCGCGAATTTCCGCCAGGTCTACCGTCACGTGCTGGCGGGCCGCTGGCGCGATTACGACCCGTTCGATGCGTCGTTCCGTCCGGACGTCGAGGAGATCCCGTCGCCGGCCGTGTGCTCGATGTTCCGCACGTTCCAGGGCTGGACCGCGCTGACGCCGCAGGGGCCCGGCGACGGTACGCTGCAGTTGATCCCGGTCGCGAACGCGATGGCCTACGTCGTGCTGCGCGCGCTGCAGGACGATGTCGCCGAAGACGACCTGTGCGGCGCGCGCCCCGGCCGCGCGCTGTCGATCCGGCCCGAATGGCACGCGCTGCTGCTCGACGCGCTGGTGCCGATCCCGCACATGGCGCCGGGCGACGCGGTGTTCTGGCATGGCGACGTCGTGCACGCGGTCGAGGATGCGCATCGCGGCAATGGCGACAGCAACGTGATGTACATCGCAGCCGCGCCAGGTTGCGCGAAGAACGACGCGTACCTGCAGCGCCAGCGGGCTGCGTTCCTGCGCGGCGAGAGCCCGCCCGATTTTCCGGCCGATCATTTCGAGGTCGAATTCGACGGGCGCGGCGGGGAGGGCGATCTCACGGCACTCGGCCGTTCGCAGATGGGTGTCGGGCCGGGCGCGTAGCAGGCACACCGCAGGCGAAGGTGGCCGTTCGCCGGACGGTGAACGGCCGTTTGCCGAATCCGCTGCGTACCGCGTGCAATTCGACGCAATCGGCTGTCGGCGCCGCCGAAATCGACGCGAATTGCGCAATTTGGCTTCCGATAATGGTCCGGACACAACGCAGCCGCCCCGTTGAAGCACGGGTGTGGCGCTGACCATGGAGGAGTCGATGCAATTCACGCAAGCGATCGTTCGCCGCCCCGCGCCGTCCTGTGGCGCGGGCCTGACCACCGCCGAGCTCGGCGCGCCCGACTACGACAAGACGCTCACGCAGTTTCACGCCTACTGTGAAGCGCTGCGCACGCTCGGCGTCGAGCTGACCGAACTGCCGCCGCTGGACGCGTTCCCCGATTCGCACTTCGTCGAGGACACCGCGGTCGTGACGCCGGAATTCGCGGTGATCACGCGCCCGGGTGCGCCCGCGCGACGCGGCGAGACGGTGCATATCGAAGCGGCACTGGCCGCACATCGCGACCTGCTGCCGATGCAGGACGGCCGCCTCGACGGCGGCGACGTGATGCAGGTCGGCAAGCGCTTCTACATCGGCCTGACGGGCCGCACCGACGCCGAAGGCATCGCCGCATTCGAATCGCTGGTGTCGCGCTACGGCTACTCGGTCGTCGCGGTGCCGGTGGGCGCCGGCCTGCATCTCAAGTCGGTCGTCAACGCGCTCGGCGACGACACGCTGCTCGTGACCGAAGCGCTGGCCGCGCATCCGGCGTTCGCCGACTATCGCCGGATCGCGATCTCGGCCGCCGACGAATACGCGGGCAACACGCTGCGCGTGAACGGCACGCTGATCACCCCGGCCGGCTACCCGCGCGTGCACGATGCGATCACGTCGCTCGGGCTGCCGCTGCACGTGATCGACACGAGCGAGTTCCGCAAGATGGACGGCGGGCTGACCTGCCTGTCGCTGCGGTTCTAGCCGATTGGCGCGCGGCCGCTTCGGCCGGATAATGTGGCCCCCGCGCGGCAACGGAGACGTTCCGCGCACCAGCCACGATCCGACCGGAGCGAACGCGGATGACCGACAAGAAGATGCAGCTCGACAAGATCGATCTCCGGATCCTCGACATCCTGCGCACCGACGGACGGATTTCCTACCGGAAGCTGTCGGAGCTCGTGAACCTCACGCCGCGGCCGTGCCAGGCGCGCGTGGAGCGGCTCGAGGCGCTCGGCGTGATCGAAGGGTACCGCGCGGTGATCAAGGCGCCGCGCGCGACCAAGCCGATCGTCGTGATCGCGCAGATCACGCTGGCCGACCACGGGCGTTCGCAGGCGCCGTTCGAGGACGAAATGCGGGCGAATCCGGCCGTGCTCGATTGCTGGCTCGTCAGCGGCACGTTCGATTTTCTCGTGCGGCTCGCGTGCGAGGATCTCGACGAGTACCGGCGGATCGCGAACGCGTGGCTGGAAAGCCCGCGGTTCCGGATCGAGAAGATCGTGACGACGGCCGAACTGCAGGCGATCAAGCGCGGCGTCGTGTGAGGCGGCCGGCCGGGAAGGGCCGGTTTCGACGCGAATGACCGGGTTGGGCGATTCGCATTCCGAATCAAATCGCCCGCCCCGAATCCAATCAGGGTGAACACTATGGATGCTTTGCAAGCGGCAGCGGAGACGGCCGCGCCGTCCGGAACGACGCTGAAGCGTCGTCTGCAGGGCCGCCACATCGCGATGATCGCGATCGGCGGCTCGATCGGCACGGGGCTGTTCGTCGCATCGGGGGCGTCGGTCGCGCAGGCGGGGCCGGGCGGCGCGATCGCCGCGTATATCGCGATCGGGCTGATGGTGTACTTCGTCGTCACGGGCCTCGGCGAGATGGCCGCGCTGATGCCGGTATCGGGCTCGTTTGCGATCTACGGCGAGAAGTACGTCGACGAAGGCTTCGGCGTCGCGCTCGGCTGGACCTATTGGTACAGCTGGGCCGTGACGATCGCGATCGAGCTGGTCGCCGCGCAGATCGTGATGCGCTACTGGTTTCCGACCATACCTGGCATCTGGTGGGGCGCGGGCTTTCTCGTGCTGATCTTCCTGCTGAATACGCTGTCGGTGCGTGGCTTCGGCGAATCGGAATACTGGTTCTCGTTGATCAAGGTCGTCACCGTGGTCGCGTTCATCGCGGCCGGGTTGCTGATCGCCGCCGGCCTGATCGGGAACGGGCATCCGGTCGGCCTGCGCAACTTCACGACCGGCGACGCGCCGTTCGTCGGCGGCGTGCACGCGATGATGAGCGTCGCGCTGATCGCGGGCTTCTCGTTTCTCGGCACCGAACTGGTCGGGATCACGGCCGGCGAATCCGAGAATCCGCGCCAGACGATCCCGCGCGCGGTGAAGCAGATCTTCTGGCGGATCATGCTGTTCTACGTGTTTGCGATCTTCGTGATCGGCCTGCTCGTGCCGTACACGGATCCGAACCTGTTGAAGAGCGACGTGACCGACATCGGCGTGAGTCCGTTCACGCTGGTGTTCAGCCATGCGGGCTTCCGGCTCGCGGCCGGCGCGATGAATCTCGTGATCCTGACGGCCGTGCTGTCGGCCGGCAATTCCGGCACCTACGCGGCGACGCGGATGCTGTACAACCTCGCCGCGGAAGGGCGCGCGCCCGCGATGTTCGCGACGCTGTCGCCGGGCGGCGTGCCGCGCAACGCGCTGTACGCGACGATGGCCGTCGGCGGGCTGTGCTTCCTCACGTCGTTGACCAACAACCAGAGCATCTATCTGTGGCTGCTGAATACGGTCGGCATCACGGGCTTCATCGCGTGGCTCGGCATCGCGGTGTGCCATTACCGGTTCCGCAAGGGCTTCCTGAAGCAGGGCTACCGGCTCGATCAACTGCCGTACCGCGCGAAATGGTTCCCGTTCGGGCCGCTGTTCGCGATCGCGATCTGCATCGTGATCTCGCTCGGGCAGGACTATCAGGCGTTCTTCGCGGCCCGCATCGACTGGATGGAAGTGCTGTCGATCTACGTGTGGATTCCGCTGTTCGTCGCGATCTGGTGGGCGTATCGCCGCGCGCGCAAGAGCCGGCTCGTGCGCTACGAGGAGATGGACATCGGGCCGTGGCTGACGCGTTCGGTCGAGGCGGTCGATGCAGGGGCGAGCCGGCCCGGGCGCGGCAACTGAGCGATGGCACGTACGCTGCCGGGCGATCGATGCGCTCGCCCGGCATCTCGCGTGCCCGGGGTACATCGCTTTCTGTCGATTCCCTTTCGACTGGCGCTCGGTGCGGGTGCGTGACACTTTCATGTCGCGCTCGTCCATCGCGCGCCACCCGCGCAATCCTTTCGCAGCCCGTTCGGCGGCTGCTTAATCGGCCCTTAAGCAAGCGGTCGAGATAATGGCGTCGCGTTTGCCTCGACCTGTCGCGGACGCGTCCATTCTCACGTTCATCCGCTCAGGAGCGACCGTTGTCCCGCTCTCCGCTTGCTTCGTCGTCGTTCTCCGCTTGCTGTTTGCGTGCGGCGCTTGCCGGTGCCGTGTCGTGTGCCGTCGTGCTCGGCGGCTGCACGGCATACCACCCGCGACCGTTGACCCCGCGCGCGACACTGACCACCACCGACGCGCTGAACCGGATTCGCATCGATCCGGCGGCCATGCCGCTGCCGGAACTGGCTGCGCATCGCTTCGATCCATCCGATGGCTTCGACATCGAGGAAATCGCGATGCTCGCGGTCGCGAACAATCCCGACCTGAAGCTTGCGCGCGACGATCTCGGGATTGCACAAGCGCAGGCGTTTTCCGCGGGCCTGCTGCCTGATCCGCAACTGTCGGTGTCGAGCGATTTCCCGGGCGCGGCCGGTCTCGAGCGCGCGTTCAACTACGGCCTGAGCATGGACGTGATGGCGATCGTCACGCGCAATGCGAACAAGCGGTCCGCCGACGCGACTGTGCGCAAGACCGATCTTGGTCTGCTGTGGCAGGAGTGGCAGGTCGTCGCGCAGGCGAAGCAGCTGTACACGAAGGCGCGCTACGAGGACGCGACGTTGCCGCTGCTCGCGCAGGCGCGCGCGCTCAACACGGCGCGCTACGAGCGGATCGCGCATGCGCGGCAGGCGGGCAATGTGACGGATGACGTCGTCAGCGTCGCGTCGACTGCCTGCAGCGATGCGCGCAAGCAATACGACGACATGGTGCGTGCACGCGAGCAGACGCACCACGACCTGAACGCGCTGCTCGGGCTCGCACCGGACGTCGAACTGCGACTGGCCGGCTCCGACCGGGCGGTGCCGCTGACCGATGCGACGCTCGACGCCGCAGTGGCCGCGCTGCCGCAGCGGCGGCCCGACCTGATCGCGCTGCAGGCCGGCTACGACGCGCAGGAGCAGAAATATCGCGCCGCGATCCTGAACCAGTTTCCGAGCCTGAATGTCGGCTTCAATCGGGCACGCGACACGTCGGGCATTTATACGACCGGCTTTCAGATTGCGCTGAGCCTGCCGATCTTCAATCGCAACCGCGGCAACGTCGCGATCGAGCAGGCAACCCGCCAGCGGCTGGGCGACGAATACCAGTCGCGGCTGAACGTCGCCTATGCCGATATCGCGCACCTGCGTGCCGATTCCCGTCTCGCGACGGAGCAGCTTGCGCAGGACGAGGCTGCGCTGCCCGCGCTCGAACGGGCCGCCGAGCATGCCGGGCACGCGTATGCCGCGCACGATATCGCGCTCGGCCAGTACACCGACGCGCAGCTTGTCGCGCTGACGAAGCGGATCGACGTGGCGACGCAGCGCGATGCGCTCGCCGAGCAACGCATCGGCCTGCAGGCGTTGCTCGGCAGTGCCGTCCCCGATGCCTTTTCCACCGACTCTCCCCAGCGTTGACTTCATGCCAGCAGTCCTGAATTGCCTTACACGCCGCCGCGCGGCAGCATTCGCCGTCGCGCTTTCCGCGCTTGCGCCGTGCGCCGGGCCTGCGAGTGCCGATGAGCCCGTGACCGCCTCGGTTGAAGCCGTGCGCGTGCAGCGTGCGCCGATCTCGCAGCAAGTGCGTGCGTACGGCATTGTCGCCGCGTCGTCGGCGAGCGTGATGTCGGTGAACCTGCCGTACACCGCGCGTCTGCGCAAGGTCCTCGTGCTGCCCGGCCAGACGGTCGCGCGCGGCACGCCACTCGTCGTCGTGCAGGCCGATCCCGCCGCGGTGCTGGCCGCATCGCAGGCGGCGAGTGCATTGACGTTGGCGCGCGGCGAACTCGCGCGTACGCGCTCGCTGTACGACGACGGTCTCGCGACGCAGTCGCAGCTGGCCGCCGCGCAGAAAGCGCTCGACGATGCGCAGCAGGGGCTGGCCGCGCAGCGGCAGATGGGCGTGCATGGCGGCGACGTGACGATCGCGGCGCCGTCCGCGGGCGTCGTGTCGCAGCTGTCGGCGCTGCCCGGCGACCAGTTGCAGGCCGGCGCGACGATCGCGCAGCTTGCGGCGACCACCGGCGCGTCGAGCCACCAGGCGAATGTCACGCTCGGCGTCGATCCGTCGTCGGCCGCGTCGATTCATGCGGGTGACGCCGTCGTGCTGCACGGGTTGTCGACCGCGCTGGAACACGCGAATCCGGCGGGGCAGGTCGTCGTCGCGGGCGCGTCGATCGATCCGCAGAGCCAGCTCGTGAACGTCGGCGCGAACGTGCCGCTCGGCGGCACCGCGTTCATTCCCGGGACGCGCGTGAGCGCCGATATCGCGACGCAGACCGGCACGTGGTGGGTGGTGCCGCGCTCGGCGGTACTGCGCGATGCAAAGGGCGCGTACGTGTTCCAGGTGACGCCTAAGCAGGCGGCACGTCGCGTCGATGTCGCGGTGCGCGTCGAAAGCGGCGACCGTTACGGCGTGGACGGCCCGCTGAATGCGGCCGAGCCGCTCGTCGTGACCGGCAACTACGAACTGCAGGACGGGATGGCCGTGCGTCTTGCCGGAGGCGTGCATCGATGAACTTCGGGCAATGGATGCAGCGGCACCGGCGCTCGCTGCTGTTCGTCGTCGCGCTGCTCGCGATTGCCGGTGCGCTGACGGCGTTCCGGCTGCCGATCTCGCTGTTTCCGAACGTGTCGTTCCCGCGCGCCGTCGTGTCACTCGACGCCGGCGACCGGCCGGCCGAGCAGATGGCCACACTCGTGACCATGCCGGTTGAAGAGGCGCTGCGGCGCGTGCCGAACGTGCGCGACGTCGAATCGAAAACGAGCCGCGGTTCGGCCGAGATCTCGCTGAACTTCGACTGGGGCACCGACATGGCGCAGGCGACGCTGCAGGCGCAGTCGGCGATCGCCGAGATCCTGCCGTCGCTGCCGGCCGGCACGACGATGCAGGTGAAGCGGATGGATCCGACCGTGTTCCCGGTGCTCGCCTACAGCCTCACGTCGTCGCGGCAGTCGCTGTCCGAACTGCGCGATCTCGCGCAGTTCCAGTTGCGGCCGCTGCTGTCGTCGGTCGACGGCGTGGCACGTGTCGAGGTGACGGGCGGCGCGCAGGACGAACTGCAGGTCGCGATCGATCCCGCGCGGCTTGCCGCGTACAAGCTGTCGGTGGAGGACGTGTCGAAGGCGATCGGCGCCGGCAACGTGTTGATGGCAACCGGGCGCATCGAGGATCACTACAAGCTATATCTCGTCGTTGCCGATACGACGATCACGTCGCTCGATACGCTGCGCAACGCGGTCGTCGCATCGTCGGGCGGCAACCAGGTGCGCGTGGGCGACGTCGCGACGGTGTCGCGCGGCACGGTCCCGCAATGGATCCGCGTGACAGCGGACGGACAGGATGCGGTGCTCGTCAACGTGTTCCAGCAGCCGGGCGCGAACAGTGTGGCGATGGCCGCGGCGATCCGCGCGAAGCTCGCCGATTTCCGCAAGCAGATGCCGTCGGGTGTCCGTCTCGCGAACTGGTACGACCAGAGCCAGCTCGTGATCGCATCCGCATCGAGCGTGCGCGACGCGATCCTGATCGGCGTCGTGCTGGCCGCGTTCACGCTGTTCGTATTCCTGCGCAACTGGAAGGTCACCGCGATCGCGGTCGCCCTGGTGCCGATCGTGATGAGCACGACGATCCTGCTGCTCGACGTGTTCGGGATGGGCTTCAACATCATGACGCTCGGCGGGATGGCGGCGGCCGTCGGGCTCGTGATCGACGACGCGATCGTGATGATCGAGCACATCGCGCGACGCATGCGCGAGGCGGGCGCTCATGCATTTCACGGCCGCGTGATGAGCGCGGCGCTCGAATTCACGCGGCCGCTCGCCGGATCGTCGGCCGCGACGCTGATCATTTTCGTGCCGCTCGCGTTCCTGTCGGGCGTGACCGGTGCGTTCTTCAAGGCGCTGTCGATCACGATGGCGAGCGCGCTGTTCATTTCGTTCATCGTGAGCTGGCTCGCGATCCCGATCCTGTGCGATCACTGGCTGACGCCGGCCGATGCGGCGGAGCATCGCGAGTCGCGTTTCGCCCACTGGCTGAACACACGTTATGCGACGCTCGTCGAGCGCGTCAGCCGCCAGCCCTGGCTGGCATTCGCGGGCGTGGTGCCGCTGCTGGTCGTGGCCGCGTTCGCGTTCACGCGCGTCGGCAGCGGGTTCATGCCGTCGATGGACGAGGGCGGCTTCGTGCTCGACTACCATACGGCGCCCGGTACCTCGATCACCGAGACCGATCGCCTGATGCGCGAGGTGGAAACGATCATTCGCGAGAACCCGAACGTCGCGACGTATTCGCGCCGGACGGGCGCGGGCCTCGGCGGCGATCTCAACGAACCGAACAAGGGAGACTTCTTCGTTCGCCTGAAATCGGGGTCGCGCGAGCCGATCGATACCGTGATGGAAGAGATCCGTTCGAAGGTCGAGACGAACGTGCCCGGCGTGAATATCGAACTCGCGCAATTGATGGAGGATTTGATCGGCGACCTGACCGCAGTGCCGCAACCCGTGCAGATCAAGATTTATTCGGACGATCCGAATGTGCTCGAAGCAACCGCGCGACGTGTGGCGGCGCGCATCGGGAAGATTCAGGGCATCGTCGACGTCGACGACGGCATCAACCCGGCGGGCGATGCGCTCGACCTGCATATCCGGCCCGACGCGGCGGCCGCCGAAGGGATGGATCCGCAGTCGATCGCGCAGCAGGTGTCGGACTTGCTGGAGGGAAGCGTCGCGACGCAGTATCAGCAAGGTCCGAAGACGGTCGGCGTGCGCGTGCGGGTGGCGGACGCGATGCGGATGAACGGCACGGGGCTGGGCGCGTTGCAGATCCGCGCGCCGGACGGGCACCTGTTTCCGCTCGACCGCGTGACCGACCGTATCACCTTCAGCGGTCAGCCGGAGATCAGCCGCGACAACCTGAAGCGGATGGTGTCCGTCACCGCGCGGATCGACGGTCGCGATCTCGGTTCGACGATCGCGGACGTGCAGCGCGCGCTCGGCGACGCGCACCTGTTGCCGCCGGGCGTCTATTACGAACTGGGCGGTCTGTATCAGCAACAGCAGATCGCCTTCCGCGGGCTCATCGCGGTGTTCGGCGCGGCCGTTGCGCTCGTGTTCGCGCTGCTGCTGTTCCTCTACGAGCGATTCCGCGTGGCGCTCGCCGTGATGGCGATGCCGTTGTGTGCGACCGGTGCCGTGTTCGTCGGGCTGTGGGTGACCGGCATCGAGCTGAACATCTCCGCCATGATGGGGATGACGATGATCGTCGGCATCGTGACGGAGGTGGCGATCTTCTACGTGTCGGAATTCCAGGGGCTCGTGCGCGACGAAGGCATGGCGCCGGATGTGGCGCTGCTGGCGGCCGGCCGCAACCGGTTGCGGCCGATTGCGATGACGACGATCGCAGCGATCCTGGCCTTGCTGCCGCTTGCGTTTGCACTCGGGCAGGGTTCGGCGATGCAGCAGCCGCTTGCAGTCGCGATCATTTCGGGGTTGATCGTGCAGTTGCCGCTCGTGCTGCTCGTGCTGCCGGCGCTGCTGCGCGTGTTGCTGTCGGGGCGGCGCCCGGGTAGGGCGCAAGGGTAGGGCCGCGCGCACGCACGTTGCGTCAGTCCGCTCGCGCAAGTCGCGCCTTCATGAAATCCACCCACGCGCGCACTTTCTGCGGGACGTGCCGCGTCGCGACGTATAGCGCGTAGACGTTCTGCTGCGGAAACCGGTACGCGGGCAGCGCGTCGACCAGCGTGCCGCTTTCGAGATCGTCGCGTACGAGCCATTCGGGCAGCAGCGCGACGCCGCTGCCCTGGCGCGCCAGTTCGCTCAATACCGAGGCGTTGTCGACGACGATGCGAGGCTTCTGGGCCGGTCGAAACGCATGTCCGTTGCCCGCGCGGTCGGTGAGCATCCATTCGGCGATCCGCTCGAGCCGGCTGTGGCCGAGCTGCGGCAAGCGGGCCAGGTCGTCAGGCGACGTCGGGTGCGGCAGCCCGGCTTTCGCGGGCAGACCGGGTGCCATCACGGCGAGCACATCGTAGGTGGCGAGGCAGACACCGCGATAGGGCAGGTCGCGAAAGTGCTCGTCGCGTCCGAGCCGGATCGCGACGTCGAAGCGGTCGCGCACGAGATCGGCCTGGGACGTATGCGTTTCGAGCCGCACGCGCAACGCGGGATGCTGCGCGGTGAACGCATGCAGCATCGGGGCGAGGACGCGCGCCGCGTACTCGACCGTCGACGTCACGCGCAGGATGCCTTGCATGCCGCCATGCTCGCCGCGCACCTCGTCGATCGCGCCTTCGGCTTCTTCGAGCACGCGCAGGCAGCGCTGGTAGAAGCGCTCGCCGGCGTCGGTCAGCTCGACACGCCGGGTCGTCCGCGTGAGCAGCGTGACGCCGAGCTCCGCTTCGAGCTGCTTGATGTTGAAACTGACGGCCGCCCGCGCCTGGTTCAGCGCGGTGGCGGCGGCCGTGAACGACCCGGCCTCGACCACGGCACGGAAGACGGCGAAACGATCGAGGCTCACCATGGTTGGGGTGTGGGTCCTGTCTATGCGTTGGATCGCTCGAAGGGTACCCGAATGTGCGGCCGCGTGCGGCGCGCGGTGCGTGGCCGCGGCTGCGCTGGGTTGCCGGGGCGTGATCCGATTGTCAAAAAAATTCGACGGAACCGGTCGAATCCGGCCGCTTACCGATGGGCCGGCCGGCCTCTACACTGCGGCGTTTCGTGATGTTGCCGCCGCCATGACCGACCGTTCCAGAATCGCCGCCGTCTACCTGCTCGGCTTCGCGATCGATCTCGCGAACATGTTCATGCTGAACGCCGCGTATCCGGCGCTGCAGCGCGAACTGCGCGCGTCGGTCGCGCAGCTTGCGTGGGTCGGCAACGCGTACGTGCTCGGCCTGACCGTCGTGATCCCGTTCGGCACGTGGCTCGCGCGCCGCTGCGGCGAGCGGCGCGTGTTCGCTGCATCGCTGCTGCTGTTCGGGTTCGGCAGCGCCGGCGTCGGCGCATCGCCGTCGATTGGGGTGCTGCTCGCGTGGCGGCTGGTTCAGGGGCTTGGCGGCGGGCTGCTGATTCCGGTCGGGCAGACGATGGCCTATCGCGCGTATCCGCCGCAGGCGCGGGCGCGGCTCACGTCGGTCGTGATGATGGTCGCGCTGCTCGTGCCCGCGTTGTCGCCTGCGATCGGCGGTGCCATTGTCGATCGCGGGTCGTGGCGCGCGATCTTCTTCGCGATGTTGCCGATCGCGGCCGCGACCGGCGCGCTCGCGTTCGTGTGGCTGCCGCGCGACGGCGCGCGCGACCGGCCGCCGCGGCTCGACTGGCCGGGGCTCGGCCTGAGTGCGGCAACGCTCGTCGCGTTGCTGCTCGGGCTGACTGCTGCGGGGCAGCCCGGCGGCGCGGCGTTCCCGCTCGCGATGCTGGCCGTCGCGCTCGCGGCAGGCGCCGGCTATGCGGCGCATGCGCGTCGGGCCGTGTCGCCGGTGGTCGACCTGCGCCTGCTCGCGCAGCCGCTGCTGCGGATCGGCGTGGTGGTCTATCTGTGCGTGCCGGGTATCTTTACGGGCGTCAACCTCGTTGCGTCGCTTTATCTGCAGAACGCGCTCGGATTGAGCGCCGCGCATGCCGGCGCGCTGATGCTGCCGTGGGCGATCGCGGCGTGCTTCGCGATCGCGACGACGCGCCGCTGCTTTCCGCGCCACGGCGCGAAGCCGTTGTTCGCGTGCGGCATCGCGATCGACTGTGTCGGCATCGCACTGCTCGCGACGCCGTGGGCCGGCGTCGAAGCCGTGCGCATCGCCGCATTCGTGGCGATGGGGTTCGGCGCGAGCCTGTGCACGAGCACGTCGCAAAGCGCGGCGTTCGTCGATGTGCCGGCCGACCGGATGGGCGACGCGAGCGCGCTGTGGAACATCAACCGCCAGTTGAGCTTTTGCATCGGCGTGGCCGTGCTCGGCAGCGCACTCAATGTGTTGCTGGCGTTCGACGCGGGCGGCCCGTCGCTCGCGCCGTACCGCTGGTGCTTCGGGCTGGCGGTCGCGCTGACCTTGCTGCCGCTCGGTCTGATCGCGCGGCTTCCTGCGCACGCTGCGCCGGCCGCACAACCCGTTTCATCCCACTCCTGAGAACCTGAGAGCCTTATGTCTTTGCCGAATCCATATTTCAAGGAAGTCGTCGATACCGTTGTCGACATCGAGTGCTGGTTGTCCGGCCGTGCTGTACCCGAGCGGCTCGCGGCGCTGATGGCGCGTTTTTCGCCGGGATTTTCGATGATCGCGACGTCGGGTGCGGTGCTCGATTACGCGGGCGTCGATGCGCTGTTTTCAAACGGGCACGGCGCGCGTCCCGGGCTGGCGATCGAGATCGACGAGTTGCGCGGGCTGGCCGTATGGTCTGACGGCGCGACGATCGGCTATCGCGAAACGCAGACCGATGCGGAGGGGCGGCGCACGGTGCGGCGTTCGACGGCCGTATTCCGGCGCGAGGCGGACGGCCTGATCGTGTGGCGCCATCTGCACGAGACGCCGGTCGTCGCGTGAGGAGGGCGTCCGCCGTCGTGCACGAAGCGGTGCGGACGCCGGGCCGGCGTTACTTGTCCAGCTCCGGATAGTGCCGGAAGATGCCCGTGTCGTTGAACGGGATACGGCGTTCCGACTCGAGATAGTGGGCGACGGGCGGATGCAGTGCGACGCGGTCGTGCAGCGCGACCAGCGCCGCGATCTTGCGCTCCGCGCGCTTCATCGCTTTCGGAAACGCGTAGCGCAGGCCCTCGATCAACTGGAACATCGACAGGTCCGCATAGCTGAGTGCGTTGCCGGCGAGGTAGCCGCTCTGGTGCGGATTCTGGTCGAGTACGCGCTCGAAGTAACCGAGGAATTTCGGCAGCCGGCTTTCCAGGAAATCGGCTGCGCGCTCGGCGGCTTCCGCCTGCTGATCCTCGTAGTAGAGGCCGCTCGCAATCGGGTGATGCGTGTCGTGGATCTCGGTGACGAAATCGGCGACGGTCAACTGAAGCTGGTGCACCCACAGCCGGCCGGCTTCGTCGTCGGGCGCGAGCCCGAGCCGCGCGCCGAGAAACAGCAGGATGTTCGCGGTCTGCCCGATGACAACGTCGCCAGCTTTCAGGAACGGCGGCGCGAACGGCACGCATTCCGCCTTCGTGCTGTCCATCATGCGCATCATCGCCGGCACGCCCATGCCGCGCCCCGATTCGCGCGCGACGTCGACATAGTCGGCTTCGGCCGCTTCGAGCGCGAGCCGCACATATTCGCCTCGGCCCTGGATCTCGGGCCAGTAATACAGTTCGTATCGCATGCTGTTTTCCCGTTCGTTGAACCGGCTGCCGCAGGCATCGTGACGACCGGGCGGCCGCGTGTCGCGCGCCGCCCGCTGCGAATAGACAGTCTAGGCGATCGCCGGAAAAGTGCCGCGCGCATCGCGCGCTACGCGTCGCGCTCGCCGCCCTCGGGGCCGTAGAAGAACACCCAGGTCGAGAAGTCGTCGGAGAAGCCGACGAAGCGGTGCTCGGCGTGTGCGGGGACGAACAGCACGTCACCGGCCGCGACCTCGCATGTGCGATCGTCGATGACGAAGCGGGACGTGCCGGTGGCGATCGCGTAAACCTCGTCGCGCGTATGCGGCTTCTGCTTGTCCTCGATGCGCGGCCGGTACAGCTCGACCTCGAGCGTGCCGTGGTGGAACAGTGTCGTGAACAGCGTGCCTGCTTCGTCGAGGCGGGCGAGTGATTCGTTCAGGCCGAGCTTCATTCTGATGTGCTCCGGGTCTGGATCGTGGGGATCGGGCCATGTGCGTCGTGCCATCGTAGCGCGAAATGCCGGGGGCGTCGTACGGCGCGCGTGGGACGCAAGATCGCCACCGGTGGAACGAATCAAGCGTGAGCTCGCCATATGTGAAACGCGGGCGTCCATCCGCGAAACGACGACGCGATTGCGCGGATTCGATCGTGAGCTTCACCGCAATTTAATAAACGCCGACTACGATCCGGCCTCGTCAATCTACAAAAGCGCAGCGAATCGATTCGCGCTGCAGCACTGCCGTCCGTCGCTCACCTGCGCGACACGTCCGATTGCCATTTCCCGTGACCGTGAATGCGACGCCGAGGCATCTCGTCGACGCTATTCGCATCATTTCGTATTTCTTATGAAAATGAATCCGCTGGCTTCTTCACGCAGAAAATTCCTGGCCGCCGCGCCGGCCGTCGCGGCGGTGCCGCTGCTGAGCGCGTGCGGCGGCGACGACGTTACGTCGGCGCCCGTTACCGACGCGGCGCTGGCCGCACAGATGTCCGCGAAGCTGAATACGCAGCTCGGCGACGCGGCGACGGTCAACGCGATCGTGCCGGCACTGACCGACGTCGGATTTACTTGGGACTTGCCGACGTTCCCGGCGGCCCAGGTCGGCGCGATCGTCGCGTACAGCTTCGGCAATCGCCCGAACGCGGCGAGCGGCAACACGTCGAGCACCGGCGGCAACCAGTCCGCGCTGCCCGACCCGGGGCCCGTCAACGAAGCGCTCGCGGATGCCGTGTATCGCATCCGCCAGCTGAAGCCGGTGAAGGTGTACGCGCAGTGGGAGATCGCGCGCTTTCTCGTATCGAAGTACGGGATGAGCACCGACGTGCTGTCGTCTATCGAGCCGGTGATCGCGAGTGACGGCTCGATCGTGTACCTCAGCACGGCCGGCGTGGCCGCCGAGGCCGTGTCGCGCGCAGGTGGCGCAGCCGCGATGGGCAGCGTCGCGGTGGTCGGTCATCGGGATCACGCGAAGCGCTGCATCCAGACGTCGCAGCAGGCGGGCATGAAGGCGGCCGCGGTTGCGGAGGTGTCGTTGCCGACGCTTTACGACCCGCAGTCTGGCCAGCCGTGGACGCGCAACCGCAGCCTGTACCTCGTACACGACATGTATGCGCAGATGCTCGGCCGCGCGATCGGCGCGACGATGCAGGCGTTCCCGAAGGGCTGACGCACTTTTTTCTCCCGATTCCAATGACCATGCAGACCCGACGCCATTTCCTCGCCTCCGCCTCCGCACTCGCCGCGGCCGGCGCCGCCAGCACGCCCGCCTTTGCGAGCGACGCGCCTGTTTCAGACGCCGAACTGCAACGCCAGATGCTCGGCAAGCTGACGAACGAGTTGAACGACCGCGCAGCCGCCACCGACGAGACCGGCTACCTGTTCGATACGTTTTTCTCGTGGACGCCGCCGACCGTCCAGAACACGGCCATCAACACGATTGCCGCATTCAGCTTCGGCGGTCGCGCCGCGGCGTCGTCCGGTGCCGCGCCAGTGCCGGGCCCCGTGAACGAGGCGATTGCAGACGCCGTGTTCCTGCTGCGCCAGAAGGTTGCCGTGCGGATCGTCGCGCAGCAGGAGGTCGCGAGCGTGCTCGCGTCGAAATACGGGCTGACGGCCGGCGTGACGTCGATCGCGACCCCGGCCCTGGCCGCCGGCAGCCCGATACCGACGCCCGACGGTGTTGCTGCCGCGATCGTCAAGCAGGCCGGCTCGGCCTCGGCACTCGGCAACGTCGGTGTCGTCACCCATTCGGATCAGGCGTCGATTGCCGTGCGCGTGTCGAATGCCGTGGGGATGCAGGCCGCAGTGCCGGCGGGGCTGACGCTGCCGTCGCTCTACGATGCGTCCGCGCAGATGCCTGCATTGCGGCGCCGTGATCTGTACCTGCTGAGCAACGTCGGCGTGCAGCTCGGCATGCTGCGGCTCGACCTGATCAACCGCGAATACCCGAACGGCTGAAGCCGCCGGACGTTCGCTGAACCTTTCCCGTTCATCAACTTCTTCAGTTCCGGAATCGTCATGTCCTTTCGTTTTTGGATGCGTGCCACGCTGGTGGCCGCGCTCGGATCGCTCGTCGCGCTGATTGTCACCGCGTGCGGATCGTCGTCGATGCAGGCGAGCGGCCAGCAGCAGATTCGCCACGTGTTCGTGATCACGCTCGAAAACGAGAACTACGCGACCACGTTCGGCGCGAACACGAAGGCGCCGTACCTCGCGACGACGCTGGCCGCGCAGGGTGCGCTGGTGCAGCAGTACTACGGCACCGGGCACGTGAGCCTCGACAACTACATCGCGATGCTGAGCGGCCAGTCGCCGACCAATGAAACCGACAACGACTGCCCGGTGTTCCAGGACTACAAGCTGACCGGGATGACGCC
>NZ_CABVQC010000019.1 GCF_902499175.1 Burkholderia aenigmatica
GCCAGGGGCGCCGCCGTCGATGGCGCTGCCGCTGCCGCGCCGCCGAAGCATGGCGCGCCGCCGCCGGGTTTCGGCGCACAGCCTGACTTCGACACGCCGCGCCCGCCGCCCGCGAGCGCGCAGAATGCGCCACCGGCCTATCTGAAGCAGAGCGACACGCCGTGGTCGGTCTTCGGCCGGATCGTGGTCGCGCGTGCGCGCCGGCTGTTCGACCGTGCCGGCCAGCGCATCACGCAGCGCACGCTGCGCATCGGCGTGTCGGCGCGGATCTTCCATCCGGAACCAGGCGCGAAGGGGCTGCGCGGCAAGACGCTGCAGTATCTCGAGGAATCGATCGCCCACTGGGTGATGTCGCGCGACGTGCTCGTGTTCATGATTCCGACCGTCGGCCACCAGGGCATGATTCACCCGAGCAACATCCGCCTGCGCGATTACGCGAAGCATCTCGACGGCCTGCTGCTGCAGGGTGGCGCGGACGTATCCCCGCAAACCTACGCCGCATCCGACGCACGCCCTGAATGGCCGGGCGATCGCGTGCGCGACATGTACGAACTCGAGCTGCTGCACGAGTTCGTCGAATCCGGCAAACCTGTCCTCGGCGTGTGCCGCGGCTGCCAACTGATCAACGTCGCGTTCGGCGGCTCGCTGTATCAGGACATCGCCACCGATGTGCCGACCGCGAATGCGCACGTGAGCGAGCATTACGACCAGCATCGTCACGCGATCCGCTTCCCGGATTCGTCGACGCTCGCGAGCATGTTCCCCGGGCGCAGCGAAGCGATCGTCAACTCGATCCACCATCAGGCGATTCGCGATCTCGGCCGCGATCTGAACATCGAGGCCGTGTCGGCCGGCGACGGGATCATTGAAGGCATTCGCCATCGCCGTTCGCCGTTCGTCGTCGGCGTACAGTGGCACCCCGAGTTCCATCGGGCCGGCGGCTCGGAGCTGCTCGACTGCACGCCGCTGCTCGATGCGTTCCTGCGCGCGGCGCGTGAAACCCGCCTGTAGCAAGCGACATTCTCCGCGTCGCAAGAGGACCGGCCGCATCCCGATAAATTCGAGATGCGGCCGTTTCGTTTTGAACGATAATCGCGAGTTCCGATTCGTTCGCCGGAGTCTGACGTTGGCTTTCCGAAATTTTTCCCCTGCACGATGCGCAACGTGGATCGTTGCGCTGGCTGCCTGCGCGCAAGCGGGCATGGCCTGGTCCGCCGACGCGACTGCGCCTGCCGCCGGCACGCGTCCGGCGGTCACGAGCCTGCGCGGCGACCCGGCGGCAACCAGCGTGGCTGCGATGGATGCGTCCGCACAAGGCAATGTCGCCGAGCTGACGCAGATGCTGCACGATGGCCGGATCGTCGAGATGCGCACGACGTACAACGGTAGCTACGGCGCGAGCCTGATGTTCGACCCGCGCGAGATGACGTACTACGTCGCGCTGTTCCAGGACAAGCACCTGTGGCGTGTGATCCGGTCGCAGGAGAAGAGCCGTGCGGAGATGGTGTACGCGAACTTCGTTCAGCAGACCGTACAACTTGCCGACATCGAGATCCGTCGAACCGAGCTGGAGGCACAGAAGGCGTTTCTCGAGCGCGTGATCGCGCTGCAGGCGAATCGTGCGCAGCAGTTGCAGGCTGACCTGAGCGTTGCGCGCAGCCAGCAGGCCGAAGTTGCGCAGCGGCAGCGGTCGGCGCAGGAGCAGGCACAGGCGCTGCAGGTCGAGAAGCGGGCCGCGCAGCTGCAGCTGCGCGATCTGCAGGAGCAGGTGCGACAGCTCGAGAAGCAGACCGAGACGGGGCTGCCCGCGCACAAGTAACGATTCGTCAGAAGGTCGCAGAGAGACGAGCAAAACCCGGCGAAGCGAGCTTCGCCGGGTTTTTTTATGGTGCGGCTGTCAGCGTGCGAACGCGTCCGGTGTATCGGTCAAGCGGCGGTGGGACAGTTGCGTCGTCCAGTCGAAATTGACGAGAGGGGGCGTGCGTTGCGCGGGCTGGCTGCGTAGCGCGCTTGCCATCGCGATCAGCGTGAGCGGATCGTCGAGCGTGTCAGGTGAATTGGCGATTGCGCGCGGCGCGGTCGCGAGCCGATCGCGTGCCCGGGTGTCGACCGTGTTGCTTCGGATCGGTGGACGCGCAGTCAGTCGCGGCATGGTCGCGGGCCGGGCCGGTGCCGCCGTCTCGCGCTTGCCGTTCGAACGGGGCAGCGATGCAGTGGTCGTGTGCGGTACGCCGGACGTTGCCTTCGGACGAAGCGATGCCGGACGACGCGTGACGGGGTGCGAGGCCGGCGGCGATTCGGCCGTTGTCGCGACTGGCGCGGCCATCTTGCGCTGCGGTGGCGTGCCCGTCGACGGACGCGGCTGAACCGTGGCGATCTGCACGGTGCCGGACGACGACGTGGCGTGATCCGGTACGCCGCCCGCCGTTTGAATCGCGTAGGCAGGCCCGAACTCCACAGGCGGTTCATGTGCGGCAATCAGCCAGCAGATGATGCCGAGCGCGCCGATGCTCCAGCAGATCGCGTACCGCGCACGCCGGTCGCGAAAGCCGCCGGCGGTATGGCGGGAACGCCGTCCCGCAGCGGCAGACAGTACAACGGACGGCCCGATATGAGTCGGGGCCGACGCGGCTACGGGCAGCGGCTGCCAGTGGCACGCGCGGTGCGGCCGGCTGACGTCGATGCAGGACGTCGCCAGTGTCGCGACGCAGTGCTTGCCGGGCTGCGCACCGGGTGCGTCGCGAAAGATCCAGTCGCGGCCGAACGACGGCACGTGATCGAGCGGCGCGACGCGTGGGCGGGCGAGCGCGCCTGCAACGGGGACGAGGTGCGATGGGGTCATAGGGCGATGCGCCACGCGATACGGGCAACCGTGCCGGTGCGGCGCGGAACTGTCGTTGCAAATCTAGACATTGTGGTCAGCCGGCGAAGGCCGGTCGATCAGATCAATCTGATTTTTGCTTCCGTTTCGGGGTGACTCGTACGAGGAGAATGCCGCGACGGCAACCGCAGGGGCGACACAAGGCAAATGTCGGGTTGGCGTGGCATGATGCGCGAACCATGCCGGTGCGCGCGTCGCTGCGCGGCGCGCCGCCGGCGGGCAGCGATGCCCGCGGGCGGCGGCCCGGCGCCGCTTGCGTCGGCGGATCCATGCGGCGCGGATTCGCGCCATCCGAGCTGAGCGAGAAACACATGTCCACTGCGTCACACGCCATCGCGCAGGAATCGAAATTCCGCACCGTGTTCCGGGTCGTCAGCGGCAACTTCCTGGAAATGTACGACTTCATGGTCTACGGCTATTACGCGTCGGCCATCGCGAAAACCTACTTTCCGAGCGGTAATGCATTCGCGTCGCTGATGCTGTCGCTGTCGGTGTTCGGCGCGGGTTTCCTGATGCGGCCGGTCGGCGCCATCGTGCTCGGTGCGTACATCGACCACCATGGCCGCCGCAAGGGGCTGATCCTGACGCTCGGGCTGATGGCGCTCGGCACGCTCACGGTGGCCGTGATACCCGGCTATGCGACGATCGGCGTGCTCGCGCCGGCGCTCGTGCTGCTCGGCCGGCTGCTGCAGGGCTTTTCGGCGGGCGTCGAACTCGGCGGCGTGTCGGTCTATCTGTCGGAGATCGCGACGAAGGGCCACAAGGGGTTCTATACGTCGTGGCAGTCGGGCAGCCAGCAGGTGGCCGTCGTGTTCGCCGCGTTCGTCGGCGTGCTGCTGAACCGCCTGCTGCCGGCCGAGGAGATGACCGCGTGGGGCTGGCGCATTCCGTTCCTGATCGGCTGCCTGATCGTGCCGTTCCTGTTCCTGATTCGTCGTTCGCTGAAGGAGACCGACGAGTTCCTCGCGAAGCGTCATCGTCCGACGATGGGCGAGATCATGCGTTCGATGCTCGACAACTGGGGCGTCGTGGTTGCAGGCATGGGGATGGTGATCATGACGACGGTGTCGTTCTACATGATCACCGCCTATACGCCGACGTTCGGCAAGGAGGTGCTGCACCTGTCGTCGCTCGACGCGCTTGTCGTGACCGTCTGCGTGGGGATTTCCAATCTCGTGTGGCTGCCGCTGTCCGGCGCGTTGTCCGACCGTATCGGTCGCCGCCCGGTGCTGATCACGTTCACCGTGCTGACGCTGCTGACGGCTTACCCGGCCGTGCTGTGGCTCGTCGGCGATCCGTCGTTCCTGCGGCTGCTCGCGGTCGAGCTGTGGCTGTCGTTCCTGTACGCGTCGTATAACGGGGCGATGGTCGTCGCGCTGACCGAAGTGATGCCGGCCGACGTGCGCACGGCCGGTTTCTCGCTCGCATACAGCCTGGCGACGACGATCGGCGGCTTCACGCCCGCGATCTCGACGCTGCTGATTCATCAGACCGGGAACAAGGCGGCGCCGGGGCTGTGGTTGAGCGTCGCCGCGATTTGCGGGCTGATCGCGACGCTCGTGCTGTATCGCACGTCGGAGGCGCGCAACCAGTACAAGGCGGCCTGAGCGCCACCCGTCTATCGCGCGGCGCTGCCCGTACGCATCGCATTGAAAAAGGGAGCGCGCCGCGCTCCCTTTTTTCGTTTGCGTTCAGGCTTCGCGCAGCATGCCGGCAACTGCGGCCGCCACATCGAGCCATTGTCCAGGCGCGGGCTGGCGGGCGAGCCGGGCCTGCGGATACCACGGGCAGTCGTCGCCGGTGAACCAGCGCCAGTCCGGCGCGAACGGCAGCATGACCCACAGCGGCTTGCCGAGCGCGCCGGCGAGGTGCGCGACTGCCGTATCAATCGTGACGACACCGTCGAGCCGCTCAACCAGCGCAGCCGTGTCGGCAAAGTCGTTCAGCCGGCCGTCGAGCCGATGCACGCGCGGATGTGCGTCGACGCGCGCGCGTTCGTCGTCGTCGAGTGCGGGCTGCAGCACGATCCAGTCGATGTCCGGCAGCGCGAGCAGCGGTGCAAGCGCGTCGAACGGCATCGAGCGGTTTTCCTGCGCCTGCCGGCGCCCCGACCATGCGAGGCCGAACTTGCGTTTCGACTGCCCGCCGAGCGAGCCGCGAAAGCGCCTGCCGGCGCCGTCGGGGGTATCGAGGTAGCGCGAGCCCGCGACGATGTCCTCCGTCTGAAGCCCGAGCAGGAACGGCAGGCTCATCAGCGTGCATGCGATATCCGCGGCAGGTGCTTTCGCGCTGCCCTGTGCGACGAGCGTCACGCGCCAGCGCGACGCGGCCGGCGCCAGCAGCGTAACGAGTTCCGGCTGGATTTCGAGCACGACGCGCGCGCAGCGTGCGCGCGCGAGCGGCACGAAGCGGATGAACTGCAGCGTGTCGCCGAAGCCCTGTTCCGCGCGGATCAGCAGCGTGCGCGACGCAATCGGCTCGCCCTGCCAGCGCGGCAGCGTGCCGAGCGGCGTCGCGCCCGGCGTGTCATGGCGCGCTTCATAGGCAGGCAGCCCGCGCGTGAAGTCGCCGAGCGTGAGCAGCGTGACCGCGCGGTGCAGCCGGGCCAGCGTGAGATCGGGCGCGACGCGCAGCGCCTGGTCGAATGCGCGCAGCGCCATCTCGTGCGCACCGAGCGCGTGATGTGCGTTGCCGAGGTTCAGCCAGGCCAGGCTGAACGATGGATCGAGACCGACCGCACGCTCGTAGTAGGGCAGCGCGTCGCGGTGGCGGGCCTGCGCGCTCAGTGCGTTCGCGAGCCCGAACAGCGCGAGCGGAAACGGCGGATGCAGCGCGAGCGCGGCTTCGAACGCGGCGGCCGCCTCGGCATGCCGGCCGACCGCATCGAACGTGTTGCCGAGATTGAAGTGTGCGGCGACGAAGCGCGGCTGCGCGGCGATCGCGGCCTGGAAGTGCGCGATCGCGTCGTCGGCGCGGCCCATCGCGTTCAGCGCCATCGCGAGGTTGTTGTGCGCCCCCGCATGCCCGGGCCGCAGCTCGAGCGCGCGATGGAACGCGGCGAGCGCGTCGTCGTGGCGGCCGAGCGCGTTCAGCGCGTTGCCGAGATTGTTGTGGATCGACGCATCGTCGGGCGTGAGCCGGAGCGCGCGGCCGAACGCATCGATCGCATCGTCGTGGCGCTGCAGTGCCGCATACGCGTTGCCGAGGTTGTAGTGCGCAAGCGGAAATTCGGGCGCGAGCGTCAGCGCATTGCGAAAGCGGTCGACCGCTTCGTCGAGCCGGCCGAGCGCCTTCAGCGCGTTGCCGAGATTGAGCTGCAGCGCGGCATCGTTCGGACGCAGCGCGACGGCGCGGCCGACGAGATCGGCTGCCTCGGCGTGCTGGCCCTGCTGGTGCCGCAGCACGCCGAACAGATGCAGCGCGTCGGCGTCGGCGGGGTTGGAGGCGAGCGCGTTGCGATAGCCGTGCTCGGCCTCGGCGAGGCGGCCCGCGCGGTGTGCGGCATACGCCCGTTCGAATGCGGAATCCATGACGCGAAAACTGACGGAAAGCGCGTATTTTCCCACACCGCGCGGCGGTGCCGCTCGTTTGCCGATCGGCATATGGCCCCGTCACCGGGAGCGGCGTAGACTTGCAGGATCGCGTGTCATCGAGGTTCTCATGGCCGACACACTGCCCGATATCCGGCCCGTGCTGATCGTCGGCGCGGGGCCGACCGGCCTTGCCGCGGCGATGAGCCTCGCGCGAGCCCGCGTGCCGGTGCGCATCATCGATCGGCTCGCCGCGCCTGCGCCGCATTCGCGCGCGATCGGCATCCAGGCGCGCACGCTCGAACTGCTGGAGCAGCATCGCGCGGTCGAACCGTTTCTAGCGCTCGGCCATCGTGCGCATGCGGCCGCGCTCCATGCCGACGGCCGCGTGATCGCGCGGCTCGATTTCGATCCGCTGCAAACGCGTTATCCATACCTGCTGTTTCTCGACCAGGCCGTCACCGAGCGCCTGCTTGCCGAGCACCTGGCCCGGCTCGGCGTGA
Source organism: Burkholderia aenigmatica (assembly GCF_902499175.1). Classification (GTDB taxonomy): domain Bacteria; phylum Pseudomonadota; class Gammaproteobacteria; order Burkholderiales; family Burkholderiaceae; genus Burkholderia; species Burkholderia aenigmatica. The sequence continues at coordinate 6,915 of NZ_CABVQC010000019.1, forward strand.
CGGTCGAGCGCGGCGCGACGCTGACCGCGTGCGACGCGGGCGGCGCGTCGCTCGACGTGTCGATCCGCCGCGCCGACGGCCGCGACGAATCGTTCGCCCCGTCATACCTGATCGCGGCCGATGGCGCGCACAGCACGGTCAGGCATCTGCTCGGCCTGGGCTTCACCGGGCATGCGTTCGAACAGACTTTCCTGCTGGCCGATTTCGCGGCGATACCCGACTGGCCGGACGAGGAGATCCACCTGTTCACGACCCCCGAAGGCATCGCCGGCCTGTTTCCGATGGGCGGCGGCCGTTACCGGCTCGTGGCCGACCGGCCACCCGGCAGCGACGCGTCGCCCGATGCGCCGACCCCGTCGCTCGCGGAATGCGACGCGATCGTGCGTGCCCGTGCCGGTGCGTCGATTTCGCCGAGCGATCTCGCGTGGTCGTCCTATTTTCACCTGCACAGCCGGATGATCGACCGGCTGCGTCACGGCCGCGTGTTTTTCGCGGGCGACGCCGCGCACGTCCACAGCCCGGCTGGCGCGCAGGGCATGAACACCGGCATCCAGGAAGCCTTCAATCTCGGCTGGAAGCTCGCGCGCGTGCTCGGCGCGGGCACGCCCGAGCGGCTGCTCGACACGTATCACGCGGAACGTCATCCGATCGAGCGCGACGTGTTGCGGCAGACCGGTTTCGTCACGCAGATCGTCGAAGCCGAGCGCGGCGCGATGAAGCTGCTGCGTGATCACGTCGTGCCGGTGCTGGCTTCGTTCGGGCCGATGCGCGACGCGGTGCGGCGCACGGTCAGCGAGCTCGGCGTGCAATACCGGAAGAGTCCGCTCACGCTCGAGCGCGTGCTCGACGGCGGGCCGCGCGCAGGCGAGCGGGCACCCGACGCACGCGTGCGCGTGCTCGACGGGCCGCTCGGCCGGGCGCCCGGAACGGCGCGGCTATACGACCTGCACGATCCGGCGAGCTTCACGTTGTTGCTGCTGGAAGAGCCGGCGAACGCCGACGCCGGCACGGTGCCGCCGATACCGGCCGATGCGCAGGCGCTCGTGCAGGGGCTCGAACGGATCATGCCGGATGCGGTGCGATTCTGGCGCGTCACCGATGCCGAAGGCGGTGATGGCGCGCTGGTGCAGGAATACGGCCGCTCTCGGCCGTCGTTTTACCTGCTGCGGCCCGATGGTTATGTCGCCGCGCGCGGGCGTACGGCGACCGACGCGAACGCGCTGCTGCGCCACTGCGAAAGCTGGTTCGCGGGCATGTCGCGATCCGCGTAGCGGTGCGGTCAGGCGGTCGCAGCGGCAGGCACGAGCGACGCGCGATGCACGGCAATCGCCTCGCGCACGATCGGCGCCGCGCGTTGCGCGGCCTCGCCCGACGGATCGTCGAGCGCCGCCAGAAACGCGCGGCGCATCCGCGGTTCCCAGAAGCGCCGGATGTGGTCGGCGATGCCGGTCAGCGCTTCGTCGCGATCGGGCATCGATTCGAAGAATGCGCCGATCTGGTTCGCCATGTCGATCAGGTGTCGGTGGTCCATCGTGTCCTCACTTGCCTGTCGTCACGGTTGCGGTCGCGGCCGCGCGGCGCTCGAGCAGGTCGAGCTGTTCCGCGTTGAAGCGCGCGTACGCCTGCTGCCAGTCGGACGGTTGCGCGACAGGCAGCACCTGTACGGCCGTCACCTTGTACTCGGGGCAGTTTGTCGCCCAGTCCGAGCTGTCCGTCGTGATCACGTTCGCGCCCGATTCGGGGAAGTGGAACGTCGTGTACACGACACCCGGCTGCATGCGTTCGGTCACGAGCGCGCGCAGTACCGTCTGCCCCGCACGCGATTCGATACCGACCCAGTCGCCGCTGCGGATGCCGCGATCCTGCGCGTCGTGCGGATGGATCTCGAGGCGGTCCTCCTCGTGCCACTGCACGTTCTCGGTGCGGCGGGTCTGCGCGCCGACGTTGTACTGCGACAGGATGCGGCCCGTCGTCAGAATCAGCGGATAGCGCTGCGTGACCTTCTCCGGCGACGCAATGAACTGCGTGATCACGAACTTGCCCTTGCCGCGCACGAATGCGTCGATGTGCATCGTCGGCGTGCCTTCCGGTGCATGCTCGTTGCACGGCCACTGGATGCTGCCGAGCGCGTCGAGCTTCGCGTACGACACGCCCGAGAAGGTCGGCGTGAGCCGCGCGATTTCGTCCATGATGTCCGACGGATGCGCATAGTCCATCTCGTAGCCGAGCGCGCGCGACAGCATCAGCGTGACTTCCCAGTCCGCGTAGCCCGCGAGCGGCGGCATCACCTTGCGCACGCGCGAGATGCGGCGTTCCGCGTTCGTGAACGTGCCGTCCTTCTCGAGGAACGACGAGCCGGGCAGCAGCACATGCGCGTACTTCGCGGTCTCGTTCAGGAAGATGTCCTGCACGACGATGCATTCCATTGCCGACAGTGCGGCCGCGACGTGCTGCGTATTCGGGTCCGACTGGACGATGTCCTCGCCCTGGCAGTAAAGCCCCTTGAAGCTGCCGTCGAGCGCCGCGTCGAACATGTTCGGGATGCGCAGCCCCGGTTCCGGTTGCAGCTTTGCCGACCACGCTGCCTCGAACTGCGTGCGCACGATCTCGTCGCCGATGTGCCGGTAGCCGGGCAGCTCGTGCGGGAACGAGCCCATGTCGCACGAGCCCTGCACGTTGTTCTGGCCGCGCAGCGGATTGACGCCGACGCCTTCGCGGCCGATGTTGCCGGTCGCCATCGCGAGGTTCGCGATGCCCATCACCGTGGTCGAGCCCTGCGCGTGTTCGGTCACGCCCAGCCCGTAATAGATCGCGGCATTGCCGCCCGTCGCATAGAGGCGCGCGGCTTCGCGTACCCGCTCGGCCGGCACGCCGGTCACGTCGGCGGTCGCTTCGGGCGAGTTGTCGGCACGCGACACGAAGTCGCGCCACTGCTCGAATGCGCGCGGCTCGCAGCGCTCGGCGACGAACGCGTCGGCGACGAGCCCTTCGGTGACGATCACGTGCGCGAGCGCGTTGACGATCGCGACGTTGGTGCCGGGGCGCAACTGCAGGTGATGGGTGGCCTTCACGTGCGGGCCGTCGACGACGTCGATGCGGCGCGGGTCGATCACGATCAGCTTCGCGCCTTCACGCACGCGCCGCTTAAGCCGCGAGCCGAACACCGGGTGGCCGTCGGTCGGGTTCGCGCCCATCACGACGATCACGTCGGCCTGGCCGACCGACGCGAACGTCTGCGTGCCGGCCGATTCGCCGAGCGTCGTCTTGAGGCCATAGCCCGTCGGCGAATGGCACACGCGTGCGCAGGTGTCGACGTTGTTGTTGCCGAACGCGGCGCGCACCAGCTTCTGCACGAGGTAGGTTTCCTCGTTCGTGCAGCGCGACGACGTGATGCCGCCGATCGAGTCGCGGCCGTACTTCTGCTGCAGCTTGCGGAATTGCGTTGCCGCGTAGGTGAGCGCTTCATCCCAGCTGACTTCGCGCCACGGGTCGGTGATCTTCTCGCGGATCATCGGCTTCGTGATGCGGTCTTTGTGCGTCGCGTAGCCCCACGCGAAGCGTCCCTTCACGCACGCGTGGCCCTCGTTTGCGAGGCCGTTCTTGTGCGGCGTCATGCGCACGACCTGCGTGCCCTTCATCTCGGCCTTGAACGAGCAGCCGACGCCGCAGTACGCGCAGGTCGTGACGACCGAGTGTTCGGCCTGGCCGAGTTGCACGACGGATTTTTCCTGCAGCGTGGCGGTCGGGCACGCGGCGACGCACGCGCCGCACGACACGCACTCCGATGCCATGAACGATTCGCTTTCGCCCGCGGCGACGCGCGATTCGAAGCCGCGTGCGGCGATCGTCAGCGCGAACGTGCCCTGCGTTTCCTCGCAGGCGCGCACGCAGCGGTTGCAGACGATGCATTTCGACGGGTCGTACGTAAAGTACGGATTCGACTCGTCCTTTTTGTCGCGCAGATGATTCGCGCCGTCGAAGCCGTAACGCACCTCGCGCAGCCCGACGACGCCTGCCATGTCCTGCAGCTCGCAGTCGCCGTTGGCGGGGCAGGTGAGGCAATCGAGCGGATGGTCGGAGATGTACAGCTCCATCACGTTGCGACGCAGCGACTGCAGCCGGTCCGATTGCGTGCGCACCTTCATGCCCGCTTCGGCAGGCGTCGTGCACGACGCCGGATAACCGCGCCGGCCTTCGATCTCGACGAGGCACAGCCGGCACGAGCCGAACGGTTCGAGCGAATCGGTCGCACAGAGCTTCGGGACGTTGACGCCGGCTTCGATCGCCGCGCGCATCACCGACGTGCCGGCCGGCACCGTGACCGGCTGGCCGTCGATTTCGAGCGTGACGTCGGTATCGGCATGCCGTTGCGGCGTGCCGTAGTCGGTATCGTCGAACGGGTCGCTGGCACGCGCCTGTGCGGCGCTCTTGCACGCGCATTGGCCCGAGCCGCAGCCGCCTTGGCGGACGTTGTTCGTGTCGAGGGACATGCAGGGCTCCTTCTGGGTCAGGCCGCAGCCTTGACCGGACCCGCCGCGGCATCCTTGCCGGCGGCGAGCCCGAAATCTTCGGGGAAATGGTCGAGCGCGGACAGCACCGGATACGGCGTCATGCCGCCCATCGCGCACAGCGAACCGGCCAGCATCGTGTCGCACAGGTCGCGCAGCAGCGTGACCTGTCGTTCCGACGTGTCGCCGTGGCGGATGCGCGCGATCGTCTCGACGCCTCGCGTCGAACCGATCCGGCACGGCGTGCACTTGCCGCACGATTCGATCGCGCAGAACTTCATCGCGTATTCGGCGAGTTCGGCGAGGTTCGACGTGTCGTCGTGCAGCACGATGCCGCCGTGGCCGACGACCGCACCGATCGCCGTATACGCTTCGTAGTCGAGCGGCACGTCCCACTGGTGATCGGGCAGGTAGGTGCCGAGCGGCCCGCCGACCTGGGCAGCACGCGCGGGCCGGCCGCTTGCCGTGCCGCCGCCGAAGTCGAACAGCAGCTCGCGCAGCGTCACGCCGAACGCGAGCTCGACGAGGCCGCCGTGGCGGATGTTGCCCGCGAGCTGGAACGGCAGCGTGCCGCGCGAGCGGCCCATCCCGTAGTCGCGATAGAACGCCGCGCCGCGCGCGAAGATCACGGGCGCCGTCGCGAGCGTGATCACGTTGTTGATGACGGTCGGCTGGCCGTACAGGCCGGCGAGCGCGGGCAGCGGCGGTTTCGCACGCACGACGCCGCGCTTGCCTTCGAGCGATTCGAGCAGCGCCGTTTCCTCGCCGCACACGTATGAGCCCGCGCCTTTCGCGACGTGCAGCTCGAACGCATGCGCGGAGCCGAGCACGTGCGCGCCGAGCCAGCCGGCTTCGCGGGCGCGGACGATCGCCGCTTCGAGCGTGGCGATCGCGTGCGGGTATTCGCTGCGCACGTAGATGTAGCCGACCGTTGCGCCCGTCGCGATCCCCGCGATGATCATCCCTTCGATCAGGCAGTACGGATCGCATTCCATGATCAGGCGATCGGAGAAGGTGCCCGAGTCGCCTTCGTCCGCGTTGCAGACGATGTATTTCTGCCGGGCGCTCGCCTGCCGGACCGTGCGCCACTTGATGCCGGCCGGGAACGCTGCACCACCTCGGCCGCGCAGCCCTGATTCGATCAGCGTTTCGCACGCGGCATCGCCGTCGAGCGCGAGCGCGTTCTTCAGGCCGGTGAGGCCTTCGTATTGCAGGTAGTCGTCGATCGACAGCGGATCGGTCAGGCCGACGCGCGCGAACGTGAGGCGTTGCTGGCGCGCGAGATAGGGCAATGCGTCGACGAGGCCGACGCCGCTCGGATGCGCGCCGCCGTCGAGCCAGCCGGCATCGAACAGCGCCGGCACGTCGGCGGCCGACAGGTTTGCGTAGCCGACGCGGCCGGCGGCCGTGCCGACCTCGACGAGCGGTTCGAGCCACAGCAGCCCGCGCGAGCCGTTGCGGATCAGTTCGATCGCAACACCGCGCCGCTCGGCTTCCGCGACGATCGCGGCCGCGAGCGAGTCGGCGCCGAGCGCCAGCGCGGACGAATCGCGCGGGACGTAGATGCGGGTCGTCGTCATGCGGCCTCCGGAGCATGGGCGACCGCGTCGGCCAGCAGCGCGTCGAATTTCTCCGGCGTGACCTTCGCATGCAGCACGCCGTTGACCGTCAGCGACGGCGATTGCGCGCACAGCCCGAGGCAGTACACCGATTCGAGGGCGACTTCACCGGGCGCATGCGCATCCGCGGCGGCGTCGTGCGCCGCGTCGAACCGGCACCCCGTGCGCGCTTCCGCATGCGCGGCGAGCGATTCGCAGCCCATGCTGCGGCACGCTTCGGCGCGGCACATCTGGATCGTCACGCGCGCGGGCGGCGCGGTGCGGAAGTGGTGGTAGTAAGTCAGGACGCCGTGCACTTCCGCGCGCGACAGGTTAAGCGCCTTCGCGAGCGGGGCGACGCAGCCCGGCGGCACGTAGCCCGCGTCGTCCTGGATCGCGTGCAGGATCGCGACCAGCGACTGGCCGGCGCGCGCGTGGCGCTCGACGAGCGCGTCGGGCGCGTGGGAGTTCGGGGACATCGGTTATGCTCCTCCAAAGTCTCATATGCGCATGGACTTCATATAGTGCGCATTGCGGCTTCGTTCTGATTGATTTTGACCAACGATAAGCGGAAGCTTTTGCGGTCGCAATAGGAAATCGGAGTGCATAATTGATTCGAATCGAATGCGACGCGTATCTGACCGTACGCGACACGGAAGGCCGCACCGCCAGCCTGTCGGATGTCGCGCCGCTGCTGGAACTCGTGGCCGACACGGGCAGCATTGCGCAGGCCGCGCAAGCGAAAGGGCTGTCCTACCGGCACGCGTGGGGCATGCTGCGCGCGCTGGAGGCGTGCATCGGCGGGGAACTGATCGAAACCGCGCGCGGCAAGGGCTCGACGCTGTCGGCGCTCGGGCAGGCGGTCGTCGATGCGCAGCGCCTCGCGCGCAGCCGGCTCGACGGGAACCTGCGCACGCTGGCGGCCGAAGTGGCGAGCGACCTGAATCGTCGGCTCGCGCAGCGTGATGGCGCCGTGCGCATCCACGCGTCGCACGGCTACGCGGTCGCGACGCTCGTATCGGCGCTCGTCGATGCGCAGGCGGCTGTCGACATCAAGTACCGCGAGAGCGTCGAGGCCGTGCAGGCGCTTGCCCGCGGCGAGTGCGACCTGGCCGGCTTCCATCTGCCGCGTGGCGCGTTTCGCGCGCAGTGCGCACAGATCTACCGGCCGTGGCTCGACGATACGCGCCATGTGCTGATCCACCTGACACGGCGCCAGCAGGGGCTGTTCGTTCCGCGCGGCAACCCGAAGCAGGTTCGCGGGCTCGCGGATCTCGCGCGCAATGACATCCGCTTCGTCAACCGCCAGCCGGGGTCGGGCACGCGCATGCTGCTGGATCTCGCGCTGCGGGCGATCGGCATCGATCCCGAGCGCATCGACGGCTATGCGTCGGCCGAACTCACGCATTCGGCGATCGCGGCATTTGTCGCGAGCGGGATGGCCGATCTCGGCTTCGGCGTCGAGCCTGCCGCCCATCATTTCGGTCTCGATTTCATCCCGGTCGTCGACGAGGACTATTACTTCGCGTGCGAACGCGCGCAGCTCGACGCGCGGCCGCTTGCCGGCGTACTGGCACTGCTGCGCGACGTGCGTTTCATCGAGCGCGTCGCGCATCTCGACGGCTACGATCCGGCCGCATGCGGATCGCTGACGAGCATCGTGACGGGGCTGGCCGGCGGCGAGGGCGCGGGCTTGCCGGACGGCAATTCCCGGTAACGCGGGCGCGATCGAACCGCGATGCAGCAGTGGGGGATTTGCGCTACGCTTGCCGCTTGATCAACGTTCCAACAAGCACGCCGTTCAAGCGTCATCCCGCCATGAAATTTTCCGTTCCCCTCGCCGCGGCAGCGTTGACCGCGGGGCTGCTGGTCACTGTTTCGCCGTTTGCGCTCGCGCAGAATTCTCCTGGTGTGCCCGGCGGTATCCTGAGCGAACAGTTTCGCCTGAACGAACATCCGCAGATGCCGTTCGCGGCGTCGGCGCCGTCGCAGAAATACCAGAGCGGCAAGAAGTCGGCCTTGCGTCGCAAGGGCGACTTGGGCGATCCGAGCGGCTGCAACCTGAAGTGTCCGATGGATAGCCGGTAACACGGCGGACGGGTGCGCCCGCACGGCGGTCATGCTGTACCGGTTCGATGGCGCGCGTTGCGCCTGCGCACCGGACTGACCGGCTGACCGGCAACTGCAGGATCCCGTGCGATTTCGATTCTGTCCGAGCCCCGCGAAGCGTTGCCGCTTCGCGGGGCTTTTTGCTTTCCGGCGAATCTTCATGCGATTCGATGTCGGGCGATGTCTGCGTGTGCGCATCGCTGGCCTGGCGGGGGTTTAGGGTTAACCCGTAAATCAGGAAGGATGTCTTCCTGAAACCTGCCTTATTCTTAAGCATCCGCCTACATAAACTTCGGGTTGTCAGCGATGAACAAGGTGTTCACCGCGAACACAGACAAATCTGGAGGTAGGTCATCATGAAGTCGCTCGTTCAAGCTGTTGTCGTTGCTGCCGCTCTCGTTGCCCCGGTCGTGTCGTTCGCCCAGTCGGGTTCGACGATCACCCGCGCACAGGTTCGCGCTGAACTGGTCCAGCTGCAGCAGGCAGGTTACAACACCGCTCGCGGCGAAGATCCGCATTACCCGGAAGCGATCCAGGCTGCAACGGCGCGTGTTGCAGAGCAGCAGCGCGCTGCGCTGGCGCAAGCGCAAGGCGCCGACGCCAGCGGTTACGGTGCACAGGCGCAGGGCGCGTCGGCATCGGGTTCGCGTGCAATGGGCGTGCGCCCGGCCACCGCTGAAGAAATGAAGTCGCTGTATCGCGGCAGCTAAGCCGCGTATCGCCCGGTGTGCGTGAATGCCGGGTGCGACGACACGTCGCGCCCGGCGCCGCAGCACCCGGGCTGGCCGCTGCCGGGCGCAATCGATGATTGCGCGGGCGCGGCAGGACATCCGTCACCTCCTGTCGCCGGAAGCCCGGCGGCATTCCGCCCGGCCCATCCGTGGCTGGGCGCTTTTTCGGCAGGAGAGGGACGCATGCGTTTCGCCGGCAACAAAAAACCCCGCAGACTTGCGTCATGCGGGGTTCGTGCGGCGAACGCGGAATTTGGTGGAGGCGGCGGGAATCGAACCCGCGTCCAGAAGCGCTCCACGACTAGTTCTACATGTTTAGTTCAGTCATTTGATTTAACCGCAGCGACGCGGACGAACACGCTGCACTACGGCGATTCGCTAGGTTTTCGACCCTGGCGTCGCGACGCCGACAGGGCTTAACTGACGTAAATGACCTCTGGCGGTATTGCTACCGGTCTTGCGACACTAGCCCGTCAGTGAACTAGGCAGAGGACGGCGGCCCTTAGGCTGCCAGTGCGAACGTATCGTCGTTTGCAGTTACGATTTTCCCATTGATTAACGAGGTGACGGGTCCTCGACATGCCCTAGCCGCTTCACAACCCCTGTCGAAACCAGGTCGCCCCCGCGGATAAGATCAAACATTATAGCCCAACATCGCGCAGCAGTTCGCGTAGTTGCTGCGTTGTGTCGACGAGATGCTGCGCTTGCCAGTCGGATGGCGCGGCGCCGTCGCCGCAGTAGCCGTACGCGGCCGCGACCGTCGCCATGCCGGCGGCGCTGCCGGCCTGAATGTCGCGCAGGTCGTCGCCGACGTAGACGATGCGCGCAGGCGCGAGCGTCAACTGGTCGGCCGCATGCAGCAGCGGGGCCGGGTGCGGCTTCGGGTGCGGCGTTGTGTCGCCCCCGACGACGCAGGCGGCGCGCGGCGCGAGACCGAGCAGGTCGACGAGCGGCGCCGTGAGCCGCATCGCCTTGTTCGTGACGATGCCCCAGCGCACGCCACGCGCGTCGAGCTCGTCGAGCACGTCGCCGATGCCCGGGAACAGCGTCGTATGCACGCACAGATCCGTCGCGTAGTTGGCCAGGAACTCGTCGCGCATCGCTTCGTAGCCGGGCGTGTGCGGATCAATGCCGAACGCGCCGCCGAGCAGGCCGCGTGCGCCGGCTGAGGCCAGCGGCCGCAGCACGTCGAGCGGTGTTTCGGGCAGGTCGCGCACGCGTTGCATCTTGTTGACGGCAGCCGCGAGATCGGGCGCCGTGTCGGCGAGCGTGCCGTCCAGGTCGAACAGCACGGCATCACAGTGCAGCAGGCGCGGTTCGTCGAGTGCAGCCCGCGCGGTCGAGAGAGGAGTTGTCATGCCGGTTGGAAGGTCACGCGCCGCGGCGGCACGCGACGAGGTAGTTGATGTCGGCGTCGTTCGACAGCGCGAAGCGCTTGCCGATCGGGTGATACGTGATGCCCTTGATCTCCACGATGTGCAGATCCGTCGCGCGTATGAAGCCGGCCAGTTCCGACGGGCGGATGAAGCGCGCGTAGTCGTGCGTGCCCTTGGGCAGCATTTGCGCGACGTACTCCGCGCCAATCACGGCGAACAGGTAGGCCTTCAAGTTGCGGTTCAGCGTCGAGAAAAACACCCAGCCACCCGGTTTCACGAGCGTCGCGCACGCGGCGACGATATCGCCGGGCGAAGGTACGTGCTCGAGCATCTCCATGCACGTGACGACATCGTAGGAGCCCGGTTCGCGCGCGGCGATCGCTTCGGCGGCGATGGCCTCGTAATCGACCGTGATGCCGCTTTCGAGGCTGTGCAGGTCGGCGACGCCAAGCGCTTCAGTCGACAAGTCGATGCCTTTCACTTGTGCGCCGAGTCCGGCCATCGATTCGGACAGGATGCCGCCGCCGCAACCGATGTCGAGTGCGCGCTTGCCGGCGAGGTGCGCATGCGCATCGATCCATCCGAGCCGGACCGGGTTCAGGTCGTGCAGCGGCTTGAATTCGGCATTCGGATCCCACCACCGATGGGCGAGGTCGCTGAATTTCTGGAGTTCGTGCGGATCGGCGTTGGTCATGTCGGCAAACGGGCTACGGGAGGAGGGCGGTGCTGCGGTTCGTCAGCCCCGAGTATATAAGAAGCGGACGAGCGGCGAAGCGACGAGCGCCTGGGCGGGCGTCAAAGAAAAAGCCCCGCCGGGGCGGGGCTTTGAAGCAGTCGAAAACCGCGGCTTAGTTTGCCGGAACGGTCGTCTTCTGCACTTGCTGCGTACCAACCACTTCGACTTCCACGCGGCGATCCGGTGCGAGGCAGGCGATGAGTTGCTTGCGGTTCTTCTGGTTGCAGCCAGTCGTAACCGGGTTGCGCTTGCCCTTGCCTTCCGTGTAGATCTTGTTGGCCGGCACACCCTTGCTGACCAGGTACGACTTCACGGCTTGCGCACGGCGCAGCGACAGACGGTCGTTGTACTTGTCCGAACCGATGCGGTCCGTGTAGCCCGTTGCGACGACCACTTCCGTGTTCATGCCTTCGATCTTCGAAGCCAGTTCGTCCAGCTTTTGCTTGCCCAGCGGCTTGAGCGTTGCCTTGTCGAAGTCGAACAGTGCGTCAGCTTGATACGTGATCTTCTGGCTCGTGATTGCCGGAGCGACCGGAGCGACCGGCGGCTGCGGTGCCTGGGCGACCAGTGCGCCATCGCACTTCGCGTTGGCGGTGGCCGGCGTCCAGAACGCATCGCGCCAGCAGAGCTCGTTCGTGCCGTTCATCCACACCCATTCGCCCGTGCCGTTGACCCAGTTGTCATTGACGGCTTGACGCGACGCCGGCACCGACTGTGCCGAAGCGGATGCAGCCATAACTGCGGTAGCTGCAATGAACGCGAGCTTTGAAAGTTTATTCATATTTCTCCTCTCGAAATTGAGATTACCGCAGGTTTACTGCGAGCCTGTTGACGGTGACAAGTCATACATTGCTCGAAGTATAACATTGGTGCGGCACAAAAAACGCGGCGCCGCCTCTGTGTAGACTTCGAGCAGCGTCTAACTTTCAGTGCGTTGGCATTTTGCCATATCGTTCCCTTCCTACGAAAAAAAATCCTCCCCACCCCAAGATCGCTTCAACTTTGTGGTGCATGCGCAACACTGGCCTGCCGTAACTTTTAGAGATTGTCAAGAGTGTGGCGGCGAAATTGCGCCGGTGAATGCAGTTGTTTACTCGTGCGCGAAAAACAAGCGATGTTGCAATCGTCTGTGATGTCGAGTCGGGCGTGATTGCGGTGTGCAATTCCGGCCGATTCGCTGGTGCTGCGATTTTTGCTATTTATATATAGAGGGGGCGGCGAATTGGCGGCTGATGGGCGCATGTTAGAATCTCGCGTTGCGTTGCGCATGCAGCGCCCACGCGAAAGGCGTTCGCCGTCTTCGCTCCGAAACGATACGGATACATGGATCAATTCGCCAAAGAGACCCTGCCCACCTCCCTAGAGGAGGAAATGCGCCGTTCGTATCTCGATTACGCGATGAGCGTGATCGTCGGACGTGCCCTCCCGGATGTCCGCGATGGCCTGAAGCCCGTGCACCGGCGCGTGTTGTTCGCGATGCACGAACTGAACAACGACTGGAACCGCGCGTACAAGAAGTCGGCGCGTATCGTCGGTGACGTGATCGGTAAGTACCACCCTCACGGCGACACCGCGGTCTACGACACGATCGTGCGGATGGCGCAGGACTTCTCGCTGCGCTACATGCTGATCGACGGGCAGGGCAACTTCGGCTCGATCGACGGCGACAATGCCGCGGCGATGCGTTACACCGAAATTCGCATGGCGAAGATCGGTCACGAGCTGCTCGCCGACATCGACAAGGAAACGGTCGATTTCGAGCCGAACTACGACGGCAACGAAATGCAGCCGTCGGTCCTGCCGTCGCGCATCCCGAACCTGCTGATCAACGGCTCGTCGGGTATCGCGGTCGGTATGGCGACCAACATTCCGCCGCACAACCTGAACGAAGTCGTCGACGCGTGCCAGCACCTGCTGGGCAACCCGGAAGCGACGATCGACGAACTGATCGAGATCATCCCGGCGCCGGATTTCCCGACGGCCGGCATCATCTACGGCGTCGCCGGCGTGCGCGATGGCTACCGCACCGGGCGAGGTCGCGTCGTGATGCGCGCGGCCACGCACTTCGAGGAGATCGACCGCGGCCAGCGGATGGCGATCATCGTCGACGAGCTGCCGTACCAGGTGAACAAGCGGTCGCTGCTCGAGCGGATCGCCGAGCTCGTCAACGAGAAGAAGCTCGAAGGCATCTCCGACATCCGGGACGAGTCCGACAAGAGCGGCATGCGTGTCGTGATCGAGCTCAAGCGCGGCGAAGTGCCGGAAGTGGTGCTGAACAACCTGTATAAGGCGACCCAGCTCCAGGACACGTTCGGCATGAACATGGTCGCGCTCGTCGACGGCCAGCCGAAGCTGCTGAACCTGAAGGAAATCCTGCAGTGCTTCCTGTCGCATCGACGCGAAGTGCTGACTCGCCGCACGATCTACGAACTGCGCAAGGCCCGTGAACGCGGCCACGTGCTCGAAGGTCTCGCGGTCGCGCTCGCGAACATCGACGAGTTCATCGCGATCATCAAGGCCGCGCCGACGCCGCCGATCGCGAAGGCGGAGTTGATGGCGAAGCCGTGGGATTCGTCGCTCGTGCGCGAGATGCTCACGCGCGCCGAGAGCGAGAACGCGGCGGCCGGCGGCCGTTCCGCGTACCGTCCGGAAGGCCTGAACCCGGCGTTCGGCATGCAGGTCGACGGGCTGTACCGCCTGTCCGACACGCAGGCCCAGGAAATCCTGCAGATGCGTCTGCAGCGCCTGACCGGCCTCGAGCAGGACAAGATCATCGGCGAGTACCGCGAAGTGATGGCGCAGATCGCCGACCTGCTGGACATCCTCGCGCGCCCCGAGCGGATCACGACGATGATCGGCGAGGAGCTGACCTCGGTGAAGGCCGAGTTCGGCGACGCGCGCCGCTCGAAGATCGAGCTGAACGCGACCGAGCTGAACACCGAAGATCTGATCACGCCGCAGGACATGGTCGTCACGATGTCGCATGCGGGCTACGTGAAGTCGCAGCCGCTGTCCGAGTACCGTGCGCAGAAGCGCGGCGGTCGCGGCAAGCAGGCGACGCAGATGAAGGAAGACGACTGGATCGAGACGCTGTTCATCGCGAACACGCACGACTACATCCTGTGCTTCTCGAACCGCGGCCGCGTGTACTGGGTCAAGGTCTATGAAGTGCCGCAGGGCTCGCGCAACTCGCGCGGCCGCCCGATCGTCAACATGTTCCCGCTGCAGGAAGGCGAGAAGATCAACGTCGTGCTGCCGGTCAAGGAATTCTCGGCCGACAAGTTCATCTTCATGGCGACGTCGCTCGGCACCGTGAAGAAGACGCCGCTCGAGGCGTTCAGCCGTCCGATGAAGAAGGGCATCATCGCGGTCGGCCTCGACGAAGGCGACTACCTGATCGGTGCGTCGATCACCGACGGCGCGCACGACGTGATGCTGTTCTCGGACTCCGGCAAGGCCGTGCGCTTCGACGAGAACGACGTGCGTCCGATGGGCCGCGAGGCGCGCGGCGTGCGCGGCATGCAGCTTGAGGACGGGCAGCAGGTTATCGCGCTGCTGGTCGCCGGCAGCGAAGAGCAGACGGTGCTCACCGCGACCGAGAACGGCTACGGCAAGCGCACGCCGATCACCGAGTACACGCGTCACGGCCGCGGCACGAAGGGTATGATCGCGATCCAGACGTCCGAGCGCAACGGCAAGGTCGTGGCCGCAACGCTCGTCGATGCCGAAGATCAGATCATGCTGATCACGACGGCCGGTGTGTTGATTCGCACCCGTGTCTCGGAGATTCGCGAGATGGGGCGTGCCACGCAAGGTGTTACACTCATCAGTCTCGATGAGGGTACCAAGCTCTCTGGCCTGCAGCAGATCGCGGAGGCCGAGGAGGGTGACGGCGAGGCCGACGAGGCGTCGGACGGCGAAGCCTGAAGAACGGATGAGACTCTAGCCGCCGCGGGCGCGAAGCGCCGCGGCCGGCGAGCAACCATTCATATTTCCAAAAGGGAGTGATGATGCAAAAGCAATTCAAGCAACTGGTTCTGCTGGCTGCACTGGTGCCGACGTTCGCGATGGCGCAAGCGCTGTCGAATTCCGCACCGGCAGCTCCGGCAGCAGCTGCGCCGATCGACGCCGACAAGAAGGCAGCGATCAAGGATCTGCTCGACGCGATCGACGCGCCGAAGCTCGTGTCGGCAATCGGCAACAGCGCCGAAATGCAGGCCAAGCAACTCGTCCCGGCGATCCTGTCGGACGCGCTGTCGGAAAACAAGACGCTGAACGACAAGCAGAAGCAGGCTGCCGTTCCGACGCTGCAAAAGAACGCGGTGCCGAAGCTGGTTGACGGCGCAGGCAAGGTGTTCGGCACGCAACAGTTCCAGAACGACGCAATGTCGGCTCAGTACGACGCCTACGCGAAGTACTACAGCACGTCGGAGATCAAGGATCTGACGACGTTCTACAAGAGCCCGACGGGCCGCAAGTTCATCCAGGTTCAGGATCAGGTCGGTCGCGACGTGGTCAACGGCCTGATGCAGAAGTACATGCCGCAAGCTATCCAGGCAACGCGCACGCAGGCTGACAAGGAAGTCGCAGCAGTCAAGCCGGGCAAGTAAAGCCGTCCGGGCACGCCCCCGGCCGTTCGGCCGGGTTTGGCGGGAGCCTGACGACAGTGCGATAATGGCCGTTTGCGCGTGAGCGCAAGCGGCCATTTCTTTTCTGGCGCGTTCTGCCGGCAGCGAGCCGGTCGCGTCCCTCCGAGGTCTTCACGATGCGCGTCTTTAATTTCTCTGCCGGCCCCGCGGCGATGCCCGAGGAAGTGCTGCGGCAAGCTGCCGACGAAATGCTCGACTGGCACGGCAGCGGCATGAGCGTGATGGAGATGAGCCATCGCGGCAAGGAATTCATGTCGATCCACGAGGCCGCGCTGACCGACCTGCGCGACCTGCTCGGCGTGCCGGCCAGCCACCGGATCCTGTTCCTGCAGGGCGGCGGTATCGCGGAAAACGCGATCGTGCCGATGAACCTGCTCGGGTCGCGCAAGACGGCCGACTTCGTCGTCACGGGTTCGTGGTCGCAGAAGTCGTTCAGCGAAGCGAAGAAATACGGTACGCCACATCTCGCCGCGACCGGCAAGACGGAAGACGGCTTCACGCGTGCGCCCGCGCGCGCCGAATGGCAGCTGTCGGACGATCCGGCCTACGTGCATCTGTGCACCAACGAGACGATCGACGGCGTCGAGACGTTCGAGATTCCCGATCTCGGCGACGTGCCGCTGGTCGCGGATGTCTCGTCGCACATCCTGTCGCGTCCGATGGACGTCGCGAAGTACGGCGTGCTGTTCGGCGGCGCGCAGAAGAACATCGGGATGGCCGGCGTGACGCTCGTGATCGTGCGCGAGGATCTGCTCGACCGCGCGCTGTCGATCTGTCCGTCCGCGTTCGAATGGAAGACCATCGCCGCGAACAACTCGCTGTACAACACGCCGCCCACCTACGCGATCTACATCGCGGGCCTGGTATTCCAGTGGCTGAAGCGGCAGGGCGGTCTCGAAGCGATCGAGGCCCGCAATATCGAGAAGGCGAAGCTGCTCTACGACACGATCGATTCGAGCAGTTTCTATCTGAACAAGGTCGAGCCGGCAGCACGTTCGCGGATGAACGTGCCGTTTTTCCTGGCCGACGAAACGCGCAATGAAGACTTCCTCGCCGGCGCAAAGGCGCGCGGGCTGCTGCAGCTGAAGGGCCACAAGTCCGTCGGCGGCATGCGGGCGTCGATCTACAACGCGGTGCCGCTCGAGGGCGTGAAAGCGCTCGTCGAGTACATGAAGGACTTCGAGCAGCGCGGCGCCTGACGGCGGCGCTGTTCAAACAGCACGGCAAAACGCATGGACGACGAACTGAATTCCCGCCTGAAACCGCTGCGCGATCGCATCGACGCGATCGATGCGCAGCTGATCTCGCTCCTGAACCAGCGCGCTGCGGTGGCGCTGGAGGTGGGCGAGGTCAAGAAGCATTTCAACGCACCGGTGTTCCGGCCGGAGCGCGAGCTGCAGGTGATCGCGCGGCTGCAGGACATGAGCGCGGGGCCGCTCGCGAGCGAGCACATCAGCGCCATCTGGCGCGAGATCATGGCTGCGAGCCGAGCGCTCGAGCAGACGATCCACGTCGCGTTCCTCGGGCCGGTCGGCACGTACAGCGAGCAGGCGATGCTCGAGTATTTCGGCCAGTCGATCGAAGGGCTGCCGTGCCCGTCGATCGACGAGGTGTTCCGTTCGGTCGAGGCCGGCGCGTCTGCGTTCGGCATCGCGCCGGTTGAGAATTCGACCGAAGGCGCCGTGTCACGCACGCTCGACCTGCTGCTGCAGACGCAACTGCTGATCAGCGGCGAGCTCGCGCTGCCGATCCACCACAACCTGCTGACGCAGAGCGGCACGCTCGACGGTGTGAAGCGCGTCTGCGCGCATGCGCAGGCGCTCGCGCAATGCCAGCAGTGGCTCGCGGCGAATGCGCCGCAGCTCGAGCGGCAGGCGGTGGCGAGCAACGCGGAGGCCGCGCGTCTCGCGGCGGCCGATCCGACCGTCGCGGCGATCGCGGGCGACCGCGCGGCCGCACACTACGGCTTGCAGATCGCGTTCTCGCTGATCCAGGACGATCCGCACAACCGCACGCGCTTCGTCATCATCGGCAAGCAGCCGGCCGGCCAAAGCGGTCACGACCAGACGTCGCTGATCGTGTCGGTGAAGAACGAGCCGGGCGCCGTGTTCAAGCTGCTCGAGCCGCTCGCGCGGCACGGCGTGTCGATGACGCGCTTCGAGTCGCGCCCGGCGCGCGTCGGCACGTGGGAGTACTACTTCTACATCGACATCGAAGGGCACCGGGACGATGCGGCGGTGGCGGCCGCGCTCGCGGAACTCGGCCAGAAGGCTGCGTTCCTGAAGGTACTCGGTTCGTATCCGCGCGCACGCTGATGCGCGGCGGCCCGTCGCCTGTTCGAGCAGGCGTTGCGGCCAGGCGGGCAGGGCAGGCCGGTCGGTGCTGCCGAAGGCGGGTTCGGGCGGTGTCCGGCGCAGCTTGCGCCGGATGCGAGCCCGTTGCCCGGAATCTGGAATTCCGCGTGTGGGGTGTCGCCCTGCGCGCGTAACTTGGCTCTTGTCGTGTCAGGCTTTGCATTCAACAAACTGGTCATCTTCGGCGTCGGCCTGATCGGCGGATCGCTGGCCCGCGCGCTGCGCGAGCGCGCGCCGGGCAGCGCGGGCGAGGTCGTCGGCGTGGGCCGTTCGCGTACGTCGGTCGAGCGCGCGCTCGCGCTCGGCGTGATCGACCGCGCGGCAGCGCTCGACGACGACGCGCAATTGCGCGACGCGCTGGCAGGCGCCGATCTCGTGCTGCTGGCGGCACCCGTCGCACAGACGGGCCCGTTGCTCGCGCGCATCGCGCCGTGGCTTGAGGCGGCGACGATCGTCACCGATGCGGGTAGCACCAAGTCCGATGTCGTCGCGGCCGCGCGCGAAGCGCTCGGCGCGCGCATCGCGCAGTTCGTACCGGGGCATCCGATTGCCGGTCGCGAGTCGAGCGGCGTCGAGGCCGCGTTGCCGGATCTGTATGTCGGCCGCAACGTCGTGCTGTGCCCGCTGCCGGAGAACCTGCCCGAATCCGTCGCCCGGATCGACGCGATGTGGCGCGAAACCGGCGCCGACGTGCGCACGATGAGCACCGAGCAGCACGATCGCGTGTTTGCGTCGATCAGCCATCTGCCGCACGTGCTGTCGTTCGCGCTCGTCGAGCAGATCCTCGGTGAGGCCGACGCGGAACTGAAATTCTCGTACGCGGCGGGCGGCTTCCGCGATTTCACGCGCATCGCTGCGTCGAGCCCGGAGATGTGGCGCGACGTGTGTGTCGCGAACCGCGCGGCGCTGCTCGACGAACTCGATGGCTACACGCGCGTGCTCACACGGCTGCGCGCGGCGATCGACGCCGGCGACGGCGCGGCGCTCGAAGCCGTGTTCACGCGCTCGCGTGCCGCGCGCAAGGCATGGCAGGAGCGCGGCGGTACGCCCGCTGCCGAACCGATCAAGAAATAACAGGACGATTCCCATGGACTATCTCGATCTCGGCCCATACTCCAGCGCATCGGGCACCGTGCGCCTGCCCGGCTCGAAGAGCATTTCGAACCGCGTGCTGTTGCTCGCGGCGCTTGCCGAAGGCGAAACGACGATCACCAATCTGCTCGACTCCGACGACACGCGCGTGATGCTCGACGCACTCGGCAAGCTCGGCGTGAAGCTCGCGCGCGATGGCGACACCTGTGTCGTCACGGGCACGCGCGGCGCATTCACCGCGAAGACGGCCGACCTGTTCCTCGGCAACGCGGGCACGGCCGTGCGGCCGCTGACCGCCGCGCTCGCGGTGAACGGCGGCGACTATCGCGTGCATGGCGTGCCGCGCATGCACGAGCGGCCGATCGGCGATCTCGTCGACGGCTTGCGGCAGATCGGCGCGCAGATCGACTACGAGCTGAACGAAGGCTACCCGCCGCTGCGGATCAAGCCCGCGACGGTTTCCGTCGACGCACCGATCCGCGTGCGCGGTGACGTGTCGAGCCAGTTCCTCACGGCGTTGCTGATGACGCTGCCGCTCGTGAAGGCGAAGGACGGCAAGACCGTCGTCGAGGTCGACGGCGAACTGATCTCGAAGCCGTACATCGACATCACGATCCGGTTGATGGAGCGCTTCGGCGTGACCGTCGAGCGCGACGGCTGGCAGCGCTTCGTCGTGCCGGCCGGCGTCCGCTATCGCTCGCCGGGCCGGATCATGGTCGAGGGCGACGCGTCGTCCGCGTCGTACTTCCTCGCGGCCGGCGCGCTTGGCGGCGGCCCGCTGCGCGTCGAAGGCGTGGGGCGTGCGAGCATCCAGGGCGATGTCGGCTTCGCGAATGCGCTGATGCAGATGGGCGCGAACGTGACGATGGGCGACGACTGGATCGACGTGCGCGGCATCGGCCACGACCACGGCAAGCTCGAGCCGATCGACATGGACTTCAACCTGATCCCCGATGCGGCGATGACCATCGCGGTCGCGGCGCTGTTCGCGAACGGCACGAGCACGCTGCGCAACATCGCCAGCTGGCGCGTGAAGGAAACCGACCGCATCGCCGCGATGGCGACCGAGCTGCGCAAGGTCGGTGCGATCGTCGAGGAAGGCCCCGACTATCTCGTCGTCACGCCGCCGGAAAAGCTCACGCCGAACGCGGCGATCGACACGTACGACGACCACCGGATGGCGATGTGCTTCTCGCTCGTCAGCCTGGGCGGCGTGCCCGTGCGGATCAACGACCCGAAGTGCGTCGGCAAGACGTTCCCCGACTATTTCGACCGCTTCGCCGCGCTCGCCAAAGCCTGACCTGATTGTTCCGATGAAATCGACCCGACCCTTTCACCCGACCCCTGTCATCACGATCGACGGCCCGACTGCTTCCGGCAAGGGCACCGTCGCCGCGCTCGTCGCCGCGCATCTCGGCTTCCACCTGCTCGACAGCGGCGCGCTGTACCGTCTCGCGGCGCTGGCGAGCGTGCGCTACGACATCGCGGCCGACGACATCGATGCACTCGTGAAGCTGATCGACGATCTCCACATCACGTTCCGCGAAGGCTGCGCGCAGCTCGACGGCGTCGATGTGTCGAACGACATCCGCGCCGAAGCGGTCGGCAACCGCGCATCGGCGATCGCCGTGCACGGGCCGGTGCGCACCGCGCTCGTCGCGCGCCAGCGCGCGTTCCGCAAGACGCCGGGCCTCGTTGCAGACGGGCGCGACATGGGCACCGTGATCTTCCCGGACGCCGTGCTGAAGGTGTTCCTGACGGCCAGCGCCGAGGCGCGCGCGACCAGACGGCATAAGCAATTGATGCAAAAAGGTTTTTCTGCTAATATAGATGACTTGCTCCGGGATCTTCGTGAACGTGACGCGCGCGACAGCAATCGCGCGGCCGCGCCGCTGAAGCCCGCGGCAGATGCCAAGCTGCTCGATACGTCGGCACTTTCGGTCGATGAAGCCGTCGATCAGGTGCTGCAGTGGTACCGGGCGCTCGGCCAGCCCGCCTGAGAAGGCGGGTAGCGGTAGGTGCTCCGCGCATAAGTGCGGAGCGTGTTTCGAACCCTTAACCCCGTGTGGACCTCGATCTGGCCCTTTCAGCCTGCCATTCCGGCCGGCGTGGCACAGCGATCCATGCACAATCAGATTTTTATGTCCGACCTGCAAACCTCTACCCCGAATACTGAATCTTTCGCGGCTCTGTTCGAAGAGTCGCTGACCCGCCAAGACATGCGCGCCGGCGAAGTGATTTCCGCCGAAGTCGTGCGCGTCGACCACAACTTCGTGGTCGTCAATGCAGGCCTGAAGTCCGAGGCTTACATTCCGATCGAGGAATTCCTGAACGATCAGGGCGAGGTTGAGGTGCAGTCGGGCGATTTCGTGTCCGTCGCGATCGACGCACTCGAAAACGGCTACGGCGACACGATCCTGTCGCGCGACAAGGCGAAGCGCCTTGCATCGTGGCTGTCGCTGGAAAAGGCTCTCGACAACAACGAACTCGTCACCGGCACGATCACCGGCAAGGTGAAGGGCGGCATGACCGTGATGGTCAACGGCATCCGCGCGTTCCTGCCGGGTTCGCTGGTCGACACGCGTCCGGTCAAGGACACGACCCCGTACGAAGGCAAGACGCTCGAGTTCCGCGTGATCAAGCTCGATCGCAAGCGTAACAACGTCGTGCTGTCGCGTCGTGCAGTGATCGAAGCAACCCAAGGCGAAGAGCGCGCGAAGCTGCTCGAGACGCTGAAGGAAGGCGCGATCGTCAACGGCGTGGTCAAGAACATCACCGACTACGGCGCGTTCGTCGACCTCGGCGGCATCGACGGCCTGCTGCACATCACCGACATCGCATGGCGTCGTGTGCGTCACCCGAGCGAAGTCCTGTCGGTTGGCCAGGAAGTCACCGCGAAGATCCTCAAGTTCGACCAAGAGAAGAACCGCGTCTCGCTGGGCATCAAGCAACTGGGCGACGATCCGTGGGAAGGCATCTCGCGCCGTTACCCGTCGGGCACGCGCCTGTTCGGCAAGGTCACGAACATCACCGACTACGGCGCATTCGTCGAAGTGGAATCGGGGATCGAAGGCCTCGTCCACGTGTCGGAAATGGACTGGACCAACAAGAACGTTGCTCCGTCGAAGGTTGTCCAGCTGGGCGACGAAGTCGAAGTCATGGTCCTCGAGATCGACGAAGACCGTCGTCGTATCAGCCTCGGCATGAAGCAGTGCAAGCCGAATCCGTGGGATGACTTCAGCCGCAACTTCAAGAAGGGCGACAAGATCACGGGCGCAATCAAGTCGATCACCGACTTCGGCGTGTTCATCGGTCTGCCGGGCGGCATCGACGGCCTGGTCCACCTGTCGGACCTGTCGTGGAGCGAAACCGGCGAAGAAGCCGTTCGCAAGTACAAGAAGGGCGACGAAGTCGAAGCAATCGTGCTCGGTATCGACGTCGAGAAGGAGCGTATTTCGCTCGGCATCAAGCAGCTCGAAGGCGACCCGTTCAGCAACTACGTTGCAATGAACGACAAGGGCTCGATCGTCGACGGCGTCGTGAAGACGGTCGATGCGAAGGGTGCGGTCATCACGCTGACGGGCGACATCGAAGGCTACCTGCGCGCGTCGGAAATCTCGCAGGATCGCGTCGAAGATGCACGCAACGTGCTGAAGGAAGGCGACAAGGTCAACGCGATGGTGATCAACATCGATCGCAAGTCGCGCGGCATCAACCTGTCGATCAAGGCGAAGGATTCGGCTGAGCAACAGGAAGCGATCCGCGGCCTGCAGTCGGACTCCAGCTCGGCTGCGACCGGTACGACCAACCTCGGCGCGCTGCTGAAGGCGAAGCTCGACGGCCAGAACCAGTAAGCCTCACGAGGTCTGCTGAAGTATGACCAAATCCGAGTTGGTCGCGCAGCTGGCATCGCGATTTCCGCAACTTGTCCTCAAGGATGCGGATTTCGCGGTGAAAACGATGCTCGATGCGATGTCTGACGCCCTGGCGAAAGGGCATCGTATCGAAATTCGGGGTTTCGGCAGCTTTGGCCTCAACCGTCGCCCGGCGCGCGTCGGACGCAACCCGAAGTCGGGGGAGAAAGTGCAGGTGCCCGAGAAGTTCGTGCCGCACTTCAAGCCTGGCAAGGAATTGCGTGAACGCGTCGACGGCCGCGCCGGTGAACCGCTGAAGGCTGACGATCCGGACGACGAGCGTTGAGCGTCATCCGGTTTGCCCGGAACCCATCCGGCGAAGGCTGAAAAGAAAAGCGCCCCTTGCGGGCGCTTTTTTCATTTCCAGCACGGGCGGCGTAACGGGTGAGCGCAGGATGTGCGCAGCCGCGGAAACGCTTCCTTTACAATACGGGTCGATTCGGTGCGACGAAGGGGAGTCGCGCGCCGCGGCAAACCTCAACAAAGAGAGGGCTTCATGAAGTTTATCGTCTGGCTGATCCGGGTATTGGTGTTCGTACTGCTGCTGGTGCTTGCGCTGGCCAATACGCAAACCGCGACGCTGAATTTCGTTGCCGGCTTTTCATGGCAAGCGCCGCTGATCCTGCTCGGCCTGGCGTTCTTCGCCGTGGGGCTGCTGGCCGGCTTGCTGTCCGTGCTGCCTTCGATCTTCCGCCTGCGCCTCGAGAACGGGCGCCTGAAGCGCGATCTGCGCGCGGCGCGCGAAACGCCGGCCGTCATCGACCAGCCGCCGATGCCGCCCGTCATTTAACACGGACGCCGCGCGATCATCGCGCGGTTTTCGTCTCTGCTTCGATATTTCGCATGGATCTGGATTTCTGGTGGTTGCTCGCGATTCCGGTCGCGTTCGCGCTCGGTTGGGCGGCGTCACGCTATGACCTGAAGAATCTCCTGTCGGAGAGTGCCAACCTGCCGCGATCGTATTTTCGCGGCCTGAATTTTCTGTTGAACGAACAACCTGACAAGGCGATCGACGCGTTCATCGAGGTCGCCAAGCTCGACCCCGAGACGGTCGAGCTGCACTTCGCGCTCGGCAACCTGTTTCGCCGCCGCGGTGAAACCGACCGCGCGATCCGGGTGCATCAGAACCTGCTGAGCCGCACGGACCTGCCGGTCAACGAGCGCGACCACGCGTTGTACGAGCTTGGCCAGGATTTCCTGAAAGCCGGCCTGCTCGATCGTGCCGAGGAGGCGTTCCACAAGCTCGCCGACGGCGATTACGCGCTCGGCGCGCAGCGGGCGCTGCTGACGATCTACGAGATCGAGAAGGACTGGAACAAGTCGATCGATACGGCGAAGCGCATCGAGTCGATGAGCGACAAGCCGCTTGGCGTCGAAATCGCTCAGTTCCACTGCGAACTCGCGCAGGACGCGCTGCAACGCAAGAACGCGGCAGCGGCCGCCGAACAGCTGCGCCTGGCGCTGGCCGTGAACCCGCAGAACGTTCGCGCGACGGTCCTGTCCGGCGACGCGGCGGAAGCGGAGGGCAATCACGCGGCTGCGATCGAGCACTGGAAGCGCGTCGAAGCGCAGAATCCGGCGTATCTGCCGCTCGTCGCCGACAAGCTGATGAAGGCGTACGTCGCGCTCGGCAAGAACGCCGAAGGCGCCGAGCTGCTGATGGGGTATATCGATCGCTATCCGTCGAACGACCTGCTCGACATCGCGTACCAGCACATCGCGGGGTTGCGTGGCCAGGACGCGGCGCACACGCTCGCGCGCACGCAGATGGAGAAGTCGCCGAACCTGTCAGGGATGCTGCATCTGCTCGATGCGCAAATCGCGGCGGCCGACGAACCGCGTCGCAAGGAACTTGAAATGATGCGTGCGCTGATCAAGCAGCGCACGAAGAATCTGCCACGGTATACGTGCCAGAATTGTGGCTTCCGGGCACGGCTTTTCTATTGGCAGTGTCCCGGATGCAGCGGCTGGGAAACCTATGCGCCGCGCCGCGTCGAACCAGCGATGCCGGGCTGATCCCGGCACGCCGAGCCAACGCGCTGCGGTTGTCGCCGGGCTCGTCCCGGCGGCCAAGTTAGTCAATCACCGGGAAGTACCGGAACATCTATGAAAATCACCATCATCGGCACCGGCTACGTCGGTCTCGTCACGGGCGCCTGCCTGGCGGAGATCGGTCACGACGTCTTCTGTCTCGACGTCGATCCGCGCAAGATCGACATCCTGAACAACGGCGGGATGCCGATTCACGAACCGGGGCTGCTGGACATCATCGCGCGCAACCGCGCGGCCGGGCGCCTGCGCTTCTCGACCGACATCGAGGCGAGCGTCGCGCACGGCGAGATCCAGTTCATCGCGGTCGGCACGCCGCCCGACGAGGACGGTTCGGCCGACCTGCAGTACGTGCTCGAAGCCGCGCGCAACATCGGCCGCCATATGACGGGCTTCAAGGTGATCGTCGACAAGTCGACGGTGCCGGTCGGCACCGCGCAGCGCGTGCGCGGCGTGGTCGACGAGGCGCTTGCCGCCCGCGGGCTGGCGGGTAGCGTCGCGCACCGCTTCTCGGTCGTGTCGAACCCGGAGTTCCTGAAAGAGGGCGCCGCGGTCGAAGACTTCATGCGTCCGGACCGGATCATCATCGGCGTCGACGACGACGAGACGGGCACGATCGCGCGCGAGAAGATGAAGAAGCTCTATGCGCCGTTCAACCGCAACCACGAGCGCACGATCTACATGGACGTGCGTTCGGCCGAATTCGCAAAATACGCGGCGAACGCGATGCTTGCGACGCGTATCTCGTTCATGAACGAGATGTCGAATCTCGCCGACAAGGTCGGCGCCGACATCGAGGCCGTGCGCCGCGGGATCGGCTCCGATCCGCGCATCGGCTATCACTTCCTGTACGCCGGCGTCGGCTACGGCGGCTCGTGCTTCCCGAAGGACGTCCAGGCGCTGATTCGCACGGCCGGCGAGAACGGCCAGCCGCTGCGTATCCTGGAGGCCGTCGAGGCGGCCAACCATGCGCAGAAGGACGTGCTGATCGGCAAGATCGAGCAGCGCTTCGGTGCCGACCTGACCGGCCGCGAGTTCGCAGTGTGGGGCCTGGCGTTCAAGCCGAACACCGATGACATGCGCGAGGCGCCGAGCCGCCGCCTGATCGCCGCGCTGCTCGCACGCGGTGCGACCGTGCGTGCCTACGATCCGGTCGCGATCGAGGAAGCGCGGCGCGTGTTCGCGCTGGATTTCGGCAATGACGCGAGCGCGCTGGCGCGGCTGCATCTCGTCGACACGCAGGACGTCGCCGTGAAGGGCGCGGATGCGCTCGTGATCGTGACCGAGTGGAAGGAATTCCGGAGCCCCGATTTCACGCGCCTGAAGGCTGAACTGAAGGTGCCGGTGATCTTCGACGGGCGCAACCTGTACGAGCCGGACGCGATGGCCGAGCTGGGCATCGACTACTACGCGATCGGCCGGCCGTATGTCGATCCCCAGTCGTCTTCCCGTGGCTGACCGCACGATGAATACTCTCCGCGAAGTCGTTCCGGTGCCGCGTGCGCAGATCGCGCGCTCGCGCGTG
Organism: Burkholderia aenigmatica; assembly: GCF_902499175.1. GTDB lineage: Bacteria > Pseudomonadota > Gammaproteobacteria > Burkholderiales > Burkholderiaceae > Burkholderia > Burkholderia aenigmatica. The sequence continues at coordinate 33,556 of NZ_CABVQC010000019.1, forward strand.
CTTGTCGTCGGCGACGTGATGCTCGACCGTTACTGGTTCGGCAACGTCGATCGCATTTCGCCTGAAGCGCCGGTGCCGGTCGTGCATGTGCAGCGTCAGGAAGAGCGGCTCGGCGGTGCGGCCAACGTCGCGCGCAACGCCGTGACGCTCGGCGGCCAGGCCGGCTTGCTGTGCGTCGTCGGTTGCGACGAGCCCGGTGAGCGGATCGTCGAGCTGCTCGCCAGCAGCGGCGTGACGCCGCATCTCGAGCGCGACCCGGCGTTGCCGACCACGATCAAGCTGCGCGTGCTCGCGCGCCAGCAGCAACTGCTGCGCGTCGACTTCGAGGCGATGCCGACGCACGAGGTGCTGCTCGCAGGTCTCGCGCGCTTCGATTCGCTGCTGCCGCAGCACGACGTCGTGCTGATGTCGGATTACGCGAAAGGCGGCCTGACGCACGTCACGACGATGATCGAGAAGGCACGTGCGGCCGGCAAGTCCGTCCTCGTCGATCCGAAGGGCGACGACTGGGCACGCTATCGCGGCGCGTCGCTGATCACGCCGAATCGCGCGGAATTGCGCGAAGTGGTCGGGCAGTGGAAATCGGAAGACGATCTGCGCGCGCGCGTCGCGAAGCTGCGCGCGGAACTCGACATCGACGCGCTGCTGCTCACGCGTTCGGAAGAGGGCATGACGCTCTTTTCCACCACCGGCGAACTGCACGCCCCGGCGCTCGCGCGCGAGGTGTTCGACGTGTCGGGCGCGGGCGATACCGTGATCGCGACGGTCGCGACGATGCTCGGCGCAGGCGTGCCGCTCGTCGACGCTGTCGTGCTCGCGAATCGCGCGGCAGGCATCGTGGTCGGCAAGCTCGGCACGGCCACGGTGGACTACGACGAACTGTTTCACTGAGCGCATGCGGTGGCGCGACAAGCGCGCCCCACGCATCGCTCGCACTTTTCAGGCAGGACGATCATGACCCTCATCGTCACCGGCGCAGCCGGTTTTATCGGCGCGAACATCGTCAACGCGCTCAACGCGCGCGGCGAGACGCGCATCATCGCCGTCGACAACCTGACGCGCGCGGACAAGTTCCGGAATCTCGTCGATTGCGAGATCGACGACTATCTGGACAAGACGGAATTCGTCGAACGTTTCGCTCGCGGCGATTTCGGCAAGGTACGCGCGGTGTTCCACGAAGGCGCCTGTTCGGACACGATGGAAACCGACGGCCGCTACATGATGGACAACAACTTCCGCTACAGCCGCGCGGTGCTCGACACCTGCCTCGCACAGGGCACGCAGTTCCTGTATGCGTCGTCGGCGGCGATCTACGGCGGCTCGACGCGTTTCGTCGAGGAGCGTGACGTCGAGGCGCCGCTGAACGTCTACGGCTATTCGAAGTTCCTGTTCGACCAGGTGATCCGTCGCGTGCTGCCGAGCGCGAAGAGCCAGATCGCCGGTTTCCGCTATTTCAACGTGTACGGCCCGCGCGAGACGCACAAGGGGCGCATGGCGTCGGTTGCGTTCCACAACTTCAACCAGTTCCGCGCGGAAGGCAAGGTGAAGCTGTTCGGCGAGTACAACGGTTATGCGCCGGGCGAGCAGACGCGCGACTTCGTGTCGGTCGAGGACGTGACGAAGGTGAACCTGTTCTTCTTCGATCATCCGGAGAAGTCGGGCATCTTCAACCTCGGCACCGGCCGCGCGCAGCCGTTCAACGATATCGCGTCGTCGGTCGTGAATACGTTGCGCGCGCTCGACAACCTGCCGCCGCTGACGCTCGCGCAGCAGGTCGAGCAGGGGCTGATCGAATACGTGCCGTTCCCCGATGCGTTGCGCGGCAAGTACCAGTGCTTCACGCAGGCCGACCAGACGAAGCTGCGCACGGCCGGTTACGACGCGCCGTTCCTGACCGTGCAGGAAGGTGTCGACCGCTACGTGCGTTGGCTATCCGGCCAGGTTTAAGCGGAAGCGTAGCATCGATAGACTGGGTCTCACGGTCGGCAGCCGCCGGCCGTATTCATCGGAGATCCAGCACATGATCAGGAAATGGTTGGTCGCAGCGGCAATGCTCGGCACGATCGCGTCGGCCTGGGCGGCCGTCGATGTCAACACCGCGAACGAGGATGCGCTCGTCGGCATCAAGGGCATCGGCCCGGCACGGGCAAAGGCGATTCTCGATGAACGCGGCGCACGCGGTCCGTTCAGGAATGCGGACGATCTCGCATCACGCGTGAAAGGCATGGGCGGCCATACCGTCGAGCGGCTTCAGCAGGAAGGCCTGACGATAGGGGCGGCCGGCACCGGTGCCGCGCTGCCGGCCGCGGGCAAGCCGGCGGCCGGCAAGCCCGCGGCTGCGCCCGCCCGCACCGCGCAGAAGTAACACGTCGCGCGAAGTCGACAACGAGCTCCTTCAGTCGCCGTCGTTGCGACGGCTTCCCGCGGCATGCCGCGGGTTTTTTGCGTGGGCACGGTGTACGCGGCGGCCACGCGTCGCGCGGCAGGCGTATTCCATCGTCGCAATGGGGTTGCCGGCGCGGGCAGCGGCGCTGGTGGTTTACAATCGATTGATTGATCGGCCTCGTACTCACGGTATATCCATGGCTTACAAAACTATCGAAGACACGATCGGCAATACGCCGCTCGTCCAACTGGTCCGCTTGCCGGACGACGAGATTCGCGCGCGCAACAACGTGGTGCTCGCGAAGCTCGAAGGCAACAATCCGGCCGGCTCCGTGAAGGATCGTCCGGCACTGTCGATGATCAGCAAGGCCGAGGCGCGCGGGCGCATCAAGCCGGGCGATACGCTGATCGAGGCGACGAGCGGCAACACGGGTATCGCACTCGCGATGGCCGCGGCGATCCGTGGCTACAAGATGGTGCTGATCATGCCGGAGGACCTGTCGGTCGAGCGCCGCCAGAGCATGGCCGCCTACGGTGCCGAAATCATCCTGACGCCGGTGAAGGGCGGGATGGAGCTGGCACGTGATCTCGCGGACCAGATGCAGCGCGAAGGCAAGGGCGTGATCCTCGACCAGTTCGCGAACCCCGACAATCCGATCGCGCACTACGAAGCGACGGGCCCGGAAATCTGGCGCGATACCGAAGGGCGCATCACGCACTTCGTGTCGGCCATGGGCACGACGGGCACGATCATGGGCACGTCGCACTATCTGAAGGAACAGAATCCGGCGATCGAGATCGTCGGGGCGCAGCCGGAAGACGGTTCGCGCATTCCGGGCATCCGCAAGTGGCCGGAAGCGTACATGCCGACCATTTTCGATCGCAGCCGCGTCGACCGCGTCGAGAACGTGAGCCAGGCCGCGGCGGAAACGATGGCGCGCCGGCTCGCGTCGGTCGAAGGCATCTTCGCGGGCATTTCGTCCGGTGGCGCATGCGAAGTCGCGATGCGCATCGCGCGTCAGGTCGAGAATGCGACGATCGTGTTCATCGTCTGCGATCGCGGCGACCGCTACCTGTCCACGGGCGTGTTTCCCGCCTGAACGCGGGCAAGCGTGCGCAGGGCACGTGCAATAAAAAAGCGCCGCTTGTGCGGCGCTTTTTCTTTGGGCAGGCGGTGCTTACTGCGACTGCGTTTCGGTGGCGCTCGGCTGAAGTGCGCCGCTCGCTTCCATCTGTGCCTTCACGGCCTCGCCAAGCTGGTACACGGTGAGCGCGTAGAAGAAGCTGCGGTTGTAGCGCGTCAGCACGTAGAAGTTCTTGAGCCCGAGCATGTACTCGGTCGCACGGCCCGGCGACGGCAGGTCGACGACCGTCACGGGCGTACCGGCTTCGGTCGTGATGTTGACCGTCGGCTCGTTCAGCGTCATGCCCGCGCGCAGCAGTTGCGACAGCGCCCAGTGCGGTTCGGGCTGGCCGTCGGCGGCGGCCTGTGCGATCCCCAGGCTGCCCGTATCGGGCGTGATCTGCCAGACCACCGGGCGGTCGGTTTCCCAGCCGTGCTGCTTCAGGTAGTTCGCGACGCTGCCGATCGCATCGACAGGACTGCTGCGCAGGTCGACATGGCCCGTGCCGTCGAAGTCGACCGCATATTCGCGGATGCTGCTCGGCAGGAACTGTGGAATACCGATCGCGCCCGTATACGAGCCGAGCACGGTGGTCGGGTCGAGCTGGTTGTCGCGCGTCCAGACCAGGAAATCCTCGAGGTTCTTGCGGAACGTCGCCTGGCGGCTGTCGCGGTTCGGCGTGTCCGGATAGTCGAACGTGAGCGTCGTCAGCGCGTCGAGCACACGGAAATTGCCCATGTAGCGGCCGTAGATCGTCTCGACGCCGATGATGCCGACGATCACCTCGGGCGGCACGCCGAATTGCTCGGACGCGCGCTGCAGCGTTGCCTGGTTCGCCTTCCAGAATTTCACGCCCGCATTGATGCGGATCGGCTCGATGAAGCGCGAGCGATAGACGCGCCAGTTCTTGACCGTCGGCGACGGGGCCGGCCTCACGAGCTTGACGGCCGTCGCCGAATAGCTGATGCGCGAGAACAGCGCGTGCAGGCTGGTGGAGTCGAAGCCGTTGCGGCTCACCATCTCGTCGATGAACGCGTCGACCTTCGCGTTGTTCGCGTAACGCTGCGGAACGATTTCCTCTTCGAAGGTCTGGCCTTGCTGCGGCTGGGCCTGTGCGACGAGCTTGCCCGCGGACTTCGCGGGTTGCGTCTGCGCGCCGGCGGGCGCGGCGCCGAGGGCCGCGACCACGGCGGCCGCAACGAGCGGGACGCGAACACGGAACAGCGCGGAGAGAAGGGCGGCAGGCTTGCTGGAATTCATGTCGAAGCGGGCGGACAGGGCGATTGGGTTCGGCGCAGTATACCCGACGGATCCGGCGCGCCGGGGCGTGGCGGGCCCCCATTGTGGTAAGTTAGCGGCGAATTCGCGGCAGACGATGGACATCATTGATGGAGACCTGCGGCGCATCGTGCGCCGCGGATGACAGCTTATGGCAACCGCTTTCTATACGCACCCCGACTGCATGCTGCACGAGATGGGGGAATGGCATCCGGAATGTCCGGCCCGCCTGTCGGCGATCCAGGATCAACTGATCGCGAGCCGCATCGACGACCTGATCGTGCACGAAACCGCACCGTTCGCGAGCGAGGTGGCGCTGGGCCGGGTGCACACGCAGGCGCACATCGACTACATCCGGAGCATGACGCCGGTCGATGGCTACGTCGAGGTCGATCCCGATACGCTGATGAACCGCGATACGTGGCGCGCTGCGCTGCGCGCGGCTGGCGCGGCGATTGCGGCGACCGACGCGGTGATCGAAGGCCGCTATGCCAATGCGTTCTGCGGCGTGCGTCCGCCCGGCCACCATGCGGAGCCTGCGCGTGCGATGGGTTTCTGCTTCTTCAACAACGTCGCGATTGCCGCGCGGCATGCGCTCGACGTACACGGTCTCGAGCGTGTTGCGATCATCGATTTCGACGTGCATCACGGCAACGGTACCGAGGCCGCATTCGCGAATGACGAGCGGGTGCTGATGTGCAGCTTCTTCCAGCATCCGCTGTACCCATTCTCGGGCGTCGATCACCAGGCGCCGAACATGGTCAACCTGCCGATGCCCGCGCGCAGCAACGGGATGGCGATCCGCGAGGCCGTCGACATGTTCTGGCTGCCGCGCCTCGATGCGTTCAAGCCGCAGATGCTGTTCGTGTCGGCGGGTTTCGATGCGCATCGCGAGGATGACATCGGCAACCTCGGCCTCGTCGAAGCCGACTTCGAATGGCTGACCGCGCAGATCGTCGACGTGGCGCGCCGGCATGCACAGGGCCGCATCGTGAGTTGCCTCGAAGGCGGCTACAACCTGTCCGCGCTCGGGCGCAGCGTCGTCGCTCACCTGCGCGTGCTGGCCGGCATCTGATGATCGACCGGCCGGGCGCGCTCAGCGCGCCGGCACGCGCGCGTGAATCCACGCGATCAGCGCGTCGATCACGCGGTCGCGTTCGAGATCATTCATCGTTTCGTGAAAGCCGCCTTCGTATAGCGTCAACGTCCGATCGGGCGAGCCGACGCGCGCACCGAACGCGCGGCTGCCGTCGGGCTCGGTCAGCTTGTCCTCGGTGCCGTGATAGACGAGCACCGGAACGCGCAGCCCACCGCGGCCGCTTTCGATGCGCGCCATCGCGTCGAGAATTTCCGCGCCGGTGCGCGCGGGTACCGCGCCGTGATGCACGAGCGGATCGGCGCGGTTGGCCGCGACGATGGCCGGGTCGCGCGACAGCAGCGCTGCATCGATCTTGATCGCGGGGAAGGTCGGCCAGACGCGGCTGATGACGCGGCTCACCGCGAGCATCCAGCGTGGCACGTCGCGCCCCGGCGCGAGCGCCGGGCTCGACAGCACGAGGCCCGTCAGTGCTTGACCGCGTGCCGGCGCGCGTTCGATCGCGTACAGCGCCGCGACCGCGCCGCCCATGCTGTGCCCCATCAGGAACAGCGGCGAATTGCCGCGCGCGGCTTCAGCGACCAGCGCATCCGCGTCGTTCAGGTAGCCGTCGAAGCGCTCGACCCACGCGCGCTTGCCGGGCGACTGGCCGTGCCCGCGCAGATCGATCGCGAGCACGTCGATGCCGGCCGCGTTCAACCGACTGGCGAGCGCGGCATAGCGGCCCGCGTGTTCGGCAAGGCCGTGCACGAGCGCGATCGTCGCGCGGGGCGGCGTGGTGCCGTCGCCGGCCGGCCAGCGGTACGACGCCAGTTCGAGCCCGTCCGCGGTACGCAGCCGGCCCATGGTCGGCGCGGGCGACGCCGAAGGCGCCGGTCCGGCGGTGGCGGGTGCGGCGGCCGGCGTGGTGGTGGCGGTCATCTGGCGTGTCCCCTGTTCGTTGGCATGTGTTCCGGGATCATAGTCGCGGCATTCCTGCGGCGGCCCAGCGGCGCTCCTCTAATTTCGTGTAGTTATGAAAAGATCGAAATCGATTATTAAGGGGAATGAGGGGTTTGCGGTAAAATCGACGGTTATTCCAGATGCATCGGCGGCCGACTGGCGGGCCAACTCGCCGGCCGGCCGCCGTTTTGTTTACATGATCGAATTACGCAATCTTTCGCAGCGATTTCCCGGGCCGGGCGGCTGGGTCGAGGCGCTGCGCAACATCAACCTGACGATTCCGCAGGGCGAGGTGTTCGGCATCATTGGCCGAAGCGGCGCAGGCAAGAGCACGCTCGTGCGCACCATCAACCTGCTCACGCGGCCGACCGAAGGCAATGTCGTTGTCGGCGGGCGCGATCTCACGCTGCTGCCGGCTGGCGCGCTGCGCGAGGCGCGCCGCGAGATCGGCATGATTTTCCAGCACTTCAACCTGCTGTCATCGCGCACGGTGTTCGACAACGTCGCACTGCCGCTCGAGCTGGCCGGCGCAAGCCGTGCCGAGATCGAGGCCGCCGTGCTGCCGCTGCTCGACCTCGTCGGGCTGTCCGCGCAGAAGGATCGCTATCCGTCGCAGATCAGCGGCGGGCAGAAGCAGCGCGTCGGTATCGCACGCGCGCTCGCGAGCCAGCCGAAGGTGCTGCTGTCGGACGAAGCGACGTCCGCGCTCGATCCCGAGACTACGCGCTCGATCCTCGACCTGCTGAAGCGCATCAACCGTGAGCTTGGCCTGACGATCGTGCTGATCACGCACCAGATGGAAGTGATCAAGCAGGTGTGCGATCGCGTCGCGGTGCTCGATGCGGGGCGCGTGGTCGAGGAAGGCCGTGTGATCGACGTGTTCCTGCAGCCGCATCACGAAGTGACGCGCGCGCTGATTGGCGACGTGATCGCACAGGAGCTGCCGCCCGCGCTGAAGGCGCGTGTGGCCGAGCGGCTGAAGACGGGCAGCGGGCATCTGCTGCGGCTCGCGTTCACGGGCTCGGGGGTCGACCAGCCGATCCTGTCGGAGACGATCCGCCGGTACGAGCTCGATTTCAACATCCTGCACGGCCAGATCGACGAGATCCAGGGGCAGGCATTCGGTTCGCTCGCGGTGCTCGCGGGCGGCGAGCCGGGCAAGGTCGGGCAGGCGCTCGCGTTCCTGCGCGAGCAAGGGGTGGTGGTAGAGGAGCTTTCGTATGTTGAGTGAGATGTTCGATATGTTCGTGCAGTCGTTCTGGGAGACGCTGATCATGGTCGGCATCTCCGGAGTGGTTGGCGCGCTCGTCGGCCTGCCGCTCGGCGTGCTGCTCTACCTGACCGATCGCCAGGGCGTGCTGCAAAATCTCGCGGTGAATCGCGTGCTCGGCGGCATCGTGAATGCGGTCCGCTCGACGCCGTTCATCATCCTGCTGGTTGCGGTGATTCCGTTTACGCGGCTCATCACGGGTTCGTCGATCGGGACGGCCGCGGCGGTCGTGCCGCTGACGCTCGCGGCCGCGCCGTTCATTGCGCGTCTCGTCGAGACGGCGTTGCGCGAAGTCGACCGCGGGCTGATCGAGGCTGCGCAATCGATGGGCGCGACCACGTCGCAGATCGTCTTCAAGGTGCTGCTGCCCGAATCGCTGCCGGGCGTCGTCGCGGGCCTGACGATCACGTTCGTGTCGCTGGTCGGCTATTCGGCGATGGCGGGCGCGATCGGTGGCGGCGGCCTCGGCGATCTCGGGATCCGCTACGGCTACCAGCGCTATCTGCCCGAAGTGATGTGGACGGTGGTCGCGATCCTGATCGTGTTCGTGCAGATCGTGCAGTCGTTCGGCGACTGGCTCGTCCGCCGGCTGAGCCACAAGTAAAACAAGACCGATTGGTCAGGAGACACTCGATGCAACGACGCTTCATGCTGAAATTCGCGGTGGCACTGGGCGCGGCCGCGCTGTTCGCGGGCGCGCACGCACAGGCCGAAACCATCAAGGTGGGTGTGACGGGCGGGCCGCACGCGCAGATCATGGAAGCGGTGAAGAAGGTCGCCGCGAAGAGCGGCCTCGAGATTCGCATCGTCGAATTCTCCGATTACGTGCAGCCGAACGCCGCGCTTGCGTCGGGCGACCTCGATGCGAACAGCTACCAGCACGATCCGTATCTGCAGGCGCAGGTGAAGGACCGCGGCTACAAGCTGATCAAGGTCGCGGATACCGTCACGTTCCCGATGGGCATCTATTCGAAGCGTGTGAAATCGCTGGCCGAACTGAAGCCGGGCGCGCGTATCGCGGTCCCGAACGATCCGACCAACGGCGGCCGTGCGCTGCTGTTGCTGCAAAAGCAGGGCCTGCTGAAGCTGCGCGCAGACGCGGGGCTGAAGGCGATGCCGCTCGATATCGTCGACAATCCGCGCAAGCTGAAGATCGTCGAACTCGATGCGGCGCAGATTCCGCGCTCGCTCGGCGACGTCGACGCGGCCGCGATCAACACCAACTACGCGATGGAAGCGGGGTTGAAACCGAAACAGGACGCGATCGCGATCGAAGGGCCGAACGGCCCGTACGCGAACATCCTGGCGATCCGCGAGGCGGACCGGAACAAGCCGTGGGTCGCGAAACTGGTCGCGGCCTATCATTCGGCCGATGTGAAGCAGTTCATCGAAGGCAAGTTCGGCGGAGCGGTCATTGCCGCCTGGTAACGGGCGAAGCAACGGGCGCCCGGCGAGATTAGAGTCGATGATCGAAAACCCGGGCTTTGCGTCCGGGTTTTTTCTCTTTTAAAATAGAACGACCGTTCGCTATCATTGGCGCGTCGCCAAGAAGCGGTATCCTCGACAACCACGAAGGTTGGGTCCGCTTGGCCGCGCAGTCATGAGGCCTCGCTATAGAATGGCCTCTGGTCGTATTCGTAACTTTGGAGCGTGTGCATGAAAATCCTGGTGCCAGTGAAAAGAGTGGTCGATTACAACGTGAAGGTCCGCGTGAAGTCGGATAACACGGGTGTCGACATTGCGAACGTGAAGATGTCGATGAACCCGTTCGACGAAATCGCGGTTGAAGAAGCGGTGCGCCTGAAGGAAGCGGGCGTGGCGACCGAAGTGATCGCCGTGTCGGTGGGTGTCGCGCAAGCGCAGGAAACGCTGCGTACGGCGCTGGCGATCGGCGCGGATCGCGCGATCCTGGTCGAGTCGACCGACAGCGTCGAGCCGCTGGCCGTCGCGAAGATCCTGAAGGCGCTGGTCGACAAGGAGCAGCCGCAACTGGTGATCCTGGGCAAGCAGGCCATCGACGACGATTCGAACCAGACGGGCCAGATGCTGGCTGCGCTGGCAGGCCTGCCGCAAGCGACGTTCGCGTCGAAGGTCACGGTGGCCGACGGTAAGGCAACGGTCGCACGCGAAGTCGACGGCGGCGCGGAAACGCTGTCGCTGACGCTGCCGGCAGTGATCACCACCGACCTGCGCCTGAACGAGCCGCGCTACGTGACGCTGCCGAATATCATGAAGGCGAAGAAGAAGCCGCTGGAAACCGTGAAGCCGGAAGACCTGGGCGTGGACGTCGCGCCGCGTCTGAAGACGCTGAAGGTGGTCGAGCCGCCGAAGCGCGCAGCCGGCGTGAAGGTGCCGGACGTGAAGACGCTGGTTGAGAAGCTGAAGACCGAAGCCAAGGTGCTGTAAGAGGGAGCGGAAAGAAATGACGATTCTGGTGATTGCAGAACACGACAACGCGTCGATCAAGGCCGCGACGCTGAACACGGTGGCGGCGGCAGCGAAGATCGGTGGCGACATCCACGTGCTGGTCGCGGGCCACAATGCGCAAGGCGCAGCCGACGCAGCGGCGAAGATCGCAGGGGTGTCGAAGGTACTCCTGGCCGACGCGCCGCAACTCGAAGCGGGCCTCGCGGAAAACGTCGAAGCGACCGCGCTGAACATCGCGAAGGACTACTCGCACATCCTCGCGCCGGCGACGGCCTACGGCAAGAACATCGCGCCGCGTATCGCCGCGAAGCTGGACGTCGCGCAGATCTCCGACATCACGGCGGTCGATTCGGCCGACACGTTCGAGCGCCCGATCTACGCGGGTAACGCGATCGCGACGGTGCAGTCGAGCGACCCGATCAAGGTGATCACGGTGCGCGCGACGGGTTTCGATCCGGTGGCAGCGGAAGGCGGCAGCGCGACGGTCGAGAAGATCGAAGCGGCAGCCGACGCTGGCAAGTCGCAATTCGTGAGCCGTGAAGTGACGAAGCTGGACCGTCCGGAACTGACGAGCGCGAAGATCATCGTCTCGGGCGGCCGCGGTCTGGGCAGCGGCGAGAACTACACGAAGGTGCTGGAGCCGCTGGCAGACAAGCTGTCGGCAGCCCTGGGCGCATCGCGCGCGGCAGTCGACGCGGGCTACGTGCCGAACGACTACCAGGTCGGCCAGACCGGCAAGATCGTCGCGCCGCAGCTGTACATCGCGGTCGGCATCTCGGGTGCGATCCAGCATCTGGCGGGCATGAAGGATTCGAAGGTGATCGTCGCGATCAACAAGGATCCGGAAGCACCGATCTTCAGCGTGGCCGACTACGGCCTCGTCGGCGATCTGTTCGCGCTCGTGCCGGAACTCGTGGCCGAGCTCGGCTGACGCAGTGTGATGCTTCGGTAAGCACACGAGAAGAGGGGCGCGACGAGCGCCCCTTTTTTTCGCCATCGACAGAAGAGAGAGGCGACGCACCATGAGCTATCACGCCCCCGTCAAGGACATGCTGTTGTCGGCGCGAAGGGCAGCGAGGGCGTGCTCGTGTTGACGGAAGATCAGTTCTGATCGGCTGACGGTTCGATGAAATGAAAAAGGCGCTCCCAGGGGCGCCTTTTTTTCGATGCCGGCTAGCCCGCATGGCTGCGGGCGGCGTCGGCTTAGGCGTATGCCGGGCGCGTCTGGCCGGCCACGTCCTTCAGGTAGCGATGCACCGACAGGTCGTCGGCCTGGATCGCGGGCATCTTGCCCGAGATCAGGTCTGCGAGCAGCTGGCCCGAGCCGCACGACATCGTCCAGCCGAGCGTGCCGTGGCCGGTGTTCAGGAACAGGTTCGACACCGGCGTGCGGCCGACGATCGGCGTGCCGTCCGGCGTCATCGGGCGCAGGCCCGTCCAGAACGTTGCCTTCGACGTGTCGCCGCCGCCCGGGAACAGGTCGTTCACGCACATCTCGAGCGTTTCGCGGCGCGCGGCGCGCAGATTTTTGTCGAAGCCGACGATTTCCGCCATGCCGCCGACGCGGATGCGCTGGTCGAAACGCGTGATCGCGATTTTGTAGGTCTCGTCGAGCACGGTCGACACGGGCGCGGCTGCTGCGTTGACGATCGGCGCGGTGATCGAATAGCCCTTCAGCGGATAGACGGGGATCTTCATCAGGTTCGAGATGAAGCTGGTCGAGTACGAACCGAGCGCGACGACGTACGCGTCCGCGCGCACCGTCTCGCTGCCGCACTGCACGCCGGCGATCTTGCCGCCCGCGATCGCGAGCGCATCGATCGGCGTGTTGTAGCGGAACTTCACGCCGAGCGATTCCGCGAGCGCTGCGAGGCGCGTCGTGAACAGCTGGCAGTCGCCCGTTTCGTCACCCGGCAGGCGCAGGCCGCCCGTCAGCTTGTGCGAGACGGCGGCGAGTGCCGGTTCGGCTTGCTTCAGATCGGCCGGCGACAACAGTTCGAACGGCACGTTCGCTTCCTGCAGGACGGCGATGTCCTTCGCCGCGCCGTCGAGTTGCTGCTGCGTGCGGAACAGCTGCAGCGTGCCGCCCGTGCGGCCTTCGTACTGGATGCCGGTATCGGCGCGCAGCGCCTGCAGGCAGTCGCGGCTGTATTCGGCGAGGCGGACCATGCGGCCCTTGTTGACTGCATAGCGCTCGGCCGTGCAGTTGCGCAGCATCTGGTACATCCATTGGAGCTGGAAGCGCGTGCCGTCGAGGCGGATTGCGAGCGGCGCGTGCTTTTCGAACATCCACTTGACGGCCTTCAGCGGCACGCCGGGCGCGGCCCACGGCGCGGCATAGCCAGGGGAGATCTGGCCTGCGTTCGCGAAGCTCGTCTCGAGTGCCGGGCCGGCCTCCCGGTCGATCACCGTGACTTCATGACCGGCGCGCGCGAGGTAATACGCGCTTGCCACGCCCACCACACCGCTGCCCAGAATGACGACTCGCATAGCTGCTCCAGATGGAAGGGACCAGATCGAGGCCGGGCGCACCTGCGTCTCCGTGTAACCTCTAGCTGATCTAGTTTTTTGCGCTATGGTATTGTCGAATGTGTAGGTTTTGTTATCGTATTTTTCAGGTTTTCAGCATAAACAAATGAGAACGCAACGTCAGCCAGTACGCTCGCTCGACAAGCTCGACCGGCGCATCCTGAAACTGCTCCAGGACGACGGCCGGATGGCGATGAAAGACCTCGCGGAACAGGTCGGACTGACCGTCACGCCGTGCATCGAGCGTGTGCGGCGCATGGAGCGCGACGGCGTGATCACCGGCTATCACGCCCGTGTCGATCCGCACCAGCTCGATGCCGCGCTGCTGGTGTTCGTCGAGATCACGCTCGGCCACAAGGGCGGCAACATGTTCGAACAATTCCGCCGGGAAGTGATGAAGATCGACGAGGTGCTGGAATGCCATCTCGTGTCCGGCGACTTCGACTACCTGATCAAGGCACGGATCGGCGAGATGGCCGACTACCGGAAGTTGCTCGGCGACATCCTGCTGCAGTTGCCCGGCGCCGTGCAGTCGAAGAGCTATGTCGTGATGGAAGAAATCAAGGAGACGCTGACGATCGCGGTGGGCGACTGACGCGCCTGCCGCGGGCCGTCGAGCCCTTTATCCCACCCTTGGCATGCTGCGCCCAATACTGTATAAATGTACAGTATTGGGCGCAGGTAAATGGGTGGGCACATGGACGATCGATCCGACAACGAATTTCCGGTAGCGCCGCCCGTGCCCCGCAAGGGGCGCGGCGCGGTCGACAACCTGCAGGGGCGATACGAGATCGCGCAGCGCGAAGCGGTCGACGACGGCTGGACGCACGAGTCGGACGATACCGATTTTCCCGCGCCGTTGCGCACGCAGGTATTCGAGGAGCGCGCGAAGAGCATCCTGACGCACAACCAGTCGCCCGACATCCCCTTCAGCGTATCGCTCAATCCGTATCGCGGCTGCGAGCACGGCTGCATCTACTGCTTCGCGCGGCCGACGCACAGTTATCTCGGCCTGTCGCCGGGGCTCGATTTCGAAAGCCGTATCTATGCGAAGGTCAATGCGGCCGAACTGCTCGAGCGCGAGATTTCGCGCAAGCGCTACGTGCCGGAGCCGATCGCGCTCGGCGTCAACACCGACGCCTATCAGCCGGTCGAGCGCGATCTGCGCATCACGCGCAGCGTGATCCAGGTGATGCACGATCGCGGGTTGCCGTTCGCCGCGATCACGAAGTCGTCGCTGATCGAGCGCGATCTCGACCTGCTCGCGCCGATGGCTGAGCGCGGGCAGGTGATGGCGGCGGTCACGATCACGACGCTCGATGCCGATCTCGCGCGCACGCTCGAGCCGCGCGCCGCGACGCCGGCGCGACGGTTACGTACGATCCGTGCGCTGAGCGAGGCGGGCGTGCCGGTCGGCGTGAGCATTGCCCCGATGATTCCGTTCGTCACCGAGCCCGACATGGAGCGCGTGCTCGAGGCGTGCGCGGAAGCCGGCGCAACGTATGCGAGCTACATCATCCTGAGGCTGCCGTGGGAAGTCGCGCCGCTGTTCAAGAACTGGCTTGCCGCGCATTTTCCCGACCGTGCGGAGCGTGTGATGAACCGCGTGCGCGACATGCGCGGCGGGAAAGACTACGACTCGGATTTCTCGAAACGGATGAAGGGCGAGGGGATCTGGGCCGACCTGCTGCGGCAGCGCTTCCGCCAGGCCGTCAAGCGGCTCGGGCTGAACGAGCGCACGAACGGCATTCTCGATCTGTCGCAGTTTCGCGGTGCGCCGGTTGCCGCGGCGCCGGTGCCGCACGTTGCGGTTCGTTCGGCCGGCACGCGGTCGAACCAGTCGCGCGACGACATGCAATTGAACCTGTTCTGACCGGTGCCGGTGGAGCGCGTTCGTTGCGCTTACTGCGAAATCTGCTTGGCCGCTTCGACCTGCGACTCGAAATACGTCTGGAACGACAGCGCGAGGGCGGTCATCAGCAGGAACGCGCCAATCAGCAGCGAGAAGATCACCACGAAGATCACGGTCCATCCCGACTTGCTGTGCTTGCCCGTCTCCGCGTTGAATTGCGCGTCCCATTTTTCGTCGGGGCGCAGCCCATAGACGAGCGCGGCGAGGAACGCCGCCAGCAGCGAGATTGCGCCGGGTACCGCGAGCCACCAGCCGAGGCTGGCGCTGCGCTGGGTCGCGGCGAGCAAGAGGAAGCCCGGAATGCCGACGATCGTCGCGAGCAGGTGCGCCCAGCCGTATACGTCGCGAAAGCCATATAGATAGAAGCGGTGCGCGCCGAGCGAGCCGAACAGGAACGCGAGGGCGGCGGTGAGCGTCTTGGAGCGAAAGCGGCGGGACGATGCGGTGCTGCTGGACATGGATGGCGGCGTATTGTCGTTGGCATGGGCGGCCGGCGGGCCGGCGCGGGCGCGCGGCCCGGCACGCATTCTACGATGCCCGGTCGGGCCCGGTCACCCCTGTCCTGCGTCAAGGTGCCGCATAGGTCACGCGGTAGATTGCGCCCGCATAGTCGTCGCTGACGAGCAGCGAGCCGTCCGGCAGCGGCAGCACGTCGGCCGGGCGTCCCCATACCGTGCCGTCGGACCGCAGCCAGCCCGTGACGAACGGGGTCTGGCGCGCCTGGCTGCCGTCCGCCGAGACGACGACGCGCATCACGCGGTAGCCGACCTTCGTGCTGCGATTCCACGAGCCGTGTTCGGCGATGAACACGTTATTGCGATACGACGCCGGAAACATCGGCCCCGTATAGAAGCGCATACCGAGTGCCGCGACGTGCGCGCCGAGTTTCAATACGGGCGGCACATAGCGGCGGCATACGTCGGCGCTGCCGAATTCGGGGTCGGGCGTGTCGCCGCCATGACAGTATGGGAAGCCGAAGTCGAGGCCGGCCCGCGGGGCGCGGTTCAGCTTGTCGTCGGGCACGTCGTCGCCCATCATGTCGCGCCCGTTGTCGGTAAACCACAGCTCGCCCGAGTCGGGGTGCCACGCAAAGCCGACCGTATTGCGTACGCCGCGGGCGACGACCTCGCTCCCGCTGCCGTCCGTCTTCATGCGTGCGATGATCGCGTAGCGGCTGCGATCGGCGAGACAGACGTTGCACGGTGCGCCGGTTGGCACGTACAGCTTGCCGTCGGGCCCGAACGCGATGAATTTCCAGCCGTGATGGTGCTCGGACGGCAGCGCGTCGGTGACGACGGTGGGGGCGGGTGGTGCGGCGAGCCGGTCGTCGATATGATCGAGACGCAGGATGCGCGATACGGCGGATATATAGAGTGCGCCGTCACGGTAGGCGACACCGACGGGCATGTCGAGCCCGGACGCGATCACGTAGCGGGCGCTGATCCGGCCCTCGTGCATCACGAACGCATGCACGCGGCCTTCCCGCGTGCCGACATACAGGATGCCGCGCGGCGACCATGCCATTTCGCGGGCGGTCGGTACCGCGTCGGTCAGCACTTCGATGTGGAAGCCGGGCGGCACGACGAGTTGGTCCACCGGCAACGGCGCGGCAAACGCCAGTGCGGACGCGAGGCAGGCAAGGCCGGCAAGCAGCGCCGCGAAACGGTGCTGCGCGCGGCGCGTCGAGGCGGCGCGAAGGGGCGGCATGACGGTGTGGAACGTCCCGGACACGACGATTGTATGCCCGGCGGACAGGCCTCCCACGGATTTTTTACGCGTAAGTGTTTGTTGTACCTCTGATTTCCGGCTATAATCGCGTGTTTCAGTAGTTTCGAACCCGGTTTTCCCGAAGGACATCATATGGTTATCATCCGTCTGGCTCGTGGCGGCTCGAAGAAGCGCCCGTTCTACAACATCGTTGCTACCGATTCGCGTAACCGTCGTGACGGCCGCTTCATCGAGCGCGTCGGCTTCTACAACCCGGTCGCTACGAAGGGCGAATCGCTGCGTATCGCTCAGGATCGCCTGACGTACTGGCAAGGCGTTGGCGCACAACTGTCGCCGACCGTTCAGCGTCTCGTGAAGGAAGCGCAAAAGGCGCAACCGGCTGCCTAACGTGGCACGGTGTGCCGGTCGTGCCGGCTGTAAGGAGCATTGATGGCGGGTCACGATTCCGGTAATGCAAGGCGCGGGCGTGCGTCGTTTGGCGCATTCGTCCGCAAGCCGGTCGAGCGCGACGCTGTCGCGAACGCCGGTCAGGCTGCCGAGCAGGGCAGTCTCGAAGTGGCGCAAGCCTGGCCCGACGATGCCGTCGAGGTCGGGGCGGTGGTCGACGCCTATGGCCTGAAGGGTTGGGTCAAGGTGGCGACGCATGCCGACGCCGGTCGCGGCGGCGATGCGCTGCTCAACGCGCGCCGCTGGTGGCTGGAACGCGGTGCGGAGCGGCTTTCCGTCCGCATCATGCAGTCGAAGACGCACAGCGACACCGTCGTTGCGCAACCCGCGGGCGTCAGCGACCGCGATGCCGCGCTGGCTATGCGTGGCTTTCGCGTGTTCGTGCGCCGGGAAGATTTCCCGGCATTGGCCGCGGACGAATTTTATTGGGTCGACCTGATCGGTCTCGACGTCGTCAACGAGCAATCGGTGGCACTCGGGAAGGTGAGCGGGATGATCGACAATGGCGTGCATTCGATCATGCGTGTCGAATATCCGGCGACCGGCAAAGACGGTCAGCCGACCACCGATGAGCGGTTGATTCCGTTCGTCGGCGTATACGTCAAAACGGTGGATCAGGCGGCGCGTCGCATCGTCGTCGACTGGGAAGCCGATTACTGAAATGAACCAGGTTACCGAGAGCGCGGTGCAGTTCGACGTCGTCACGCTCTTCCCCGAGATGTTTCGTGCACTGACCGACTGGGGGATCACCAGCCGGGCCGTCAAGCAAGGGCGCTTCGGGCTGCGCACCTGGAACCCGCGTGATTTCACGACGGACAACTACCGCACGGTCGACGATCGTCCGTACGGCGGTGGTCCGGGCATGGTGATGCTGGCCAGGCCGCTCGAAGCTGCGATCGATGCCGCGAAAGCGGCGCAGGCAGAACAGGGCATCGCGAGCACGCGTGTCGTGATGATGTCGCCGCAAGGTGCACCGCTCACGCACGATCGCGCGGTGCGGATGGCGCAGGAACCCGGTGTCGTCGTGCTGTGCGGCCGCTATGAGGCGATCGACCAGCGCCTGCTCGATCGTTGCGTCGACGAGGAAATCAGCCTCGGCGATTTCGTGCTGTCCGGCGGGGAATTGCCGGCGATGGCGATGATGGATGCCGTCGTGCGGTTGCTGCCCGGCGTGCTGAACGATTCACTGTCGGCCGTGCAGGACAGTTTTGCCGATGGCCTGCTCGATTGTCCGCATTACACGCGCCCCGAGGAATACGACGGCGTGCGTGTACCGGACGTGCTGCTCGGCGGGCATCATGCCGAGATCGAGCGGTGGCGGCGTCAGGAAGCATTGAGGAATACGCTGCGGAAGCGGCCGGACCTGATCGTCCGGGCGCGCCGCGAAAAGTTGTTGAGCCGGGCCGACGAGGCATGGCTTGCGAACCTCGCACGCGAAGCGAAAAACGCCTCCTGAGGCGGCTGCGCGAGCGGGAATTGGCGGTGCCGCGCATGCGTGTGCGGCGCCTGATGTGAATCCATCCTCTATCGGGGCCAGGCCTGGAAGCAGGCGGGTGCCAACGCCGACACGATGGCATAAGGAGTCAGTAATGAATCTGATCGCAAAACTTGAGCAGGAAGAAATCGAGCGCGCGCTCGCCGGCAAGACGATCCCCGACTTCGCCCCGGGCGATACGGTGATCGTGAACGTGAACGTGGTTGAAGGTAACCGCAAGCGCGTTCAGGCTTACGAAGGCGTCGTGATCGCGATTCGCAGCCGTGGTCTGAACTCGAACTTCATCGTCCGCAAGATCTCGTCGGGCGAAGGCGTCGAGCGTACGTTCCAGACGTACTCGCCGCTGCTGGCAAGCATCGTCGTGAAGCGTCGCGGTGATGTGCGTCGTGCGAAGCTGTACTACCTGCGCGAGCGTTCGGGCAAGTCGGCTCGTATCAAGGAAAAGCTGGTGTCGAAGGATCGCGCCGCAGCAGCTTCCCAAGAGTAAGAGCTGTAAGGAAAAAGCACCCACCCGGGTGCTTTTTTCATTCTGGCGCGACAATATGCTCGATACGACACGACCCCGAGAGCCCCATTGAATCGCCGCCCCATCATCGATCCCGAAGTCCTGCCGGTCGAAGGCACCGGTGCCGGCCTGCCGGCCATTGATTCCCGTCTGATGACGCCATCCGGCCTGCGTGACCGTTTCGCGCGCACGCTCGAATGGAGCGTCGAGCCCGACGAGGCGAGGCTGCAGGAGGGCGTCGATCCACGCAGCGCGGCCGTTCTCGTGCCGCTCGTCGTCCGCGAGTCCGGCCTCACCATGCTGCTGACCCAGCGCGCCGACCACCTGAACGACCACGCCGGACAGATCAGCTTCCCCGGCGGTCGTCGCGAACCGTTCGATCGCGATGCAACTGCCACCGCGTTGCGCGAGGCGAAGGAAGAGATCGGGCTGGCAGACGAGCGTGTCGAGATCCTCGGCGCGCTGCCCGACTACCTGACCGGCACGGGCTTCTGCGTGGCGCCGGTGGTCGGCCTCGTGCATCCACCGTTCACCGTGCAGGCCGACACGTTCGAAGTGGCCGAGATTTTCGAGGTGCCGCTCGCGTTCCTGATGAATCCCGCGAACCATCAGGTCCGTGTGTTCCGCTGGGAAGGCGGCGAGCGTCGTTTTTTTGCGATGCCCTATCCAAATGGCGAACCCGGCGGGCATTACTTCATCTGGGGCGCAACTGCCGGCATGTTGCGCAATCTGTACCGCTTCTTGGCCGCCGGCTGATGCCGGGCGCCGGCTGGCGCGCGCGGCCCGCAGCCGGGCGACCGCGCCGGCAATCATGCCAGGCCGACGCTGTGCTATCGTTATGCAAAAAATGACATAACTCCGAAGACGGCACACGCATGACTTTCTTCTCGGTTCTCCTCGCTCTCATCATCGAACAGGTCCGCGCGTTGTCGCCGAACAATCCGGTGTTCGCGCTGTTCCAGTTTCACGCGGAAACCGTCGCGCATGGTCTCGACGCAGGCAAGCAGAAGCATGGCATCCTCGCATGGCTCGCGGTCGTGCTGCCGTGGGTGCTGATCGTCGCGCTGATCTATTTCCTGCTGTACAAGGTGAGCTTCGTGCTCGCATTCATCTGGAACGTCGTCGTCGTGTACTTCACGCTCGGCTTCCGCCAGTTCAGCCACTACTTCACCGATATCCACCTCGCGCTCAACAACGACGACGTGCCGCGTGCGCGCGAAATCCTGCACGAGTGGACCGGCATCGACACGGTCGACATGCCGGTCGGCGAAATCGTCCGCCATACGCTGATTCATGCGGTCGTCGCGTCCCATCGCCACGTGTTCGGCGTGTTCTTCTGGTATGTGCTGCCGATCGGCCCGGCCGGTGCCGTGCTGTACCGGATCTCCGAATACCTCGCGCGCAGCTGGTCGACGCCGGGCGACGACCGCACGGCGGCCTTCTCGACGTTCGCGCAACGCGCGTTCTTCGTGATCGACTGGATTCCCGCGCGATTGACCGCGCTCGGCTTCGCGATCGTCGGCAATTTCGAGGACGCGATCTACGCGTGGCGCAACCACACGCGCCAGTGGCCCGATCCGAACGACGGCGTCCTGCTGGCCGCCGGCAGCGGAGCGCTCGGCGCACGCCTCGCGGGCCCGCTCGCGGAACCGTCGAGCCTCGATGCGCTGGCGGTCGGCGACAGCGGCCCGTTGACGGTCGGTGACGATTGCACGCCGCGTACGCTGCAATCCGCGGTTGGCCTTGTCTGGCGCGCGGTGATCCTGTGGATGATTCTGCTGCTGATGCTGACACTCGCCGTCTGGGTGTCGTGACGGGGCAGGGCGGTACCCGATGAAAGGCAAAAGGCCGGCTGATGCCGGCCTTTTTGCTGTGGGTCAGTCGTCGCGCGGGTCGCGTACGGCGCCGCATTGCCAGCATGCGGTGAACTGGGCTTCGAGCGCCTCGCCGCACTGCCGGCAGCGCCATGGCGCGGCACCGGCCGACGGACCGTGCGACGCGGCATCGAGGAGCCGGCGCGCGAGCGCGTCGTCGCGTTCGTCGTCGAGCCACAGCTCGGGCGTGCATGCGTCGGCGGGCAGGCCGCCGAGCGCGCCGGTCGCGTAGCAGTTATGCAGCTCGCAACCGATGCCGGCCACCTGAAGCACGTTGGCCCAATGCTGCGCCGTCGCGAGATCGGGTGCCTTGAAACGCATCGCGGCTCCTGTCGATGAAAGCCGGCCCGCATGGCACCGGCTGGCCGCCGCGCGCGTGCCGCGCGATCAGCGGACGATCTGGCTCGCCTCGTGCACGAGCTGCGCATAGAGCGCATGCCGCGACGGTGCGATGCGGCCGTCGGCGACGGCTTCAAGAATCGCGCAGCCGGGTTCGTGCAGGTGATGACAATTATAGAAACGGCAGTCGGCGAGCAGTGGCCGGAACTCCGGAAAGGCGCGCTCGAGACGGCCTTCCGTCAGATGGTAGAGACCGAATTCCTGGAAGCCCGGCGAATCGATCAGCGCGCCGCCGCCCTCCAATGGGTAGAGGCGCGTGAACGTCGTCGTGTGACGGCCGCTGTTGAGCGCGGCCGAAATCTCGCGCGTGGCGGCTTCGGCATCGGGAACGAGCAGGTTCACGAGCGTCGACTTGCCCATCCCGGACTGGCCGAGCAGGATCGTCGAATGCCCGGCGAGGTGCGGCATCAGCTGCGCGCGCGCGTCGTCGGGCGCGCCTTTCACCGACAGCTCGAGCACGTCGTAGCCGAGCGCGCGGTAGGGTGCGAGGCGCTCGCGCGCGACCGGCAGCGCGGCTTCGACGTCGATCTTGTTCAGCACGACGAGCGGCTTCAGCTGGTTCGCGTCGGCCGCGATCAGCGCGCGGCCGAGCAGGTCCTCGCTGAAATAGGGCTCGGTCGCGAGCACGATCAGCAACTGGTCGAGGTTGGCCGCGAACAGCTTCGACTTGAACTGGTCGGAGCGGTACAGCAGGTTGCGCCGTTCGCCGATTTCGACGATCACGCCCTGGTCGGCCGATGCGAGTTCGTACACGACGCGGTCGCCGACCGCGATATCGCTCTTCTTGCCGCGCGGGAAGCACTGCAGCATCGGGCCGCCGTCGTCGGGCGCGACGATGTAGTGGCGCCCGTGCGCCGCGATCACGCGGCCTTCGACCCGTTGCGCGTTCGACGCGCGCGGGGTCGGCTTGCGGGAAGTCGGGCGGCTCATGCGTGTTGCAGCAGGCGGTCGATCCGCTGCGACGCAGGCGGATGCGAGTAGTAGAAGGCCGTGTAGACGGGGTCGGGCGTCAACGTCGACGCGTTGTCCTCATAGAGCTTCACGAGTGCGCTGACGAGGTCCTGCGCGTCGGTCTGGCTGGCCGCGAAGGCATCGGCCTCGAATTCGTGCTTGCGCGACGTGAGGCTGCCGAACGGCGTCGCGAAGAACAGGAACACGGGAATCGCGAGGAAGAACAGCACGAGCGCGGCGCCCGCGTTGCTCGTGTCGAGCGACGGCGTGACGCCGAGCCCCGTGTAGAACCACGTGCGTTGCGCGAGCCAGCCGAGCAGCGCGAGCAGCACGAGGCTCAGTACGAACGACACGAGCATCCGCTTCATCACGTGGCGGCGCTTGAAATGGCCGAGTTCGTGTGCGAGCACGGCCTCGATTTCCTGGCCGGACAGGCGCGCGAGCAGCGTGTCGAAGAACACGATCCGCTTCGACGCGCCGAAGCCCGTGAAGTACGCGTTGCCGTGCGCGGAGCGGCGGCTGCCGTCCATCACGAACAGCCCCTTGGCCGCAAAGCCGCAGCGCTTCATCAGCGACTCGATGCGTGCGCGGAGCGCGTCGTCCTTCAGCGGCTCGAACTTGTTGAAGATCGGTGCGATGAAGGTCGGGTAGATCAGCAGCACGAGCATCTGGAACGCGACCCAGACGATCCAGGTCCACAGCCACCACAGGCTGCCGGCCTGGTTCATCAGCCACAGCACGACGAACAGCAGCGGCAGGCCGAGCGCGGCGCCGAGCAGCGAGTTTTTCAGCATGTCGGTGAAGAACAGCCGCTTCGTCATCCGGTTGAAGCCGAAGCGCTGTTCGATCCCGAACTGGCGGTAATACTCGAACGGGACGTCGATGACGCCCGTGATCGCGAGCACCGCAGCGACGAGCGCGACCTGCTGCCCGTAGCCGCGGCCGAGCCAGCCGGTGAGCAGCGTGTCGAGCGCGCCGACGCCGCCGAGCAGCGTGAGACCGATCAGCACGGCCGCGCTGACGACGATCTCGAGCATCGTCAGCCGGGTGCGCTCGACCGTGTAATCGGCCGCGCGCTGGTGGGCGGTCAGCGGGATGGTTGCGCTGAACTGCGCGGGCACGCCATTGCGGTGCGCCGCGACGAAGCGGATCTGCCGCGACGCGAGCCACAGCTTGGTGACGACCATCGCGAGCACGGCGAGCGCGAACAGCAGGGTGAACGAAAAGGGTGACATCGAAGGGGCCAAAGGGTTCTATGCGAGAATTATATGTTCTTGCGGACCGGGCCCGCTGTTGCGATGCCGGCCGCTCGGGCGGCGCCGCGCGCCGTCCGCCATTTTCCAGGATGACTCATGACCGATACCGCCGCTTCCACCAGCCAGCCCGCGCTCGTGCGCAACGAGTTGAATCTCGTCTGGCTCGACATGGAGATGACGGGCCTCGACCCGGATAACGACCGCATCATCGAGATCGCGGTCGTCGTGACCAATTCCACGCTCGACATCGCCGTCGAAGGCCCCGTGTTCGCGATCCACCAGAGCGACGAAACGCTGGCGAAGATGGACGACTGGAACAAGTCGACGCACGGCCGCTCGGGCCTGATCGATCGCGTGCGCGCGTCGACCGTGACCGAGGCGGAAGCCGCTGCGCAGTTGCAGGCATTCCTCGCGCAGTATGTATCGCCCGGCAAGTCGCCGATGTGCGGCAACTCGATCTGCCAGGACCGCCGCTTCATGGCGCGCTGGATGCCCGAATTCGAGCGGTTCTTCCACTACCGCAACCTCGACGTCAGCACGCTCAAGGAGCTGTGCCGTCGCTGGCAGCCCGCGATCTACAAGGGCTTCCAGAAGCGTGCGATGCACACGGCGCTCGCGGACATCCACGAGTCGATCGACGAGCTGAAGTACTACCGCGAGCATTTCCTGATTCCGGCCGCGTCGGCTTCGGCAGGCGAGTCCGCGCCGGCTGCCTGAGCAGGCCGGCACGCGCTCAGCGCGGTGCGCGTTGAGCGCTTTTCGGCCGGAACGCCGCGACCACCGCGGTGTCGGTCTCGATGTACGGGCCGCCGATCAGGTCGATGCAGTAGGGCACCGCGGCGAAGATGCCGGGCACGGTCGACTTGCCGTCGGCATCGCGCAGCCCTTCGAGCGTTTCCCGGATCGATTTCGGCTGGCCGGGCAGGTTGATGATCAGCGCCGCATGGTCGGCCGTCTCGCGGATCACCGCGACCTGCCGCGACAGGATCGCGGTCGGCACGAAATTCAGGCTGATCTGCCGCATCTGTTCGCCGAATCCCGGCATTTCCTTCGTCGCCACCGCCAGCGTGGCCTCGGGCGTCACGTCGCGGCGCGCGGGGCCCGTGCCGCCCGTCGTCAGCACGAGGTCGCACCCGGCGACGTCGACGAGCTCGGCGAGCGTGGCGGAGATCGTGGGCGCATCGTCCTGGATCAGGCGCGTTTCGGCGCGCCACGGCGACACCAGCGCGCCGGCGAGCCACTCCTGCAGTGCGGGAATGCCTTTGTCCTCGTAGACACCCGTGCTCGCGCGGTCGCTGATCGACACGAGGCCGACGACGAGCTCGTCCGGGTGGTTACGCTTCGTCGTCGTCATGGTCGTCTCCGGCGTCGTCCGCCGCTTCGTCGTCCGCATTGGACGTGCCGCCAGCGGTCTTGATCCACTGGAACAGCTCGCGGAAATAGCGCGGCGGCTTGCCTTGCTGCGCTTCCTTGCGTGCGTTGCGGATCAGCGTGCGGCCTTCCTGGATATCGGCTTCCGGGTGCTGGCGCAGGAATTCGGTCAGCGCGTCGTCGCTCGCGAGCAACTGTTCGCGCGTGCGTTCGATCCAGTGCAGGCGGGCCGTCGCGGCCTTGTTCACGCCGCGTTGCGCGTCGAGCGCGGTGCGCAGCGCGGCCGTCTCGTCTTCGGTCAGCGAGCGCATCACGCGGCCGACGTACTGGAGCTGGCGGCGCTTGCCTTCGTGATCGGTGATCCGGCGGGCCTCACGAACGGCGTCCGCGAGACTTTCGGGCATCGGCATGCGTTTCAGCGCGTCTTTCGGCAGATCGACAAGGGCCTGGCCGAGCACCTGCAGCTCGTGCATCTCGCGCTTCAACTGGGATTTGCTGGGGCGATCGTAGCCATTGTCGTCGTCTTCGACGGCATGCTCGATCGGCTGGATTCGGGTTTTGCGTGTCATGGACGGCATTGTATCGCGCCGCGGACACCCCAAGCTTGTCGGTGTCCGGCCCCGGACCTTGCTATGATCGCGGGATACGCAACATTTTGAACATGCGGGCGCCCGCCCGCCACCGGATATCACGACGATGGCAGCCAATCTCGACGTACAAGCGCGCTATTTCCCGCACACGCAGGACCAGCTCAAAGAAATCGCCTCGGACATCCTTCGCCATGCGAAGGCGCTCGGCGCGACGGACGCCGCGACCGAAATCTCCGAGGGCGACGGCCTGTCGGTGTCGGTGCGCCGCGGCGAAGTCGAAACGATCGAGCACAACCGCGACAAGATGGTCGGCGTGACCGTGTTCATCGGCAAGAAGCGCGGCAATGCGAGCACGTCGGATTTTTCGCCGGGCGCGATCAAGGATACCGTCGCCGCCGCCTACAACATCGCGCGCTTCACGGCCGAAGACGAGGCGGCCGGTCTCGCCGAGGCCGAGCTGCTCGAAACCGACCCGCGCGACCTCGATCTGTACCACCCGTGGGCGCTGACGGCCGACGAGGCCGTCGAGCTCGCCCGCCGCGCGGAAGACGCCGCATTCGCGGTCAGCCCGCAGATCCGCAATTCGGAAGGCGCGAGCGTGTCGGCCCAGCATTCGCAGTTCGTGCTCGCGACGTCGCGCGGCTTCCTGTCCGGCTACCCGTATTCGCGCCACTACATCGCCTGCGCGCCGATCGCGGGCAGCGGCCGTCACATGCAGCGCGACGACTGGTATTCGTCGAAGCGCAGCGCGATCGATCTCGCGGCGCCCGAAGCGGTGGGCCGTTACGCGGCCGAGCGTGCGCTTGCGCGAATGGGCGCGCGCCGTCTCGACACCCGCAAGGTGCCCGTGCTGTTCGAAGCACCGCTCGCGGCCGGCCTGCTCGGCGCGTTCGTGCAGGCGGTGAGCGGCGGCGCGCTGTACCGCAAGACGTCGTTCCTCGTCGACAGCCTCGGCAAGCCGGTGTTCGCACCGCACATCCAGGTCGTCGAGGATCCGCACGTGCCGCGCGCGATGGGCAGCGCACCGTTCGACGAGGAAGGCGTGCGCACGCGTGCGCGCAGCGTCGTCAAGGACGGTGTCGTCGAAGGCTACTTCCTGTCGACCTATTCGGCGCGCAAGCTCGGTACGCAGACCACCGGTAATGCAGGCGGCTCGCACAACCTCGCGCTGCGCAGCTCGAACACGCAGGCGGGCGACGATTTCGACGCAATGCTGAAGAAGCTCGGCACCGGCCTGTTGCTGACCGAGCTGATGGGGCAGGGCGTGAACTACGTGACGGGCGACTATTCGCGCGGCGCGGCGGGCTTCTGGGTCGAGAACGGCGTGATCCAGTATCCGGTCGAGGAAATCACGGTCGCGAGCACGCTGCAGGAAATGTTCCGCCATATCGTCGCGATCGGCGCCGATTCGATCGTGCGCGGCACGAAGGAAACGGGCTCGGTGCTGATCGAGCAGATGACGATCGCCGGGCAGTAAGCGGCGCGCGGCATCGGCCGCCATCAAACGAAAAAGCCCGACCGGCGTGAGCCGGTCGGGCTTTTTTCATTGTGCGCGACGCGTCAGCCGCGCTTGCGCGCGTAGACGACGAACGCATAGCCGAACGTGTTCGGCGCGGCCGCCTGGTGCGCATCGCGCGACACTTCCTGCCAGTGCGCGGCGTCCGGCGCCGGGAACGACGCGTCACCGTCGAAGTCGGCATCGATCTCGGTGACGACCAGCTTGTCGGCGAGGGCGAGGCCTTCCGTGTAGAGTTGCGCGCCGCCGATCAGGAACGCTTCGGGCACCCCGTCGCGTGCGGCGAGCGCGAGCGCGTCGGCGAGCGACGTGACCGTGTCGCAGCCGTCGAAGCGGCGCGTCGCGTCGCGCGTGACGACGATATTGCGGCGGCCCGGCAGCGGCCGGCCGATCGACTCGTGGGTCTTGCGGCCCATCACGATCGGTGCGCCCATCGTCGTGCGCTTGAAGAAGGCGAGATCCTCGGGAAGTTTCCAGGGCAACTGGTTGTCGCGGCCGATGATGCCGTTGCGGGCACGCGCGACGATCAGGGTCAACGTCGTCATGAAGGTCGGGGAGAGGAAAACCGGAATGGCGCCGATTCTACCGGAACGGCGGCGGGTGCCGGTTCCGGACGCGCGCATCCGTCTTTCTGCGCTGCGCGCCGCGACGCTCGAAGCAATGCGTCGCGGCGATGGAATGAATAAAAAGAGTGCCCGCCGGGGGACGGAGCACAAAACCGTTTCGTGTTGCGAGATCGATGATGCGGGCTCTGACCGATGCGGTCAGGTCTGCTCAAATCAATATGTCATCCTTATCAAATGGGTCGGCCGATGCATCACTGACGCGTCGTGCCTTGCGTGGTGCCTTCCATCGCGTGCTGCACGTCGCCCGGCTGCGGTACCGGGAGCGGCATCGGTAACAGGGGCGGCGGCGGGATCTCGTCCCACAGCGTCACGAAAGTCCTGCCGGCCGGCAGCGGTTGCGGTGACGACACGGTCACGATGCCGAACCCGTTGACGTGCTGCATGTCCGGCGCGTTTGCCGCAAGCAGCATGGCGCGATCCGGATTCGTGCTTTCGTCTGCGCGGACGGGCGTGGGCGGGCCGGCGGCCGCGACCGCAATGGCCATCGGCACGAAAGAAAGTAACAGATGTTTTCGCATGGTCGCTGTCTCCGACGGTTTTCATATTCAGCGAAATGCATGCCATCGCGCCGGGACCATTGTCGAGACTGCGATTCGTGCGCAAGCGTTGCGAATTGTGTCGAAAAACGGCTGAAAATGTTTCAGGCCTGAAACGAGGGGGCTCGGGAATACTGCGGATTCAATCGATACGCTTCAAGGACGAAAATCGCCGCATGTGTTGATGGCAGAGCGTATCGCTGCGCGGGGGCTATGTGCAGACGATTGACATGCATCGACCTCCTGAGCGATTCGGCCGCATCGCCCACCGCGCTGAAATCGGATTGTCGTATTCAGTGCCTATAACCAAGCTGTCTGGATCACAAAATAACTGGACGCGAGATAAGCGCCATCATGCGAGGCTTTGTCGTCGCCGCGCATCGGCATGGCGAATCGAGCCACCTTTGGCTGACCCGATTCGATCCTTTTCGCACGTGACGTGGCGTGCACGGCAATCGTTAGACGGTTGATGAACGGGGTGAGCATATGGGAGCCGATCAGCGGCACGTGATCTACTATTCGCGCGAACCGAACGACGCGTTGCGCGGCCATTTCGACGAATGCGGTTGGCGTGTCGATCTCGCGGAGACCGTGCGAGATGTACGGCGCGTCGTGCAGCATGGTGTCGCAACGGCCGGGCTGCTCGATTTTTCGCCGGGCTTCAAACCCTCGGACCTGCGCGAACTCGAATCCTGTCTGAGCATTCAGCACATCGGCTGGATCGCGGCGACGCGCCGCGGCCAGTTGCAGGACGCTACGCTGCGTCATCTCATTCGCGATTACTGTTTCGACTACGTGACGATGCCGTACGAGACGTCGCGGATCGTCGAGACCGTCGGTCATGCGCACGGCATGGTCGCGCTGACCGAACCCGTCGCGCCGCCCGTCGGCACCGGACGCAGCGAAGGCGAAATGGTGGGGACCTGCGATGCGATGCTCGGGCTCTTCAGGACGATTCGCCGCGTCGCGGCCACCGACGCGCCGGTGTTCATCTCGGGCGAATCGGGTACGGGCAAGGAGCTGACGGCGGTCGCGATTCACGAGCGTTCGTCGCGCGCGCAGGCGTCGTTCATCGCGATCAATTGCGGTGCGATTCCGTCGACGCTGCTGCAGGCCGAGTTGTTCGGCTATGAGCGCGGCGCATTCACCGGCGCGAACCAGCGCAAGATCGGCCGCGTCGAGGCCGCCAACGGCGGCACGCTGTTTCTCGACGAGATCGGCGACCTGCCGCTCGAAAGCCAGGCCAGCCTGCTGCGCTTCCTGCAGGAAGGCAAGATCGAGCGGTTGGGGGCCCACGTGTCGGTGCCCGTCGATGTGCGCGTGATCTGCGCGACGCACGTGGACATGGAAGCGGCACTGCGCGAAGGGCGGTTCCGCGAGGATCTGTACCATCGCCTGTGCGTGCTGAAGATCGAAGAGCCACCATTGCGTGCGCGCGGCAAGGACATCGAGGTGCTCGCGCGGCACATGCTCGAGCGTTTCAAGGGCGACGCGCATCGTCGCCTGCGCGGCTTTTCCCCTGACGCGGTCGCGTCGCTGTACGGCTATTCATGGCCGGGCAACGTGCGCGAGCTGATCAATCGCGTGCGCCGCGCGATCGTCATGTCGGAGGGCCGGATGATCACCGCGGCCGATCTCGAGCTGAACGACTTCGCGACGCTCGCGCCCGTGTCGCTGCTGGAGGCGCGTGAGGCGGCCGAGCGGCAGGCGATCGAGCAGGCGCTGTTGCGTCATCGGGGCCGTTTCGCGGATGCGGCGCGCGAACTCGGCGTGTCGCGCGTCACGCTCTACCGGCTGATGTGCGCGCACGGCATGCGCGATCGCGGCGACACGCTGGCAGGGTTTTCGGCGCCGTTGCCGGAGCTTCCTCACCACGCTTGCTAAAATTGGCGGGTACGGCCGCCCTCGCGGCCGAAGGAACCCGCATGAAACAGTACCTCGATCTCGTTCGTACCATTCTCGATACCGGCACCTGGCAGGAGAACCGCACGGGGATCCGCACCATCAGCATGCCGGGCGCGATGCTGCGTTTCGACCTGCAGCAAGGCTTCCCGGCCGTGACGACCAAGAAGCTGGCGTTCAAGTCCGCGATCGGCGAGCTGGTCGGCTTCCTGCGCGCGTCGCGCAGCGCGGCCGATTTCCGCGCGCTTGGCTGCAAGGTGTGGGACGCGAACGCGAACGAGAACGCGCAGTGGCTCGCGAACCCGTATCGCCAGGGCGTCGACGATCTTGGCGACGTGTACGGCGTGCAATGGCGCCAGTGGCCGGGCTACAAGGTGCTCGACGCGGGCGCCGACGCGCAGATCGCCGATGCGACGCGCCGCGGCTTCCGGATCGTCACGCGTTTCGAAGAAGACGGCGCGCCGAAGGTGCTGCTGTACAAGGCGATCGACCAGCTGCGCCAGTGCCTGGACACGATCATGGAGAACCCGTCCGACCGGCGCATCCTGTTTCACGCGTGGAATCCGGCCGTGCTCGACGAGATCGCGCTGCCCGCGTGCCATCTGCTGTACCAGTTCCTGCCGAATGCGACGACGCGTGAGATCTCGCTCTGCCTGTACATCCGCAGCAACGACGTCGGCCTCGGTACGCCGTTCAACCTGACGGAAGGGGCCGCGCTGCTGTCGCTCGTCGGCCGGCTGACGGGCTACACGCCGCGCTGGTTCACGTACTTCATCGGCGACGCGCACATTTACGAGAACCAGCTCGACATGCTGCAGCGCCAGCTCGCGCGCGAGCCTTACGACAGCCCGCGGCTCGAGATCGCCGAGCGTGTGCCGGAATACGCGAAGACGGGCGTCTACGCGCCCGAGTGGCTGGAGCAGATCGAGCCGTCCGATTTCTCGCTCGTCGGCTATCGACACCATGAGCCGCTGACCGCGCCGATGGCGGTCTGATCGCGCGACCCGGGCCGTGCGGATGCATCGATCCGCGCCCGACAGAAACAAGGCCCGACCGGCTGATGCCGGTCGGGCCATTTTGTTTCACGTTTGCGGCACTTACTGGCGATGCCGCTCTTCGTGACCGCCTTGCGGCGGCGGGTTGCTCGGGCGCGGCGCCTCGACGTGCGGGGCCGGTTGCGGCCGCGGTTCCATGCGCGGTGCGGGCATCGACGGACGCGGTTCCATGCGTGGTGCCGGTTGCGGCCGCGGCTCCATACGCGGCGCGGGTTGCGGCCGTGGATCCATGCGTGGCGCCTGCGGTTGCGGGCGCGGCATGTCATGCACGGCGGGGGCCGGCGGCCGGTACTCGTTCACGCGTGGCGGGGCGACTTCGCGGTGCGGTGCCGGTTGCGCGAATTCGGGGCGCGGTTGCGGCGCAGGTGCCGCCCGTTCCAGTTGCGGTTGCCCATGCTGGGCCGGCGTCTGGAAATCGGGGCGAGGACGCGGCTGCGGAATCTGCGCCGTATTGTCGAGCCGTGGTTGCGGCAGTGCGCGCGGCGCTTCGTTGCGGCCGCCGGGCTGCGCGTCCTGCGGCCTCAGCACGCCCTCCGGACGCGGGACCGCAGCGCTGCGCACGGGCGGCAGCGCATTCTGTCCCGCCGCATGCAGCGCGGTGGGCGGAGTGGGGCGCTGACGCTCCATCGGCGTGTGCGGCTGCATCCACGCGGGCGATGGCGCGTCGGCTGCGTGCGCATTGCCGATGCCCGACGGACCGTTGTTCGCCACCGGTGGATGCGGGACGCCGTTGCCCGGCTCGAAGGCCTGATGCGGCATCGGGTTGCCGGGTGCCTGCGGCATGCCGCCGTTGGCGAAACGCGGTGCGTTGGGCGTTTCGCCGTTCGCCGGCCGCGCGGCATTCGGCATGCCCGGCATCGGTGCTCCCTGCATCGGAGCCCCCGGCCGCCCGGCCTGCGCGGCGGCCGGCTGGCCTTCGCGAGACGCGTGAGCCGGCTGCACGACGGGGCCGTGCGGATTCACGAGCTGCACGTTGTGCATCGCCCATGCGCCGTCGCCCGGCTTGCCCGGTACGCGGACCGGACGCGCCGTATAGTCGGCCGGCACGTTCGTCTTCACGACAGGCGCACCGGCGCCTGGCACGCGCCCGCCTTGCTGCGCGAGGTGGGCCGCGGCCTGGTCGCGATACGCGGCCGGCACGGCAGGATTGCGCGTCGCGACGTACGGGTGCTGCGCGATCGCCGCCGGCGGACGGTAGCTCGCATTGCGCAGCCCGCCGGTGAAGCTCTGGCGTACCGGTGCAATGCCGGGCGTACCCGGCGTGACGTGCGCATTGCGCCATTGCTGCGGATCGACGTGCTGCGAGAAGTGCGCGACCGGCTGGCCGTGCACGAACGCAGACGCCGGTACGGCCGTGATTGCGTGTGGCGCGCGGAAGTTCACGTACGTCTTGTTGATGTTGGTGATATTCGTGATGTTCGTCACGTTCACAGTCTTGTTCACGTTGACGTTGTTCACCACGATGTTGCGGTTCACGCGGTCGTAGTAGTGCGGGCTCCAGCCGCCCCAGCCCGGATGCCACGGTTCGCCCGGGCCGAGCGCGAACCACGCGCAGCCGGCTGCGGCGACGCCGCCCACCGTGAGCGCGACGCTCCAGTCGGGGCCGCCGCCACCGCCCACGAACGCGACGAGTGCCGGCGCATAGACCGGCGGCTGGCTGACGACCAGCGGACCCGGTACCCAGGCCCAGCTATCGTCCACGTATGCCCAGCGGCCGTAGTGATACGGCGCGAAGCCCCACGGCGCGTCGTCGACCCAGGTCCAGCCCCACGGTGCTTGCCAGATCCAGTGGCCGTCGTGATACGGCGCCCAGTCGGCCGGCGTGTCGTTCGGCACCCATACCTGGCCGTAGTTCGGGGTTTCGCGCCACGTGCCGTTCGCGTCGAGATCCTGGTAGCCGGGAATGTCGCGGGATACATAGCGGGCCGACACCGAGCGCTCCTCGGCCGCATCGCGGCTGGCGGCCCACTGGTCGAGCGGGTCGGGACCCGGGGCAGCGGATTGCTGCGCGACCTGCAGGTCGGTGCCCGTGAACACGACCTGCTGCCCCGGTGACAGCGGGTACTGGCCGTTGCTGCCGTAGGCGGTCGCACTGCCGCTGTGCAACGTGACCGTCGTGCTCGCGCCGTTCGGTGCGACGTCGACGCGATAGTCGCCGGGGCCCGTGATGCCGAGCGCGAGGTTCGGCGTGTCGATTTCGTACGATCCACCGGCCGGCAGATCGCGCACGTGCGTCGATACGGTGCCGAGTCCCACTTTCAGCTGGGTCGTCGAGTCGTCAAGGTTCAGCACTGACAGGCTCGTCGACTCGCCGAGCCGCACTGCGGTCGAGCCGATGTGCAGTTCCGAGCGCGCACCGGCATCGTTCCAAAGCTGGTCGCCGGTCGTCAGCGGCCGGTTCACGGCGGCATACGACCATGTATCGGTGCCGGCCGGTTCGGTCGTCACGGCGCCCGACAGGTAATTGAGCCGCGCGACACGGCTGGGCGGATCGCCGCCCGGTTGCCGTGCCGCAGCCGAATAGGGCGGGGCGTCGGCCGATTGCGCGAATGCGGGGGGCAGTGCCGCAAGCGCAACGAACGCGAGCAGCGTGCAGCGGGCGGTTCGCTTGAGCGTGAACAGGGTGGCCATGGTGAGCGTCTTCGTCATTGTCGCGGCGCGTCGATTCGTGCCGTTGAGTTCACAATATCCGCTTGGCCTGTTTCAATGCTCGGTGTTTTGTAAGTTGAATGGCACGCGATGTAACAAAACCTGTCGACCGCGCGCCGTTGTCGTGCAGACGCAATGCAGGCGTCAAGCGGACGTAAGCCACCCGTCGAAAACCTGCTGTCCGGGCACGGTGACGCGCAGCACGCGCGGTCGTGCGGCGCGCTCGATCCAGCCGTGCGCGCAGAAGCTCTCGAGCAGCGCTGCACCGAGTGCACCGCCGAGATGCGAGCGACGCTCGCTCCAGTCGAGGCAGCCGCACGCGAAGCGGCGCCGGCGCGTGCGCTGCTGCGCGACGTCGATGCCCCATTGTGCAAGCGCCTGGGTGCCGAGTTCGGTGGCCTCGATCGCGTCGCCGTCGGCAAGCAGCCAGCCGCGCGCAGTGAGCCCGTCGAAGATGCGCACCGCGAGTTCGCCTGCCATGTGGTCGTAGCAGGTGCGCGCATAGCGCAGTTCGGCCGGGACCGTGCGGGACGGCGACGGAACCGGGCGATGCGGCGCGGCCGCGCGGGCAACGTTCGCAAGCGCCTCGAGCGAGGCCGCGATATCGGCCGATGCGATCCGGTAGTAGCGGTGCCGGCCGCGCACGTCGAGCGCGAGCAGGCCGCCTTCGGTCAAGCGTGCGAGGTGGGCGCTTGCGGCGGACGGCGACAGCCCCGCGATCATCGTCAATTCGCCCGCCGGTCGTGCGCTGCCGTCCATCAGCACCCACAACATCGCGGCGCGCCCGGGGTCGGCGATCAGTGAGCCGATGCGGCTCAGGCCCGGAAAGTGGTGGTCGTCTTGGTCGGTCATCGTCGTGTCTCGTCAGGCGGGATGATCTTCAGTGTAGTGGGCGCGCGCATTCGATGTTTCGCTGTTGGCTGAAATGTCGGATGCGGCGGCGCCGGCGTCGTCGATGCGGCGAACCGGGCTGCGGCCGCTTGCGGCGCGCGCGTAGAATGGCCGAAAGCGGCGGCAGCGGGCTGCCGCATGTGACACGACGCAACGATGAAGACGATTTTCTGTTTGCTGGCGGCCGCGCTCGTCTGTGCGGCCTGTGCGCAGGGCGGTGGCGCGACCGGCGAGCGCGGCGGCAGCATCGAAATGTACGGCACGATCGATCAGGGCATCACGGTGCGCCGCTGACCGGTGCTGGTGCCGTGTGCGCCGGGCACCGCCCCGGCGGCCGCGCCACGCGGGGCGCTCCGCGACGCGTTGCCGCAGCGCAACGTATAATGGCCCGATTACAGCGCCCCTGCCGCCTGGAGCCAACAAGATGTCCCAACCGTCCCCCGTACCGGCCGCCCTCGACCGCACCGAAACCGTCTTCCGCTTCCTCGCCGAGCCGTCGTCCGTGAACTTCGGCGGCAAGGTGCATGGCGGCGCGCTGATGAAGTGGATCGACGAGGTCGCGTATGCGTGCGCGGCCGTCTGGTCGAGCCGCTATTGCGTGACGGTCAGCGTCGGCAACATCCGTTTCCAGCGTCCGATCATGGTCGGCAATCTGGTCGAGCTGAAGGCGCGCGTCGTTGCGACGGGCCGTACCAGCATGCATATCCATGTGTCCGTGCATGCCGGCGATCCGAAGGGTGGCATGCTGCGCCAGACGACCGATTGCCTGGTCGTGTTCGTCGCGGTCGACGAGAACGGCAACCCGGTGCCGGTGCCGCCGTTCGTGCCCGAGACCGACGAGCAGAAGGTGCTCGCGAAATATGCGGCCGACGTGCGGGCCGCGCTCGACAAGATCGTCGAGATGAAGCCGGAAGAAGTCGCGAAGGGCGCGGTCTGACCGCTGCGGGCGCCGCGCATCGCGCCGCGCCCGTCGTCCTGCCTCTTCCTGCCGTTACTGCGACCCGATCATCTGCTCGGGACGTACCCACGCATCGAATTCCGCCTCGGTCAGGTAGCCGAGCGCGAGCGCGGCCGCCTTCAGCGTCGTGCCTTCCTTGTGCGCCTTCTTGGCGATCTGCGCGGACTTGTCGTAGCCGATGTGCGGATTGAGCGCCGTCACGAGCATCAGCGATTCGTTCAGCAGCAGGTCGATCCGCGAGCGGTTCGGCTCGATGCCCACCGCGCAGTGGTCGTTGAAGCTCTGCGCGCCGTCGGCGAGCAGCCGCACCGACTGCAGCACGTTGTGCGCGATCATCGGCCGGAATACGTTCAGCTCGAAGTTGCCGCTCGCGCCGCCGACGTTCACCGCGACGTCGTTGCCGAACACCTGGCAGCACAGCATCGTCACGGCTTCCGACTGCGTCGGGTTCACCTTGCCCGGCATGATCGAGCTGCCCGGCTCGTTCTCCGGAATCGACAGCTCGCCGAGCCCGCAGCGCGGCCCGCTCGCGAGCCAGCGGACGTCGTTCGCGATCTTCATCAGGCCGGCTGCCACCGTCTTCAGCGCGCCGTGCGCGAACACCAGCGCGTCGGCGGCCGCCATCACCTCGAATTTGCTCGGTGCGGTCACGAACGGCAGTTTCGCGAGCCGGCCGATTTCATCGGCGACGCGCACCGCGAACTCCGGATGCGCGTTCAGCCCCGTGCCGACCGCGGTGCCGCCGAGCGCGAGTTCGTACAGGTGCGGCAACGCCGATTCGACGTGACGGATGCCCTGGTCGAGCTGCGCGACGTAGCCGGAAAACTCTTGGCCGAGCGTGAGTGGCGTCGCGTCCTGCAGGTGCGTGCGGCCGATCTTCACGATGTCGGCGAACGCCTTCGACTTCGCGTCGAGCGTCGTGCGCAGCGTGCGCAGCGCCGGCAGCAGGTGGTTGACGATCGCATACGCGGCCGCGACGTGCATCGCGGTCGGGAACACGTCGTTCGACGACTGGCCGCGGTTCACGTCATCGTTCGGATGAACCTTGCGCGCTTCGCCGCGCTCGCCGCCCAGCAGTTCGCTCGCGCGATTCGCGATCACCTCGTTGAGGTTCATGTTGGTCTGCGTGCCGGAGCCCGTCTGCCACACGGCGAGCGGGAATTCGCGCGGATGCTTGCCGGCGATGATCTCGTCGGCCGCGTCGATGATCGCGCGCGCCTTGTCGTCGGCCAGCACGCCGAGCGACTGGTTCACGGCCGCCGCGGCGCGCTTGACGATCGCGAGCGCGTGGATCAGCTCGGGCGACTGCTTCTCGGTCGAGATCCGGAAATTCTGCAGCGAGCGCTCGGTCTGTGCGCCCCAGAGCCGGTCGGCCGGCACGGCGATCTCGCCGAACGTATCGCGTTCCATCCGAACTGCTTCGTTCATGATCCACTCCTCCAGGAAAGGGGAAAGGCCGCGCGCGGTCGCGCGGCATCAGACGTAATCAGACGTATCGTGAGGCAGTCGCGCCACTCGCGCGGCGTCTTGAGATCTTCAACCGACAAGCATAGCGCCGGCTCGGATTTCGCGTCGTGTCGCGCTCAGTGCGGCGACGTAACCAGCGACGCGCTCTTCAGATGAAAGCGCCACGCCATCAGCACGGCCACGCTGGCGAGGCCGGCCGCGAGGCCCCACCAGAGGCCACGGGCACCGAGGCCCACGTGGAACGCGAACCAGTAGCCGGTCGGAAAACCGATGCCCCAATAGCCGAGGGTCGCCGCGAGCATCGGGATGCGCGTGTCCTTCAGGCCGCGCAGCGCACCCGATGCGACGGTTTGCGCGCCGTCGACGATCTGGAATACCGCTGCGATGCCGAGCAGCGACGCGGCGAGCGACACCGTGGCCGCGTTGGCCGGATCGCCGAGGTTCAGGTACAGGCCGACGATCGCGTGCGGTGCGACGATCAGCACGATGCCCGACAGCGTCATGAACGCGACACCGAGGCCGAGCGCGACGAAGCCCGCATGGCGCGCGG
Source organism: Burkholderia aenigmatica (assembly GCF_902499175.1). GTDB lineage: Bacteria > Pseudomonadota > Gammaproteobacteria > Burkholderiales > Burkholderiaceae > Burkholderia > Burkholderia aenigmatica. The sequence goes on from NZ_CABVQC010000019.1 coordinate 71,285, forward strand.
CGACGGGTGCCCCTGCGCCGACCCAGTAACCGACCCGCACGTTGGCGGCCTGGCCGATCGCGAGCGGCACCATGAACGCCACCGACGCGACGTTCAGCGCGATCTGGTGTGCGGCAAGCGCCGTCGCGCCGAGTACGCCGATCGTCAGGCCGGTGGCGAGGAACAGTGTCGATTCGACCCCGTACGTGATCGCGACCGGCCAGCCGATGCCGATCAGTTCGCCCATCATCGGCAGCTTCGGGCGCGCGGCGGTCACGAAGTGACGGAAGCGCTGCCGGCCGTGCAGCAGCCAGATCAGTGCGAGCGCGGTGAGCCAGATCGTGATGGTCGTCGCAACGGCCGAGCCGAGGAAGCCGAGCCGCGGCAGCCCGAACGCGCCGTGGATCAGCCCGTAGTTGAGCACGCCGTTGACGCCGACCCCGCCGATCGACACCCACAGCAGCCGGCGTGCGGCGCCGATCGCGGGCAGGAAGGCGCGCATCAGCCCGACGCCGATCAGGCTGCCGAGCGCGGCGAAGCGCAGGATGCCCGTGTATTCGCCGACGTGATGCGCGAGCAAGGGTGGCTCGTGGAACATCAGCAGGATCGGTTCGGACAGCGACAGCGCGATGATGGCCGGGATCGCGAGCAACACGGACAGCGCGAAGCCGGTCCAGTAGATGTGCGGGACGCGTTCGTCGGCCTTGGCGCCGCGCGCATGCGCGACGCTGACGCTGACCGACGACAGCACGCCTTGCAGGACGGTCACGATGACGAAGAAGAAGTTCGCGCCGAGCCCGCCCGCTGCGAGCGAATCGGGGCCGAGCGAGCCGAGCAGTACCGTGTCGGTGACGCTCATCGCCATCTGCGAGAGCTGCGCGATCGCGAGCGGCGCGGCGAGGCGCGCGGTATCGGCGGCATGACTGGACAGGGACGGCGGCGCGGCGGCCGTCCGTGTAAGACCGGAATGCGACATGGAATGGGCGCTCGCGCGGGTGCGGGCCCGCGCTATATGTATTTATTTTGAGAGACAGCTAGCTTACGGCTTAATTCGAACTGTGTCGAACGCGCGCACCGATGGCCATGTCGCAGGCAGGGGAACGCTAGGCTTCGCGCACGGCAATGCGCGTGTCGCCGAGCAGGACGACCTGGCCCGCGCGGATCTTGCAGGTCTTGCGCAGCTCGACCGCGCCGTCGACTTTCACCGCGCCGGACGCGACGATCAGTTTCGCGGTGCCGCCGCTGTCTGCGAGGCCGGTGATCTTGAGAAGGTTGTGCAGCTCGACGTATTCGCCGGTCAGCGTGAAATCCAGATTGGGCATGACGAAGAAGGTGCGCAATGCGCGGGAGGAATCGCCCCGCATCATACGGCACCGCCGGCCGGCGCGCGAGCGCGGTCGGCTGCCGCATGCAGTTGTTAGGGAATGTGAGCCATTCGTCAGCAAATGAAACGGTGGGTAACAGTCTGAGAGATTCGAGAACCGGCCATGCGCGCCGCGGGTCTTTTGTCGTACCTGCTGCGTGTTGCGGCGGGGGACGCCACGGACCGCATCGCTGCGGTTCGGGCTCACAACTTCCTGAGGAGAATTGCCATGTCCAAGATTCGTACGATGCTGATCGGTGCCGCGCTGACGGCGTTCGCCACTTCGGCCGCATTTGCCCAGACGGGCACGGCGGCGCAGGGCGCAGCCGGTGCCGGCATGCAGGCGCAGACGCCGGCAGCGGGTGTCGGAGCAGGCGTGCAGGGTGGTGCGGGCGCGAACGCGTCGGGCAATGCGGTCGGCGGTGCAACCGATGCGGTCGGCGCGGCAGCCGACGGCGCGAAGGATACGGCGTCGTCGGCCGTCCATTCGGCCAAGAAGCACGCGAAGCATGCCGCGAAATCGGCCAAGGGCCATGCCGGCTCGGCCAAAGCGAAGACCGGTGAAGCGGCCGAAGGTGGCGCAGCGGTCGGCGCGGAGGGCGGTGCATCGGCCCAGGGCACTACGCAGTAAGCGGTGCCCGATGCCGCGTGACGCTCGTCCCGGACGGCGCGTCGCGACGGCGGCCGTCCGGCGGCCCGGTGCGCGTTGCGCGAACCGGGCCGTTTTCATGTGTTGATGTGATGGGGCGCGCCGCTACGGCCGGCGTTGGCTTTGCCCTTGTCCCTGTCCTTGCGCCGGCCGCACGGCCGCCGGGGTGAATACGCTGCGCAGCCACGCGGCGAGCCGTGCGAACACGTCGTACGGTTCCTCGATGAAGATCTCCGGCTTCAGCAGCCGCAGGTATTCCATGATCTGCTGCGCTTCCTGCTTCTGGAACGAGCCATGCGAGAGCCCGAGCCGCAGCAGCCCGCGCAGTTCGCCGAGCTTGTCGCGCGCGGTGCTGCCGACGCTCATCTCGCACGCGAGCTTGGCCTCGTAGACCCGTTGTCGCAGCGATTCCGCGAGCCGCCATGCAGGCGTCTGCATCAGTTCCTCGAGCGTCTGGATATCTTGCGCCGCCCCCTTGATCTGCGAGGCGAGCGGGTCGACCAGCGACGGGTCGCCCTGCGCTTCGGCGACGATCGCTTTCGCCCAGTCGCGGCACGCCTTCGCGAGTTCGTCGGGGGTCCATTCGGAGCGGAATGCGAAGCCGAAGCCGAATTCGCCGGCCTGCTGCATCAGGATTGCGACGACGTCCGGAAATTCCTTGTCGAGCGTGCGTTTTGCCCACGCGTACTGGCCGCCCTGCAGCATCCGCTGCACCGCGTGCTCGGTCAGCGGCACCATGTTGTCGAGCAGTTTGGCGCGCAGGAAATCCTCGAACGACGGCGTCGCGAACTGCGGGTCGAGTTTCAGCGACACGCGGACGAACGCGTCGTAGTCCTTGCGCAGGGACTCGAGTGTGTCGTCCTTGAGGGAAAGGGTGATCTGGCCCATGAATCGTCTCGATGGCGGCCCGCGCAAGCCGGCGGCCGGCACGGCGCACCGGAGCGGGCGCAGCGTCGACTGACCGGTGCGCGCCGAGGCCGGTGGCGGGTCTTCATTCCCTATATCGGCGTGCCGGACGAAAACTTGAGCGTGCTTGACCGAGCGTGTACTCAGGCGGGCAGCCAGTGGGGCAGCACGACTCCTTGCCAGAGAAAGAACACCGCGAGCCCCGCCGCGATCGTCACGAGCGGGCGGCGGGTGGCTGCCGACACGAGCACGGCGGCCAGCGCGCCGACGAGCTGCGGATTGCGCCAGGTCAGCTCGGCCGTACCGCCGTGCGGCGAGACGGTCATCGGAACGATGATCGCGGTCAGCACGGTGACGGGGACGAAGCCGAGCGCGGTCCGCACGAGCGGCGGGAAGGTCAGCCGTTCGCCGAACAGGAACAGCGTCGAGCGGATTGCGTACGTGATGACCGCCATCCCGAGAATCAGCAGCGCGTAGCTCACGATGCGGCCTCCGTGCGTGAGCCGGCGCGCGTGCGTTCGTGCAGCAGCGTGAGCGCGACGCCGATCGCGACGCCGGCGGCAACCGCGCCGAGCAGCCCGAGCTTGTACGGCCAGCCCTGCCAGAAGTACGCCAGCGTGCCGGCCGTCACGGCCGCCGCGAAATAGCGCAGCGTGCCGAGCTGCGGGACGACGATCGCGATGAAGGTCGCTGCCATCGCGAAATCGAGGCCGAGCGACTGCAGGCCCGGGAACGCGGCGCCGAAGCCGATGCCCGCGAGCGTCCAGACCTGCCAGTTCAGGTACATCGCGAGCCCCGAGCCGAAGAAGTAGTGGGGGCCGATTGCACCAGGAGGGAAGTGCCGGTAGTGCGCATAGGCGACCGCAAACACCTCGTCGGTCATCAGTGCGCCGAGCGTCGCGCGCCAGCGCAGCGGCAGGTGCGCGACATAGGGCGCGAGCGTCGCGCTGTACAGCAGGTGACGCAGGTTCACGATCAGCGTGGTCGCGAGCACGACGACGAAGCTCGCGCTGCCCGCGATCAGGCCGAGCGCGATGAACTGCGCGGAGCCCGCGAACACGGCGAGCGACATCAGCGCGCCATGCCACGGGGCGAGCGGGCCGCCGCCAACGAGCGTGCCGAAAATCACGCCGAACGGGGCGGCGCCAATCATCATCGGGATCGTGTCGCGTGCGCCGTCGAGCCATTCGTTGAGCGGGCGGCGGGCAGGCGATGCGGGTGTCGGGTTCAAAGGGTGCTCCTCCATGAATTGGAGGATAGCGGGCAGGCGACCGGCCGGCTTGTATGTTCTTGCGCTCGCGGGATCGGGCCGGTGCCTGCCCGCTTGCCGGCGCCGCCCGCATCGCGGTGGCGGGCCGTGCGCCGCCGTGTGTCAGCTCGCCTGCCAGCGCCCGGGCGGCACGCCGAACATGCGTTTGAAATGTCGGGTGAAGTGGCTTTGGTCGACGAAACCGCTGGCTGCCGCGACATCGGCGACGGGTACGCCCGCGCGCAGCGGCGCCAGCGCGCGCTGCAAGCGCAACTGGTTGCGCCAGGCATGCGGCGGCATGCCGGTCGTGCGGGTGAACAGGCGCGCCGCGTGGAACGGTGACAGGCCGGCCGCGTGCGCGACTTCGTCGAGCGTCACCGTGCACATGAGATCGGCGGCGAGCCGCTCGCGCATCGCGTCGACGCGCGGCTCGTCCGCCGCGAGCGGCGCCGGTCGCGGCAGGGCATCGGCATGGCGCACGATCAGCGTCGACAACGCATCGAGCATCGCCGTCTCGGCAGCGAGCGGATCGTAGATGCGCGGTGCGCCGGTCGCCGGATCATGAGCCGGCTGCCCATGCACCTGCAAGGGCAGGGCGCGCTCGCTGCCGGCCTCCATCATCCGGTGCGCCAGCGTGAGCCGGGCCGCAAGATCGGCGTCGCGAATCACGTCCGGCGCAAACCACGGCGCGTCCTGCGGGCGGCCGGCAATTGCACTGGTGAGTTCGCGGATGAATTCGACCGGCATGTAGCTGACGCGATAGCACCAACCCTCGTCGGCCGCGCGCGAACCCGTATGCACCTCGCCGGGATTGATCACGGGCACGGAGCCGGTTTCGGCGACATAGCCGCTGCCGCGATAGGTGAAGCGTTCCGCGCCTTCGAGAATCACGGGGATCGTGTACGCGTCGTGCCAGTGCGGTGCGAACGTGTGGTCGCGATAGGTGGCCGTGACGAGATCCGCATCCGGCAGCAGCGGCGTGCGCCAGTAGCGTGCTGAGTCGGGAAGGCGGGTGGCGGACATGATCGGGCGCGGAAGCGGTCGAATCGACAGTGTATCGCTCGCGCGCCCGGCAGGCGTGCGCTTTACTTGACCGGAATCGTCGTGCCGGCCGGCATCGGCACCGCGGTGACGGCGTTCTTCGGGCTGCCGCTGACGATGCGGTCGCTGTAGGTCAGGTAGACGATCGTGTTGCGCTTGGCATCGACCACGCGCACGACATGCAGGGTCTTGAAGATGAACGACATGCGCTCGCTGAACACGTCGGTCTGCTGCTTGAGCGGCTCCTTGAAGCTGATCGGGCCGACCTGCCGGCATGCGATCGACGCTTCGCTCGGATCCTCGGCGACGCCGAGCGTGCCCTTGATCCCGCCGGTGCGGGCGCGCGACACGTAGCAGGTCACGCCGTTCACGACCGGATCGTCATACGCCTCGACGACCACGCGATCGGAGCCGGTGACGCGGAAATGGGTGTTGACGCTGCCGACTTCCTCCGCGTGCGCGAGCGGTGCCGCGGCGAACGCGGAAAGCAGGAGGGCGAAGGGGGCTGAGCGGAGGAGGCGATGCTTCATCGACGGAACCGGATGCGAATGCGGGACAGAGACTCTAGCATGCGCACGACCGGGCGATGAAAGGCGAAAGGCGGGCCGGAAAAACAAAAGGCCCGTCGAATGACGGGCCTTTCGCTATTTGGCTCCCCGACCTGGGCTCGAACCAGGGACCTACGGATTAACAGTCCGGCGCTCTACCGACTGAGCTATCGGGGAATAAATCGGTACATCTGCATGCGTGTTTGTCTACCAGCAAAAAGCCCGTCCACTTTCAACGGGCCTTTGCGTTTTTGGCTCCCCGACCTGGGCTCGAACCAGGGACCTACGGATTAACAGTCCGGCGCTCTACCGACTGAGCTATCGGGGAACAAACAACAACAGCAGAGAAACGAGATTGTATGGAGTGGTGGCTAACCTGTCAATACTTTTGAGCGATGAGGCACAAAGTTTTTTGCAGGATCGCCGTGCGATCAGCGCTCGAGCAGGTGCAGCTTGTCCTGCACGTCCTTCCACTCGTCCGCGTCGGCCGGTGCCGGCTTGGTCTTCGTGATCGACGGCCAGTCCTTCGCCAGCTCGGCGTTCAGCGCGGTGAACTGCTGCTGGTCGCCCGGAACGTCTTCTTCGGCATAGATCGCATTGGTCGGGCACTCGGCGACGCACACGGCGCAGTCGATGCACTCGTCCGGATCGATGGCGAGAAAGTTGGGACCTTCACGGAAGCAATCCACCGGGCACACATCCACGCAGTCCGTGTATTTGCACTTGATGCAGCCTTCGGTCACAACGTGAGTCATTAAAACGCTCCTGCTTGGCGGTATATATGGGGTGGCGTTTGCGCCAAAACCGGCATTGTAACTGAAGCGCAAAACCCGCATGGCGTGGTCGGCTATCCGGCTTATATCGTTTCGTGATTAGTTTATGGGGGCCGCCCAGGGGCTCGCCGAAGGGACGCCCCCACCGGGCCGCATGTACCGCACGCCGGTGCGGCCGGAGCAGGGCGGCAGGCGGTTTCACGATGGTCGGGCCCGCATTCGGGTAACATGGCCGACAGACCGGGCGGCGCGCGGTGCGCCGGGGCCCTGTCACGATATTGGCGGTGCCGTAATCATGATCATCACTTCGCTGCTCGACACGGATCTCTACAAGTTCACGATGATGCAGGTCGTCCTGCATCACTTCCCCGCTGCAAGCGTCGAATACCGTTTCCGGTGCCGCACGCCCGGCGTCGATCTCGTGCCGTACATCGACGAGATTCGCGACGAGGTGCGCGGCCTGTGCGCGCTGCGTTTTTCCGACGTCGAACTCGACTACCTGCGGCGGATGCGCTTCATCAAGAGCGATTTCGTCGATTTCCTCGCGCTGTTCCACCTGAACGAGAAGTACATCTCGATCACGCCGTCGCCTAAGGGCAACGGCGAGATCGACATCGCGATCACGGGGCCGTGGCTGCACACGATCCTGTTCGAGATCCCGGTGCTCGCGATCGTCAACGAAGTGTATTTCCGCAACACGCAGCGCGAGCCCGACTATCGCGAAGGCCGCGAGCGGCTGTGCGAGAAAATCAAGCTGCTCGGTGCGGAGCCGGAATTCGCCGACTGCAAGATCGCCGACTACGGTACGCGCCGGCGCTTCTCGAAGGTCTGGCACGAGGAAGTCGCGCTCACGCTGCGCGACGGCCTGGGCCCACAGTTCGCGGGCACGAGCAACGTGCTTTACGCGATGAAGCACGGCATCACGCCGCTCGGCACGATGGCGCACGAGTACCTGCAGGCATGCCAGGCGCTCGGCCCGCGGCTGCGCGATTCGCAGATCTACGGCTTCGAGATGTGGGCGAAGGAATACCGCGGCGACCTCGGGATCGCGCTGTCGGACGTCTACGGGATGGATGCGTTCCTGAACGACTTCGACATGTACTTCTGCAAGCTGTTCGACGGCGCGCGCCACGATTCGGGCGATCCGTTCGAATGGGGCGAGCGGATGCTGCGCCATTACGAGTCGAACCGTTGCGACCCGCGTACCAAGGTGCTCGTGTTCTCTGACGCGCTCGATATCCCGAAGGTCATGCAGTTGTACGAACGGTTCCGCGGCCGCTGCAAGCTCGCGTTCGGCGTCGGCACGAACCTCACCAACGATCTCGGCTACGTGCCGCTGCAGATCGTGATCAAGATGGTCCGCTGCAACGGCCAGCCGGTCGCGAAGCTGTCGGATTCGCCGGGCAAGAGCATGTGCGACGACAAGGCGTATCTCGCGTACCTGCGCCAGGTGTTCGGCATCGCGCAGCCGGTCGAGGAAGACGCGTCGAAGTAAGCGTCGGCCGAACGGCTAAAACTGCGTTGGGGCGAGGTCGGCCGGTATAATCCGACGGTATCGCCCGCCAACGTCACGAGGACCGTTCATGGACACTTCCGCTGCCCGTCGCCAGATCCTCGCGCGCATTCGCGCGGCGCAGGGGCGTGCGGCCGAACCCGATGCGGCCGAGCGCGACGGCGTTGCCGACTATCTCGCCCGTCATCCGGAGGGCCCGCGCCCGCCGGCGCCGGCCGATCTCGTCGCTGCATTCGTCGACGAAGCGGCCCGTCTGTCGACAACGGTCGACGAAGTCGCGACGCTTGTCGATGTCCCTGCCGCCGCGGCACGTTACCTTTCCGCTCACGGCCTGCCGATGCAGGCCGTCGCGTGGCGCACGCTGGCCGATTTCGACTGGGCGGGCGCAGGCCTGTCGGTCGAATGCCGCAAGCCGCGCGACGGCGATCTGGTTGGCCTCACCGGCTGCTTTTGCGCGACCGCCGAAACCGGCTCGCTGGTGCTGTTGTCCGGCCCCGATACCTATGCGTCGGCCGGCCTGCTGCCGGAAACTCACATCGCGATCGTTCCCGCGTCGCGGATCGTCGCCGGTCACGAAGACGCGTTTGCGCTGATCCGCTCGGAGCGCGGCGAATTGCCGCGCGCGGTCAATTTCGTGTCGGGCCCGTCGCGCACGGGCGATATCGAGCAGACCATCGTACTGGGCGCGCACGGCCCGTACCGCGTTCACGTGATCGTCGTACGGGGCGCATGACGCGCCCGCCGCATCCACTACCACTCGAACAAGGAAGTTCTGCATGAAACGACATGCCGCCTGGGCGGGCATGGCGTCGGGGATCGCGCTTGGCGCCGTTCCCGCGCTTGCATCGGCCGCAACGCTCGACGGTGCCACGCTGTCTGCTCTCTGGGGCATCCCGTTCGCCGGGATCCTGCTCTCCATCGCACTGTTCCCGCTCGTCGCCCCGGTGTTCTGGCATCACCACTTCGGCAAGATTGCGGCCGGGTGGGCGGTCGTGTTCCTGATCCCGTTCGCGTTCGCATTCGGCGCGGGCACCGCGTTCGGCACGCTCGTGCACGCGCTGCTCGAGGAATACATTCCGTTCATCGTGTTGCTCACCGCGCTCTATACGGTCGCGGGCGGCATCTGCGTGAACGGCAACCTGCACGGCACGCCGAAACTGAACACCGCGATCCTCGCGCTCGGCACGCTGCTCGCGAGCGTCATGGGCACGACCGGCGCCGCGATGCTGCTGATCCGGCCACTGCTGCGCGCCAACGACAACCGCAAGCATGTCGTGCATGTCGTGATCTTCTTCATCTTCCTCGTCGCGAACGCGGGCGGCTCGCTGTCGCCGCTCGGCGATCCGCCACTGTTCCTCGGTTTCCTGAATGGTGTGAGCTTCTTCTGGACGACCACGCACCTCGCGCTGCCGATGCTGTTCATCTGCGCGGTGCTGCTGACGCTGTTCTTCGCGCTCGATACGTACTTCTACCGGAAGGGCGGCGAGGAACGGCCGGCCGTGCTCGACCCAACACCCGACAGCGACAGGCTGTCGATCGACGGCAAGATCAATTTCGTGCTGCTCGCGGCCGTGATCGGCCTGGTGCTGATGAGCGGCATCTGGAAGCCGGGCATCATGTTCGACGTATGGGGCACGCACGTCGCGCTGCAGAACCTCGTGCGCGACGTCGCGCTCGTGGGCGTGACGCTCGCGTCGCTCGCGCTGACGCCGCGCTCCGCGCGCGAGGGCAACGCGTTCAACTGGGCGCCGATCGAGGAAGTCGCGAAGCTGTTCGCGGGGATCTTCGTGACGATCGCGCCGGTGATCGTGATCCTGCGCGCCGGTGCCGACGGCGCGTTCGCACAGATCGTCCATCTCGTAACGGGGCCGGACGGCAAGCCGATCGACGCGATGTACTTCTGGGCGACGGGCATCCTGTCGTCGTTCCTCGACAACGCACCGACCTATCTCGTGTTCTTCAACCTCGCGGGCGGCGATGCCCAGTCGCTGATGACGACCGGCGCGTCGACGCTCGCCGCGATTTCCGCGGGCGCGGTGTTCATGGGCGCGAACAGCTATATCGGCAACGCACCCAACTTCATGGTGAAGGCGATCGCCGAATCGCGCGGCGTGAAGATGCCGAGCTTCTTCGCGTATCTCGGCTGGGCGCTGGTCGTGCTGATACCGGTATTCCTGCTGACGTCGTGGCTCTTCTTCACGGCGTAAGCTGACGATTTTCAACCTAGAGCGGGCGGTCCCGGCGGCGCATGGCGCGCAGCGATCCGTCCGCAGCATGCGGAGATGGCGATGCAGAAGATCCTGGTCGCGCGTCCGATCTTTCCGGACGTGATCGAGCGGCTCAAACAGTATTTCGACGTCGACTGGAACAACGGCGACGCACTCGCTCCCGACGCGCTCGCCGCGCGTCTGGCCGACAAGGACGGCGCGCTGACGGCCGGTGACCCGATCGGCGCGGCCGAGCTCGCGGCGGCGTCGCGCCTGCGCGTCGTGGCGAACATGGCGGTCGGCTACAACAATTTCGACATGGCCGCGTTCAACGCGGCCAACGTGCTCGGCACGAACACGCCCGACGTGCTGAACGAGTCGACCGCCGATTTCGGCTGGGCGCTGATGATGGCCGCGGCACGCCGGATCGCCGAATCCGAGCACTGGCTGCGGGCCGGCCACTGGCAGAAGTGGGCGTACGACGGTTTCCTCGGCAGCGACATCTACGGCTCGACGCTCGGCGTCATCGGGATGGGGCGCATCGGCCAGGCGCTCGCGCGCCGCGCGCGCGGCTTCGGGATGCAGGTGATCTATCACAACCGGTCGCGGGTCGCGCCCGAGATCGAGGCCGAGCTGAATGCCGAATACGTGTCGAAGGATGCGCTGCTCGCCCGCGCCGATCACGTCGTACTCGTGCTGCCGTACACGAAGGAGAACCATCATACGATCGGCGCGGCCGAGCTCGCGAAGATGAAGCCCTCCGCGACGCTGACCAACATCGCGCGCGGCGGGGTCGTCGACGACGCGGCGCTGGCCGTCGCGCTGCGCGACGGGACGATCGCCGCGGCCGGCCTCGACGTGTACGAAGGCGAGCCGACGGTCCATCCGGCACTGCTCGAGGTGCCGAACGTCGTGCTGACGCCGCATATCGCGAGCGCGACCGAGAAAACGCGCCGCGCGATGGCGAACCTCGCCGCCGACAACCTGATCGCCGCGCTGGGCGAGGGGCCCCGCGCGGGGCAGCCGCCGAATCCGATCAACCCTGACGTGATCGGGAAGCCGCGCGCATGACGATGACGTTGTTGCTTGCGGCGGTCGTCGTGCTGGCCGTCGCGCTTGCCGTGGCGATTGTCGCGCTCGTGCGTGGCGGTGGCCACCACGACGATGCGGCGGTACTGGGCGATCAGATCGAGGACGCCGCGCATGCGCAGGCGCGCGCGGTCGAGCGGCTCGAACGCGAATTGCGCGGCGAGATCGTCGAGAACGCGCGCGGCTCGCGCACCGAGCTGGCCGGCAGCTTCGCGCAGCTTCAGCAGACGCTCGCCGCGCAACTGACGAGCGTGGCGACCGTGCAGAACAACCAGATTGAGGGTTTCGCGCAGCAGCTCGGCAAGCTGGTCGCCGGCAATGCGCAGCAGTTCGACGCAATGCGCGAGAGCGTGCAGCGCCAGGCGCAGCAGGCGCGCGAGGAGCAGACGGGGGCGCTCAGGCTGTTCGGCGACACGTTGAACCGGCAGCTCACGCAACTGACCGAGGCGAACGACCGCCGGATCGGCGAGGTGCGCGCGACGCTCGAACAACGGCTGAAGGAAATCGAGACGAACAACGCGGCAAAGCTCGAGGAGATGCGCCGCACCGTCGACGAGAAGCTGCACGCGACGCTCGAGCAGCGGCTCGGCGAATCGTTCAAGCTCGTGTCGGACCGGCTCGAGCAGGTGCATCGCGGGCTGGGCGAGATGCAGACGCTCGCGGCGGGCGTCGGCGATTTGAAGAAAGTGCTGACCAACGTGAAGACGCGCGGCACCTGGGGCGAAGTGCAGCTCGAGGCGCTGCTCGAACAGATGCTGACGCCCGAGCAGTACGCGAAGAACGTCGCGACGGTGCCGAAGAGCAGCGAGCGCGTCGAGTTCGCGATCCGGCTGCCGGGGCGCGATGCCGGCACGCGCGACGCGCCGCCCGTGTGGCTGCCGATCGACGCGAAATTCCCGCGCGAAGACTACGAGCGGTTGATCGATGCGCAGGAGCGCGCCGATGCGGTGGCGGTCGAGGAAGCGGCCCGCGCGCTCGAAGCGCGCGTGCGGCAGGAGGCGCGCACGATCGCCGAGAAGTACGTCGCGCCGCCGCACACGACCGATTTCGCGTTGCTGTTCCTGCCGACTGAAGGGCTCTATGCGGAGATCCTGCGCCGCCCGGGGCTGACCGACCTGCTGCAGCGCGACTATCGCGTGACGGTCGCCGGCCCGACGACGCTCACCGCCTTGCTGAACAGCCTGCAGATGGGCTTCCGTACGCTCGCGATCGAGCAACGGTCGAGCGAGGTGTGGCAGGTGCTCGGCGCGGTGAAGACGGAGTTCGGCAAGTTCGGCGACGTGCTCGCGCGCACGAAGTCGCAGCTCGAAACGGTCACGCGCTCGATCGAGGCCGCCGAGCAGCGCACGCGCGTGATGAACCGGAAGCTGAAGCAGGTCGAGGCGCTGCCGGGCGACACGGCGGCCGGGTTGCTTGGCGCGGAAGGTGTCGACGGCGCCGATGCGGACGACGCGTGACGCACACGGCCGACATCGGCCTGAAAGCAAAAACGGGCGCCGCGGCGCCCGTTTTCTTTTGCAGCGCTTGCCGGCATGGCCGGCGAGCGGTCAATGCCCGGCGAGCGTATCCAGCGCGTCGCCCGTGACGCGCACGATGCGCCAGTCGGGCAGCACGGTTGCGCCCATCTTTTCGTAGAAATCGATCGCAGGCTGGTTCCAGTCGAGAACCGACCATTCGAAGCGCGCACACCGGCGTTCGACGGCCAATGCCGCGAGGTGACGCAGCATCGCGGTGCCTAGGCCCGTGCCGCGTTGCGATGGCTGCACGTACAGATCCTCGAGATAGAGGCCGCGACGGCCGAGGAACGTCGAATAATTGTGGAAGAACAGCGCATACGCGACGATCGCGCCGTCGCGTTCGGCCACGCGTGCCTCGGCAGCAGGGTGCGCGCCGAACAGCGCGTCGGCGAGATCGGCCTCGGTCGCGACGAACAGGTGCGTGAGCTTCTCGAACTCGGCCAGTTCGCGCATCAGCGCGAGGATCGCGCCGACGTCGCGCGCTTGGGCCGCGCGGATCAGCGGTGTGCCGCTCACGCTTCCTCCGGCGGATCGGACAGCACGATCTCGATGCCGCCGAAGCGCGATGCGACCCAGTTGTACGCGTGGCACGCGATCCACAGCAGCACGAAGCCGAGGATGGCGTTCAGCAGCAGCGCGCTCAGGATCGTGCTCAGTTCGACCATCCCGTAGCGGATGTATGCGACGAGAATGCCGAGCAGCACGATCGGCACGCTGAACGTCAGGTACACGAGGATCAGCGCCTTTGCGGTCTGCCCCGCGGCGATCGACGAAATTTGTTTCTTCATGTGCGGATTGCCCCGTAGAGAGTTACCGATAGTGGAATTCAGATCAGGCCGTCGAGCGGCAGGATGTCGACCGGGGTGCCCGCGTCGACTGCCGCGGTATCGTGGCCCAGGACGATGAAACAGTTGGCGGCCGAGAGGCCGCTCAGCGACGCGGAACTCTGCGAGCCCGCCGGTGCGACGTGCCAGCGGCCGTCGGCGGTGCGTGTCGCGATGCCGCGCAGGTAGTCGGTGCGGCCCGCGCGCGACTTCAGCGCATGCGTGCTGAGTGCCGTATGCATTGCCGGCGGCTGGGCCTGCGCGCCGGCCAGCGTCAGCAGCGCGGGGCGTACGATCGCGTAGAACGTCACGGCTGACGCGACCGGATTGCCGGGCAGCCCGAAAAACAGCGCGCGACCGGCGCCATCGGCCGCGCGTGCGAGCGTGCCGCACGCGAGCGGCCGGCCGGGACGCAGCGCGAGGCTGGCGAACGTCACGTCGCCGAGCCGTGCCATGACGTCGCGCGTGAAGTCGGCTTCGCCGACCGATACGCCGCCCGACGTGATGACCGCGTCGGCCTGCGCGGCGACGGCGTCGCGCAATGCGGCGTCGAGCGCGACCGGGTCGTCGCGGACGATCCCGAGATCGACCGCGTCGACATGCAGCCTTTCGAGCATCGCGATCAGCATCCCGCGATTGCTGTCGTACAGTGCGCCGGGGCCGAGCGGCTCGCCGGGCTCGCGCAGTTCGTCACCGGTGGAGAACACGGCGACGCGCACGCGCCGGCGCACCGTGACTTGGGTGATACCGAACGACGCGAGCAGGCCGAGATCGGACGGCCGCAGGATGCGGCCCGCGGCGAGCGCGCAGGCGCCGCGCGCGAGATCCTCGCCGGCCTTGCGGCAGTTCGCGCCGCGCGCGATGTCGTACGCGGCGAAGTGGATCGTGTCGCCGTCGACGCGCACGCGTTCCTGCGGAACCACCGTGTCGCAGCCGGCCGGCATCGGCGCGCCCGTCATGATGCGCACGCAGGATCCGGCCGCCACGGCGCCGTCGAACGGATGGCCGGCGAGCGCGGTGCCGGCGACCGTCAACGCGACGTCCGCTTGCGGTGACGCGTGCGGGCCGGCGCTACCGTCGAACGCATAGCCGTCCATCGCCGAGTTGTCGTACGCGGGAATGTCGAACGGCGCGTTCACGTCGGCCGCGAGCACGCGGTCGAGCGCATCGCGCAGCGTGACCGTGTCGCACGCGTCGACGGGCACCGCGAAGCGGCACGCGAGCGCCTGCGCGTCGGCGAGCGACAGCGGGGCATCGGAATCGGGTGCGGTTCGGGAGATGGGCGAGGATTGCGTGATCATCAGTCGGACTGCGCCGCAAGGCGTATCGGGTTCGTGGCCGGTGGCGCGAGGAGGGCGCCTGGACGCGGGTTTCGCGTGCGGCGGGCGCCGGGCGGGAATCGCATGGGTGCCGTCAGCGGCGGGCCAGCGCGGCGAGTTCCTGCCAGGAGTTGGCATTGTAAAACGCACGCTCGTCGTGAAACTCGACTTCGACCGTCTTGTGGCGTGCGTACCACGCACGTACCTTGCGATCGCCGGCCGCGAGCCGGGCGGCGAGATCGTCGGCCAGCGATGTGCGCAGCAGCGCGAACGTCGGCTGCGGCGAGCGTGCCTGTTGCGCGTCGACGGTTACCGCCATGGCGATGTCGGCCTGCTGCGCATCGAGCGCCGCCTGCAGCCGTGCGACGAGGTCGGCGGGCAGATAGGGCGTATCGCATGGTGAGCACGCGACGAGCGGCGCGCGTGCCGCCCGCATGCCGGCGAGCAGGCCCGCGAGCGGGCCGGGGAAGTCGGGCGTTGCGTCCGCGACGATGCGCGCGTCGAACGGCGCACCGAGCTCGGCATAGCGATCGGCATGACGATTCGCGCTGATCAGCGTCTCGTCGACCTGCGGTGAGAGCCGGCGCAGCACGTGCAGCGCGAGCGGCGTGCCGTCGAGCAGCTGCAGGCCCTTGTCGACGCCGTCCATGCGCGTGGCGCGCCCGCCTGCGAGCAGCAGGCCGGCGATCGTGGGAGAGGCGGAAGCGGGCATCGTGAGAAGGCGGGAAGGGCAGCGCGCGTCAGCCGCCGATATACGACATTTCGACCCGCTTGCCCGCGCCGTCGGGCAACGCGTCGGCAGACGCGCTGCCGCGCAGTTGCGAATAGCGGTCGGTGCGGGCCTGCCAGATCCGGGCGATCGCGGTCGCGATCTCGGCGTCGCTCGCGCCGCCGCGCACGAGCGCGCGCAGGTCATGGCCCGTCGACGCGAACAGGCACAGGTACAGCTTGCCTTCGGTCGACAGCCGCGCGCGTGTGCAGTCACCGCAGAAGGCCTGCGTGACGCTCGAAATCACGCCGATCTCGCCGCTGCCGTCCGCATAGCCCCAGCGCTGGGCGGTTTCTGCCGCCGTATGCGGCTCGAGCGGCACGAGCGGGACGTGTTCGGCGATCCGTGCGATGACGTCCGCCGATGGCAGCACTTCGGTCATGTTCCAGCCGTTCGACGTGCCCACGTCCATGTATTCGATGAAGCGCAGGATCACGCCGGTGCCGCGGAAACGCTCGGCCATCGGCAGGATCTCGCTGTCGTTGGTGCCGCGCTTCACGACCATGTTGACCTTGACCGGCGCGAGGCCTGCGGCCTGGGCGGCGAAGATGCCGTCGAGCACGTCGGCGCTCGCGAACTCGGCATCGTTCATGCGCTTGAACAACGTATCGTCGAGCGCGTCGAGGCTGACCGTCACGCGCGTGAGCCCGGCGTCCTTCAGCGCGCGCGCCTTGCGCGCGAGCAGCGAACCGTTGGTCGTGAGCGTCAGGTCGAGCGGGCGGCCGTCATGCGTGGTCAGGCGTGCGAGGCGCTCGATCAGGAATTCGAGATTCTTGCGCAGCAGCGGCTCGCCACCCGTGATGCGGATTTTTTCGACGCCGTGTGCGACAAAGAGTCGCGCCACGCGCTCGATTTCCTCGTGCGTGAGCAGCGCGCTGTGCGGCAGGAACGGGTAGTCCTTGTCGAAGACCGCGCGCGGCATGCAGTACACGCAGCGGAAGTTGCAGCGATCCGTCACCGAAATGCGCAGATCGCGCAGCGGCCTGGCGAACGTGTCGGCCAGCGTGCCGTCCGGGGCGTGCGGGATGCCGGAGACGTCCGGCATCCCGCTGACGTCGGCGAGAGGAATGATGCGTCGGGACATGTTGAAAGAAGTGCGAACCAGACCTCTATTTTAGCCGCAAGCGGCGGGTCGGTCCGGTGGGCGGAAACCCGCAGCGCGGACGTGAAAAAGCCCGCCGGAGGCGGGCTTTTTCTGGTCGGACGATACGTCGATCAGTGATGCGTCGTTTCGACCTGCTGCATCGGGGCCGTATCGGCCGGCGGCAGCGCCTTGCGTTCGCGCGGCACGCGTGCCGGACGCGGGAGTTGCGACGCGGCTTCCTGCGCGGCGGCGAACTTGCCGGCGTCCGTGTTCACCCAGACGAGACCGGCCTGCTCCAGCACGGCATCCAGGCTCGCCGAAGCGGGCGCGGCTGCCGGTTGTGCAGGCGCCGGTGCCGGTGCGGCGACGGCCTCGACCGGCGCTGCTTCGACATGGGCCGGCTCGACAGCCACCGGAGCGGCTTCGGTCGTTACGGCCGGTGCGGCCTGCTCGACGGGTGCCGGCTGCGGCGCCTCGACAGCGACAGGCGCTGCCGGCACTTCGAACGCGTCGGTCGGCGAAACCGCGACCGGAGCCGGACCGGCTTCCGTATCGACGGCCGGTGCAACCGGTGCCGGTTCTGCAGCGTGGGCGACAACCGCTGCTTCGACCGGTGCAGCTTCGACGTGTACCGGTGCCGGCTGCGGCTCGACACCGGCCGGTGCTACCGGTTCGGCATGGTGCTCGACCACGGCTTCGACGACAACGGCGCTTGCCGCGGCGGCTGCCACGACGACTGCCGGTGCGGCCGTGTGGGCCGGTTCGGCAGCAGCCGGGGCTTCCTGCGTCTCGGCTTGCACGGTGGTTTCGCCCTCTGCGCCTTGCTCGGCGTGGTCGACGACTGCGCCGTCTTCCTCGCGTTCGCGACGACCGCCGCGGCGGCCGCGACGGCGACGACGGCGTTCCTCGCCATCACGTGCGCCGGCTTCCGCATCGGCTGCCAGATCGGCGCCGGGCAGTGCTTCTGCGACGGCCTGGTCGGTTTCCGGTTCCGGATGGGTTTCGCCACGGTTGACGGTTTCGAGCGTAGCCGCATGCTGGGTCGGCTTGCGACGCTCGCCGCGCTCGCGACGTTCCTGGCGCTCGCCACGACCGGCTGCTTCGGCGCCTTCCGGCTGCTCGGCACGCTCACGCGGTTCGCGGTTTTCACGCGGTTCGCGCGGCTCACGGCTTTCGCGCGGCTCGCGGCCTTCGCGCGGGCCACGGCCCTCGCGACCTTCGCGACCCTCACGGCCTTCGCGGTTCTCGCGACCTTCACGCGGTTCACGACCCTCGCGCGGTTCGCGGTTCTCGCGCGGCTCGCGCGCTTCACGCGGTTCGCGTGCTTCCTTGCCTTCGCGTTCCTGGCGTTGCGGCTGGCCACGGCCCGCTGCAGCCTGGTCTCGGCCGCCTTGCGCCTGCTGGGCACCGCCGCGACGGTTGCGGTTGCGATCGCCACCGCGTTCGCCGCGTTGCTCGGACTTCTGTTCGCCGCGAGCCGGACGGGCTGCCTGCTCCTTGACCGGTGCCGGAGCAACCGGTGCGGGCGCGGGCGCCGGCGACACGCCGAACAGGCCCTTCAGCCAGCCGATGAAGCCGGTGCTTGCCGGCGCGACAGGCGCGGGCGCGGGTGCGGCAACGGGTTCGACCGGGCGCTGCGGGGCCGGGCTCGGGGCCGGACGCTCGGGCGTGATGCCCTTGACCGCGGCTTCCTGCTTCGGCTTCACTTCCGCCGTGCGCTTGCTGTAGCCGGTTTCCGACTCGAGTTCGCGGGCGGCTTCCTCGGCCATCTTCCAGGACGCGCGCGGATCGTCGAGACGTGCGTCGTCGTGGCGCAGGCGTTCGAGCTTGTAGTGCGGCGTATCGAGGTGCTTGTTCGGGATCAGCACGATGCCGACCTTGAAGCGCGACTCGATCTTGTTGATTTCCTGACGCTTTTCGTTGAGCAGGAAGGCGGTCACCTCGACCGGCACCTGGCAGTGGATCGCCGCGGTGTTTTCCTTCATCGCTTCTTCCTGAATGATCCGCAGGACCTGCAGCGCGGACGATTCGGTATCGCGGATGTGACCGGTGCCGTTACAACGCGGGCAGGTCACGTGGCTGCCTTCCGACAGGGCCGGACGCAGGCGCTGGCGCGACAGTTCCATCAGGCCGAAACGGGAGATCTTGCCCATCTGGACGCGCGCGCGGTCATGCTTGAGCGCGTCTTTCAGGCGTTGCTCGACTTCGCGCTGGCTCTTCGCCGATTCCATGTCGATGAAATCGATCACGATCAGGCCGCCGAGATCGCGCAGGCGGAGCTGGCGGGCGACTTCGTCGGCCGCTTCGAGGTTCGTGCGGGTGGCCGTTTCCTCGATGTCCGCGCCCTTGGTCGCGCGCGCCGAGTTCACGTCGATCGCGACGAGCGCTTCGGTGTGGTCGATCACGATCGCGCCGCCCGACGGCAGCGGCACCGTGCGCGAGTACGCGGTCTCGATCTGGTGCTCGATCTGGAAGCGGGAGAAGAGGGGCACGTCGTCGTGGTAGCGCTTCACCTTCGCGACGTTGTCCGGCATCACGATGTCCATGAATGCGCGGGCCTGATCGTGGATCTCGTTCGTATCGATCAGGATTTCGCCGATATCCGGCTGGAAATAGTCCCGGATCGCGCGGATCACGAGGCTCGATTCCAGATAGATCAGCATCGGCTGGCCGGGGTTGCCGCTTTGCGACGCCGCTTCGATCGCGCGCCACAGTTGCAGCAGGTAGTTCAGATCCCACTGCAGTTCCTCGGCGCTGCGGCCGATGCCCGCGGTACGGGCGATCATGCTCATGCCGTCCGGGATCTGCAGTTGCGCCATCGTCTCGCGCAGTTCCTGACGCTCGTCGCCTTCGATCCGGCGCGACACGCCGCCGCCGCGCGGGTTGTTCGGCATCAGCACCAGGTAGCGGCCGGCGAGCGAGATGAACGTGGTGAGGGCTGCGCCCTTGTTGCCGCGCTCTTCCTTCTCGACCTGGACGATCAGCTCCTGGCCTTCGCGCAGGGCATCCTGAATGCGCGCGGAGCGCATGTCGATGCCTTCCTTGAAGTACTGGCGGGCGACTTCCTTGAACGGCAGGAAGCCGTGGCGGTCTTCGCCGTAGTTGACGAAGCACGCTTCGAGCGACGGCTCGATACGGGTGATGACACCTTTGTAGATATTGCCTTTGCGCTGTTCGCGCCCGGCTGTCTCGATGTCGATGTCGATGAGCTTCTGCCCATCGACGATGGCGACGCGCAGCTCCTCCTGCTGCGTCGCATTGAACAGCATGCGTTTCATGAACGACTCCAGGCGGCTCTGCTGGCGGTGCCTCGCGGTTGTCAGTCGCGAGGGCGGGAACGACGGCAGGCCGCGCCTTGTTGTGTTGTCACAAGCACGCTGGAGCGGGAACGATGGCGGGGAGAATTGCCTGAAGAGGCGCTTGGGCCCGAAAGACGGGGCCGGCGGCCGTAGGGCACCTGCGAATACGGCTTCAAAGCACGGCGTTCACACACCGCACGCTGCAAAAGCGCGCTAAGCCTGAGTCCGGGCATTGCCACGGGCGCGCGCAATGGGTCGCGCGCGCCGACGGGCGGCAGATGCTGCGGCTTGGGCCGCAGCGGGGAGTATCGAATCCAGCCCGACTTTCCCGCTTGGGGTGTACTTCCCTGGTTTGACGTCGCCAAGTCCCGCACGCTTCGCGGAACCAAATCGGGCGCAACGCCGTAATTTTCGCAACCGGCAGCTTGCGGACGCACTTCGCGCCGTCTGGCTGCCGATCGAATTCTTTTCAACCAACTTTCCGTTACCGCGGCGCCTTGCCGACCGAATCCGCCTGTGGGCGCGATCCTTGCCGGCGAGCGGTGCCGTGCGTGCAACTTGCTGCATCTCTTTGATTAGGGGCGAGCAGCAGACCCCCGGCGCAAGTAAAATAACGGTTTGCGCTTGCGCCTTGCCCGCTCAGTCCAGGCCGGCCGGTGAGGCCGCCCGCAACGTCAGGCTGGGCAAAATTATATTCAGTATGAACGAGTTAGGCAAAATATCCCAGAATTCGGTCGCAAGCGGCCAGGTATCGATGCTCGAGATCGACGAAAGCTCGGCCGGTCAGCGTATCGACAACTTCCTGTTGCGCGTCTGTAAAGGCGTGCCGAAAAGCCATATTTACCGGATCCTGCGCAGCGGCGAAGTGCGGGTGAATAAGGGTCGGGTCGATGCGCAGTACCGGCTCGCGTTCGGCGACATCGTCCGCGTACCGCCGGTGCGGGTGGCCGCGGCCGACCTTGCGCGCGCCGAGGCGACCATCGTGCCGCCCGCGCACTTCGAGGTGCTGTTCGAGGACGACGCGATGCTCGTCATCAACAAGCCGGCCGGGGTCGCGGTACACGGCGGTAGCGGTGTCGCGTTCGGCGTGATCGAGCAGATGCGCCAGGCACGCCCGCGCGCAAAATTCCTCGAACTGGTGCACCGGCTCGACCGCGAAACGTCCGGCGTCCTGATGCTTGCGAAGAAGCGCACGGCGCTGGTGGGCCTGCACGAGCAGATTCGCGAGAACAGGATGGACAAGCGCTACTTCGCGTGCGTCCACGGTGAATGGCAGTCGGACTGGGGCCGCCGCCGCGCGGTGAAGGCACCGCTGTTCAAGTATTCGACCCCGGAAGGGGAGCGCCGCGTGCGCGTGCAGGACGACGGACTGCCATCGCACACGGTGTTCAACCTCGTCGACCTTTGGCCCGAGTACGCGCTGCTCGAAGCGGAACTCAAAACGGGTCGGACCCATCAGATCCGTGTGCACCTCGCGCATCTCGGCCTGCCGATCGCCGGCGACGCCAAGTATGGCGATTTCGCACTGAACAAGGCGCTGGCGCGCGCGAATGCGCAGCCGTCGTTGAAACGGATGTTCCTGCATGCGTACCGGCTGCGGCTCGCTCACCCGCTGACCGGCGAGGCGCTGCAGTTCGACGCGCCGCTGCCGGACGAATGCCGGCGCTTCCTCGACCAACTCAGCGCACTGCGCGATAACGCCTGAACCGCATGGCTCGACAGCAATTTGATCTGATCGTCTTCGACTGGGACGGCACGCTGATGGATTCGACTGCGCATATCGCGCACAGCATCCGGGCGGCATGCCGCGATCTCGGCCTGCCCACGCCGTCCGACGAGGCGTCGCGCTACGTGATCGGCCTCGGCCTGCGCGATGCGCTGCAGATTACGGCTCCGACCCTCGATCCGTCCGACTATTCGCGGCTCGCTGAGCGCTACCGCTATCACTATCTGCTCGACGACCAGCGCATCGAGCTGTTCGCCGGCGTGCGTGAGTTGCTCGCCGAGTTGCGCGACACGGGCTATCTGCTCGCCGTTGCAACCGGCAAGGGTCGGGTCGGGTTGAACCGCGTGCTCGATCAGTCGAAGCTGACGAGCCTGTTCGACGCGACGCGCTGCGCGGACGAGACCTTCTCGAAACCCCATCCGGCGATGCTGCATGAGCTGTCCCGGGAATTGGGGCAGGACCTGTCGCGCACCGTGATGATCGGCGACACGACGCACGACCTGCAGATGGCCGCGAGTGCCGGGGCGGCCGGCGTCGGCGTCGCGTACGGCGCGCATACGGCCGATGCGCTGGCTGCGCTCGCGCCGCGCTTCGTCGCACCGGACGTCGGCGCGCTGGCCGCGTGGCTGCGGGAGCACGCATGAGCGCGGCGCAGGATGCCGTGCGCGTGTGCGCTTCCGATGCCCTGGCTGACGGTGGCGCGGGCGTGCGCGTCGACGCGACGCTGCGCGGCGAGCAGGCCGTCGTGTTCTTCGTGCGTTACGAGGGGCAGGCATACGGTTACCTGAATCGCTGCGCGCATGTGCCGATGGAGCTCGACTGGGCCGAAGGGCAGTTCTTCGAATCGTCGGGTCTCTACCTGATGTGCGCGACGCATGGCGCGATCTATGAGCCGAACACCGGCAAGTGCGTCGGCGGCCCGTGCCGCGGCGGCCGCCTGCGGCCGGTCGAGGTCGACGAGCGCGACACGTCCGACGGGCGTGCGGTATTCTGGGTGCCCGACGCCGACCTGCGTCCCGCCGTTTCCGCCACGACCGACTAACGACAATACTGCATGGCCGACCAACCGAATTCCCCGGATTCCTCCTCCCGTCCCGACAGTCGTGAACCGAACTGGGAGCGTGCGGCGCTCGAGCGGATCGCGCTCGCGGCGGTCAAGGAGCAGCGCGCGGCGCGGCGCTGGAAGATCTTCTTCCGCTTCGCGTTCCTCGCCGTGTTCGTGCTGTTCGCGTTCGCGTTGATCGATTTCTCGAGCGATTCGAAGTTTTCTTCGAGCGGGCGGCATACGGCGCTCGTGACGATCGACGGCGAGATCGCGGCCGGGGTCAACGCGAACGCCGACGACATCAATACGGCGCTCGACGCCGCGTTCGACGACGACGGCACCGCCGGTGTCGTGCTGCGGATCAACAGCCCGGGCGGCAGCCCGGTGCAGGCCGGGATGGTCTACGACGAGATTCGCCGGCTGCGCGCGAAGTATCCGGACAAGCCGCTGTACGTCGTCGTGACCGACATGTGCGCATCGGGCGGCTATTACATCGCGTCGGCGGCCGACAAGATCTTCGTCGACAAGGCGAGCATCGTCGGGTCGATCGGCGTGCTGATGGACGGGTTCGGCTTTACTGGCCTGATGGGCAAGCTCGGCGTCGAGCGACGCCTGCATACGTCGGGCGAAAACAAGGGCTTCTACGACCCGTTCTCGCCGGAGACGCCGAAGATGGACGCGCATGCGCAGGCATTGCTCGACCAGGTGCACGCGCAGTTCATCAAGGCTGTGAAGGATGGCCGCGGCAAGCGGCTGCATGAGACGCCCGACATGTTCTCGGGCCTGTTCTGGACCGGCGAGAAGAGTGTCGAGCTCGGGCTGGCCGACGGCTACGGCACGACCGACACGGTCGCGCGCGACGTGCTGAAGGCGCCCGATCTCGTCGACTATACGGTGAAGGAAAGCCTGACGAACCGTGTCGCGCGCAAGTTCGGCGCGGCCGTTGGCGGCGCCGCGATGAAGGCGCTGACGGCGGGTGGTGCGTCGGTCAGCTTGCGCTGACTGAAAGCGCGCGGGCCACAAGGGCCCGCCAGTCGCTTGGCGGTTCGTCTGCTAAGGCTTCAGTTCGCCAGCAGCAGGAAGATCGCAGGGCGCTTGTGCAGATTCGGCGCAGGCGCCTTTTTCCAGTCCGCTACGGTGCGGCTCGCGATCGTCTCGGTCGCGAGGGTCAGGTCGGCCGCGACGCAGATCTGCGTCGACGGCGCGCAGGTCGCGACGAGCGTGTCGAGCATCGCGTGATTCCGGTACGGCGTTTCGATGAAGATCTGCGTCTGGCGCGCCTTGCGTGACAGTTGCTCGAGTTCGCGCAGGCGTTTCGCGCGCGCGGCCGCGTCGACCGGCAGGTAGCCGTTGAACGCGAAGCTCTGGCCGTTCAGGCCCGATGCCATCAGCGCGAGCAGAATCGAACTCGGCCCGACGAGCGGCACGACCTTCACGCCGCGCTCATGCGCGCGGCGCACCAGCAGCGCACCGGGGTCGGCGACGGCCGGGCAGCCGGCCTCCGACACGAGGCCGGCGTCCGCACCGGCCAGAATGGGCGCGAGCAGCCGGTCGATGGCGCCGGCCGGTGTATTGACGTTGAGTTCGCTGATCTCGATTTCCTGGATCGGGCGCGTCGTGCCGATCTTCTTCAGAAACGCACGCGTCGTTTTCGCGTTCTCGCCGATGTAATAGCCGAGCGTGCCGGCGCGCGCCTGGACGGCTGCGGGCAGCACGGCGGCGAGCATCGATTCGTCGCCTTCGCCGAGCGTGTTCGGGACGAGGTAAAGCGTGCCGGCGGTCATGCGCGGTCTCCACGGATGGTTGCAAACAACGGGTATTCGGCGGCGCGCAGCATGCGCGTGAGCGCGATCAGCGGCAGGCCGACGAGCGCGGTCGGGTCGTTCGAGTCGATCGCGTCGAGCAGCGCGATGCCGAGCCCTTCGGACTTCGCGCTGCCGGCGACGTCGTACGGCGTTTCCGCGCGCAGGTACGCGTCGAGTTCGGCCTCGGGCAGCGTGCGGAAGCGCACGCGCGTGACGATGTCCTCGACCTGCGCTTCGCCCGTCCGGCTGTCGTACAGGCAGAGCGCGCTGTGGAATTCGACTTCGCGGCCCTGCATCGACACGAGTTGCGCGAGCGCGCGCTCATGCGTGCCGGGCTTGCCGATCTGGAGCCCGTCGAAGGTCGCGACCTGGTCCGACCCGATCACGAGCACGCCGTCCGGCGCGTCGATCGTCGCAGCGACGGCGCGTGCTTTCGCGCCGGCGAGGCGCAGGGCGGTCGCGGCCGGCGTTTCGCCGTCGTGCGGGGTTTCGTCGAGGTCGGGCGACACGACGTCGAAGGGGATGCCGAGGCGCTCGAGGAGCGCGCGGCGGTAGCGTGAACTGGAGGCAAGAATCAGCCGCGGCGGGCGGCAAACGGTATCCGGCATGGTCGGTTGGATCGGTGAGTCGTCGGGTGTTGCGCAGCGTTGCGCGGACGCAAGCTTAAGTGATTGACCGCAAAAGGTAAAACAGGTATGCTTTCCCGCTTTTCGTCGGCAGGCTTCCGTTGTGGTGGCGCCTGCCGGGTCTTCGGAAGTAAAGTACGTCATCTGCGGATGAGCCGTACGCGAGCGGTACCAAGCCGGATCCGCAAGTCAGCCTGTAGGCAGGAGCGCACATGAACACTTCTTCTGGCAAACCTGCTGCGGCGCTTGATCCGCACGCGATCGACCTGTTCGAATTCGCCCGCAGCGGGCGGCAGGCAGCGGGCGCGGTACGCCTCTCGCAACTGCCGCGCATGTTAAACGAAGTGCCCGCGGACGCGCCAGATCGCGATACGGTCTTCACATGGCAGGCGGAAGGGTTCACCCAGAAGGAGTTGCAGGACGACGGCGCCGATGGGCAGCAGCCGTATCTGCGCCTTGCGGTGCACGGCCATGCGTGGCTCACGTGCCAGCGCTGCATGACCCCGTACGACCAGACGTTCGGCGTCGACATGACGTACCGGGTCGTCGCGACCGAAGAAGAAGCTGAAGAATTTCCGCTCGACGACGATGAAGCCGATGTGATCGTGGGCTCACGCCAGTTCGATCTCGTCGACTTGATCGAAGAGGAATTGCTGCTTTCGTTGCCGCTCGTGCCCAAGCACGAGGTTTGCCCGGCAGTTCACGAAAGCCTCGTGTCGGGTGCGAGCGGTCCTGCGGAAGAGGCGGACGAAGAGTCCGACGAAGCCGGGGACGAAGGCAAACGGCCGAATCCGTTCGCAGCGCTGGAAGCGCTGAAGAAGGGCGGTGACGGCACCAAGAAACACTAAGCAGTTGTGGCGCGGGAAGGCGTAAAGGCTTTGGGCCAGGGTAGTTAAGCGCCGGATCGGGCTGTGTTAGAATCCGGAAAATTATTTAGGAGTTAGTCATGGCAGTCCAGCAAAACAAGAAGTCGCCGTCGAAGCGCGGCATGCATCGTTCGCACGATTTCCTGACGGCAGCGCCGCTGGCAGTCGAGCCGAGCACGGGTGAAGTGCATCTGCGTCACCACGTCAGCCCGAACGGCTACTATCGCGGCAAGAAAGTCGTCAAGACGAAGAACGACTAAGCGTCAAGTCACGCGTTGCGCGCTACGCTTGCCGTTCGCGTGACAACTGGTTCGCTTGACACTTTCCTGGCTCGACAAAAAGGCGGCATTCATCTGCCGCTTTTTTGTGCCTGAAATTCGTCGCATTCCATGACCGTAAAGCTCACAATCGATTGCATGGGAGGCGACCACGGCCCGTCCGTGACCGTTCCCGCGGCAGTCAAGTTCGTCCGCGCGCATCCCGATGCGCACCTGATGCTCGTCGGCATCGAAAGCGCGATCCGCGCTCAGCTGAAGAAGCTGAAAGCCCTCGACGATCCCGCGCTGACCATCGTTCCCGCCACCGAAGTCGTGGCGATGGACGACCCTGTCGAAGTGGCGCTGCGCAAGAAGAAGGATTCTTCGATGCGCGTCGCGCTCAACCGCGTCAAGGAAGGCGAGGCGCAGGCCTGTATCTCCGCCGGCAATACCGGCGCGCTGATGGCCGTTTCCCGTTACGTGCTCAAGACGCTGCCCGGCATCGAGCGGCCCGCGATCGCGTCCGCACTGCCGAACCCGACCGGCTACACGATGATGCTGGACCTCGGCGCGAACGTCGACTGCGAGCCGCAGCACCTGCTGCAGTTCGCGGAGATGGGGCACGCGCTCGTGGCCGCGCTCGAGGGCAAGGAACGCCCGACGATCGGCCTGCTGAACATCGGCGAAGAGGTGATCAAGGGCAACGAGACGATCAAGCGCGCAGGTGAACTGCTGCGCGCCAGCACGCTCAATTTCCGCGGCAACGTCGAAGGCAACGACATCTACAAGGGCACGGTAGACGTGATCGTGTGCGACGGCTTCGTCGGCAACGTCGCGCTGAAGACGTCCGAGGGGCTCGCGCAGATGCTGGCAGACATCATCCGCGAGGAGTTCGGCCGTTCGCTGATGTCGAAGCTGATGGCGCTGCTTGCCGCGCCTGTCCTGCTACGTTTCAAGAAGCGCGTCGACCACCGCCAGTACAACGGCGCGGCGCTGCTGGGGCTGAAGAGCCTCGTGATCAAGAGCCACGGTTCGGCCGACGCCTACGCGTTTGAGTGGGCGCTCAAACGCGGGTATGATGCCGTCAAAAATGGCGTGCTGGAGCGCCTCGCGCGCGCGATGGCGGATAATTCAGTGTCGCTCGGCGAAGGCGAACACGACGCGGGCGGCGCGGGCCATGCAAGCCCCGCCGCAGGCCATCACGCCGAACCTTCCGCTGCGCAATCCTCTAAAGCATAAATGGCCCAATCGACTCTCTATTCCCGCGTGCTCGGCACGGGCAGCTACCTGCCGCCTGACCGCGTCACGAACCAGCAGTTGACCGATCGTCTCGCGAAGGAAGGCATCGAGACGAGCGATGAATGGATCGTTGCGCGCACGGGCATCCATGCGCGCCATTTCGCCGCACCGGACGTGACGACCAGCGACCTCGCGTTCGAGGCGTCGCGTCGCGCGATCGAAGCCGCCGGCATCGATCCGCAGTCGATCGACCTGATCATCGTTGCGACTTCGACCCCCGATTTCGTGTTCCCGAGCACCGCGTGCCTGCTGCAGAACAAGCTCGGCATCAAGAACGGCGGCGCGGCATTCGACGTGCAGGCCGTGTGTTCGGGCTTCGCATACGCGATGGCGACGGCCGACAGCTTCATCCGCAGCGGCCAGCACCGCACCGCGCTCGTGATCGGCGCGGAGACGTTCTCGCGCATTCTCGACTTCAAGGATCGCACGACCTGCGTGCTGTTCGGCGACGGCGCGGGCGCGGTGATCCTGTCCGCGTCGGAAGAGCCGGGCGTGCTCGGCAGCGCACTGCACGCGGACGGCAGCTATTCGCACATCCTCTGCACGCCGGGCAACGTCAACCGTGGCGTGATCGAAGGCAGCGCGTTCCTGTACATGGACGGGCAGGCCGTGTTCAAGCTCGCGGTCAACGTGCTCGAGAAGGTCGCGATCGAGGCGCTCGCGAAGGCGAATCTCGCGCCCGAGCAGATCGACTGGCTGATTCCGCACCAGGCCAACATTCGCATCATGACCAGCACCTGCCGCAAGCTCGGCTTGCCGCAGGAGCGCATGGTCGTGACGGTCGACCAGCACGGCAACACGTCGGCCGCGTCGATCCCGCTGGCGCTCGACACCGCGGTGCGCGACGGTCGCATCCAGCGTGGCCAGCACGTGCTGATCGAAGGCGTCGGCGGTGGCTTCACTTGGGGCGCGTCGGTCTTCCGCTACTGATCCGCAGCGCGCGACTGCTGCGCGCGGATCCCATCGGCGCGCCATTCGTGCGCGCCGTCCGAATCGACTCAATTGGGGACGATATGAAATTTGCATTCGTATTTCCGGGGCAGGGCTCGCAGGCGGTCGGCATGCTCAACGCATTCGCCGATCTGGCCGTCGTGCGCGAGACGCTCCAGGAAGCGTCCGATGCACTCAATCAGGATCTCGGCAAGCTGATCGCCGAAGGCCCGGCCGAAGAGCTGAATCTCACCGCCAACACGCAGCCCGTGATGCTGACCGCAGCCTATGCGTGCTATCGCGCGTGGCAACAGGCAGGCGGCCCGGCGCCGTCGATCGTCGCCGGCCACAGCCTCGGTGAATACACGGCGCTCGTCGCAGCCGGCGCGCTCGCGTTCAAGGACGCGGTGCCGCTCGTGCGTTTCCGCGCGCAGGCCATGCAGACGGCCGTGCCGGTGGGCCAGGGCGGCATGGCCGCGATCCTGGGTCTCGATGACGACACGGTGCGCGCGGTCTGCGCCGAAGCAGCGGAAGCTGGCGTTGTCGAAGCGGTGAACTTCAATGCGCCCGCGCAGGTCGTTATCGCAGGCAACAAGGCCGCGGTCGAAAAGGCCTGCGAGATCGCGAAGGCGAAGGGCGCGAAGCGCGCACTGCCGCTGCCGGTATCGGCGCCGTTCCATTCGTCGCTGCTCAAGCCGGCGTCGGACCAGCTGCGCGACTATCTTGCGAACGTCGACGTCAAGGCGCCGCTGATTCCGGTCGTCAACAACATCGACGTCGCCGTGGTCAGCGATCCGGCTGCGATCAAGGACGCGCTGGTGCGCCAGGCCGCGGGCCCGGTGCGCTGGGTCGAGTGCGTGCAGCACATCGCCGGCACCGGCGTCACGCACGTGATCGAATGCGGTCCGGGCAAGGTACTCGCCGGCCTGACGAAGCGCATCGACGGCAACCTGACGGGTGCGTCGGTGTTCGATCCGGCGTCGCTCGACGAAGCGCTCAAGCTGGTGACCGCCTGACGCGGCGCCTTTTCTCAAGAGACGGATATTCGATTCATGGACAAGACTCTCGATAAACAGGTTGCGATCGTCACCGGCGCGTCGCGCGGCATCGGCCGTTCGATCGCGCTCGAACTCGCGCGCCTGGGCGCGACGGTGATCGGCACGGCGACGAGCGAATCGGGCGCTGCTGCGATCACCGCGGCGTTCGCGGAAGCGGGCGTCACGGGGCGCGGCGCGGTGCTGAACGTCAACGACGCGGCAGCCGCCGAGGCGCTGATCGACGCGACCGTGAAGGAATTCGGCGCGCTGAACGTGCTCGTCAACAACGCGGGCATCACGCAGGACCAGCTCGCGATGCGCATGAAGGACGAGGACTGGGACGCGGTGATCGACACCAACCTGAAGTCGGTCTTCCGTCTGTCGCGTGCAGTGCTGCGCCCGATGATGAAGGCGCGTGGCGGCCGCATCATCAACATCACGTCGGTGGTCGGCTCGGCCGGTAACCCGGGTCAGGTCAACTACGCGGCTGCAAAGGCCGGTGTCGCGGGCATGACGCGTGCGCTCGCGCGCGAAATCGGCAGCCGCGGCATCACCGTGAACTGCGTGGCGCCGGGCTTCATCGATACCGACATGACGAAGACGCTGCCGGAAGAACAGCAGGCCGCGCTCAAGACCCAGATTCCGCTCGGCCGCCTCGGCAGCCCGGAAGACATCGCCCATGCCGTCGCGTTCCTCGCATCGCCGCAGGCCGGTTACATCACCGGTACGACGCTGCACGTGAACGGCGGCATGTACATGTCGTAACGGTTTTCGTTTACCATCCGCGCCGTATCCCGTTTTTCAGGCGGATCGGCGCTTGATCGACCATCAAGCCAACGCGCGTTTTGGCGTCAGCAAACCTGATAAAATGCGCGCACTTGTAAATCTGAACTTTCCCTCGGAGGGGTAATGGATAACATCGAACAACGTGTCAAGAAGATCGTCGCTGAACAACTGGGCGTCGCGGAAGCCGAGATCAAGAACGAAGCTTCGTTCGTGAACGACCTGGGCGCCGACTCGCTCGACACGGTCGAACTGGTGATGGCTCTGGAAGACGAGTTCGGCATGGAAATCCCGGACGAAGAAGCAGAGAAGATCACGACCGTTCAGCAAGCGATCGACTACGCTCGCGCAAACGTCAAGGCGTAATAGGCGCCTTTCGCGCTTGTCCGCCTCGTCGCCGCGATCTTCGCGATTGACGCGCCATCCTGCCGGCTTCGCGCCGGACGGACTAACAGCCACAGGGCTCGCAGGGCTGATTCCTGTGGCCACTGTGGCTTTTGTTTTTGTCATCCAATAATGGAAAAGAGGTTACCGTGAGCCGCCGTCGTGTTGTTGTTACAGGCCTGGGGCTGATTTCGCCTGTTGGCAATAATGTTGCCGACGGCTGGGCCAATCTCGTCGCCGGCAAGTCCGGTATTGCCACCGTCACGAAGTTCGATCCGTCGAACCTCGCCGTCCATTTCGCGGGCGAAGTGAAGGGTTTCAACGCCGAGGAGTACATCCCGGCGAAGGAAGCCCGCAGCATGGATACGTTCATTCATTACGGCATCGCAGCCGGCGTCCAGGCGTTTCGGGACAGCGGCCTCGAAGTGAACGAAGCCAATGCGGAACGCATCGGCGTGCTGGTCGGTTCCGGCATCGGCGGCCTGCCGATGATCGAAGACACGCACCAGACCTACGTCGATCGAGGCCCGCGCCGGATTTCGCCGTTCTTCGTGCCGGGTTCGATCATCAACATGATCTCGGGCCACCTGAGCATCATGTTCGGCCTGAAGGGCCCGAACCTCGCGGCTGTGACGGCCTGCACGACCGGCCTGCACAGCATCGGCCTCGCCGCGCGCCTGATCCAGGCCGGCGACGCCGACGTGATGGTCGCGGGCGGCGCCGAATCGACGGTGTCGCCGCTGGGCATCGGCGGCTTCGCTGCCGCGCGTGCGCTGTCGACCCGCAACGACGATCCCGCTACTGCGTCCCGTCCGTGGGACAAGGACCGCGACGGCTTCGTGCTGGGCGAGGGTGCCGGCGTGATGGTGCTCGAAGAGTACGAAGCGGCGAAGGCACGCGGGGCGAAGATCTACGCGGAAGTCTCGGGCTTCGGCATGACGGGCGACGCGTACCACATGACCGCGCCGAACATGGACGGCCCGCGCCGCTGCATGGTCGCGGCACTGCGCGACGCCGGCCTGAACGCGGATGAGGTCCAGTACCTGAACGCGCACGGCACGTCGACGCCGCTGGGCGACAAGAACGAGTCCGACGCGGTGAAGGCGGCCTTCGGCGAGCATGCGTACAAGCTCGTCGTGAACTCGACGAAGTCGATGACGGGCCACCTGCTGGGCGGCGCGGGCGGCCTCGAATCGGTGTTCACGGTGCTGGCGCTGCACAACAACGTGTCGCCGCCGACCATCAACATCTTCAACCAGGACCCGGAGTGCGATCTCGATTACTGCGCGAACACCGCGCGTGACATGAAGATCGACGTCGCCGTGAAGAACAACTTCGGCTTCGGCGGTACCAACGGCACGCTGGTGTTCAAGCGCGTCTGACGCTGCAATCGCTTGACGAGTCCATTCGATGCTCCGGCCGGGCGCCCGCAACGCTTTGCGTTGCGGGCCTCGGCCGTGTCGTATCTCGTGCTGGCCGCGTTCGTCGCGTCGGCGGCCGCGTCGGTCTACCTGTTCTGGGCACCGCGCGCGGGCGCTGCCGCCGGCGCATGCGTGTCGGCCGCGACGGCAGCGCTGCTGGCCGTGTGCGCCGCGCGGGCCTGTGCCCGCCGGCTGCCGGCCGAGCTGAGGATCGACGCATTCGGGGAAATTGCGGCGTTTGGCCGCACCGGGCGCCTGCTGGCCCGCGGCCGCGTGACGGGCCATGCGCACTGGAGCAGCCTGTTGCTGGTGCTGTCGGTCGGGCAGGGTGCCCGGCGGGCCCGGCCGCTGCTGATTCCAGCCGATGCGCTCGACGCCGCATCGTTCAGCGCGCTTTCCGTGCTGGCGAGAACGGCGGGCGCGGCGGGGCGGGCGTGACGGCGGCGCGGTTACGGACCGTAACCAGCGGCCGGCGCGGGAACGCTACAATATTGCTCCGCGTTGCATCCCTAGTTAACGGATTTGTCAGGTGAGTGAAAAAGAAATCGATCAGGCTCTGGTCGAGCGCGTACAGAAGGGCGACAAGGCAGCGTTCGAACTCCTGGTCTCCAAATACCACCGCAAGATCATTCGGCTGATCTCGCGCCTCGTGCGGGATCCCGCCGAGGTCGAGGATGTGGCCCAGGACGCGTTCATCAAGGCGTATCGTGCGCTGCCGCAATTTCGCGGCGAATCGGCGTTCTATACGTGGTTGTACCGAATTGCCGTCAACACGGCGAAGAACTACCTTGCGACGCAAGGCCGCCGGGCACCGACCTCGACCGAGGCCGATGCGGAGGAAGCGGAAACTTTCTCCGACGCAGACCAACTAAGGGATATCAACACGCCTGAGTCGATGTTGATGAGCAAGCAGATTGCCGAGACGGTCAACGCTGCCATGGCTCTGCTGCCCGAAGAACTGCGCCAGGCAATTACGCTGCGCGAGATTGAGGGCCTGAGCTACGAAGAGATCGCGGAAATGATGGGCTGTCCGATCGGGACGGTCCGGTCGCGGATCTTCCGTGCACGCGAGGCAATCGCTGCCAAATTGCGTCCGCTGCTCGATACGCCCGAAGGCAAGCGCTGGTAAGCGCGACAGGCGGAGCGACGCGGGTCGGGGTCTAGTTACGGATAGAGTCGTGAAGTCACGACGGGGTGTGCAAGATGGGGAGCATCATGGGGTCGGTCAATACGCAGTCGCAAGCGTCCTCGCGCGGCGAGCGCCTTTCCGCGCTGGTCGACGGCGAAATGTTCGATGGCCCGGACAACGGGCAGTTTCTGGCTGAGCTCAACCGCGCGGATCGCGCTGCGTGGGCCCATTACCACCTGATCGGCGATGCGCTGCGCTCGGACGAACTGGCGCTGTCGCCCGCGCTGAGCGTTGCGTTCACCGCGCGCATGTCGGCTGCGCTGGAAAGCGAGCCGCACCTGCTCGCACCGGCGGCCGCGCCCGTCGCGCGCAAGCTGCTGTCGCTGCGCCGGCGCGTCGTGCCCGCGTTCGCGGTCGCCGCTGCCGCGGCCACGCTGACGTGGATCGTCGTCCCGCAAATGCAGACGGCCGGTGCCCCGGGCGCCGTCCAGGTCGCATCGGCCGGTGCGCCGCAAGGCGGCAACCTGCAGCGCGTGACGGTTGCGCAGGCATCGGCCCAGCCGGGGCTGCAGGACGTCAACATCATTCGCGACGCCAGCCTCGACCAATACCTTGAAGCGCATCAGCAATTCGCGCAGCAGCCCGTCGTCACGGGTTCGATGCCGCTGATCCGCGCTGCCGTGACCACCACGCCAGGCCAATAAACCCGATGCGGACATTGCAGTTGAATCACGCCATCTCCGGATGGAAGCGGCTGCCGGCCCTCCTGCTTTGCGCAGCCGCCCTGTTGTCCGTTCAATCCCTTCCTGCCAGCGCCCAGCAACCGGACGATCCCGTCGCGACCCGCAAGGGTGCCGCGGACTGGCTCGACCGCGTCCAGCAGGCGGCGCAGCAGCAGAGCTACGAAGGCACGTTCGTCTACCAGCGCGGCGGGTATGTGCAGTCGTCGCGCATCGCGCACGTCTCGTCCCGCGACGGCGAGTTCGAGCGCATCGAGACGCTCGACGGCAAGCCGCGCAAGCTGCTGCGCCATAACGACGAGCTGTACACGTTCGTGCCCGAGCGCAAGCTGTGCGTGGTCGAGCGCCGTCAGACGCGCGACTCGTTCCCCGCGCTGCTCGGCGCGAGCGGCGAGCACGTGATGTCCGTCTACGACGCGAAGTCGCTCGGCAAGGATCGCGTGGCGGGGATCGACGCGCAGGTCGTCGAGCTCGTGCCGAAGGATGCGTACCGCTTCACGTACAAGCTGTGGGCCGATGCGCGCACCGGGCTGCTGCTGCGTTCGCAGACGCTCGATGCGAACGATCACGTGCTCGAGCAGATCGCGTTCTCGCAATTGCAGGCGGGCGGCGCAAGCGGCGACAAGGCCGCGATCGCGGCCGGCATGCGCAATCTGAACGGCTGGACGGTCGTGCGTCCGCCGGTCGCGACAGTCGACATGGAAGCGCAGGGCTGGCAGCTCGCACCGAGCGTGGCCGGTTTCCAGAAGATTCGTGAAGTGCGCCGGCCGATGGCTGCGCGCGACGCGGGCGAGCCGCCGATCCCGGTCGATCAGGCCGTCTTCACCGACGGTCTCGCAACGATCTCGGTCTTCATCGAGCCGGCCGAAAAGAATACACGCAAGGAAGGCGCGGGCAGCACCGGTGCAACGAACGTTCTCGTGAAGCGCCGCGGCGACTACTGGATCACCGTGCTCGGCGAAGTGCCGCCGGCTACGTTGCAGCAGTTCGCGTCTGCCATAGAATACAAGGCTTCCAAGTAACGCTACGGCTTCCGACATGATGAAACCCACGCTGCGCAAATGGCTCGCGGCCGCGGCGCTGTCTGCCTGCCTGCCGCTCGTGCCGCATACCGCGTTCGCGGTGACGGCTCCCGCTGCCAGCCTGCCCGACTTCGCCGACCTGGTCGAAAAGGTCGGGCCGGCCGTCGTGAACATCCGGACCACAGCCAACGTGCCGACGAGCGGCCCGCGCGGGATGCTCCCGCCGGGCTTCGACAACGGCGACATGTCGGAATTCTTCCGGCGCTTCTTCGGCATTCCGCTGCCGCAGGCGCCCGGCAACGGTAGCGGCAATGGCGGCGGCAACCCGAAGAACGCGCCGGCGCCGGACAACCCGCCCGACACCGAGCAGAATCGTGGCGTCGGCTCGGGCTTCATCGTGTCGGCCGACGGTTACGTGATGACCAATGCGCACGTCGTCGACGATGCGGACACCATCTACGTGACGCTGACCGACAAGCGCGAGTTCAAGGCGAAGCTGATCGGCGTCGACGATCGTACGGACGTCGCGGTCGTCAAGATCCAGGCGTCGAACCTGCCGGTCGTCGCGATCGGCGATTCGAACAAGGTGCGTGTCGGCGAGTGGGTCGTCGCGATCGGTTCGCCGTTCGGTCTCGACAACACCGTCACGGCCGGCATCGTCAGCTCGAAGAGCCGCAATACGGGCGACTACCTGCCGTTCATCCAGACCGACGTCGCCGTGAACCCCGGCAACTCGGGCGGCCCGCTGATCAACATGCAGGGCGAGGTGATCGGCATCAACTCGCAGATCTACAGCCGTACCGGCGGCTTCATGGGCATCTCGTTCGCGATTCCGATCGACGAGGCGATGCGCGTGGCCGACCAGCTTAAGGCGACGGGCAAGGTCACGCGCGGCCGGATCGCGGTCGCGATCGGCGAAGTGACGAAGGACGTGGCCGATTCGATCGGGCTGCCGAAGGCTGAAGGTGCGCTCGTCAGCAGCGTCGAGCCGGGCGGTCCGGCCGACAAGGCGGGCATCCAGCCGGGCGACATCATCCTGAAGTTCAATGGTCGTTCGGTCGACACGGCGTCGGATCTGCCGCGCATGGTCGGCGACACGAAACCCGGCACGAAGGCGACGGTCAGCGTATGGCGCAAGGGTCAGGCACGCGATCTGCCGATCACGATCGCGGAGACGCCGGCCGAATCGACGGCGAAGGCCGAGCAGCGCAAGAACGCGCCGCAGAAGCCGCGCCAGACCAATTCGCTCGGCCTGACGGTCAGTGACCTGACGGCGGAGCAGCTGAAGACGCTGAAGCTGAAGAGCGGCGTGCAGATCGACGGCGTCGACGGCCCGGCCGCCCGCGCGGGCCTGCAGCGCGGCGACATCGTGCTGCGTGTCGGCGACACCGACATCACGAACGCGAAGCAGTTCGCCGACGTGACCGCGCAGCTCGATCCGCAGAAGGCGGTCGCGGTGCTCGTGCGGCGCGGCGACAACACGCAGTTCGTGCCGGTTCGGCCGCGCCAGAAGTAACGCGCCGATGTTCACGCTCTACGGCCGCGGCTGGTGCCACCTGTGCGACGACATGCGCGACGCACTGGCGCCGGTGGCGGCCGAATTCGGCGTCGCGGTCGATTACATCGACATCGACGCCGATGCGGCGCTCGTCGCCCGCTACGACGAGGACGTGCCGGTGCTGCTGCTGGATGGGGCAGAAGTGTGTCGTCACCGGTTCGACGCCGCGAAGGTGCGCGACGCGCTTGCGGCCCGGCGCCGAGCCTGACCTGCCGCCAGCGGGCGTCGTTTCGCACGGGGCTTGACCCGACGGGCACCCCCCTCGGCGGGCCACCGCGCGGCGCGGCGTCCGAAATCCCGCCCGGCGAAGGCCTTTTCGGCTAAAATAAGCCGTTTTTTCACCGACTTACAAGGCGTGCTCCGCGGTCGTCGAGCGCGCCTTTTTCGCTTGATCGGCACTGAATGGATCATATTCGCAATTTCTCGATCATCGCGCACATCGACCATGGCAAGTCGACGCTCGCGGATCGCATCATCCAGGTATGCGGCGGCCTCGCCGACCGTGAAATGGAAGCGCAGGTGCTCGACTCGATGGATATCGAGCGCGAGCGCGGCATCACGATCAAGGCACAGACAGCCGCGTTGTCCTATCGCGCGCGCGACGGCAAGGTCTACAACCTGAACCTGATCGACACGCCGGGGCACGTCGACTTCTCGTACGAAGTCAGCCGTTCGCTGTCCGCGTGCGAAGGCGCGCTGCTGGTCGTCGATGCGAGCCAGGGCGTCGAGGCGCAGACGGTCGCGAACTGCTATACGGCGATCGAGCTCGGCGTCGAGGTCGTCCCGGTGCTGAACAAGATCGACTTGCCGGCCGCGAACCCCGAGAACGCGATCGAGGAGATCGAGGACGTGATCGGCATCGACGCGACCGACGCGACGCGCTGCAGCGCGAAGACGGGTCTCGGCGTCGAGGACGTGCTCGAGTCGCTGATCGCGAAGGTGCCGCCGCCGAAGGGCGATCCGGCCGCGCCGCTGCAGGCGCTCATCATCGATTCGTGGTTCGACAACTACGTCGGCGTCGTGATGCTCGTGCGTATCGTCAACGGCACGCTGCGTCCGAAGGACAAGATCAAGATGATGGCGACCGGCGCGCAGTATCCGGTCGAGCACGTCGGCGTGTTCACGCCGAAGTCGCGCAATCTCGAATCGCTGTCGGCAGGGCAGGTGGGCTTCATCATCGCCGGCATCAAGGAGCTGACGGCCGCGAAGGTCGGCGACACCGTCACGCATGTGGCCAAGGCCGCTACCGAGCCGCTGCCGGGCTTCAAGGAAGTGAAGCCGCAGGTGTTCGCGGGGCTGTATCCGGTCGAGGCGAACCAGTACGACGCGCTGCGCGAGTCGCTCGAGAAGCTGAAGCTGAACGACGCATCGCTGCAGTACGAGCCGGAAGTGTCGCAGGCACTCGGGTTCGGTTTCCGCTGCGGCTTCCTCGGGTTGCTGCACATGGAAATCGTGCAGGAGCGGCTCGAGCGCGAGTTCGACATGGATCTCATCACGACTGCACCGACGGTCGTCTACGAGGTCGTGCAGAGCGACGGCTCGACGATCAAGGTCGAGAACCCGGCGAAGATGCCGGAGCCCGGTCGTATCGTGGAAGTCCGCGAGCCGATCGTCACCGTGAACCTGTACATGCCGCAGGATTACGTGGGCTCGGTGATCACGCTGTGCGAGCAGAAGCGCGGCTCGCAGATCAACATGCAGTATCACGGCCGCCAGGTGCAGCTCACGTACGAGATCCCGATGGCCGAGATCGTGCTCGACTTCTTCGATCGCCTGAAGTCGGTGTCGCGCGGCTATGCGTCGATGGACTACGAGTTCAAGGAATACCGTTCGTCGGACGTCGTGAAGGTCGACATGCTGATCAACGGCGACAAGGTCGATGCGCTGTCGGTCATCGTGCACCGTTCGCAGTCGCAGTACCGCGGTCGTGAAGTCGCCGCGAAGATGCGCGAGATCATCCCGCGCCAGATGTACGACGTGGCGATCCAGGCCGCGATCGGCGCGCACATCGTCGCGCGCGAGAACATCAAGGCGCTGCGCAAGAACGTGCTCGCGAAGTGCTACGGCGGCGACATCACGCGAAAGAAGAAGCTGCTCGAAAAGCAGAAGGAAGGCAAGAAGCGGATGAAGCAGGTGGGTTCGGTCGAGATCCCGCAGGAAGCGTTCCTTGCAATCTTGCGCGTCGAAGACAAATAACAGGACTGATCCTTTTATGAATTTTGCGCTGATTCTTTTTGTGCTCGTCGTCTTGACGGGCGTAGCGTGGGTGCTGGACAAACTGGTGTTCCTGCCGCGGCGACGCAAGGCAGCCGACTCGGCGATCGAGGAGTTCGATCGCCAGCAGTCGCGCATCGACAAGCGTTTCGCGGATGAAAATGCCGTGCAGACGCGTTCGAAGCTGCGCGACGAGAAGCTGCGTCAGCCGTGGTGGCTGGAGTACACGGCGAGCTTCTTCCCGGTGATCCTGGCGGTGTTCGTCGTGCGTTCGTTCGTCGTCGAGCCGTTCAAGATTCCGTCGGGCTCGATGGTGCCGACGCTGCTCGTCGGCGATTTCATCCTCGTCAACAAGTTCGAATACGGGCTGCGCCTGCCGGTCACGAACACGAAGATCACGCAGGGCAGCCCGCTGTCGCGCGGCGACGTCGTCGTGTTCCGTTATCCGAAGGACGAGTCGGTCGACTACATCAAGCGCGTGATCGGCCTGCCGGGCGATACCGTCGCGTATCAGGACAAGCAGCTCACGATCAATGGCCAGCCGGTGCCCGAAGCGCCGCTGCCCGATTTCTTCGACGACGAGCGCCAGAATTACGCGAAGCAGTTCGAGGAAACGATCGGCAACAAGAAGAACGCGATCCTCAACAACCCGGCCGTGCCGCCGTTCGTGATGGGCGCATACGATTATCCGTTTCGCGACAACTGCACGTACAACAGCCGCGGTGTGATCTGCAAGGTGCCGCCCGGTCACTACTTCATGATGGGCGACAACCGCGACAACAGTGCGGACAGCCGCTACTGGGGTTTCGTGCCGGACCAGAACATCGTCGGCCGCGCGTTCTTCATCTGGATGAACTTCAGCGACCTGAAGCGCATCGGTTCCTTCAACTGATCGCATTCGACTCACTCGCACTACGCGATGCACGGGCCGCGTCGCGTAGTGCCGAACTACTTTAAGAACCGGCGGTAACACCGCCTCGTCACGCCTTTTCGTGTCCGGCCGTGCCGTTTCGGCCCGACCGGCGCCCGCGTTATACTCCTGCACATGCCCCTATCCCAGTTGGAAAGCCGGCTGCGCTACGAATTTCGCAATGCGGAATTGTTGCGCCAGGCTTTGACCCATCGTAGTCACAGTGCCACGCACAACGAACGGCTCGAGTTTCTCGGCGATTCCGTTCTGAATTGCGCGGTGGCCGCCCTTTTGTTCCAGCGTTTCAGCAAGTTGGACGAAGGCGATCTGTCGCGCGTACGCGCCAACCTCGTCAAACAGCAGTCGCTGTACGAAATTGCTCAGGCCCTGAATATCTCGGACGGGCTGCGGCTAGGCGAGGGCGAGCTGCGCAGCGGCGGGTTCCGCCGCCCGTCGATCCTCGCGGACGCGTTCGAAGCCATCATCGGGGCCGTATTCCTCGATGGCGGCTTCGAAGCCGCCCAAGGGGTCATCAAACGCCTCTATATCCCGATTCTCGACCACATCGATCCGCGCACGCTCGGCAAGGACGCGAAGACGCTGCTGCAGGAATACCTGCAGGGGCACAAGATCGCGCTGCCGACTTACACGGTGGTCGCGACGCATGGTGCGGCGCACAATCAGCAATTCGAAGTCGAATGCACGGTGCCGAAGCTCGACGTGAAGGTGTCGGGCTCCGGTGCGAGCCGGCGCGCGGCCGAGCAGGCTGCCGCGAAGAAGGCGCTCGATGAAGTGATGGCGGCTGCGCCGATGCTGGCCACCAAGCCGAAGCGCTCGAAAAACGCGCGCGGGTCGAAGCATGTCGAACCCGAAATCGTGCCGGGCGTGAAGGGCGTGCAGGAGGCGCTCGATCTGCGCTCGCCGGAGCGGAAGGAACGCGCGGCGGCGCGCGAGGCGAGGGCAGCCGGTGTGGCGCCCGCGGCATCCACGGCGACCGGTACCGAGCCGGCCGCGGCGCCGATGGCCGCGATTCGCGCGGTGCATGTCGACGCGGCAGCGGAGAAGGGCGAGCGGGCGGCGAAGCCGGCGGCCGACAAGCTGGCCGAGCGAACCGACAAGGCCGCGGAGAAGCCCGCGGAAGCCGTACCCGCTGCACGTGCAGCCGACAAGCCGGCTGGCCAGGTGGCCGATCCGGCGGCGGCGTCCGCCGACAAGACTTCCGCCGGTACCGACCCCGCTTCGCGCGCGGCTGTGCGCACACGCGACGCCGCGGCGCCGGATTCCGAGACGCCGCCGGGCGGCGCGAGCCTCGCTGCCACACAGGCGCGCGTGGCCGATGCCGACCACTGAATTGCCCATCGATCGTGCCGCGCGCCGCGCGGCCGTTTCCGAACCTGTCTCCCAAACGATATGAACACTCCCGCTCCTACCGGTTTCCGTTG
This sequence comes from Burkholderia aenigmatica, assembly GCF_902499175.1. Lineage (GTDB taxonomy): Bacteria > Pseudomonadota > Gammaproteobacteria > Burkholderiales > Burkholderiaceae > Burkholderia > Burkholderia aenigmatica. Next base: position 112,608 of record NZ_CABVQC010000019.1, read on the forward strand.
CGGCATGATCGCGATCGTGGGCCGCCCGAACGTCGGCAAGTCGACGTTGATGAACGCACTCGTCGGCCAGAAGATCAGCATCACGTCGCGCAAGGCGCAGACGACCCGCCACCGCATCACCGGCATCAATACGTTCGACGACGCGCAATTCGTGTTCGTCGACACGCCGGGCTTCCAGACCCGCCACAGCACCGCGCTGAACCGTTCGCTGAACCGCGCGGTCACGTCGACGCTCACGTCGGTCGACGTGATCCTGTTCGTGATCGAGGCCGGCCGCTTCGGGCCCGACGACCAGAAGGTGCTCGACCTGATTCCGCCCGGCATGCCGACGCTGCTGATCGCGAACAAGATCGACCGCGTGACCGACAAGGCGACGCTGTTCCCGTTCATGCAGCAGATGAGCGGGCTGCGCGAATTCACCGAGCTCGTGCCGCTGTCGGCGCAGCGCCCGGAAGACATCAAGCGCCTGCTGGACACGATCAAGCCGTACCTGCCGGAAGGCGAGCCGATCTACGGCGAGGACGAACTCACCGACCGCAGTTCGCGCTTCCTCGCAGCTGAAATCCTGCGCGAGAAGGTGTTCCGCTGGACCGGCGACGAACTGCCGTACACGAGCACCGTGCTGATCGACAAGTTCGAGGAAGAAGGGCGCCTGAAGCGCATCTTCGCGACGATCCTCGTCGAGCGCGATTCGCACAAGGCGATGGTGATCGGCAAGAAGGGCGAGAAGCTCAAGCAGATCAGCACCGAGGCGCGGATGGACATGGAGAAGCTGTTCGACGGCCCCGTGTACCTCGAGACCTTCGTGAAGGTGAAGAGCGGCTGGGCCGACAACGAGGCAGGGCTGCGCGCCTATGGGTACGAATGACGCGCTGACGTCGACCGAAGACGCGGTGACGGCCGGCGCGAACGACGCGCCGCTGCCGGCACCGCCCGAACCGCCGCGCAAGGCGCGGCGCGCGACGTCTCGCACGTCCGATTTCCGCGTCGCCGAGCAGCCGGCGTTCGTGCTGCACAGTTACCCGTATCGGGAAACGAGCCTGATCATCGACGTGCTGACGCGTGATCATGGCCGGCTCGCGCTCGTCGCGAAGGGCGCGAAGCGCCCGCACTCCGCGTTGCGCGGCGTCCTGCAGACCTTCCAGCCGCTGCTGCTGTCCTGGTCGGGCAAATCCGAGGTGCGCACGCTGACGGGCGCCGAGTGGGTCGGCGGGATGCTGCCGCTCGGCGGCGACGGGCTGCTGTGCGGCTTCTACGCGAACGAGCTGCTCGTGAAATTCTGCGCGCGCGAAGATCCCCAGCCGCCGCTCTTCAATCACTACGTGCTGACCCTCACGCGCCTCGCCCACGGCGAGCCCGCGGTGCAGGTGCTGCGCTCGTTCGAGCGCGTGCTGTTGCGCGAGACCGGCTACGCGATGGCGCTGAACCGCACGGTCGCGCGCCGCGCGGTCGAGCCCGACCGCCGCTACGTGTTCGATCCCGAGCGCGGCGTGCGTAATGCGGACGACGAAGTCCCATCGCACTGGCCGGTGATTTCCGGACAGACGTTGCTCGATATGGAGCAGGACGATTACCATCGAGCCCAGACGGTTGCGCAAAGCAAGACGCTGATGCGCTTCCTGCTGAACACCTATCTCGGCGGTACGCCGCTTGCCACGCGTCAGATCCTGATCGACCTGCAAAACCTATGAGCTTCTTCCTGACAACGCCCACCGCCATCGACCTCGGCGTGAACATCGACCACGTCGCGACGCTACGCAATGCGCGCGGCACGACCTATCCCGATCCGATCCGCGCGGCGCTGGCCGCGGAAGAAGCCGGTGCGGATGCGATCACGCTGCATCTGCGCGAGGATCGCCGCCACATCGTCGACGCGGATGTGCGCAAGCTGCGCCCGCTGCTGAAGACGCGCATGAATCTCGAATGCGCGGTGACGGCCGAGATGCTCGATATCGCATGCGAAGTGCGCCCGCACGACGCGTGCCTCGTGCCCGAGAAGCGCGAGGAACTGACGACCGAAGGCGGTCTCGACGTCGTCGGCCATTTCGAGGCCGTGCGGGCGGCATGCAAGCAGCTTGCCGATGTGGGCGTGCGCGTGTCGCTGTTCATCGACCCGGACGAGACGCAGATCCGTGCCGCGCACGAAGCGGGCGCGCCGGTGATCGAGCTGCATACGGGCCGTTACGCCGAAGCGCACGACGAAGCCGAACAGCAGCGCGAATACGAGCGCATCGTCGCGGGCGTACAGGCCGGCGCGCAGCTCGGCCTGAAGGTCAATGCCGGTCACGGGCTGCATTACACGAACGTGCAGCAGATCGCTGCGATCGACGGCATCGTCGAACTGAACATCGGCCACGCGATCGTCGCGCACGCGATTTTCGCGGGCTGGGACAACGCGGTGCGCGAAATGAAGGCGATCATGGTCGCCGCGCGCGTTGCCGCGCTGCATGGCGGCGCGCGCTGAAGATGACATGCCGCCGCGCGTCGCGCGTCATGCCTGACCCGGCCCGCCCGGGTCGCACCGGCGCGTACTGACATGGCGATCTACGGCATCGGTACCGACATCGCCCAGGTGAGCCGCATCGCAGCCGTGCTCGAACGCACGGGCGGCCGGTTTGCCGAGAAGGTGCTGGGCCCCGACGAACTGCGCGTGTTCCATGCGCGCCGCGCCCGCTCCGAGGCGCGCGGCATCGCGTTCCTCGCGACGCGCTTTTCCGCGAAGGAAGCATTCTCGAAGGCGATCGGGCTCGGCATGCACTGGCCGATGACGTGGCGTGCGCTGCAGACCCTCAACCATCCGAGCGGCGAGCCGTACGTGGTCGCGTCGGGCGAGCTGGCCGACTGGCTGGCCGCCCGTGGCATCACGGCGCGCGTGACGGTCAGCGACGAACGCGACTACGCGGTGTCGTTCGTGATCGCCGAGACGGATGCGGCGCCTGCACCTGTTTCCCGAAACTCCTCCTGACGGAATTCCCGATTCAATGAAAACGACTCCCGGCCCGGTCATGCTCGACGTCGTCGGCACGGCCCTGTCGCGCGACGATGCGCGGCGCCTCGCGCATCCGAATACCGGCGGCGTGATCCTGTTCGCGCGGCACTTCCAGAACCGTGCGCAACTGACCGCGCTGACCGACTCGATCCGCGCGGTGCGCGAAGACATCCTGATCGCCGTCGATCACGAAGGCGGGCGCGTGCAGCGGTTCCGCACCGATGGCTTCACGGTGCTGCCCGCAATGCGTCGCCTCGGCGAGCTGTGGGATCGCGACGTGCTGCTCGCGGCGAAGGTCGCCACGGCCGTCGGCTACATCCTGGCTGCCGAACTGCGTGCTTGCGGGATCGATATGAGTTTCACGCCCGTGCTCGACCTCGACTACGGGCACTCGAAAGTGATTGGCGATCGCGCGTTCCATCGCGATGCGCGCGTCGTCACGCTGCTCGCGAAGAGCCTGAACCACGGGCTGTCGCTCGCCGGGATGGCGAACTGCGGCAAGCATTTCCCGGGGCACGGCTTCGCGGAGGCCGACTCGCACGTCGCGCTGCCGACCGACGACCGCACGCTCGACGCGATCCTCAAGCAGGACGTCGCGCCGTACGACTGGCTCGGCCTGTCGTTGTCCGCGGTGATTCCCGCACATGTGATCTACACGCAGGTCGACAAGCGCCCGGCCGGTTTCTCGCGCGTGTGGTTGCAGGACATCCTGCGCGGGCGGCTCGGCTTCACGGGCGCGATCTTCAGCGACGACCTGTCGATGGAAGCCGCGCGTGAAGGCGGCACGCTCACGCAGGCGGCCGACGCCGCGCTCGCGGCCGGTTGCGACATGGTGCTCGTCTGCAATCAGCCGGACGCGGCCGAGGTCGTGCTGAACGGACTGAAAGCGCGGGCAACGGACGAGTCGGTGCGACGCATCAAGCGGATGCGCGCGCGCGGCAAGGCGCTCAAGTGGGACAAGCTGATCGCGCAGCCCGAGTATCTGCAGGCGCAGGCGCTGTTGAGCAGCGCACTGGCCTGAGCGGGGAGGGGATGGCGCGGTGCGCGCCATTCCGGTCACTGTCAAGTCCTGGAATAGGTTGACAGTATCCAGACGCTAGAACGCCCGATGCACCGCATCGGGCGTTTTGTATTTCAGGGCGGCATGTGGCCGCTCGTGGTTGTAGATGCGCACCGACTGTTCG
>NZ_CABVQC010000020.1 GCF_902499175.1 Burkholderia aenigmatica
GTCGCGACGGCGCCCGCACCGCGCCGCGCGCGGCGGCGGGGCGCCGTGTGGTGGTCGGGAGCGGCATTCGCGGGCGTGGGCCTGGCCGGCGCGCTTGCGGGCGCGGTGGCCGTGTCGATGCTGATGCTCGGCAGCGTGCCGCCTTCGCATGAGCCCGGCTATCTGACAACGACGTTCGGCGGACCGAGCGTGGACTGGAGTGATGAATGAGTGAGCGTGGCTGGAAATTCATCCTCGTCGGTTCGGTCGTGCTGAACGTATTCATGCTCGGCGCGATCGGCGGCGGCGCGTATCAGTGGTTCTCGACGCATCGCGACCTGCGGGCCGCGGGCGCACCGGCGTCGCGCACCGCATTGCGTTTCGCTGCGAACGAATTGCCGGATACGCGCCAGCAGGAATTCGCCGCGGCACTGAAGGCGGCGCGCAAGGACGGCCGCGATTTCGCGCGGGAAGGGCGCGACGGCCGGATCACCGTGCTGGATCTGCTCGCCGCGCCGCAACTCGATCGTACGGCGATCGACGCCGCGCTCGACCGCACGCGTGCGGCCGATACCGCGCTGCGTGCGCAGGTCGAGCGCAGCGTCGTCGATTTCGCGGCGACGCTGACGCCGGACGAGCGCGCGAAGTTCGTCGACGGGTTGCGGCGTAGCGGTAACTGGCGGCTGCCGCCGAAGTTGCAGAAGAAACAGGGCGACGCGGCGAGCAAGTAAACAAACGCCGCGCGGGCGACGTGCGGCGGCGTGCCGTTTCAGTGATGCGCAACGCGTACGCGGAAGGCATGGCCGTCCATGCTGGCAGGCAGGTGACAGCGAAGGATTACAAGAGGCAACCGCGACTGCACCACACGGCGCGCACGTTCAACGAGCGAGCATCCACGCGGAGATCGCGTCGACCACGCCGCTCTCCAGGCCATTGAAGCCGTGATAGGCAAACGCCTCGCACGGATCGCCCCGGGACGTGCCGCCCGACACGATCATCAGGTCGGATTTCGGCGACTGGTCCAGCTTCTTCATCAGCGTATCCGTTTCGGACACCGGACAATTCCTGCAGCCGTCTTTCTCGTGATGCACGACGAGCACCGGAATCCTGAGGCTGGCAAGGTTCATGTCCGTGACCGCCGTACCCCCTCTGTCTTCGCGGAGGATGGTGGACGTCAGCACGATACCGTCGGGCCCGCCGCCGCCGGCCAGTGCAATCGCAATGGCGGCGGCGGACTGGGTGCCGCGGCTCGTTCCGACCAGCCAGACCGGTACGTGGAGTTGCTCTCTCAACCAGGCGATCACCGCACGCGCGTCGTCGGCATGTTCCTTCGACAGTCGAAAACCGTTGAGGTAGGGCGCGGATTGCCGGTCGCTCGGTGCATCGATCACTGCGACAGCGATGCCGTCCTTCACGAACAACTGCCGGGTGCGGACGAGAAAGTTGCCTCCACCCCATCCGAATCGTCCGGATGGATCGAGCTGCAGCCCGCCGTGTCCGCCGGCATAGAGAATGGCCGCGGCCTTCGGCGCGTCCGGTGCGATGAAGAGAAACCGTTGGGTCACGCCGGGACGGGTCGGAATGTCGACGACCTTGGGCGGGTTCTGCGCATGCGCCGGATAGCCGTGCAGCGTCAGTGCGACTGCAAGCAACCACGCGCCGGTCCAGCGCGTGGGCGGACGCATCGAACCGAAGCAACGAATCCGCGCGCGCAAGCTGACGGGAAGAGTGGGCATCGTAGTGGCGGCCAGCGCATTCCACTGTGGCGGGCGGGAATGCGGCAGCTTCTCCTGGTCAATGTCGTGGCGCCACGTCGACGCGAGGTGTGCCGAGCCGTGGCTGCCCGAGCGCTCGTATTCGTTCCGACGCGCGGCGTTCAATGCGATTCGACGAACTGAATGATTTCGCCGTTGTCGCGCCTGAGATAGAGTTCGTCGCCCTTCACGCGAACGTCGTTGCACGAGTACGGGATCTTGCTGCCCTTGCTGCAGACCTTGCCGTCCTCGGCTTTCCAGTCGCCGTGATCGGCGAACCCCTGGCTCGACTTGAAATCGTAGTCGCCGCCGTTGCCGTACTGGACATGCCACTGGGTACCGTCCGCCAGTTTGATGTCGAATGCCTTGCCCGCGAGACGTTGCTGGATGTCCGATGCAGCAGGCGTGGTGGCCCCTTCGGGAAAGGCCGATTGAGCGGCGAAAGCGATAGCGGGAGTCAGCAGGAGGAGGGCGAGCAGCTTGGTCATGGTCAGTCTCCGGGTGTACCGAATTCTTGCTTTGGGTCAAGACGCCGAAACTCCCTGACGCGCGGGGCGATACATGCCATTGAGTCTAGGTGGCTTTCGGGGAACGGCAAGCGCCGGGCACCTGCGGCCGGCAAGGCGTCATTTCAGGCGTTCAGGAGGGTTTCGGTCGACGCGCCTTCCGATCGGCGCCGTGCCGGTCAGGCTGGTGAAAGCCCTTTAACCGAATGTCGAAACGTGCCGTCCTCCGCAGGGGCACGGAACCGCGATACGGCGGAGCGATCCACCGGGTCGCTGCATTCGTCAGCCGAATCCGCGACGGGAATTCGAACGGCAACACGCACGCATTCGCCGCCGCGCGACGCACCAGAAATATTCGTGTTCCCGGCGACGGATTTTCCGCCGCCCGACGTTAAACACGGGTACGCATCGCGAGAGCCCCGTCATGGACCACCCGAACGACATCACACCGGCCGCCATCGCGCTGAACCGTTTCGGTCTCGGCGCGCGGGCCGACGAAGCGCCGCCTGCCGACCCGAAGGCGGCGCTCGTCGCGCAATTCGACCGTTACGACGCGCGGCCCGCCGCGTGGGCCGGCGAGCCCGACGCTGTCGCGCTTGCCACGCGCTTCGCGAACGCGCGCAACGCAATGACGGCCAACGATCCGGCAACGAAGCGCGCGACCGAGCAGTCGATCCGGCGCGACGGCAACGACATGTATCGCAGCGCCGTCGTCGCGCGGCTGAACAGCGCGCTGATCACGCCCGCGCCGTTCGTCGAGCGGCTCGTGCATTTCTGGGCGAACCATTTCGCGGTTTCGGTCGACAAGGGGCCGGTGGCGGCCTATGCGGGCGCGTTCGAACGCGACGCGATCCGCCCGCACGTGCTCGGCCGTTTCGAGGACATGCTGGTTGCCGTCGAGCAGCATCCGGCGATGCAGCTCTTCCTCGACCAGGCGCGCTCGGTCGGCCCCGACAGCCCGGCCGCGCTGCGTGCCGAAGCACGCGATCCGTCGGCGAAACGCGGGCTCAACGAGAACCTCGCGCGCGAAATCATGGAGTTGCACACGCTCGGCGTACGCACGGGTTACACGCAGGCCGACGTGACGGAATTCGCGCGTGCGCTGACCGGCTGGAGCATTGCCGGCGGGCGCGGCCCGCAGCCCGGCGACGCGGCGCCCGGCGCGTTCGTGTTCCGCCCGAAACTGCACGAACCCGGCGCACGGGCCGTGATGGGGCGCAGCTACGACCAGCCCGGCGAAGCGCAGGCGCGCGCGATTCTGTACGACCTTGCGCATTCGGAGGCGACCGGCCGGCATATCGCGTTCCAGCTGGCCCGCCATTTCGTCGCCGACAATCCGCCGCCCGCGCTGACCGACCGGCTCGCCCGCGCGTTCGATGCGAGCGGCGGCGATTTGCCGACCGTCTATCGCGCGCTCGTCGATGCACCCGATGCGTGGTCGCCGGTCAACCGCAAGTTCAAGACGCCGTGGGAGTGGGCCGTGTCGTCGCTGCGCGGGCTTGGCTGGCGCGACACGGGCGACCTGAAGGCTGCGCCGCTGCTCGCGCAGCTCGGCCAGCCGGTGTGGCGGCCCGGTTCGCCGGCCGGATACGACGACGTTGCCGCGAGCTGGGCCGCGCCCGACGCGCTCGTGCGCCGCGTCGAGCTTGCGCAGCGGCTGGCCGCGCGCACCGGCGACCGGCTCGATCCGCGCGCGCTCGGCAACACGCTGCTCGCCGGTTCGTTGAGCGCGCCGACGGCGACCGCGCTGTCGCGCGCCGAAAGCGCGACCACGTCGCTCGCGCTGCTGCTCGTCTCACCCGATTTCCAACGGAGATGACCATGGCACTGTCCCGCCGCCAATTCCTGAGCGTGGCCGCCGCTGGCGCAGGCGCGATCCTCGTCGCGCCGCGGATCGTGTTCGCGAACGTCGCGACCGACCGGCGCTTCGTGTTCGTGATCCAGCGCGGCGCGGCCGACGGCCTGAACATCGTCGTCCCGTATGCGGAGCCTGCGTACGCGTCGCTGCGCGGCCCGCTCGCGATCGACGCGGCGGCCGCGACGCGGCTCGACGGCACGTTCGCGCTGCATCCGTCGCTCGTGCAGACCGCGCAGTTGTACCGCGACGGGCAGGCGCTGTTCGTCCATGCGATCGCGTCGCCGTATCGCGACCGTTCGCATTTCGACGGCCAGAACGTGCTCGAGACGGGCGGCCGCGCGCCGTACCAGGTGAAGGACGGCTGGCTGAACCGGCTCGCCGCGCTGCTGCCGGCCACGCGCGAAAGCGCGATCGCGTTCGCGCCGACCGTGCCGCTCGCGTTGCGCGGCACCGTGCAGGCCGCTTCGTACGCGCCGTCGGGGTTGCCCGCCGCGCCGGACGACCTGCTCGCGCGCGTGTCGGCGCTCTACGAGGCCGACGCGCAGCTCGGCCCGCTGTGGCAATCGGCGATGGACGCGCGCGGCCTCGCCGGCGATGCGCATGCGCGGCAGGATCCGGCGGGTGTCGGCAAGCTCGCCGCGACGTTCCTCGCGCGCGACGACGGCCCGCGCATCGCGATGATCGAGACGGGCGGCTGGGACACGCACAGCGCGCAGAACGCGCGGCTCGCGAATCAGCTGAAAGCACTCGATACGATGCTCGCCGCGCTGCGCGACGGCCTTGGGGCCGCGTGGCAGCAGACCACGGTGCTGGTCGCGACCGAGTTCGGCCGCACGGCTGCCGCGAACGGCACCGGCGGCACCGATCACGGGCAGGCGTCGGTCGCGATGCTCGCGGGCGGTGCGGTCGCCGGCGGCCGCGTGATCGCCGACTGGCCGGGCTTGCGGCCGGGTGACCTGTACGAAGGGCGCGACCTGAAGCCGACCGCGTCGCTCGACGCGCTGATCTCGGGCGCCGCCGCCGAAAGCCTGCGGCTCGATCCGCACCGCACCGCGTCCGCGCTGTTCGCGGAAAGCGGTGCGACGCGGCCGATGAGCGGGCTGGTTCGCGGAGCCGCGTGACGCGCGGCGTTGCCGTTTCGGCACTGAATCCATCCACTACACAACAGGGAGAATGCAAGATGTTGAAGATGCGATCCGTTTCGCTCGCCGTGCTGGTCGCGGCCAGTGCGACGCTGCTGTCCGCGTGCGTGGTCGAACCCGTGCGGCCGCCGCAGCCGGCGCCGGTCGTCGAGGTACCGACTCCGATGCCCGCGCCAGGCTATCGCTGGGCGAAGGGGCATTACCGGTGGGCCGGCAATCACTGGGCGTGGGTGCCCGGGCACTGGGTGGGCGTGTACTGATCGGGCGTAACGTGCCCCGCGGCGCGGGTGCGGAAGAGGCGGAGCAGCGTATTGAAATGCGATGCGCGTTGGCCTAAGCTGCCGGATCGCGGCGACGGGCATCCGGCGATGGGCTTCCCCGTTCGTCCGTCACGGCGAGCCGATCCACGGCCGCCGTTTTCTACCTCACGGCACCCACATGAAAGCATGGCTCGTTGCGCTGGCCGTCGCGGCCGGCATGACCGGCGCGCACGCTGCGTCGTTCAACTGCGCGAAAGCATCCACGTTCGTGGAGCGCGAAATCTGCGCCAATCCGACGCTGTCGCGTCTCGACGATGCGCTCAACGCGGATTACCAGCACATGCTCTACGACTTCAGCAACTATCCGGTCGAGGATCCGCCGGAGTATGAGCAGTTCATGGCGACCCAGAAGGCATGGCTGAAGGCGCGTAACCGCTGCACGACGACGCAGTGCCTGATCGACAGCTACCGCAAACGCATCGACGTGATGTGCGGGCAAATCGACTGGCAGGTGAAAGGCGATCGCGCGAAATGCCGCAGCAATGGCGGCCTGGGCGGGCTCGAACTCGATCACTGAGCGCGGACACGTTGCGCGAGCCGGGATCCGTCAGGCCGGTGCGGGCCTACCACCCGATCCGGTGCTTCTCCTCCGTCTCGCGATGCCGCCAGTCGTCGTCCGCGTGCAGGTACTGGCTCGTCGTCGTGAGCGACACGTGGCCGAGGTTGTCGCGCACGAGCCGCAGGTCGACGCGGCCGTCGGCCATGTGCGAGCCCGCGCTGTGGCGCAGCCAGTGCGCGGACGCCTGTTCGAGCACGCGCGCCTGCTGCTCGCCGGCTTCGCCGTTCGCGCGCAACCGGTCGGCCGCATGCCGGAACACCTGCTTCACGATCCCGTGCAGCGCCGCGCGCGTGAGCGGCTTGCGCGTCTGGCCGACCGGCAGCACGAGCGGCGTGGGCTCGCCGTCGGACGGCAACGCGGACAGGCCATGCGCACGCCGGTAGCGCGACAGCTCGGCCATCATTTCGTCGGTGGCCGGCACGAGCCGCTGCCGGCCGCCTTTGCCCGTTACGTCGAGCCACCAGCGGTCGCGCCCGTCCGCGTCGCGCCGGCAGAAGAACTGGCCCATCGTCGTGTCGGCCGCTTCGGTGATGCGCAACCCGCCGAGATACAGCAGCGTGAACAGCCAGCGCGCGCGATCCGCATGGAAGCCCGCCCGCGCGTCGTCGCGCGGCATCGCGGCGATCGCGTCCTTGACCGACTGCCACAGCGGCTGCCCGAGATGGCGCGTGACGCGCGGCGCGGGCCGGCGCTGCCGCTGCCGCGACAACGCGAGCGGATTGCCGGCCAGGTAGCCGGCCTGCACGAGCCACGAGAACATCACGTTCAGGATCACCAGTGCCTGCCGCTGGCTGGCCGCCGACAGCGGCCCGTAGAACGGCCGCCAGCGCGGATCGTCGCGCGGATGCTTGCGTCCGCCGTTCGCGCACCACAGGTCGGCCGGCGCGGGGGCGAGCAGGAACTGCCGGTACACGATCAGATCTTCGTGCGTGAGCGACGACAGCGGCTTGCCGCACGCGATCACGGCCCACAGCAGCAGGCGTTCGGCTTCCTTGCGATAGTTCTGGAACGTGGTCGGCGTATCGACGAAGCGTGCGAGCCATGCGCGCACCGCGTCGAGATCGTTGGTCGCGGCAATCTGCGGATGTGCGCTGTTCGAGCGGTTGGCGCCCGTGCGTCCGTCGAGCGCGGCCGGCACGGTCAGCGCATCGATCGGCAGCGGGCGCAGCGCGGTGTCGGACGGAACGGGTGAGGTCATGCGAAGCGGGGTGCGCTGCGCGGATCGTACGCTGGGAGCCGGGCGGACGAACGCAGCGCGATCAGGCATATCGGGAAGCGCCGATGGTACACGATTGCCACGCGGCGAACCGGCCGGCGACGATCACTTCGGTCAGCCGACGGCATGCCATTCGGCAACGTCCCGACGAGCATCGCCTGTCGCGTGACGCCGATCGGCGAAAGAATCGCTGCATGCGCGGCCCGCTGGCGGCGATGACTGCGGCCGAACCGGCCCACCGTAACGTGACGCCTCGCAAGCGACATCCGGTGAACGAGGGGCAGATCGATGACTGTAAGCTATCTGTGAACTTTCTCGTTGCACTGGCCGTCTAAACGGCCCTCCAACGCTTCCTGAGGACCATCCGATGATTCGCCCATCCAGAACGCTGCTCGGCGCGGCCGTCATTGCCGCCAGCACGCTCCTCGTCGGATGCCAGACCGACGCAGTCGCCACGTCGCCGAACGCGGTGCGCCCGGCCGATGCCAAGCCGGTGACCAGGACCGTCTATGTCGCGCCGCAATCCGCGCGCTGCACCGGCGTCGCGCCGATGGAGTGCCTGCAGGTGCGTAGCAGCCCGAGCGAGCCGTGGAGTCTGTGGTACGCCGGCATCGAAGGCTTCGCGTACCAGCCCGGTTACCTGTACACGCTTGAAATCGACGAATACCGCGTCGCGCAGCCGCCGGCCGACGGCTCGTCGATCCGCTGGGTGCTCAAGCGCGTCGTCGAGCGCCGTCCGGCGAACTGACGGCCGCGCTCACGCGGACGGGCGCGCCGCCGCACTGGCCGGCGGCGCGGCCGTATCGATCCGCCGGAACACGACGGACGACAGCAGCGTCACCAAACCCATGCAGGCGAACGACAGCATGAACCCGTGCGCCATCGAGCCCCGATAGGCGGCAAACACGTTGACGAGGCCGCCGCCGATCGACACGCCGAGCCCCATCGCCAGCATCTGCATCATCGTGAACAGGCTGTTGCCGCTGCCGGCGTCGGCATGCGACAGCCCCTTGAGCGTCACGCCGTTCATCGCCGCGAACTGCATCGAGTTCGCGGCGCCGAACACGATCAGCAGCACGCCTTCCAGCACCGGCGCGGGTCGTGTCGACACCAGCGCGAACCCCGCGATCGCACACCCGACGATTCCCGTATTCACGACCAGAAATGCAGCGTAGCCGAAGCGCTTCACGAGCGGCGCGATCCAGCGTTTCGCGATGACGCCCGCGATCGCGGCCGGCAGCAGCATCAGCCCCGACTGCAGCGGCGTATAGCCGAGCTGCACCTGCATCAGCAGCGGCAGCATGAACGGCACCGAGCTCGTGCCGATCCGGCACAGCAGGTTGCCGAGCAGCCCCGAGCCGAAGTTCGGCTCGCGGAACAGCCCGAGCCGGAACAGCGGCTGCGCGCGGCGCCGCGCGTGCGGCAGGTAGGCAAGCGCGCTCGCCAGGCCGACGACGGCCAGCCCGGCCGACCACGCCGCGCGCTGCGCGGGCATCGGCGGATCGATCGCGAGCGACAGCGCGATCATCGCAACGGACAGCAGCGCGCAGCCGACGAAGTCGAACGGCGGCGGCTGCGTCAGCTGGTCGTGCGGCAGATAGCGCTGCACCGCGAGGAAGCCGACCACGCCGACCGGCACGTTGACGATGAACACCCAGTGCCACGAGATCGCCTGCGTGAGCCAGCCGCCGAGCGTCGGCCCGGCGATCGGCCCGAGCTGCGCGGCGACCGACACGAACGCGAGCGCCGACACGTACTGCTCGCCCGGCACGCGGCGCAGCACGGCGAGCCGCCCGATCGGCAGCAGCATCGACCCGCCGATGCCTTGCAACGCGCGTGCGGCGACGAGCTGGCCGAGCGTATGCGATGCCGCGCAGCCGATCGACGCGAGCACGAACACGAGAATCGCGAGCGAGAACACGCGGCGCGTGCCGAACCGGTCGGCCAGCCAGCCGGACGCGGGCGTGAGCATCGCCATCGTCAGCGTATAGACGACCACGACGGGCTGCATCGCGAGCGGCGACGCGTGCAGGCTTTGTGCGATTGAAGGCAGGGCGGTGTTGACGATCGTCGTGTCGAGCGACTGCATGAAGAATGCAGCGGCGACGATCCAGAGCAGCGCGGTGTGTGTGGGTTCTCGGGACATGGCGAAATCGGTGGTGCAAAGGCCGGCGCGGGCGGCGCCTTGACGCGGTCGCACGGCGCCTGCCGGTCTTCAAGCGCTCGATGGTACCGATTCCGATGGTCATCGGGAAGCCGCCTGACGACGTTGACTGTCATCGGTCATGCCGATGACAATGCGGGATGCTCAATCCCGTCTGGCTCAAGACGTTCGCGACCGTCACGAACTGCCGCAGCTTCACCGAAGCGGGCCGGCAGCTCGGGCTCAATCAGTCGAGCGTCAGCGAACACATCCGTCGTCTCGAAGAGAGCGTCGGCCGGCGGCTGTTCGTGCGCGACACGCATTCGATCGCGATGACGGCCGACGGCGAGGCGCTGCTCGTGCATGCGAACGTGATCCTGCAGGCGTTGAACCGCGCGGAATCGCAATTCCGCAAGCCGAGGCTGCAAGGGCTGGTGCGGCTCGGCGCGCCGGACGATCTCGCGCTCGTCGCGTTGCCGGACGTGCTCGCCGGGTTTCGCGCCGCGCACCCGGACGTCGCGCTGGAGATCACCACCGGCATGACGAGCCGGCTCTACGAAGGGCTGGACGCGGGCGCGCTCGACCTGATGATCGGCAAGCGGCGGCTCGGCGAGCGGCGCGGCACGCCGCTCTTGCGCGCGCGGCTCGAATGGGTCGCGCGGCCCGGCACGGTCGTCGATCCGGAGCGGCCGCTGCCGCTCGTGCTGGTCGCCGAGCCGAGCGTGACGCGCGGGATCGTCCTGAACGCGCTAGCGGAGAAGGGGATCGGCTGGGAAGTCGTGTGTTCGAGCAGCAGCCAGCCGGGCTGCATCGCGGCCGCGCGCGCGGGGCTCGGCCTGACCGCGACGTCGCACTATTTGTCGACGCGCGGGCTTGCGCCGCTGGTCAACGGCGACGCGCTGCCCGTGCTGCCCGACATCGAATTCATCGCGCTGGCCGCGAAGCGGCTCAGCCAGCCGGCGCGCACGCTGCTCGAATTGCTGGAAGCGAGCGACTTGCGCGCGCCCGGCACGGCCACCTGACGCGGCCGACGGGCCGACGGCCCAACGGCCCGACGCGCGGCGCCACGCGCCGGCGCCCGCGAAGCCCGCCGGGCCGCGTGCGGCCATGTGCGGCGATGTGCATCAGGCGGCCCGTTTCTGCGAAATCACCAACAGCGCGCCGTTCTTGTCCTCCAGCACCGCGCGGTATTCGTGCGGCCCGGCCTGCACGGGCACGCGCACCGATGCGCCGGCCTTCACGACCCGCGCCATCGCCGCATACAGGTCGTCGTCCTCGTCGACGCGCAGCGTCAGCGCCGCGCGCTCGACGATCTGCTCGTCGCCCGCGACCAGCGCGATCGTCAGCGGACCGCCGTCGAGTGCGCAATAGCGGTCGCCGTCGCGGAACTTCACGTTCAGACCCAGGCCGTCGACGAACAGCGGCAGCGCCGTGTCGATGTCGGCGACCGGATACAGCAGCATGGATACCTTCATTCCCTCTCTCCCTTGTCGTTGGCCGGCGCATGCAAGGCGCCGCCGTTCGATGCTAGCGCGCGGTTCGCCGCGTCACGCAGTCCGATCGGATGACGGTGAAACCCCTCTGTCCCCGCAGGCGTACCGGTACTCCGAACAGACGATGCCCGCGCCCGTCCGCGCGCCGACACTCCCATTCGTGGACCGTCGCGCTTCGTCCGTATCGTGCGGGCGGGCTGCACGACCCCGACTCGTCCAACAACCATGGAGACGCACGCAATGAAGTTTTCCCTCATCTACGAAGCCCAGACCACCGACGCATCGCGCGAGGGCGACCACCGGGTATTCAAGGAGACGGTCGAACAGGCGCTGCTCGCCGAGCAGGTCGGCTTCGACACGATCTGGTGCGTGGAGCACACGTCGCTGACCAACTATGCGCACATGAGTGCGCCGGAAACCTTCCTTGCGTACCTGGCCGGCCGCACGACGCGCATCGGCCTCGGCCATGGCGTCGTGTGCCTGCCGCCGGCGATGAACCACCCGATCAAGGTCGCCGAGCGCGTCGCGCTGCTCGACATCCTGTCCGGCGGCCGCGTGCACTTCGGCGTCGGCAAGGGCGGCAGCCAGCAGGAGGCCGGCGCGTTCGGCTACGACCTCAACGAACTGCAGCCGATGATCGACGAATCGATGTACCTCGTGCCGAAGATGTTCGTGCAGGACGAGATCGAGCATGACGGCAAGTACATCAAGATTCCGAAGCGCCCGATCCACCCGAAGCCGTTCCAGGATCCGCACCCGCCGATGTACCTGGCTTGTACGAACACCGACGCGCTGCTGCGCGCCGGCCAGCGCGGGATGGGCGCGCTGGTGCTCGGCTTCGGCGGCCCCGACGAAGTCGCGAAGAAGAACGCCGTGTACCGCGAAGCCTGGGCGAACCGCAAGCCGGAAGACCAGGTCGGCTTCCGCCCGACCCAGCACCTCGCGGCGCTGTGCCCGACGGTCGTGATGGCAGACGGCCAGGCCGCCCGCAAGATCGGCATCCGCGGCCAGCGCTATTTCATGGAATCGCTCGCGTACTGGTACACGGGCGGCGAGCGTCCGGACCCGGCGAAGTGGGGCGACGATCTCGTGCAGGCCGACACCGGCGAGATGGTGATCCGCTCGCGCTTCGCGTCGGAGGAAGTCGTCGTGAACTTCGCCGACCCGGCGCTCGCGATGATGAACCCGAACCATGCGTACGGCACGGTGGACGACTGCATCGGCTATGTCGGCCGCCTGCAGGAAGCCGGCGTCGACGAAGTGCTGTTCCTGTGCCAGATGGGCACGGTGCCGCACGACGCGCAGATGGAGACGATCCGCAACATCGGCGAGCACGTGATCCCGTTCTTCAACCGCGAGAAGGAGCGCGCCTGCGCGTGATGCACCGGGCCGCGCCCGTCGTCCGGTCGGACGATGCGGCGCGGCGGCGCGAAGCCGACCATCGACGATGGCGAGCATCGCCCGCGGCCAGGCCGCGCCGAACAACTTTGAACGAGAGCGGGGCAGGCGCCGCGGCGCATCACCCGCTTCACAGGAGACATTCGTGCATCGCGACAACGATTCGAACGCACTGGCCGCCACGCTGATCGCCCGCGCCGAGGCGCTGGCGCCGACGCTCGCCGGCCGCGCCGCGCAGGCGGAAGCGCAGGGCCGCATCCCGGCCGAGACGATCGCCGACATGCAGGCCGCCGGCTTCTTCAAGGTGCTGCAGCCGAAACGCTACGGCGGCTACGAGCTCGATCCGCAGACCTTCTTCGACATCCAGATGGCACTGGCGCGCGGTTGCATGTCGACCGCGTGGGTGTACGGTGTCGTCGGCGTGCACAACTGGCAGCTCGCGCTGTTCGACGCGCGCGCGCAGCAGGACGTGTGGGGCAACGATCCGGCGACGCTGATCGCGTCGACCTACATGCCGGTCGGCCGCGTGACGCCGGTCGACGGCGGCTTTCGCCTGTCCGGCCACTGGAAGTTCTCGAGCGGCAGCGAGCTGTGCGAATGGGTGTTTCTCGGCGCGCTGGTGCCACCGGCCGAAGCCGGCCAGCCGCCCGAATACCGCACCTTCCTGCTGCCGAAAGCCGACTACCGGATCCAGCAGGACTGGGACGTGCTCGGCCTGCGCGCGACGGGCAGCCACGACATCGTCGTCGACGACGTGTTCGTGCCCGCGTACCGCACGCACAAGGCGATCGACGGAATGATGGGCACGAGCCCTGGCCTGGCCGTCAACGATGCGCCGCTGTTCAAGCTGCCGTTCGCGCAGATCTTCGTGCGTGCAGTGTGCACGTCGTGTATCGGCGCGCTGCAGGGCGCGCTCGACGATTTCACCGGCTACGCGGCCACGCGCGTGTCGGCCAACAGCGGCGCGAAGACGACCGACGATCCGGGCGCGCAGGGCGCATGTGCGAACGCGGCCGTCGCGATCGACGAGATGCAGGTGCTGCTCAAGCGCAATTTCGCGGAGCTGATGGCGTCGGTCACGGGCGGCCCGGCCGTGTCGATCGAGCGCCGCGTGCATTTCCGCTACCAGTCGGCCCAGGTCGCCGAGCGCTGCGCGCAGGCCGCGAACGCGCTGCTGCGCTACGCGGGCGGCAACGGCATCTATCACCGCAATCCGCTGGTGCGCCGCTTCCTCGACCTGCACGCGGCCCGCGCGCACTACGCGAACAACGTGGACCGCTTCGGCCAGAATCTCGGCGCCGTGATGCTCGGCCGCGAGAACACCGACTTCTTCATCTGATGAGGCCGCGATGAACGACCCGCAAGCACAGCAATACGTGTTCGACGTGGTGGTCGTCGGCTCGGGCGCCGGCGCGCTGCTCGCCGCGTGCCGCGCGGCCGATCGCGGCCTGTCCGTCGTCGTGATCGAGAAGACGGCGCTGTACGGCGGCACGTCGGCCGTGTCGGGCGGCGGCATCTGGGTGCCGTGCAACCACCATATCGCCGAGCTGGGCGCGACCGATTCGCGCGAGGCCGCGCGCGGCTACATCGAAGCGTGCGTGGCCGGCGAATCGACGCCCGAGAAAATCGACGCGTATCTCGACCGCGCGCCGGAGATGCTGCGCTACCTGGAATCGAAGACGCCGGTACGTTACCAGTCGCTGCCGAAGTACGCGGACTATTTCCAGAAGGTGCCGGGCGCGATGCCGGGCTATCGCGCGCTCGATCCGCTGCCGTTCGACGGCGGGCTGCTCGGCGACGAGTTCGACCGGCTGCGGCCGCCGTCGCCGGGCACGCTGATCGGCGGGCGCGTCGCGGTGACGTCGAAGGAAGCGCACACGCTGTTCTCGCGCGGGCCCGGCTTCATGAAGCTCGCGATCGCGCAGTTCGGCCGCTACTGGCTCGATATCGGGATGCGCCGCCGCACGCGGCGCGACCGGCGCCTGACGCTCGGCAATGCGCTGATCGGCGGGCTGCGCCGCGCGCTGCTCGACCGCAACGTGCCCGTTTGGCTCGACACGCCGATGCGCGACCTGCTCGACGTGGGCGGCCGCGTGACGGGCGTGCGCGCGCAGCGCTTCGGACAGCCCGTGACGATTACCGCGCGACGCGGCGTGATCCTCGGCGCGGGCGGTTTCGAGCGCAACCAGCCGATGCGCGAGCGCTACCTGCCGCAGCCGACGCAGGCGCGGTGGAGTGCGACGCCGCCGGCCAATACCGGCGACGCGATCGCCGAAGGCCACCGGCTCGGTGGCGCGCTGGCGCTGATGGCGCACGTGTGGGGCGCGCCGACGGTCGGCGTCGCGGGCGAGGAGAAGCAGCGCGCGCTGTTCGTCGAACGCAACCTGCCGGGTTGCGTGATCGTGAACAGCCTCGGCAAGCGCTTCGTCAACGAAGCCGCGCCGTATTCCGAATTCGTGCCGGCGATGTATCGCGACCACGCACATACCGGTGCGAGCGTGCCGGCGTGGATGGTGTTCGACGCACGGTTTCGCCGCAAGTATCCGTGCGGGCCGATCATGCCGGCATCGATGATGCCCGATACGAAGATTCCCGCCGCGTTTCGCGACGTGCTCGTGAAAGCGGACACGATCGACGCGCTCGCCGCGCGCATCGGCGTCGACGCGGCCGGCCTGCATGACACGCTGCGCGACATGGCGCGCTATGCGGTCACCGGGATCGACGAAGCGTTCGGCAAAGGCGACAACCTGTTCGACACGTACTACGGCGACCCGCAGAACCAGCCGAACCCGTGCCTCGGGCCGGTCGACCAGGCGCCGTTCTACGCGGTGCGGATCGACGCGGGCGACATCGGCACGAAGGGCGGGCTCGTCACCGACGTGCACGCCCGCGTGCTGCGCGCCGACGGTGAGCCGATCGATGGCCTCTATGCGATCGGCAACACCAGCGCATCGATGATGGGCGCGAGCTACCCCGGCGCGGGCTCGACGCTCGGTCCGGCGATGACCTTCGGGTATCTCGCCGCCGACCACCTGGCTGCTCGCGCAGCCGACGCCGGCGGCCCGCCCGCCCGGCCATCCACGACTGAACTTGACGGAGTCCGATCATGAGCGATCTCACCACCCATCCGCTGCGTACCGACATGCTGCTCGCGATGCGTCGCCTCGCGCGCTCCGTCACGGTCATCAGCAGCGCGCACGACGGCCGGCGCTATTCGATGTCCGCGACGGCGGTCGATTCGCTATCGACCGATCCGCCTTCGCTGCTGATCTGCATCAACCGCAGCGCGTCGCTGTATCCGCCGCTCGACGCGGGCGCCGGGTTCTGCGTGAACGTGTTGTCGGCGGCCCACGAAGGCATCGCGATCGACTGCAGCGGCCGCCTGAAGGGCGAGGCGCGCTTCACGACCGGCGACTGGCACACGTCGGCGCACGGCGTGCCGTATCTGCGCGACGCGCAGGCGAACCTCGTGTGCGAGCAGGACGGCCGGTTCGAATACGGCACGCATACGGTGTTCATCGGCCGCATTCGCGAGGTGCTGATGAGCGGCGACGTCGATCCGCTCGTCTACCTCGACGGTGCGTACACGACGCCCGGCGCGCCGCTGGCCCGTGCGGCCGCGTGACGTGAGGAGCCGGCCATGAGCGATTCGCGCTTCCATCGGCTGACCGTGGCCGACGTGATTGCCGAAAGCGACGACGCGTGCTCGTTCGTGTTCGACGTGCCGGCCGCGTTGCGTGATGCATTCGCGTACCGGCCCGGTCAGTTCCTGACGCTGAACGTGCCCTGTGCGGATGCGACCGTCGCGCGCTGCTACTCGCTGTCGAGCGCGCCCGGCATCGACGCCGCGCCGAAGATCACCGTCAAGCGCGTGCGCGACGGCCGCGCATCGAACTGGCTGTGCGACCGTGTGAAGGCAGGCGACGCGCTCGACGTGCTGCCGCCGGCCGGCGTGTTCACGCCGCGCACGCTCGATGGCGACCTGCTGCTGTTCGCGGGCGGCAGCGGCATCACGCCGGTGCTGTCGATCCTGAAATCGGCGCTCGTGCACGGACGCGGGATGCTGACGCTGATCTATGCGAACCGCGACGAACGCTCGGTGATTTTTCGCGACGAACTGCAGCAGCTCGCGCAGCGCCACCCGGGCCGCATGCGCGTGATCCACTGGCTCGACAGCGTCCAGGGCATCCCGCAGCAGCGCCATCTCGAGGAACTCGCGCGGCCGTTCAGCCAGCAGGAGACCTTCATCTGCGGGCCGGCGCTGTTCATGGAGAACGCGCTGGCCGCGATGCTCGGCCTTGGATTGCCGCGTTCGCGCGTGCATGTGGAGCGTTTTGCGTCGCTGCCCGATGCGCCGGCACAGGCTGCTGATACGGCTATGTCGAGCGCAGCGGGGGCCGCAGCGTCCGGCGACGGCGCGGCGATCGAGACGGTGCTCGACGGCGACGCGTTCGCGTTCGACAGCGCGCCCGGCGAAACGCTGCTCGACGCGATGCTGCGCGCGGGCGTGCCGGCGCCGAATTCGTGCCGGATGGGGCAATGCGGCGCGTGCATGTGCCGGATCGAGCGCGGCGAGGTGGCGCTCGACAGCAACCACGTCCTCGACGACGACGAGATCGCGGCCGGCTGGACGCTCGCCTGTTGTGCACGGCCTGCGAGCGACGCGCTGCGCGTGGTGTTTCCCGACTGAGCCGTGGCGCGCCGGCGGCGCGCACGGCCACCTGATGCCTATGACGATGGACAACGAAATCCTGACCACGCCCGCGCTGATCGCACGGGCAGCCGCGCGCCACGGCGCGCATCCGGCGATCGAATCGGCGCATGGCCGGCTGACTTACGCGGAACTCGACGCGGCACGCCTCGACGCGGCCCGCGCGCTGCTCGCGAGCGGCATCGCGGCCGGCGACCGCATCGCGGTGTGGGCGCCGAACCTGCCGCAATGGATCGTCGCGGCGCTGGCGATCCACACCGTCGGCGCGATCCTCGTGCCGGTCAATACGCGGATGAAAGGGATGGAGGTGGGCGGCATTCTGCACGACGGCGGTGCACGGCTGCTGTTCTGCTGCGGCACCTTCCTCGGCGAATCCTACCCGGCGATGCTCGCGCCGCACCGGCCCGCGACGCTCGAGCGCGTCGTCGTGTTCGACGGCGAGCCGCCTTCAGGCGTGAGCGACGAAACCTGGAGCGCGTTCCTCGCGCGTGGCGCCGACGTGCCGCTGGGCGCGGTGCGCGAACGCGAGGCCCAGGTGACGCCCGACACCGTGATGGACCTGATGTTCACGTCCGGCACGACGGGCCGCCCGAAGGGCGTGATGACCGCGCACGGCCAGAACCTGCGCGCTGCGCAGGCATGGGCGGCAATCGCCGGCGTGCGGCCCGACGACCGCTACCTGATCGTCAATCCGTTCTTCCATACGTTTGGCTACAAGGCAGGCTGGCTCGCCGCGCTGGCGAGCGGTGCGACCGTGCTGCCGCACCTCGTGTTCCAGCCGGCCGACGTGCTGCGGCGCGTCGCCGACGACCGCATCTCGGTGCTGCCCGGCCCGCCGACGCTGTACTACGCGCTGCTCGACGCATCCGATCGCGCGACGCGCGACCTGTCGTCGCTGCGGATCGCGGTCACGGGCGCGGCGGCGATCGCGCCGAGCCTGATCGAGCGGATGCGCGCGGATCTCGGCTTCGAGACGGTGCTGACCGGCTACGGGCTGACCGAATCGTGCGGTTTCGCGACGCTGTGCCGTCAAGGCGACGATGCGGAGACGGTCGCCTATACGTCGGGCCGCCCGATGCCGGATGTCGAACTGCGCATCGCGGGGCCGGGCGGCGCGCCGCTCGGGCCGGACGAGACCGGCGAGATCTGGGTGCGCGGCTACAACGTGATGCGCGGTTACTTCAACCAGCCGGACGCAACGCGCGAGACCGTCGATGCGGACGGCTGGCTGCATACGGGCGATCTCGGCTGTGTCGATGCGAACGGCAACCTGAAGATCACCGACCGCATCAAGGACATGTTCATCGTCGGCGGCTTCAACTGCTATCCGGCCGAGATCGAGCGGCTGCTCGCCGCGCACCCGGCGATCGCGCAGGTGGCGCTGGTCGGCGTGCCCGATACGCGGCTCGGCGAGGTCGGGCATGCGTATGTCGTGCTGCGGCCGGGCATGCATGCCGACGCTGACGCACTGAACGACTGGGCGCGCCGCAACATGGCGAACTACAAGGTGCCGCGGCATTTCACGTTCGTCGAGCAACTGCCGACGAGCGCGGCCGGGAAGGTGCTGAAGTACCGTCTGCGGACGGGGATCGAGGCGGCGGCCTGAGCGCCGCCGCGACACACGAACGGGATGAACGCATGAACGACAACGGGTTTCCGCCGGGCGCGGTGCTGGTGTTCGGCGGCAGTGGCGGGATCGGGCAGGGGGTTGCGCTCGAGTTTGCGCGCGCCGGCGTGCCGGTCGCGGTGGGCTACCGCAGCAAGGCGGACGTGGCCGAGCGCGTCGCGCGCGACATTCGCGGCGCAGGCGTCGCGGCCACCACGCACTGCGTGGACGTGACCGATTCCGCCCAGGTCGACGCGGCGCTCGCGGCTGCAATCGGCGCGCACGGCCGCGTGCACACGGTCGTCTGGGCGGCCGGGCCGTTCGTGAACCAGCGTCATATCGGCGACATGACGCACGACGATTGGCGCCGCGCGATCGACGTCGAGACGATCGGCTTCTTCGTGGCGGCGAAAGCCGCGCTGCCGCACTTCCGCGCGTCGGGCGGCGGATCGTTCGTGACGCTCGGGTCGGCCGGGCACCTGCGCTGGCCCGACCGAGACGGGCTGTCGGTCGCGCCGAAGGCGGCGAACGAGGCGCTGGTCAAGGGGCTGGCACGCGAGGAGGGGCGTTACGACATTCGCGCGAATTCGATCCTGGTCGGCGTGATCGAGGCCGGGATGTTTCCGGTGCTGCTCGAACAGGGACAGTTCGACCAGGCGTGGATCGACGAAACGCAGAAGATGCTCGCGCTCAAGCGCTGGGGGAAGGCGTACGACGTCGGGCGGGCGGCGGTGTTCCTGGCGTCGGACCGGGCCAATTACATTACCGGGCAGCAGTTGAATGTGTCAGGCGGGTATGGGCTGTGACGGTTGAGGTGCTGCGGGCAAGGTAGTGCGCGCCCGCGATTCCGATAGGGCGCTGTAGCGATGCCTGCCCCATGAGCGAGGAGCAGGCATCGTGTGCCCGTCATGTCGGCTTGCGTATTCCGGTGACAGACCGCTTCGTGTCAGCGTCGACGCGGGGAAACCCGAGGGTCGCGATCACCACGCCAGCGGTGCCGGCTCCGTTTTCCAGAACAGCCAGCGCCGGCGTTCGAGATGCATGCCGTTGCCGATCTGGTATGGCTGCTGCCGCCCGGCATCCAGTTCGATAATCGACACGTAGCCGGCACAGGTCGAGACGACGAGCGTTCGGCCGTCGTCCGATAGATCCATGTCGCAGATCGTCGAGCCGACGAAATGTTGCCAACGGGCGTTGCCGTCCGTGTCGACCGCGCGCAGATAGCCGCCGGCATCGCCGAGGATGAATTCGTCGCGACGCGCGGCAGACGCGTAGACGCGTGCGTTGCCCTCGATCACTTTTACGCCGTCTGCGTCCTCGTAGAAATCCGAGTGCAGCCCGGGAAGCTTGTCGACCTGTACGCCGATCGTTGCGCCATTGTAAAAGTGGCAGGCGTTCAGCGCGAGCACGCTGCCGTCGGCGCTGAACACGGCATGGTGCGGATACTCGCCGTGCGGGCCGACTGTCGCGATGCATTGCAAGCGGGCGTCGAATACCCGATGCTCGCCGTCCTGCGCGCCGACTGCAATGAGCGATCCGTCCGAAGACAGCGCGCCGTGCTCCATGTCGAGCGACACGTCGGGCGCGTCGTCCGGATAGTTCTTGCGGAGCCAGTCGAAATGCTCCTGCATTTGCTCTTGGGTCGGCAGGAGCAAATGCGCGCGTTGTTCGTCCAGAACGTATGTGCCGTCGGCGGAGACCAGCAGCACGCGCTTGCCGTCCGGAAACGGGATGAGCCGGGTCGGCTTCGGGTGCGTTTCGCGCGGCGGGACGTCGAACCCCTCCGGTACGCCTTCCTGGCCCGTCGGCCAGGGGCACCATGCAACACGCGGCCCTTGCCAGCCGTCCGTCACCTCGACGCCTTGCTCGCGTGCGACGGCGAAGAAACGCCGGCGCGGGCAGCGGCCGAAGAAGAGGACGCCCGGGATGTCGGTGATCGTGTCGCCTTCGATATGCAGAACCTTGCCAGGTTCGTACGTTGCACCGAGGCGCACGAGGATGCCACCGTCACGCAGCGCGAGCACGGCCGCAATGCTCTGCGCGTTTTCCTCCAGCAACGGCATCAACGGTTCATGCGCGAGCGGCCATTGTGCCCGGATGTCCTTTCGCTCGGGGGACGCATTGGCTTCGCGAAGCGATGCCAGCAAGGCAGGCAGCAGGTCGTCGCTGTTCGCGAATTCGGGGGCATCGCCGGCCTCGTCCCAGCCTTTGGCGAGCCCGGTTGCCACGTAACGGTTGATCTCTTCGGCGTAGTCGAGCACGCGGTGTTGCCATAGCGCTTGCGCTTCGTCCTGGTTCATTCGGTTTCTCTCGGATTGGATCGGCGTTGGTTCGACGCCGTTGGTTTTTTGTAGACGGGTTCAGCCATTCGGACAACCGGCGTGGCCCGTTGCGACATGCGCCGGCCGATTCTACCGTCATGCCGTGACATTGAATTCGATGGACTTGCCCGGGGCACGCTCTCGGCCCGGGTATGGGGTGTAGCGGGGTGCGGAAATGCGTGGTCGAGCGATTGCGCTCCCGTATCGAGCTTCATCGGCGCCGACATTACCTGTCTTTCCCGCTCTTGAAATCGTTTACGACGCGGGTCGATATGTCGACCGGTTCCCGCCCATCGTTTCGGCTCGCTTATCTCCCCGGTGCACGACGCGGACAAGATGGATGCGCACGCATCGGTATTCACCCTGCATCGCCACGCGCGATCGCACATCGGCCTCGCGCGCGACCGGCGCGAGGTCACATTCTTGCAACGCATTCTTCAATGCATTGCGCCGCACGCGTTCGACGACAACGACGACACGCATGCGCTGAAGGCCGTCCCGCCTCGTTCGGCACGCGTTGCGGCACCGATGCGCGTCGCGGCGGATCGCGTGTCCCGGCATCGACCGCCGAATAAGGATGCGCGCCTGAAACATTTCCTCCTGTTACAGCCCGCGCGACCTTCCGTGTTTTGCGGTGACGCTTGTCCCGCATCGGTTTGCGCCGCATGGCACGCGCTTTGCGGTTGACCCGGTGCCGCCGGTGCAAACGAAATGGGCAACAACGATGAACGCATCGTCGGCATGCAACGACATCGAAACAATCGGGGAATCGGATCGGGCCGCGGGCGCCGCGTGGGGTGGCGCACCTGCTGCGCATGTCGTATCGGCCATGTGTACGGGGCAACGCGTGCCCGATCCGTAGAACAGCAAGCGTGCTTGCAAGGTGTCGTGTCGGGGTTCGCATCACGCAGGGCGGCGCAGGCCGCATGCGTTGGCGAGGCGCGCCCGGCACATGTCGGGGGAGGCGCCCGTGAAAATGACGGTGAACCAATGGGCAGCGGTCGCGGTGATGTGCGCCGCGAGCGCGCACGCGCAGGAGATCTACCTGCAGGGCGGCACGCAGGGCGTCGGTATCGGCGCGGCCGTGAGCTTCAATTCGATCCTGGGGGCGCATGCGGACTTCAATGCGATCGATCTTTCGCATGACTTCACGGTGGCGGGCAATCGCTATCAGGACGACCTGAAGCTGCGCCAGGGCGGCTTGTACGCGGACATCTTTCCGTGGCGCGGCAGCGGCTTTCGGGCGACGCTCGGGATGCGCTTCAACGACGACGATATCCGCGGCGTATCGGTGCCGACCAACGGCACCTATGTGTTCGGCGGCAAGCACTATCCGGCGATGCCGGGGATGTACGCGGTGGCGGAAGCGCGCTATCCGACCGTGATGCCGTACGTCGGGATCGGCTACGGGCATCGGCCGGCGTCGAAAGGGCTGGGATTCGTCGCCGATCTCGGCGTTGCGTACGGGATCCCGAAATGTTCGTACACGCTGTCGCCGGAACTGGCGGCCGCGGCCGGGCCGGCGAAGAGCCAGGTTCTGGTCTCGAGCGGGCTGGATTCGCTGCGGCAGGTGATGTCGCGCTATCGGTGGTATCCGGTTTTGCAGATCGGGATTTCGTATCGGTTCTGAGCGGTTGCGCTTCCGTTGCGTGTGCCGGGCGGGGGATGGCCGGCAGCGCCGATACGGGCGGGACAACGGGTGCCGGCAAGGGTGGCAGTTGACGACCGTCGCGAGCGCGACGCGCGACGGCGGTTTGCGCGTGCCTTCAACGGATGGGACGACTGGCTGATCGGCCGTCTTTCCCGCCGGACCGATCCGGCTTGCCTTGCACCCAGCGGTTCGACGTGTCGGGCGAGCTGCGCATGTCGAAAGGATTCATGCGCCCCGTTGCCGTTCGCCGACGCCAACCACCGTCCTCTCTCCGCCAATGGCGGTGATAGCCGTGATTGCAACGGGTGTCATGGCACTATCATTGATATCAGCCTGGATGGAGGGAATCATGGCAAATCTACGGGTGCGTAACGTGGACGATATCGTTCAGCGCCCGCGCGAGCAGGCTGCGGCCAATGGCAGGCGTGCGGAGGCTGAACATCGGGCCATTCCGGCCGCTGCGCTCGGCCGGAAACCGTTGGCGCACAAGGGCATGTTCTGAATCTGTTCAGAATTCGTCTAGAACTCACCTTCACCTGAATCGTCGTGACGCCTCGCGCATCTGCATAGCTTTCGGCCGACGTGTCCGACATGTGGCCGAGTAGCGCCTTCGCATCACGTCTTCATGGAACTTACGCGATAGCGCCTCGAAGATCGGCATCGAGCAGCTCCGCCCGGTTTCGAATTCGGCCGTTTCCACGTCGATGTCGGCGGACGATTCGAACGCGTTTCACCTCGTTCCGCGCTTCCCCCGATCGCATTCCCGAATGCCTGATTCATGTCGAACGACAACGACAGGTCGGCGACGGAGGGAAGACGATTGGCCTCGGTGCAAACGGTAACAGTCAGTTTTCCGTGAATGCGTTGCGGAACAAAGTGTGGCAATCCGGTGTCATCGTCGGTCGGGAAGCGATGGGTTGGTCGCCGGGATAAAGCAGGTGAACACGGGAACAACCATTCAAGCAATGCAGGGTGCCGTTTGAGCGGCACCGAGCGGCTCGTAACAAGGAGTGCAACAAGCATGAAAATTTTCCGCACGAGGCTTCGCAGCATCGCAGGCCTCCTGGTTGCAGCGGCAGTGTTCGATTCAGCGTATGCACAGGGTGTGCCTGGGCAGCTTCTGACTGCAACGCAGCTTAACGATGCGTTGCGGACGGCTTCGATCCAGGGCGGTGCGATCAACGGCGCGACGATCGGGAGTGCTCGTCCGGCTTCTGGCAAGTTCACATCGCTTGCGGCGTCTGCATCGAATCCGTCGTTACTGTTCAATTTCGGTGGGGTGGGCGAAAGCGATCGCGCGTTGCAGGCGATTCTGCGGGAACAGAAAATTTCGGTGATCGCATTCGGTGCGGACCCGACCGGCGCACGACCGAGCGCGACGGCGATTCAGAATGCGATCAACTACGCGTGTGCGTCGCCGTCGCAGAAGACGGTGTATGAGCCGCCGGGCACGTATCTCTGGGACCACAACGTGACGATCAACTGTCCGGCCGTCAAGCTGATCGGTTCTGGAGGGGGTGGATACAACGACAATGCGCCGAAGATCAACGCGACGACGATCAATCGCTGGGTCGGCCCGCGGGGCGGCACTGCGCTGACGATCGCCCCGTCCGGCGATCAGAAGACAGAAGACAACAGCGTCATGGGGATCTTCTGGGATGGCAACAATTCCCGTGGCGGTATCGCTGTCAATCTGATTTCAGCCCGATACGGGACTTACGACATTCGTGCAGCCCACTGGTCTACCGCTTTTGTGCAGACGGACATTTCGCCGGCGGCAACGGAGAACTCGGACGTCACGGGAAACATTTTCTACAATATTTCCGGGTATCAAACGCTGCCGACGGACGGGTCGGTGCTCATCACACACAGTGCTTACGATCACAATGCCTGCTGGAATCACTTCTTCCTGATTCAAGCCGTTTATTTCAATTCGCCCGGTATCGTGCTGAATGGCGACGACAGCGAACGGTTTGACGTGATCAATCTATACAACGCGAAGGATGGAACAGCAAAAGGGCTCGTGCTGAATGGCTCGAATACGTCGCCGTATGCCAATACGCGTCACAACACGTTCTATCTGGTTGGCACGGGGGGCAGCCAGCACGGCAACCAGGGCGGCGTTTATTCGCAGGGGGTTGACGCGTCCGGCAAGCCGCTCGCCTATCCTGCGGTGGGAAACAATATCGTCTGGTACGACGCCGAGAACTCGCAAGCGATGCCGACGGTCGATCCCGGGTCGACGCTCTGGTGGAGTGAGGACAATGCGCCGGCCGGGATGAGGCAGTTCTATTTCACGAAGAGCCCACCCGGATATGTCCAGGTCGACAATTCGGGAAAGATCACACAGGCCGGGCAGATCACGATCCCGGCGGGCGCGACGAGTGGTTCATTCACATTCCCCACCTATCAAGGCAACCGGACGGCAGGGTTTCCGCATGCCGTCGTCAGCGTTCAGGCTACGCCAACGACGGCTGCGGTTCCATTTTGGGTGTCGGCGACGAACAAGGCCGTGACGATCACGTCGGGATCGCCGCATACCGCGCTCACGTTCTCTTTCAAGGTCGAGGGGTATTGAGCCACGCTGAAGAGGATCCTTGCGGGTATCGCGCTCGGCTGCGCGTGCCCGATCCAACGCACGAACTCGACAAACCGATCGCTGCCGCCGCGCTGATCAACGCTCTCACCACCGTGGTCACGCGCAACGTCGACGATTTCTCGCACACCGGCGTGCGGTTGCCGAATCCGTTCGACTAGCCGCGCGGCCTGTCCGAACCGTTTTTTTTACCCCGTATAATCGCGCGGAAAACCAATCAAAACGAACGGGGACGCGATGACGCTTTACGCACAACAACGATGCCGATACGGCACGATGCTGTTCAATTCGAATGATGAATTTGTGGGGCGCAGCCTGTCGTTGTACGGCGAGTGGTCCGAGCCCGAGTCGTTCCTCTTCGCGCAGATGGTCCGCGAAGGCGACACGGTCGTCGAGGCCGGCGCGAATCTCGGCTCGCACACGGTGATGCTGTCCCGGGCGGTCGGGGAGCGCGGCGCGGTGTACGCGCTCGAGCCGCAGCGTCATACGTTCCAGTTGCTCTGTGCGAATCTCGCGCTGAACCAGCGGTTGAACGTCCGCGCGCTGCAGTGCGCGGTCGGCGATGCGGAAGGCTCGGTGCCGTTCCCGGTCTTCGATCCGCGTTCGCCGAACAACTTCGGCGCGTCGTCGCTGCTCGGCACGAATCGCGACACCGAACCGGTACCGCTGCGCACACTCGACTCGCTCGACTTGCCGCGGGTCGATTTCCTGAAGGCGGACGTCGAAGGTTTCGAGCCGAACCTGATCCGCGGCGCGGGCGACACACTCCGCCGGCATCGTCCGATCGTCTATCTGGAATACTTGAATCACTACACGGGTGACGGCTCGAAGGCGTTTCTCGAGCGCTTCGCGGCGCTCGACTACCGCGTCTGGTATTTCATCACGCCCGTGTTCAACCGCCTCAACTTCCTCGGCAATCCGGAGAACGTGTTCGACGGCATCTGGTCGTTCGACCTCGTGTGCATTCCACGCGAACGCGGCGAAATGCACGGGCTCGTCGAAGTGACGCCGGACAACGAAGGCGTGTGCATCGATCCGGATACGTGGCGGCGCGTGCGGTTCGCGCCGGCGTGAACCGCAGCGCGGGGATCGGGGCATAGCGCCCCGGCTCCCCGTGTCGACCGCCGGATGCGTATCGAGGGCCGCACCGGCGTGCGCGTGATGACCTTCCTGCCGCTGCGACTGCGCGGGGCAGACGGTCGATGAACTGATCCGGTTTCCGGTTCGCAAGAATCCGGCACAACCCGGCAACAACCCGACGGCAACCCGTCCGGGTTTTCCCGGCCCTCCCGCATGCCCGCGTCGTCCCGCCGGGCTTTCGCGAACCTCCCATTCCCCGCTGCCTCTCGTCCCAACAGACGATGTGACGCCATCCCCGACCGGCCAGAATCCTTTCACGAACAACGGATTCTGAACGAGGAGGAGGCCGACATGATCGATGTCCGTGCACTCGGCTATGTGGTCGTCGAAGCGACCCGCGTCGACGCGTGGCGCCGCTATGCGGAGGACGTGCTGGGCATGCAGGCGATCGACGCGTCCGACGGCGCGTTGTACCTGAAGATGGACGAACGCGATTTCCGCTACGTGATCGTCCCCGGCCAGGCCGACCGCTATTTCGCGTCGGGCTGGGAACTGCCCGACGGCGCCGCGTTCGACGCCGCGCTTGCGGCACTGCAGCGCGCGGGTGTCGAACCCGTGCGCGCCACCCGCGACGAAGCCGCGTTGCGCCGCGTGCAGGCGATGGCGTGGTGCACCGACCCGTCCGGCAACCGCCACGAACTCTACTGGGGGCCGCGCTGCGACTTCCGCCGCTTCGTGTCGCCGCTCGGCGTGCCGCGCTTCGTCACCGGCGACATGGGGCTCGGCCACGCGGTGCTGCCGGCGCCGCAGTTCGACGCGACCGACGCGTTCGTGCGCGGCGTGCTCGGCTTCGAGCTGTCCGACATCTACCGCGTGAAGTTCAGGCCCGATCCTGCCGAGCCGGAGAAGCGCATCCATTTCATGCATTGCCGCAACGCGCGCCATCACAGCCTCGCGCTGTTCGAGATGGCCGTGCCGTCGGGCTGCGTGCACGTGATGACCGAAGTCGACTCGATGGACGAGGTGGGCCGCGCGCTGGATCGCGTGGCTGCCCACGACGTGAAGCTGTCCGCAACGCTCGGCCGTCACTGCAACGACCAGATGATCTCGTTCTACATGAAGACCCCCGGCGGCTTCGATCTCGAATACGGCTTCGGCGGCCTCACGGTCGACTGGTCGCAGCACGCGGTGTTCGAGGCCACCCAGGTGAGCCAGTGGGGCCACGACTTCAGCATCGGATACCGGTAAGCCAGCACGATGACGATGAAACCTCTCGACAAGACGATGTCCGCGCGCGACGTGGTCGCGCAACTCGCCGACGGCATGACGATCGGCATCGGCGGATGGGGGCCGCGGCGCAAGCCGATGGCGCTGGTGCGCGAGATCGCGCGCTCGAACCTGAAGGGCCTGACGATCGTCGCGTACGGCGGCGCCGATGTCGGCCTGCTTTGCGCGGCCGGAAAGGTGCGCAAGGTGGTGTTCGGCTTCGTGTCGCTCGACGTGATTCCGCTCGAGCCGCATTTCCGCCGCGCTCGCGAGCAGGGCCGCGTCGACGTGCTCGAACTCGACGAAGGCATGCTGCAGCTCGGCCTGCGCGCGGCCGCCGCACGCCTGCCGTTCCTGCCGACGCGCGCCGGGCTCGGCACCGCGCTGCTCGATCACGCGCCGCAATTGCGCACGGTGCAATCGCCGTACGACGACGGCGAGACGCTGCTCGCGATGCCCGCGATCGAACTCGACGTCGCACTGCTGCACGTGAACGCGGCCGACCGGATGGGCAACACACGCATCGACGGTCCCGATCCGTTCTTCGACGCGTGGATGGCCCGTGCGGCGCAGCGCTGCTACGTGTCGGCGGAAACGGTCGACGCGTCGCTCGCGAGCGACGACCTCGACGCCGCCAAACGCAACCCGTTCGAGCGCTCGCTCGTCACCGGCGTCGTGCACGCGCCGGGCGGCGCGCACCCGACCTCGTGCGGGCCGGCCTACGGCTGGGACCTGCCGCACCTGCGCGCGTACTGCTCGAGCGCGGAAGACGACGCGAAGACGGCGGCGTACCTGCGCGACGTGGTCGGCCAGGACGAACGCCAGTACCTCGAAGGCGTCGGCGGGCTGTCGCACGTGACGACGCTGCCGTTGCCGATTCTGTAAAGGAGCGCCTTGTGAGCGAATCTCTCGACCATTCCCTCGCGGAACTGATGATCGTCGCGTCCGCGCGGCTCTGGCGCGATGACGGCGAAGTGCTGGCGACCGGCATCGGCACGGGCCCGCGGCTCGCGGCCGGCCTCGCGCGCCTTGCATATAACAACGGGCTGATGCTGACCGACGGCGAAGCGTATCTCGTCGAGGAGCCGGTGCCGCTAGGGCCGCGTCCCGACGGCTATCGCGTGAAGGCAAGCGGCTGGATGACCTACGAGCGCGTGTTCGACTGCCTGTGGCACGGCCGCCGCCATGCGCTCGTGATGCCGACGCAGATCGACCGCTTCGGCCAGGCCAACATCTCGTGGCTCGGCGACGACTACGCCCGCCCGAAAACCCAGCTGCTCGGTGCGCGCGGCTTCCCCGGCAACACGACGAACCACGCGAACTCGTTCTTCGTCAGCGGCCACGGCAAGCGCACGTTCGTCGAACACGAAGTCGACATGGTGTGCACGGTCGGCTACAACCCGGCGCGCCGGCTGCCCGGGATGAAGACCTTCGTCGACCTGCGCAGCATCGTCACCGACCTGTGCGTGATGGATTTCGGCGGGCCCGACCATGCGATCCGCGTGCGCTCGCTGCATCCGGGCGTGAGCTTCGACGAGGTGCAGGACGCGACGGGCTTCCCGCTGATCGCCGCACCGGACCTCGGCACGACGGCCGCGCCGAACGCCGACGATCTGCGCATCGTCCGCTCGCTCGATCCGCACAACCTGCGCGCGACGATCGTGCGCAACAATCCGGCGCCGCGCCGGGGATGAGGTCAGACATGGAAGCGACCCAGGTGACCTTCGGCGACGGTGTCGTCGACTACGCGGTCGAAGGCGGCATCGCGACGATCACGATGAACCGCCCCGAGTACCACAACGCGCAGAACTCGAAGATGACCTACGCGCTCGACGCGGCATTCCGGCGCGCCGCGCACGACGACGCGGTGAAGGCGATTGTGCTCGCGGGCGCCGGCAAGCATTTCTCGGCGGGCCACGACATCGGCACGCCGGGCCGCGACATCCACGAGTCGTTCGAGCGCGCATCGCTGTGGTACGACCACGTCGACAAGGAAGGCGGCGAATTTCTCTATGCACGCGAGCAGGAGGTGTACCTCGGGATGTGCCGGCGCTGGCGCGACCTGCCGAAGCCGACCATCGCGATGGTGCAGGGCGCATGCATTGCCGGCGGGCTGATGCTCGCGTGGGTGTGCGACCTGATCGTCGCGTCGGAGGATGCGTTTTTCGCGGACCCGGTCGTGCGGATGGGGATTCCGGGTGTCGAGTATTTCGCGCACGCCTACGAACTGAACCCGCGCATCGCGAAGGAATTCCTGTTCCTCGGCGAGCGGATGCCGGCGGAACGCGCGTACCAGATGGGGATGGTCAACCGCGTCGTGCCGCGCGAGCGGCTGCGCGACGCGACCTACGCAATTGCCGCGAAGGTCGCGACGATGCCGCGCCTCGGGCTCACGTTGACCAAGCAGGCGCTGAACCACGTCGAGGAACTGCAGGGCAAGCGCGCGGCGATGGATGCGGCGTTCGCGTGGCACCACTTCGCGCATGCGCACAACGAGCTGGTGAGCGGCGACCGTCTCGGCGGCTACGACGCCCGCAGCATGGCCAGCTCGCAGCGCCAGCCGAACGGCGCGGACCGCAGCGACGCGCCGACGCCGGCACCGGCCGCCGTCAACGGAGCCGCCGCATGAGCATGACGCTGCATACGCCCTTGTGCGACCTGCTCGGCTGCCGTTACCCGATCGTGCAGACCGCGATGGGCTGGGTGGCCGACGCACGCCTCGTCGCGGCCACCGGTAACGCGGGTGGCTTCGGCTTCCTGGCTGGCGCGACGCTCGAACCGGAGCAGGTCGAGGCCGAGATCCTGAAAGTGAAGTCGCTGACCGACCAGCCGTTCGGCATCAACTTCCACATGTTCCAGAAGAACGCGCAACAGGTCGTCGAGCTGGCGATCAAGCACCGGCTGCGCGCCGTCAGCTACGGCCGGGGGCCCGACGCGAAGACGATCCGCCGCTTCAAGGACGCCGGAATCGTCTGCATGCCGACCGTCGGCGCGCCGAAGCATGCGGCGAAGGCGGTCGAGCTCGGCGCGGACATCGTCACCGTGCAGGGCGCGGAAGGCGGCGGCCACACGGGCGCGGTGCCGACCACGCTGCTGCTGCCGAAGGTGCTCGACGCGGTGCGGGTGCCGGTCGTCGCGGCCGGCGGCTTCTTCGACGGGCGCGGGCTGGCTGCCGCGCTGGCTTACGGCGCGGCCGGCATCGCGATGGGCACGCGCTTCCTGATGAGCGCCGAATCGCCGGTGCCGCGCGAGACGCTCGAACGCTACGTCGCGGTCGGCGACCCGGCGCGCATCCGCGTGTCGGACGCGCTTGACGGGCTGCCGCAACGGATGATCGACAACCCGTATCTGCTGAAGCTGGAACGCTTCGGCCCGCTGCGCCGCACGTGGTTCGCGCTGAAGACGGCCGAAGCGTGGCGGCGGCAGAACGGGCTGAGCACGGGCGACATGCTCGGCCTCGCGCTCAAGGCGCTGCGCTCGCAGGACTACACGGCGAGCCAGACGCTGATGGCCGCGAACGCGCCGTTCCTGATCCAGCGCGCGATCGTCGAGGGGCGCCCCGACGAAGGCGTGCTGCCGAGCGGCCAGGCGGCCGCGATGATCGGCGCGATCGAATCATGCGATGCGTTGATCGCGCGGATCGTCGCGGAAGCGGGCGAGCGGCTCGATGCGCTGGCCGTATTGCGCGGCGCGGCAGCGGCACAGGCTGCGTAAAAAACATCACAGGAAGGCTTTGGAGATGACTACATCCAACCAACCGGCCGGCGCAACGCCGTTCCGGATCGATCGTGCCGACGGCATCGCCGAACTGGTGATTGCCCATCCGCCCGTGAACGCGCTCGACGCGCAGGGCTGGCACGCGCTCTCGCGTGCGCTCGACGCGCTCGGCGAGGACGACGACGTGCGCGCGATCGTCGTGCGCGGCGAAGGCCGCGGCTTCTGCGCGGGCGTCGACATCAAGGAACTGGCCGCGCATCCGGAGCGGATCGTCGCGGTCAACGCAGGCAACTACGAGACGTTCCGCGCGGTGCACCGCAACCCGAAACCGGTGATCGCGGCCGTACACGGCTTCGTGCTCGGCGGCGGGATCGGCATCTGCGGTGCGGCGGACATCGTCGTCGCGGCCGATTGCGCGCGCTTTGGCGTGCCCGAGATCGACCGTGGCGCGATGGGCGGCGGCGCGCATCTGCAGCGGCTGTTCGGCGTGCAGAAGGTGCGCATGATGTATTTCACCGGCGACATGATCGACGCGGCCGAAGCGTATCGGCTCGGCGCGGTCGAGCAGGTCGTGACGCGCGACACGCTGCGCGACGCGGCGCTCGCGATCGCCCGCAGGATCGCCGAGAAGAGCCCGGCGATGGTGCGGCTCGCGAAGGAGGCGCTGAACGGCGTCGAGGACGGCG
This sequence comes from Burkholderia aenigmatica, assembly GCF_902499175.1. Classification (GTDB taxonomy): domain Bacteria; phylum Pseudomonadota; class Gammaproteobacteria; order Burkholderiales; family Burkholderiaceae; genus Burkholderia; species Burkholderia aenigmatica. Next base: position 32,003 of record NZ_CABVQC010000020.1, read on the forward strand.
ATCTCGAGGACAAGTACCGCTGGGAGCAGGGCTTCACGCTGCAGGCATACATGACGAACGATTCGACCGAGGCACGGGCCGCGTTCGTCGAGAAGCGCGACGCGCGCTTCGACGCGCAGGCCGCCGCCGAGGAGGCACGCGCATGAACCTGACCTATACGCCGCAACAGCAGGCGTTCCGCACGGAAATCCGCGACTGGCTCGCCGCGCACGTGCCGCGCGAGCGGCTGCCGAGCTTCGACACGGAAGCGGGCTTTGCCGCGCACCGCGAATGGGAGCGCACGCTGCACTCGGGCCGCTGGAGCATGGTCACGTGGCCGCGCGAGCTGGGCGGGCGCGGCTGCGACCTGATCGAGTGGCTGATCTTCGAAGAGGAATACTGGCGCGCCGACGCACCGATGCGCGTGAACCAGAACGGCATCTTCCTGCTCGGCCCGACGCTGATGGATTTCGGCACGGCGGAGCAGAAGGCGCGCTTCCTGCCCGCGATGGCGGCCGGCGAACACGTGTGGGCGCAGGGCTGGTCGGAGCCGAACGCGGGCTCGGACATGGCCGCGATCCGCACGACCGCTGCCCGCATCGGCGACGAATACGTGCTGAACGGCCAGAAGATCTGGTCGACCCGCGCGGTGTGGGCCGACTGGCTGTTCGGCCTGTTTCGCAGCGACCCCGAATCGTCGCGCCACCACGGGCTCACGTTCCTGATGGTGCCGCTGTCCGCGCCGGGCATCACGGTGCGGCCGATCCGTCAGCTGAACGGGCACACGGGCTTCGCGGAAATCTTCTTCGACGACGTGCGCGTGCCGGTCGAGAACCGTCTCGCGGCCGAAGGCGCGGGTTGGCAGGTCGCGATGGCGACGGCCGGCTTCGAGCGCGGGCTGATGCTGCGTTCGCCGGCGCGCTTCCAGCGCACCGCGCAGGCGCTGCGCGACCTGTATCTCGCGCACCGCGACAGCGCGGACCGCGATCCGACGCTGCGCGAGCGCGTGGTGCAGGCATGGATGGATGCGCAGGCCTACGCGCTGTCGACCTACGCGACCGCGAGCCGGCTGCTGAAGGGCGGCCACATCGGCGCGGAGTCGAGCACCAACAAGGTGTTCTGGTCCGAGCTCGACCTGCGCATGCACCAGACGGCGCTCGACATCCTCGGCGCGCACGGCGAGGTCGTTCCGCAGACGGCCGCGCAGCACGCGACGCTCGGCCACTGGCTCGACGGCTTCCTGTTCGCGCAGGCCGGCCCGATCTACGCGGGCACCAACGAGATCCAGCGCAACATCGTCGCCGAACGGATGCTCGGCATGCCGCGCGCGTAAGCGCGCCGGCGACTCTCTCACTGAACGGACATCGTATGGATTTCGTATTCGATGAAGACCAGGAAGCGCTCGCGGACAGCGTGAAGCGCCTGCTGATGACCGAGATGACGCCCGAGCTGATCCGCGAGCTGTGGGCTACGCCGACCGGGCGTTCGGACGACCTGTGGGCGCTGTTCGCGTCGCAGGGGCTGACCGCCGTGTCGGTGCCGGAAGCGCACGGCGGCCTCGGCCTGACCGAAGTCGAATGGGCGCTGCTCGCGCAGACCTACGGCTACTTCGGCAGTCCCGAGCCGCTGCTCGACACGGCGCTCGTGTCGGCCGGCGTGCTGGCGCGGCTGCCCGCGAGCGGCTGGCGCGACGCGCTGCTGCGCGACATCGCCGAAGGGCGCGCGCGTGTCGCGCTCGTGCATCCGGTGAACCCCTATGCGGCCGACGTGCACGTCGCGCAGGCGCTGCTGTGCGAGCACCGCGGCGAGCTGCACCGCGTCGATCCCGCGCAGTGCGCATGGCGCGCGGTCGACAGTGTCGACCCGTCGCGGCGCCTGTTCACGCTCGACTGGGAACCGTCGGCGGCCACGTGCATCGCGAGCGCCGACGACGCCGCGCCGCTGCTCAATCGCGCGCTCGACCACGGCGCGTTCGCGGTCGCCGCGCAGCTGCTCGGCCTCACGCAGCGCGTGCTCGACGTCGCGATCGACTACAGCGCGCAGCGCAAGCAGTTCGGCAAGGCGATCGGCTCGTACCAGGCGCTCAAGCACCTGCTCGCCGACGTCGCGATCCGCTACGAGTTCGCCCGGCCGGTAGTCGCGCGCGCCGCGCAGGCGATCGCCGACGACCATCCGCAGCGTGCGGTGTTCGTGTCGCACGCGAAGCTCGCGGCCACTGCCGCCGCGCAACTGGCCGCACGCCACACGATGCAAGTACATGGCGCGATTGGCTACACGTGGGAGCTCGACCTGCAGATCTTCATGAAGCGAATCTGGGCGCTCTCCGGCAGCTGGGGCGACACCGCGTTCCACAAGGCCCGCGTGGCCGACGCGATCCTCGGCGACGCATTGCCGATCGGTCCCGCGCAGACCTTCGATTTCGAGGAAACCAACCGATGAAACAAGCCTATATCGTCGACGCGCTGCGCACGCCGACCGGCCGCCGCAAGGGCGGGCTCGCACACGTGCATGCGGCCGACCTCGGCGGCTTCGTGCTGAAGACGCTCGTCGAGCGCAACACGATCCCGGCCGACGACTACGACGACGTGGTGTTCGGCTGCGTCGACACGATCGGCCCGCTCGCGGGCAACATCGCGCGCACCTGCTGGCTCGCGGCCGGGCTGCCGCTGAAGGTGCCGGGCGTGACGGTCGACCGCCAGTGCGGCTCGTCGCAGCAGGCCGTGCACTTCGCTGCGCAGGCCGTGATGAGCGGCGTGCAGGACGTGGTGGTGGCCGGCGGCGTGCAGACGATGACGCAGATCCCGATCTCGTCCGCGATGACCTGCGCGGCGCCGCTTGGTTTCAACGACCCGTTCTCGGGCAGCACCGGCTGGCGCGCACGCTTCGGCGATGCACCGGTGTCGCAGTTCGTCGCCGCGCAGCGGATCGCCGATCACTGGAACCTGTCGCGCGACGCGATGGAGCGGTATGCGCTCGAAAGCCACCGCCGTGCGGTCGCGGCGATCGAGGCCGGCTATTTCAAGCGCGAAATCGTGCCGTTCGAAGGCGTGATGCACGATGAAACGCCGCGTCCCGATACGTCGCTGGAGAAGATGGCGACGCTCGAGCCGCTGACGCCGGGCGGCTCGCTGACCGCTGCCGTCGCAAGCCAGACCTGCGATGCGGCTGCCGCGCTGCTGATCGTGTCGGAGGATGCGTTGAAGCGCTACGGCCTCACGCCGCGTGCGCGCATCCATCACCTGAGCGTGCTTGGCGACGATCCGTTGTGGATGCTGACCGCACCGATTCCCGCGACGAAGGCTGCGCTCAAGAAGGCCGGCCTCGACTGGTCGCAGATCGACGTCGTCGAGATGAACGAGGCGTTCGCATCGGTCGCGCAGGCGTGGCTCGCCGACACGCGCTTCCCGCACGAGAAGACCAACCCGAACGGCGGCGGGATCGCGCTCGGCCATCCGCTCGGCGCGACCGGCGCGCGGCTGATGACGACGCTGCTGCACGAACTGGAACGCACCGGCGGCCGCTACGGGCTGCAGACGATGTGCGAAGGCGGCGGCCTCGCGAACGTCACGATCATCGAGCGCCTGTGAGCGCGCCATCTTTCACGATCCACGAGGCATGAGCATGGGAATCTGTAACGGACGCACCGTCATCATCACCGGCGCGGGCGGCGGGCTCGGGCGCGCATACGCGCTCGCGTTCGCGGCCGAAGGCGCGGCGGTCGTCGTCAACGACATCCGGCACGATGCCGCGCAGGCCGTCGTCGACGAGATTGCACGACGCGGCGGGCGAGCGCTCGCGAACGCGGACGACATCACGCAGGTCGACACCGCGCAGCGGATCGTCGACGCGGCACGCGACGCATTCGGCGACGTGCACGTGCTCGTCAACAACGCAGGCATCTGCCGCGACAAGATGTTCACGAGCATGACCGAAACCGACTGGGACGACGTGATGCGGGTGCACCTGCGCGGCCACTTCTGCCTGTCGAGCGTGCTGGCGCGCGTGTGGCGCGACGCGGCGAAGGCCGGCCACCCGGTCGATGCGCGGATCGTCAACACGAGTTCGGGCGCCGGGCTGCAAGGCTCGATCGGCCAGTCGAACTACGGCGCGGCGAAGGCCGGGATCGCGGCGCTCACGCTGATGCAGGCGGCCGAGCTGCAGCGCTACGGCGTGCGCGTGAACGCGCTTGCACCGGCCGCGCGCACGTCGATGACCGAAGGTGTGTTCGCCGACATGATGAAGATGCCCGAGGACGGCGGCTTCGACTATTTCGATCCGGCCAACGTCGCGCCGCTGGTCGTGTGGCTCGGCAGCGCGCTGTCGGCCGACGTGACAGGCCAGGTGTTCGAGGTCGCGGGCGGGATGATCGCGGTCGCGGAAGGCTGGCGCACGGGCCCGAGCGTCGATCGCGGCGCGCGCTGGGCGGCGGCCGAGGTCGGCCCGGCGGTGGCGCAGTTGCTCGCCGATGTGCGTCCCGCGCGGCGCGTGTACGGGAGCTGAGCAATGGATCTGGCGCTCACCGACGAACAGGCGATGATCCGCGACGCGGCGGCCGACGTGCTCGTCGAGCGCAGCGCGTCCGCGGACGTGCGCCGCGCGCTCGAGCAGTCGGCCGGTCGTGACGATGCGTTGTGGGCCGCGCTGGCGGGCGAGCTTGGCTGGAATGCACTCGCGCTACCCGAGGCGGTCGGCGGGCTGGGGCTCGGTGCGGTCGAGCAGACGGTGCTGATGGAACAGCTCGGCCGGCGCGTTGCGTGCGTGCCGTATTTCTCGACGGCGTGCCTCGCGGCGACCGCGCTGGCCGGCTGCTCCGATACGGCTGCCGCCACCGGCTGGCTCGCGAAGATCGCCGAAGGTGCGTGCAGCGCGACGCTGGCGCTGCCGTTGGACCTGCCGGCCGTGTCGCGGTCGTTACCGGTCGTCGCGGAAGAAGCGGCTGGCGGCTACGCGCTGTCCGGCACGATCGAACAGGTGATCGACGGCGCGCGCGCCGACCTGCTGCTGGTGCCCGCACGGATTGCGAACGAAGGCCAGTCGATCGGGCTGTTCGCGATCGACGTCGCAACGGTATCGGGGTTCACGGTCACGCCGCTCGACACGCTCGATGCAACGCGACCGATCGCGCGGGTGGTGCTCGACGAAGCTCGCGTGAACCGCGACGCGCTGCTCGCGTGCGGCACGGTGGCAGTGCAGGCGATGGAGCGCACCGCCTGGTTCGCGGCGCTTGCGCTGGCTGCCGAACAGCTCGGCGGCGCCCAGCAATGCCTCGACCTGACGCTCGACTACACGAGCCAGCGCGTGCAGTTCGGTCGCGCGATCGCATCGTTCCAGGCCGTGAAGCACCGCTGCGCACAGATGATGGTGCTGATCGAATCGGCGCGCTCGGCCGTGCTCGGTGCCGCGCACGCGTGGGAAGCGGAAGCCGGCCGCATGGTGCCGGGCGACGCATTGCGCGCCGACGTCGCCGCCGCGAAATCCGCCGCGAACGACGCGTATGCGTTCTGCGCACAGGAAGCGATCCAGCTGCACGGCGGCGTTGGCTTTACGTGGGAATACGACCCGCATCTCTATTTCAAGCGCGCACAGGCATCGGGTTCGCAGTTCGGCACGACGCCGCAACTGCTCGAATGGATCGCGAGCCATGCGATCGACGGCGGCGCATCGCAGCGCGATCGAGCGTTCGCGCCACCCGCTGCGGTGGAATCCCGTCCATCCGCCGCACGCGCAGGAGCCCTCCAATGAACAGCGAAACGCGCGAACAGCAATTGCGGCACGAAGTGGCCGACTGGGTGCAGTCGCACCTGACCGGCGGCTTCGCGTGCCTGAAATACCGCGGCGGCCCCGGCGACGAGGAAGCGTGGCCCGAACTGCGCAAGGCGTGGGAACGCGAACTGGCGCAAGGCGGCTGGACCGGCCTCGGCTGGCCGACGGATGCCGGCGGGCGCGGCTTCTCGGTCGCCGAGCAGGTGATCTTCCACGAGGAATATGCGCGCGCCGGCGGCCCCGGGCGGATGGGCCACATCGGCGAAGGGTTGCTCGGGCCGACACTCGTCGCATGCGGCTCCGACGACCAGCGCGCGCGCTTCCTGCCCGGCATCCTCGCCGGCACGCAGTTCTGGTGCCAGGGTTATTCGGAGCCGGGCGCGGGTTCCGATCTGGCCAACGTGCGCACGCGTGCCGAACAGGATGCTGACGGCACGTGGCGCGTGTACGGCCAGAAGGTCTGGACGTCGCTCGCGCACGATTCCGACTGGATCTTCGTGCTGGCGCGCACCGATCCCGCGTCGAAGGGCAACAAGGGGCTGTCGTTCCTGCTGATGCCGCTCGACCAGCCGGGCATCGAGATCCGGCCGATCAAACAACTCAACGGCGGCGCGGAATTCAACGAAGTATTTTTCGACGGCGCGCACGCGGACGCCCGCGACCTCGTCGGCGCGCCCGGCGACGGCTGGCGGATTGCGATGACGCTGCTCGGCTTCGAGCGCGGGATGTCGACGCTCGGCCAGCAGATGCAGTTCGTCCGCGAGCTCGAATGGGTGATCGACGCCGCGCGCGAAGCGGGCACCGACCGCGACCCGGTGCTGCGCCAGCGGATCGGCCGCGCGTGGGCCGGGCTGCGCGTGATGCGCTACAACGCGCTGCGGATGCTGTCCGGCGCGGACGACGTCGACGGCGGCTCCGCACCGCTGCGCCGCGAGGCGCTGATCTACAAGTACTACTGGTCGAACTGGCATCGCGACCTCGGCCAACTCGCGATGGATGCGCTTGGGTCCCGCGCGAACGTGATCGATCCGGCCGACGAAAAACTCACTCATCTGCAGCGCGTATTCCTGTTCTCCCGCGCGGACACGATCTACGCGGGCACCAACGAAATCCAGCTCAACATCATGGCCGAGCGCGGGCTCGGCATGCCCAGGGAACCGCGAGGACAAGCATGACCGAACCCACCATCCAGAAGGCACCGGCCTACGTACCGGGCCATCAGTTGCTCGCCGGCAAATCGGTGCTGATCACGGCCGCCGCCGGCGCCGGCATCGGCTTCGCGGCCGCCCGCCGCTGCGCGGAGGAAGGCTGCCGCGCGCTGTTCATCTCCGACATCCACGAAAAGCGCCTCGAACAGGCGGTCGAGACGCTGCGCGCCGAAACGGGGCTGCAACAGGTGTACGGCCGCCTGTGCAACGTCGCGGTCGAGGCCGACGTGCAGGCGCTGGTCGCGCAAGCGCAGGACAAGCTCGACGGCGTCGACGTGCTGATCAACAACGCGGGGCTCGGCGGGTCGACCCGCATCGTCGATATGGACGATGCCGAATGGTCACGCGTGATCGACATTAGCCTCACCGGGACGTTCCGGATGACGCGCGCGATGCTGCCGCACATGCAGGCCCGCGGCCGCGGCGCGATCGTCAACAACGCATCGGTGCTCGGCTGGCGCGCGCAGGCGGAACAGGCGCACTACGCGGCCGCGAAAGCGGGCGTGATGGCGCTCACGCGTTGCGCGGCGCTCGAGGCGTCGCCGTACGGCGTGCGCATCAACGCGGTCGCGCCGAGTATCGCGATGCACGATTTTCTGAAGAAGTCGGCGCCGGCCGACTTGCTGAATCAACTGGCGTCGCGCGAAGCCTTCGGGCGCGCCGCCGAAGTCTGGGAGGTCGCGAACGTGATGGTGTTTCTTGCAAGCGATTACGCGTCGTACATGACGGGCGAAGTGCTGTCGGTCAGCAGCCAGCACGCATGATGAGCGCGACCCTCGACCCCGTGCGCGCGACGCCCCGTGTGTTCGCGCATCCCGGCGAACTCGCGGCGGCCGTCGGCGACACGCTCGGCGCGAGCGCATGGCTCGCGATCGACCAGATCCGCATCGACGGCTTCGCGGATGCGACGGGCGACCACCAGTGGGTGCACGTCGATCCGGTGCGCGCGAACGACGGCCCGTTCGGCGCGTGCATCGCGCACGGCTACCTGACGCTGTCGCTCGTCAATTATTTCCTGCCGCAGATCGTGCGGATCGACGGCGCGCGGCTCGGCGTCAACTACGGCTGCGACAAGATCCGTTTCCCGGCGCCGGTGAAGGTCGGCGCGCGCGTGCGCGGCGTCGGCGAACTGCTGCGCGTCGAGCCGCTCGAAGGCGGCGTGCAGGCGTGGATCCGCGTGACCGTCGAGATCGAAGGCGAAGCCAAGCCCGGCTGCGTCGCCGACACGATCAGCCGTTACACCTTCTAGTTCGAGAGAGCCACACACATGGAAGACGCAGTCATCGTTTCCGTCGCACGCACGCCGATCGGCAAGGCGTTTCGCGGCATGTTCAACGACACCGAGGCGCCCGCGCTCGGCGGCCACGTGGTGCGCACCGCGCTCGAACGCGCGGGCGTCGCGCCGGCCGACGTCGACGACGTGGTGATCGGCTGCGCCGCGCAGCAGGGCACGCAGGGCTACAACATCGGCCGCCTGTCGGCTGCGGCGGCCGGGCTGCCGGCGTCGGTGCCCGGCATGGCGATCGACCGCATGTGCTCGTCGGGGCTGATGTCGATCGCGAGCGCCGCGCGCAGCATCGGCGCGGGCGACGCGCGGATCGTCGTCGCGGGCGGAGTCGAGTCGATTTCACTCACGCAGAACAAGCACAAGAACGCGTATCGCGCGCGTTCGCAGGCTGTGCTCGACCATCAGCCGGCTGCGTACATCGCGATGATGGAAACGGCCGAGATCGTGTCGCGCCGCTACGGCATCTCGCGCGCGGCACAGGACGAATTCGCGTTGCAGAGCCACCAGCGCACGGCGCAAGCCCAGGCGGCCGGCCGCTTCGACGCGGAAATCGCACCGCTCGACGTGCGGCGCGCGCTGTTCGACAAGGAAGGCAACCCGGCCGGCCACGAGGACGTGAACGCCGCGCGCGACGAAGGCGTGCGCGCCGACACGACGGCCGAACGGCTCGCGGGGCTGAAGCCGTCGTGGAGCGGCGGCAAGGTCGTCGAGCAGGGCGAGTTCGTGACGGCCGGCAACGCGTCGCAGCTGTCGGACGGCGCGGCGGCCGTGGTCGTGATGTCGCGTGGCGAGGCCCAGCGCCGCGGCCTGACACCGCTCGGCGCGTTCCGCGGCCTCGCGGTGGCCGGCTGCGAGCCGGACGAAATGGGTATCGGCCCGGTGTTCGCGATCCCGAACCTGCTGGCGCGCTTCGGGATGACCGTGGCCGACGTCGGGCTGTGGGAGCTGAACGAGGCGTTCGCGTGCCAGGCGCTGTACTGCCGCGACACGCTCGGCATTCCGGACGCGCGGCTGAACGTCGACGGCGGGGCGATCGCGCTTGGCCATCCGTTCGGGATGTCCGGCGCGCGGATGACGATGCACGTGCTGCTCGAAGGCGCGCGGCGCGGCGTGCGGCACGCGGTCGTGACGATGTGCATCGGCGGCGGGATGGGTGCCGCCGCGCTGTTCGAAGTCGGCGCGTAGCGGCACGCGGACGGGCCGCGCCGCTCGAGCGGCCCTCCATTCAGGACCATTCGAGGCCGCGGCAACGACCGACGGCCCGGAGACTTGCAGGCGACGGCGGTGGGCGCCATGGCGTGAACCGTCGTCGAACGCAGACACAGGAGACAAGCGATGAAACGAACTTTGCCCGGACTCGCGATGTCGGCACTCGTGCTCGGCGCCGCGCTGTTCGCGTTTTCGCCGCGCCCGCTGCCGGCGTTCCCGGTCACCGCGATCCATGCGGATCGCCTGCAGATCAACGGGCTGGCGAAGGCCGGCGCGCGCATCGTCGCGGTCGGCGAGCGCGGCGTGATCCTGCTCAGCGACGACGCGGGCGCGCACTGGCGACCGGCGTCGGTCACGCCCGACCAGGGCTCGACGCTCACGCAGGTGCGCTTCGTCACGCCGACGCTCGGGATCGCGGTCGGCCACGACGGCCGGATCGTCCGCAGCGACGACGCCGGCGCGCACTGGCGCGAGGTGTACATGGATCACGCGCATTCCGATCCGTTGCTGTCGATCTGGGGCACGGCCGACGGCCCGCTGTTCGCGGCCGGCAGCTTCGGCGAGCTGCTGCGCTCGGACGATGCGGGCCTCGATTGGCAGACCGTGAAGACGCCGGCCGGCGACCGCCACCTGAACGCGATCGTCGGCGACGGCCACGGCAGCCTGCTGATCGCGGGCGAGAGCGGCACGCTGCTGCGTTCGACCGACAACGGCGCGACCTGGGACAAGCTGCCGCCGCCGTACGCCGGTTCGCTGTTCGGCGCGCTGATGCTCGCGAACGGCGACTGGGTCGCCTACGGGATGCGCGGCAACGTCGTGCGCAGCACCGATCGCGGCGCGACCTGGACGCACGTCGACAGCCATGTACCAGTGTCGTACTTCGGCGCAACGCAGCTCACCGACGGCGAGCTCGTGCTGGTCGGGCAGGGTGGCGCGATCGTCGCGTCGCGCGACGGCGGGCTGACCTTCGACGTGCGCAAGCTCGGTGGCGTGCAGAGCCTCGCGGCCGTACTCGACATGGGCCACGGCGCGCTGCTGCTCGGCGGCGAGGCCGGCGTCGCGCCGCTCGCCGGCTTGCTTGCCGCCAGGCCGTCCTGACGCGCGGCGGTCCTGCTGCCTGCTTCCGTTCATTTCGCATCGTCCGCATCGACAAGAGAATTCCCATGAACGACCTGTCACGTCCCCCTGAAGCCGTTCCTGCGTCGCGCCTCGCCGCGTTCGTCGAGCGCTGCGCCGACACCATCATCCGCCGCCGCCGGCTGCTGCTGGTGCTGTGCGTCGCGGTGACGCTCGCGCTCGGCCTGTCCGCGACGCGCCTGAAGCTCGATCCGGGCTTCAACAAGATGATCCCGATGGAGCATCCGTACATGCAGGTGTTCGAGCGCTACGCGGGGGCATTCCCCGGCGCGAACACGATCCTCGTGAGCCTGCGCTGGAAGGGTGACGGCGACATCTACAACCAGACCTTCATGGACGCGCTGCGCCACGCGACCGACGACGTCTTCTTCATCCCCGGCGTGAACCGCTCGCGCGTGTTCTCGCTGTTCACGCCGAACGTCCACTACACCGAGGTGACCGAGGCGGGCTTTCGCGGCGACGTGGTCGTGCCGGGCCAGTTCTCGAGCGCGAACCCGGACGATCTCGCGAAGGTGCGCCGCAACGTCGCGCGCTCCGGGCAGATCGGCCGCCTCGTCGGCAACGACCTGAAATCGGCGCTGATCCGCGCGGAGCTGCGCGAGACCGATCCGGCCACCGGCAAGCGGCTCGACTACAGCGCGGTCGCGCGCCAACTCGAGGAGATCCGCGCGAAATACGCGAAGCAGGGCATCGACGTGAACATCATCGGCTTCGCGAAGCTGGTCGGCGACGTCGAGAACGGCATCGCGGGCGTGATGGCGTTCTTCGCGCTCGCGTTCCTCGTGACGGCCGCGCTGCTGTTCGCCTACACGCGTTCGTTGAAGACCACCGTACTGGCGCTCGTCGTCGCGCTGCTGCCGGTCGTGTGGCTGCTCGGCGCGCTGCCGCTGCTCGGGCTCGGCATCGATCCGATGTCGATCCTCGTGCCGTTCCTGATCTTCTCGATCGGCGTGTCGCACGCGGTGCAGATGACCAATGCGTGGAAGCAGGCGCTGGTGCGCGGCGCATCGTCGGCCGATGCCGCGCGCGACGCGTTCCGCAAGCTGTTCGTGCCGGGCACGGTCGCGCTGCTGACCAACGCGCTCGGCTTCATGGTGATCATGCGGATCCGGATCGACATCGTGCGCGAGCTCGGCATCACCGCGTGCCTCGGCGTGCTGCTGATGATCGTCACGAACAAGGTGTTCCTGCCGATCCTGCTGTCGTACACGCGCCTCGAACGCGGCACGCTGGCCCGCGCGCAGCGCACGGCGGCGGCCGGCGGTAGCGGGAAGTGGGCGCGTTTCGCGGTGTTCGCGCGGCCGGCGCCCGCACTCGGCGTGTTCGCGGTGGCGCTCGCGCTGCTCGCGTACGGCACGCTCGAATCGCGCAAGCTGGAGATCGGCGACATCGGCACCGGCGCGCCCGAACTGCGCACGAACTCGCGCTACAACGTCGACAACGCGGCGATCACGCACCAGTACAACATCGGCGTGGACGTGCTGTCGGTGATCGTCGAGACGACCGGCTTCGACGACGCGTGCCTGCATTACCCGGTGATGAGCGCGATCGAGAAGTTCGAGATGAACATGCGCGGCGTGGCCGGCGTGCAGTCGGTGACGAGCGTGGCGTCGCAGGGCAAGGTGTTCATCGCTGCGTTCAACGAGGGCAATCCGCGCTGGGCCGCGCTGCCGCGCTCCAGCGACGGGCTCACGCAGGGTTCCAACGCGTTCGATCCCGACAACGGGATGAACACCGCGAACTGCAAGGCGATCCAGGTGCTGATCTACACGCAGAACCACGAAGGCACGACCATCGCGCACATCGTCGACGAGATCAAGCGCTTCGCGGCCGAGAACCCGACGCCGAACGTCGCGTTCCGGCTCGCGGGCGGCAACGTCGGCGTGATGGCCGCGACCAACGAGGCCGTCGGCGACGCGGAGATCGCGATGCTGCTGTCGATCTTCGGCGCGATCGCGCTGCTGTGCGCGGTCACGTTCCGCTCGTGGCGCGCGGTGCTGTGCATCATCGTGCCGCTCACGCTCGTGTCGATCCTGTGCAACGCAGTGATGGCGCGGCTCGGCATCGGGCTGAAGGTCGCGACGCTGCCGGTGATCACGCTCGGCGTGGGCGTGGGTGTCGACTACGGGATCTACCTGTACGAGCGCTTGCAGCACGACATCCGCCACGGCGCGACGCTGCCCGACGCGTTCGCCGATGCAATGCGCCAGCGCGGTACGGCGGCGCTGTTCACGGCCGTCACGATGTTCATCGGCGTCGGCACGTGGGCGTTCTCCGCGCTGAAGTTCCAGGTCGACATGGGCGTGCTGCTCGCGTTCATGTTCCTCGTGAACCTGTTCGGCGCGGTATTCCTGCTGCCGGCGCTCGCCGCGTGGCTCGGCGTCGAGCGCGCCGAGCGCCGCGTGCTGCACAAGCAGCAGCCGTCGCCGGCGGCCCCGGCGCCGCTGAAGCCGTCGCCCGCGTTCGAACCCGGCAACCCGATGCGCTGACCGGCGCCCCCATTTCCCCCGCGCGCGGCCGGCCGCCGCGCGCTCTCCACAAGAGGAGTCAACCCACATGTCCGCACGCCCTTACAAGATCGAAGCCCAGCCGCTCGCGCAGCGCTATGCGCGTGGCTGGCACTGCCTCGGGCTTGCCCGCGACTTCAAGGACGGCAAGCCGCACACGCTGAACGCCTTCGGCCGCAAGCTCGCCGCGTTCGCCGATTCGACCGGCAAGGTCAACGTCGTCGACGCATACTGCCCGCACATGGGCGCCGACCTGAGCCTCGGCACGGTGCAGGGCGACCACCTCGTGTGCCCGTTCCACGGCTGGGCGTGGAGCGGCGAAGGGCAGTGCGCGTCGATCCCGTACTGCAAGCGGATCCCGCCGAAGGCGCGCATCGGCGCATGGCCGACCTGCGAGGAAAACAACCTGCTGTTCGTGTGGAACGACCCCGAAGGCAACGCGCCGCCGACGGAAGTCGCGATTCCGCGCCTCGACGTGTGCTTCTCCGATGAATGGTCGGACTGGGTCGTCGACAGGATGGTGATCCAGGCCAACTGCCGCGAACTGGTCGACAACATCTCGGACGTCGCGCACTTCGCGACCGTCCACCGCGCGCCGATCGACTATTTCGCGAACCTGTTCGAGGACCACAAGGCGACGCAGCTGATGGTCGGCCGCAGCGAGAAGCTCGGCGGCGACGCGCTGACCGCGCTGTCGACGTATTTCGGGCCGGCCGTGCACATCACGCAGATGACGGGGCAGAGCGGCGGGCAGCCGATCCACTCGGTGCTGCTGAACTGCCACGTGCCGATCGACATGAACAGCTTCGAGCTCCGCTACGGCGTGATCGTGAAGAAGGTGGCCGGGCTGTCCGACGCGCAGAACATGGAGATCGCGAACGCGTACGTGAAGGAAGCGCAGCGCGCGTTCTACGAGGATGTCGACATCTGGCACAGCAAGACGCGGATCGACAACCCGCTGCTGTGCGAAGGCGATGGCCCGCTGTACCAGATGCGCGACTGGTATTCGCAGTTCTATCTGGACGTGGCGGACGTGCGGCCGGCGAGCGTCGCGCGTAAGGCATTCGAAATGCGGATCCGGGAGGGCGCGGAACCGCCGGCGCTGCATCACGTGTTCGAGCCGCAGTAAAAGCCGGCTCGCGGAGCGAAAAAGGGGGCGTATCGAAACAGGCCCCGTCGGCCGGTAACACCCGCCGCATAAGGCGCACGCGGCGGGTGTGCTGGTGCGCCGCATCAAAATGACTTGACGAAACGGCCACTACCGCGTAGTGTCCATGACCGAAGTGTTCAAGAAGTTCGATTGCTCATCATTGGCCGCACTCCGTGCGGCGGTCGTTGGTCTCTCCCTCTTTTGATTCTTTCTGTGCCCGTCGAGGGCGCATGTTCAATTATTCGTCATTTGTATTAAGGAAGTAATTGTGGATACCGGTACCGTCAAGTGGTTCAACGAAACCAAGGGCTTTGGTTTCATCTCCCCTGACAACGGCGGCGACGATCTGTTCGCCCATTTCTCGGAAATTCGCGGCACGGGCTTCAAGACCCTGGCCGAAGGCCAGAAGGTCAGCTTCGAAGTGAAGCGCGGCCCGAAGGGTCTGCAAGCGTCGAACATCACGCCGCAGTAAGCCGCATCGGCAACGGCCGCCACACGGCGGCCGCTGCCGGATGGATTTGCGCGCAGGGCGCCGCTTTGGCGGCAGTCGGCGCGTTTCCGATGCGCACGACCGATGCATCGCGACATTCACGATGCATCGGTCGTGACGCCTCTTTCATCGCATGCCAGAATGGCGTGCGACGCAACGCCTTCGCAAAGCGCCTGCCGCTTAGCGAGCGCATCACCGCTTCAACCTGAGCAGACCGCCGCCATGCCGTTGCAGGCGCGGTCCCGACTTGCGCGGCGCTTCGTGCGCCGCCGCCACCGACCGCCTGAACGCCGCAACGCGCCGGGCTCCGATCGCAAGACAGGCCCATGGCCCGTCTGAACGAACCGATCCCCGGCAGCCTGCCGGCCGCCGTCCCGTTGTGGGCACGGCGCCGGGCAGATCGCCGCGGCCGCGGTCAATTACCTTGTCTGGAGGAATTGGTTTGGCAAAAGAAGAACTGCTGGAACTGGACGGAATCGTCGACGAAGTGCTGCCGGACAGCAAATACCGTGTCACGCTGGAAAACGGCGTCGTGGTCGGCGCGTACGCGTCGGGCCGCATGCGCAAGAACCACATCCGCATTCTCGCGGGCGACCGCGTGACGCTGGAACTGTCGGTCTATGACCTCACCAAGGGTCGTATCAACTTCCGTCACAAGGACGCGAATTCCCCGCGTCCGCCGCGAACCGGCCAGCCGCGCCGTTAAGCGGTAACGATCGGCGCGCCGCCGCGTGTCGATCGAATCCCGTCCGGCCGACGAGGCCGGACGAGCCGGGTGGACGACACCATCGCGTGCCGTCCACCGGTCGTCGCCGGCATCGTCATGCCGTGGCGGCCAATACCACCTTGACCGGCCGCCGCGCGTGCGCAACGCTCAGGCGGCCGCGTCCCGCAGGAAATCCTCGACGATCATCGCGAAGTACGGCGGACATTCCTGCATCGGGTAATGCCCGCAATTCGGCAGCGTCGCGAGCCGTGCGTTCGGATGCCACGCGAGGAACGTCGCCTGCATCGCCGCTTCGTCGAGCCCCGGATCCTTGTCGCCGACGATCACCAGGAAGCGGGTGTCGAGTCCGCGGATGTCGTCGACGAAATCCGTGCCAGTCAGCATGTCGAGATACGCGAGCCGGCAATCCGGCGCCACGCGCTCGCGGTTCTGCCGCAGCTTCACGTCGGCCCAGCGCGCCGACAATCCCCCCGTCACGAATCGCACGAGCCGGCGAAACGCATCTTCGTCGACGGCCGTGCGCGCGAAGAATGCGCGCGCGTCGTCGTTCAGGCGATTGCCGGCCGCCGACACCGGGCACACGGCGATTGCGCTCTTGATGCGCGACGGCGCGTCGGCGGCGAGCCGCTGGGTCGCCATGCCGGTCATCGAATGGCCGATCACGTGAAAGCGCTGCCAGCCGAGCCAATCCGCGAGCGCCAGGCAGTCGGCCGAGATCTCGTCGACGGTACAGGCGCCGGTCAGATGGATGGATTCGCCGTAGCCGCGCAGGTCGACGAACACGTACGTGAACGCCGTTTCGTCGAGATACGGCAGCAGCGCCGCGTAGTTCGTATGGTCGCCGAGCCAGTCGTGCATGACCATCACGCATTCGGGGCCGGTACCGTGCTGGAGGTAGCCGAGGCCGCTGTTCGGGCGGGAAGTGAGGGTGTCGATACGGTTCATTTCAAGGAGCTTCCTTTTGGTTGGAGGAACCAAAACGAAACGCCCTCCCGGCGGACCGGGAGGGCGTCTTGAAAGTGCATCGATCGTATCGGGCCGATCGGCGAAAGTCAACGATCAGAGCGCCATCCCGCCCGACACCTCGATGCGTTGCGCATTGACCCAGCGGTTGTCGTCCGACAGCAGCGACGCGATCATCGGCCCGATGTCGTCGGGCTCGCCCACGCGGCCGAGCGCCGTCCATTCTGCGACGCGCCGGTTCACCTCGGGGTTGTCGCGCACCATCCCGCCGCTGAAGTCGGTTGCCACCGCGCCCGGCGCGACGACGTTCACTGCGATGCGGCGCGGACCGAGCTCCTTCGCCAGGTAGCGCGTCAGCACCTCGACTGCCCCCTTCATCGACCCGTACGCCGCGCTGCCCGGCACGGCGACGCGCGTGAGGCCCGACGACACGTTCACGATGCGGCCGCCGTCGCGGATCAGCGGCAGCAGCGCTTGCGTGAGGAAGAACACGCCCTTGAAGTGCACGCGATAGAGCGCGTCGAGATCGGCTTCGGTCGTCTCGGCGATCGGCGCGTGATGCGACGTGCCCGCGTTGTTGACGAGGAAGTCGAACCGGTCGGCGCCCCAGCCCGAAAGCGTCTCGCGGAGTTGTTCTGCAAAGCGGTCGAACGTGGCGCTATCGCCGGTATCGAGCGGCAGCGCGATCGCCGCTTGCCCGGCGTCGGCGGTCAGCGCGACGACCTGGTCGGCTTCCGCGCGGTTCGCGCGATACGTGAAGATCGAGCGCACGCCGCGTTGCGCGAGATGAAGCACCGTATTGCGGCCAAGCCCACGGCTGCCGCCGGTGACGACGGCGATTTTCGGGGTGGAAGGGTTGGATTGTGCTGCTGCCATGCTGGGCTCCTGATCGAAGTCGGTGACGAACAGCGCCAAGCGTACGGTGGCGGCCGCCCCGGCTGAATGCCGGAACCGGCCGCGTTCTTGCCTGATCCTGCCCGGCCGCCCCGGAAGGCGCCGCGCCGCGTGTACCATCCGGACATCGGGATACGGAGGGTGGCTGCATGTCGGACGAACTGGTCGAACGTGTCGCGCGCCTGACGGATGCGCCGGGCGAAGAGAGCCCGTTCGCGACGGCGATCGACGGGCTGATCCTGCTGCGTTCGAACCGCGAGAAGCTGCCCGCGCCGCTGATCATGAAGCCGGCGCTGTGCGTCGTCGTGCAGGGCGCGAAGTGGACGACGTTCGGCGGGCGGCGTTACGACTACGGGCCCGGTCGTGCGCTCGTCGTCAGCGTCGAGATGCCGGCGACGAGCCGGATCGTCAAGGCCAGCGAGACCGAACCGTTCCTCGGCATCGTGCTCGAATTCGATCTCGCGATGATGCGTGAAGTACTCGAACGACTCGATGCGCCGCCGCCGCAACCGGCCGGCGCGATCGGTCATGGCGTCTGCGTGACCGATTTCGGCGGGTCGCTCGCCGATTGTGTGCTGCGGATGATGCGGCTGCTCGATACGCCGGCCGCGATTCCTGTCGTCGCGCCGCTCGTGATGCGGGAGATCTGCTATTGGCTGCTCGCGGGGCCGCACGGCGGCGAAGTTTCGCGCGTCGTGTTCGCCAATGGCCATGCACAGCGCGTCGTCGCGGCGATCCATGCGCTGCGTGGCCAGTTTGCCGAGGCGATCCGCGTCGAGGATCTCGCCGCCGTCGCGCAGATGAGCCCGTCGGCGTTCCATCGGCAATTCAAGGCGCTCACGTCGATGACGCCGCTGCAGTACCAGAAGCAGTTGCGCCTGCTGGAAGCGCGCCACCTGATGGTGACGGGCGCGGCGAACGCGGAAACGGCCGCGTATCGCGTCGGCTACGAAAGCGCGTCGCAGTTCAGCCGCGAATACGCGCGGATGTTCGGTGCGCCGCCGCGGCGCGATGTCGTCACGCTGAAAACCGCGCCGGCCGACGGCTGAACGCCCAGGCCGCAACGCGGTTCGCGTGCAGCTTTACGCGCGGGCCGGCGCGGTCGTACACTCGTCGGCAATTCGCGGCCCGCGCCACGGCTTTCAATCCCTTCAGTGGCTTTCAGCGGGCCAGCGACCGTGCCAGCAGGACTTTCGTCGCGCGACGCCAGGAGGCGCCATGAGTGCAGACGCAGCCCCCGCATCCCCGTCGGTTCAGGACCGCATTCAGCACGTGTTCGTGCTGATGCTCGAGAACCGTTCCTTCGATCACCTGTTCGCGCTGTCGGGCTACCCCGACATCGTCGCCGCGTCGCCGGGCAACAGCAACGCGTATGGCGGCGCGGTCTATCCGTTCGGCGGCGGTGCGCCCGACCGGATGCCGACCGATCCGTGCCACGAATTCACCGACGTGCTCGAGCAGCTTTGCGGTGCGGGCGTGCCGTTCGTGAAAGGGCAGCCGTATCCGCCGGTCGGCAATACGGGATTCGTGTCGAACTACGCGACCTCGCATGATGAAGGCACGCCGCCGCAGCCGGCCGATGCGGGCAAGATCATGCAGGGCGTCGACATCGCGACGCAGGCGCCGTCGCTGTCCGCGCTCGCGAACGCGTTCGTGCTGTGCGACGCATGGCATGCGTCGATGCCGGGGCCGACCTGGCCGAACCGCTTTTTCCTGCACGGCGCGTCGTCGGCCGGGCTCGATCACTCGCCGACCAAGGAAGAAATGGCCGGGTGGGATGCGTTCGACGGCTTTCCGTATCCGAAGGGTTCGATCTTCGCCGCGCTCGGCGACGACAACTGGCGCATCTACCAGGACCAGACGGGCGATCCGCTCGGCCACGTGCCGCAGGTCGCGTCGCTGAAGGGCATCAGCTTCTTCGACGTCGACGATCTCGCGCATTTCGAGGCCGATCTCGCGGCCGGCTATACGGCGCGCTATACGTTCATCGAGCCCGGTTACGGCGACATCGTGCACGGCACCTACCAGAACGGCAGCTCGCAACACCCGATGGACGGCCTTGCCGGCGGCGACCAGCTCGCCGCGCGCGTGTACAACGCGATCCGCAATTCGCCGGTGTGGAACAGCAGCCTGCTCGTGATCTGCTACGACGAGCATGGCGGCTTCTACGATTCGGTCAGGCCGGGCGCCGCACCGCCGCCGAACGATGGCGCGGCGGCGACGCTGAACGCGAGCGGCTTCGGGTTCGACCTGTACGGCGTGCGGGTGCCGGCGATCGTGATTTCGCCGTGGGTCGCGGCCGGGCAGGTCGACCATACGCCGTACGATCATGCGTCGGTTGCCGCGACGCTCGAGCGGCTGTTCGGCCTGGCGCCGCTGACCGACCGCGACCGTCTCGCGAACGACCTGCTGGCGCTCGTCACCACGACGTGCCGCAGCGACTGCCCGCAAAGGATCGGATCATGAGTACCACACCGGCCTTCGACCCGCGCGATGCGCTGCCCGTGCGCGACGGCACGAGCCTGATCGCGTATCTGCACATCCTGAAGAAAGCGCATGCGGCGCTGGTCGGCCATGACAAGGCCCATCAGCGTTTCAGCGAGGTCGTGACGCGCGGGCAGGCGCGGCAATACATCGAGGAACTGATGCCGTCGCTGCTGCAGGCGCGCGAAGCGCATCGGCGCAAGCGGCACGGCGCGAAGCATCGCTGACGGCCGGGGCGGTGCGCGGTCGGGGCGGCGTGAAGCCATGTCGGCATGGACAGGTGCATGAGCGAGGCCGCGACGCGTTATGCCGCCAGCCGGGCACGCTGCATGCTGAGTGCCGACACCGCGGCGCCGGCCAACTGAACGGCTGCGCCGGCGAACATCGCCGCACGCAAGCCGGCTGCACCGCCGTGCGCGGCCGCGAACAGCGTGCCGAGTACCGCGATGCCGAGCGTCGCGCCGGTCATGCGCGCGACGTTGACGAGCGCGCTCGCGGTGCCCGAACGCGCGGCGTCGACCGCCCCGACGGCGACCGTCATCAACGGCCCCGTCGCGATCCCCATGCCGAGCCCCGTCATCGCAAGCCCGAGTTCGGCGCCGAGCAGGCTCGACGAACCGGCCGACGCGCCGATCGCGCCGAGCCCGCTCGCGATCAGTCCGACCCCGCCGGCCGTCGTCGCACGTGAGCCGATGCGCTCGGACAGCGGCCCCGACCACGGCGATACGACGACGAACACGAGCGCCATCGGTAGCAGCGCGAGGCCCGCGCCGGTCGAATCGAGGCGGCCGGCGCCTTGCCAGTAGAGCGGCAGCAGGAACAGCACGCCGTACATTCCGAACGTCATGCCCGAGGTC
Source organism: Burkholderia aenigmatica (assembly GCF_902499175.1). Classification (GTDB taxonomy): domain Bacteria; phylum Pseudomonadota; class Gammaproteobacteria; order Burkholderiales; family Burkholderiaceae; genus Burkholderia; species Burkholderia aenigmatica. Next base: position 52,659 of record NZ_CABVQC010000020.1, read on the forward strand.
GCGGCGATCGCGCCGCGAAACGCGCCGATCCGGAAGAGTTCGAGCGGCACGAGCGCGGCCGCGCCGTGACGCCGTTCGATCGACACGAATGTGGCGAACGCGGCGATCGCGACGCAGCCCGCGAGCACGCATGCGGCCGGCGAATCGCGGAACACGATCGCCGCATACGCCAGCGTGCCGAGCACGAGCGCGCCCGTGACTTGTGCGCCGACGTCGACGTGCCGGCCGCGCGGATCGGACGACTCGGGCACCGCCGGGATGGCAAGCAGCATCGCGGCGATGCTCAGCGGCACGACGACGAAGAAGATGCTGCGCCAGCCGAAGTGCCGGATCAGCACGCCGCCGAGTGTCGGGCCGATCGCCATCGCCGCGCCGTTGCAGGCGGCCCAGATGCCGAGTGCGCGGCCACGCTCGACCGGGTCGCGCCACACCACCCGCACGATCGCGAGCGACGCCGGGAGCAGCAGCGCGGCGCCGACGCCGGCCAGTGCGCGGGCGGCGATCAGCACCGGCACCGAAGGCGCGAGCGCGCACAGCAGCGACGCGACGGTGAAGAGGGCCGTGCCCGCGATGAAGATGCGGCGCCGGCCGTGCAGGTCGGCGAGCAGCCCGCCGGTCAGCAGCAGCACCGCGTACGTGAGGTTGTAGCTGTCGACGACCCATTGCAATGCGCCGACGCCCGCGTGGAAATAGTCGCCGATCGCACGCGTCGCGAGATTCACGACGGCCGTGTCGACCTGCGCGACGAGGACGGCGAGGCAGAGGGTCAGCAGGGTCATGCCGCGCCGCTTGACGACGCGGCCGGCGAGCGCGGAAAGTTCTCCGGTGTGAGCCATGGGCGGTGTTCTTGAGCGGACGATCATGCGAGCTTAAGCGCCGCCTGCTGCCAGCGTGGTGTCAGCAGGGCAAGGGCAGCCGACGCGCAATCGGCATGCATGTATGCTCGGTGCGCGGAGCAGGAACAACGGGCCTTGAGCCCCCGGTTCTCGCCTGATTCAACCAACCCGCGCAAATAGCCGCCGACGGCCTCCCGTCAATCGCCGGCGCACTCGCATCGATGGCGGGGTCGCATTGCAGCGCCGCGACGCCATACTGCAACGGGACCACGCAATGCACGATTGCCTGGATGAGTTTGGTCTACCGTGTCACACCCATTTTCGAGAACGCCGCACGCAAATGCGAACGCGCGGGGCTATGGCGGATCGGCATCGTTTCGGCTGCATTCTGCAGCGACAACGCTTGCGTCAGATGCAGCACGAGCGATGCCTCGCGGCGGGTTCAGCTTGAACATGGCCTGCAGCGTCTCGTCCGAGACCTGCGGCCGGCAATCGGAATCGCGTCCCCAGGAAGACGGGTGCGGCGCTTGCGGCCCGCTTGCTCGTCGATCGGCGGCGGCCGCACGAGCGGCCCAGCCGTGCGCGTCCGGCGCGTCGCGGACCAGCGCGTGCACCGTCCGCGGGTTCGCGGCGCCGTCGCACGCTAGCCAGCCGTCGGCAAAGCGCGAGCCTCCACGTTTTTTAATCGGGACGGTCGGATTGGCCGTCGCGGAGCAGGCGTCGGCACGACCAGTGGGCCGGAACGATTGCCGTTGCGATCCCGAAAACCATTCCGCTATCGGATTGATGAATTCGCTCGCTTTATCGCTATCAGCATACTAAGAGCACTGTCGGCAATGCGGAATTGCGATGACCAGCTCCGCATGTCGCCAAGTTTTCGAAGCTGGCCATGGAGTTCATTCGGCTGAGGGTTTCTATTTAGTACGTGTCCTAGTGCTCATTTTGTTTCAAATTGAAAATTACCGATTAAATCTAAAAATTAAAATAAAATTCGCCGATTCGTGCATTGACGCATTGCTTCCTCGAAAATAGAATCCATCGCCAATCTAGGAAGTTTTTGCTTCGTCCGGGGTTTCCCTTCCCTGCATCGCACGTCTCAATTGACGATGGCGAGCCGCTCCGCCTTGCGGATTTTTCCCTGGTTGAATCGTATTCGGATTATCGGTTTATTACGTCTGATCGAATTGATGGATTAATTCTGGATGGATTTGTCGTGCCCATTCAAATTTTAATGATGGAGGCGCACCAATGGATGCAAGAAAAGAATCCCGGGCTGCAACGGCATCGAATGTCTATTTTGGTCCTTCCGCGCAGAGAAAATGGCTGAGGCGCGGTGCGCCGCGCGACGTGGACGTCGTTCTGCTGACTCATCCGCGCGATAGAGCCGATGTCGAGCGGATGTTTCCGTGGGCGGGAATGCTCGATGGCGACGCACTCGCTGATCTGCTGGACTGTCTGCAACCCGTCTACGGCGAGATCATCGAGGCGAAAGGCATCAACATCGGAATCCTCTTTTTGCCGATTCTCGCGGAAGACATGATCGATCCGAGAAAGCGTGCATCGAGTCGCAGTCGCATGGAGACGGAGGGATTGACCAAGGCGGCCGCGATGGGCGCACGACATGTCTGCCTGGGCGGGCTGACCGGGGCGCTGACGAATTACGGCCGCCGCATCGAAGCGCGTTCGAAGGAACTCGGTATCGAATTGACGACCGGCCATGCGGTGACGTCGGTCTCGATCGTCCGGCAGTTCGACAAGGCACTGTCCGAGTCGGGATTGAGCGGTGGCGATGCGGTCCTCGCCATCCTTGGCGTTGGCAGCGTGGGCGCGGGGGTGGCCAGGCTGCTGGCGCACTCGCCTCGGGCCACGCGACCCGCGGAGCTGATCCTCGTCGACACGCTGCAACAGCAGGACAGGGTTCGCGCGATTGCAGACGAAGTGATGGCATATTCATCGATGCGGGTATCGGTTGAGGTGCTTCCGACGCGTTACGCGTTGCCGGATGGCAGCCGCTGCTATCGCGATGCCAATGTAATCGTCAGTGCGGTCAGCACGCCGTCCATCCTCGATATCGACCTCGTGCGCGCCGGCACGATCCTGATCGACGACAGCCAGCCTTATTGCTGGGATCGCAACGCAGCGTGGGCGCGCGTGCAGGCACGTGGTGACATCCTTCCGTGTGATGCAGGGCTTGTCGATGCAGGTGCGACCGCATATCGGTCGTTCTTTCCGTTCGATTTCGCCGACGATGTCGGAAACGGCAGCGTCGTCTCATGGTCGTGCCTGGCCGAGGGGATGTTGCGCGCCAGCCTGCCGCAACTCGCAAGCAATATCGGCGAGGCGGATGTGGCACAACTGCTGGCCTACGAGCGCGCGTTCGATAAGGTGAAGTTCGGAATTCCGCCGCTCCAATGCGGAAGGCATGTGCTGGATGTGGCCGCTTTCCGCCGTTTTCTGCGCGATGCGGACGGATCGTCCGGCGAGCGAGGAGGCCGTTCGTGAAGACGATTCCGATTTATCGAGGATGCAACCGTTGCGGGATGCCGTTGCATTACGACGCGCTGATGAATGGCACCGACGTCGACAAGACCGTGGCGTCGGCGCTATGCGCACACTGTTCGCGCATGCAATCCGATCGGCGCCCCGAATACGAACGGGATGCCGATCACGAATGGTTGCTCGATGCGATTATTTCCAGCGCCCACGGCGAACGAACCTGGCGTCACAAGGCGCTCTCGGCGGCGAAACGCTTGCCGATTGTCGGTGACGGCAGTCTCAGGACGGCAGCCGCCATGCTCGATTCGATTCCGGCCCGCGAACCGCGTTCGACGTATTCCGCGATGGTGCTCTACAGCGGCGGGAAGGACAGCACCTACATGCTGGTTCAACTGGCGGAGAAAGGGTTGAATGTTTGCGCGTGGATGCTGGATCCCGGTTACCAGTCGCCGCAAACACTCGAGAGTGCGCGGCGCGTCACCGCCAAGCTCGGTATTCCGCTTGTGATCGAACGTCCGGATAAAGCGCTCACGGATGCGCTGTTCCGATCGGGATTTTCGATCGACGGGAATTCGGATGTCGATCTACAGAAGGGAGCCATGACGTACGGCTCCGCGTGCTGGCCGTGTTTTTCGCTGATCGCGGTCAGCGCGAGCGCCTTCGCGAATCGCCATCGCATTCCGCTCTGCTTCATCGGCACGCAGAAAGGGCAGAACCGGTTGAATCTGGAAGGTGCGGGCGTGTTGTCTGCGCAAGCGTTGCCGAAGGTCAACGATCTCGTCGCCAGGTTCGTGCAGCCGTTCCGCAAAGCGATCCCGGATCACGCGGCTTCGCTCGAAGCGGATCCCGACGACATCGGGTTTCCGACCGTGCTCGTGCCGTACTACGAACTCATGCGCAAGCCCGAGCGGGAGATCCAGATTGCGCATATCGAGCGATATGACTGGATCCTGCCGAAAAATACGGGCGCATGTAGTTCGAATTGCATGATCAACGAGTTGGGCCGGGCCGTCATGCGTTCGAGATTCGGTTTCGATCTGTATCAGGTCATTGACGCGAACGAACGTCGGCTCGGGTACGCCCCGGATCAGGCCGCCTCGGGCTTGCCCGATCCGGCCATCGTGCGTCTCGGCGCTACGATGCTCGGCTTGAGTGAGCAAGAGGCCGCCGAACTTGGCGTGAAGATTAGACAGGATAGTCACGATGCGTAATCTGAGCGAAACCGAGACCTATTCCTTTACCGATCACATTCTGAGCCGCGCCGTCTTCGCGCTGTCGCGCGTCGTGGGCGTGAAGAACATCACGCGGCCGTTCTGGAATCGCTGGCGGGCTGCACTGTTCGACCAGAACACGCTAGATCGCTTCCTCGCGGCGATGGACGGTCTTTCCGACTGGCCGACGAAAGGCATGGACTTCCTGCAAGCCGAGATTCGACGGGTCGAGGCGATGCTGCCCGGGGTGTCCGACGACGATGCCATTGCGCACTACCGGCGGTTGTCGTTCCTCGCCCATCTGGTCCAATGGGGCTGTCTGCCGCTTTCGGATGCGAAGACGATGGCCTATCGGCACTGTCGAGACTTCTATATCGAGGCCGAACGCCGGGCATTCGGCGCGCGATTCGCTCGTATGCGCATCGACTGGCAAGGCAAACCGATGTGGGCGAATCTGCATTTGCCGGAGCCGACGTTATCGTCGGGGCCGATTCCGTTAGTCGTGATCGTGCACGGCATGGACGACGTCAAGGAAGAGCATCTCGCGAGCGAGCTGTTGTTTTCCGAAGCGGGTTTTGCCGTGCTGTGCATCGACGGCCCGGGGCAAGGCGAAACTTTTCTGCTCGACGGCGCGACGTGGCCGTCGAACTTCGACGAGGCGATCGTCGCGGCCGTCGACGCGTTGAGCGACTATCCGGGGATTGACACGGAAGGGTATGCCGTTGCCGGTATCAGCTGGGGCGGCATGTGGGCTTACAAGATTGCAGCAGTCGACCCGCGTGTCGGCGCGATTCTCGATCTGGGCGGCCCGGTGGATGCGCGCGAATTCAACAAGTTACCTTTCTTCCTGAAAAGCAAGTTTTGCCAGATTCTCGGCATTGCGTCGCTCGACGAGGCCCGAGATTCGGTCGACCACTTCGCCATCCGCGACGTGACGATGCTCGGAAAGATTCGCGCCCGTGTCCACATCGTTCATGGCGGTCGCGATCCGCTTGTGTCGGTCGCAGACAAGACATGGCTGCGCGATACCCTGAGCGCGCTCGGGCGAACCGACGGCGTCCAGCTGACGCTGTTCGCCGATGGAGACCATTGCTGCACGCAATACGTGACGGAAATCCGGCGTGCTGCAGCCGCAGAGTTTTTCGATGCCTACACGCAGCGAATCGGCAGTCGCTGCCAGTCGGGCCATCGCTTGCCGACCGCATAAGCGTTCATCGCCTACAACCGCGCCACATTCGGTTCTTTCACTATGGAACGCATCACGATCATGCCCCGATGGGTCGGGTACGGCTTCGTTTGCGCGTGCTTCTTCGCCGCAGGCTGTACCAAGTCGCCTGAAACGTATCACGGCTATGTCGAAGGGCAGTTTTCCTATCTGTCGGCGCCATACTCGGGAAACCTGAAGACGTTGCGCGTGGCGCGCGGCGATCGTGTCGAAGCGGGTGCGGTCGTCTTCGAGATCGGCGCGCCGGACCTGGAACAGGCAATCAAGCGCCAGTATCACCAGTGGCAATCGTCGCTGAACGTACTCGGCGACCTGGAGCAGGGCAAGCGGTCATCTGAAATCGATACGGTGAAAGCACAGGTCGAACAGGCCCGGGCGAGCGCTGCCCTTTCAACGCAACGGCTCGCCCGTGCAGAAACCGACTACGCGATACAAGCGATCTCGCGCGATCAGCTCGAACGCGAACGTGCGGCAGCGCGGGTGGACAAAGCACGGGTCAGCGAGCTCGCCAGTCAGCTGAGGACGGCGCGTTTGCCGGCACGCGACGGTCAACTGCATTCGCAACGACAGACCTCCGACGCACAGCAGGCCGAATACGAGCGGCTGCAGACGCAATACCGGCAACTGTCGGTGGAGGCCCCCGGCAAGGGTGTCGCCGTCGATACGTTCTTCACGCCGGGCGAGTGGGTCGTCGCCGGCAACCCGGTGGTCAAGATTCTGGTCGATCGCAATACGAAGGTGCGCTTCTTCGTGCCTGAGGCCGCGCTGGCCAATTTACGCGTCGGTCGTGTCGTGAGAATCACGTGCGACGGCTGCGAGCGCGGCTATACGGCGACGATCAGCCATATCGCGTCGGACGCCGAATATACGCCGCCCGTCATCTACAGCAACGATGCGCGTTCGAAGCTGGTATTTCTCGTCGAGGCGCGGCCCGATACCGTTGCCGCGCGCGGGTTGCATCCCGGCCTGCCGATCGAGGTGAGGCCATGAATCATGTGATGCCGCTGATCGATGTGCGCGATCTGAACAAGCATTTCGGCACACGGCACGTCGTCAAGAACTTGAGCCTGCAGGTCGGCCGCGGCGAGATATTCGGCTTTCTGGGCCCGAACGGGAGCGGCAAGACGACCTCGTTGCGCATGATGTGCGGACTGCTGACGCCGGATTCCGGTAGCGGAACCTGCCTCGGATTCGACATCCTGACGCAATGCCGGGAGATCAAGCGACGAGTCGGCTACATGACGCAGCGTTTCTCGTACTGGGAAGACCTGACGGTGCGGGAGAACCTCGACTTCGTCGCGCGACTGTATGCGATCGACGCGCGAAAGGAGCGCGTCGCGCGGATCCTCGCCGAGATGGGCCTGGAGTCGCGCGCGAACCAGCTCGCCGGCTCGTTGTCGGGCGGCTGGAAGCAGCGCGTGGCGCTTGCCGCTGCGCTGTTGCAGTCGCCCGAACTACTGCTGCTCGACGAACCGACGGCCGGTGTCGACCCGGGCGTGCGCAGGGTGTTCTGGGAGGAACTGCACCGTCTGGCGGCCCGCGGCGTTTCGGTGCTCGTCAGCACGCACTATATGGACGAGGCCGAACGTTGCCACAAGCTGGCCTACATCGCGTACGGCACGCTGCTGGCACACGGCGAGGTCAGTGATCTCGTGCGGCGACACGCGCTCCATACCTGGTCGGTGTCAGGAGGCGATCTCGTCCGGCTGAACGACCGGCTCAAGGGCCGGCCGGGCGTCGAGCAGGTGATTGCGTTCGGTCGTGCGCTGCACGTATCGGGACACGACGAGGTCGTGCTCGCGGCGAGTCTCGCAGCCGTCTGCGGCGATGGTGTCGAGCTTCACAGAATCGCGACGAATATCGAGCACGTTTTCCTGCATTTGATGAAGGACGCACCCGGGGAGCCTCGCTGATCATGACCGGATTCTCGATTTCCCGCTGGTGGAGCATGGTGACGAAGGAATTCCTGCAGATCCGCCGCGATCGCGTCACGCTGGGGATGATCGCAGTGTTGCCGATCGTGCAGCTGGCGCTGTTCGGTTTTGCGATCAACAGCGATCCTAAGCATCTTCCGGCGATCGTGCTCGCCGACGACGCAAGCGAATTTTCGCGATCGCTCGTCGCCGGCATGCGCAATACAGGCTATTTCGATATCCAGGGCGGCCAGTTTTCCGAACGGGCGGCTCGTGACGCGCTGCAAAAGGGCACCGTGCAGTTCGTGGTGAGCGTGCCGTACGACTTCTCGCGACGACTGGTGCGCAACGAGCATCCGGAAATTCTGGTCGAGGCGGATGCGACCGATCCCGCTGCAACGGGAAATGCGATCGCCGCGTTCAATACGATGACGCAGACCGTGTTGAACAAGGATTTGACGGGAGCCCTGGCGACAACCGCGCCATCGCAAGCATTCTCGGCCCGCGTGCACAGGGTCTACAACCCGGCCGGCATAACGCAGTACAACATCATTCCCGGCTTGATGGGCGTCATCCTGTCGATGACGATGGTCATGATGACGAGTCTCGCCATCACGCGTGAACGTGAACGTGGAACGATCGAGAACATCCTCGCGTCGCCGGCAACCTCGATCGAGGTGATCAGCGGAAAGATCGTGCCGTACGTCCTGATCGGCCTTCTGCAGTGCACGATCATCCTGCTGGCGGCACGATTCGTATTCAGCGTGCCGTTTGAAGGCAATCCGGTGACGGTCTACTGCCTCGCGTCGTTGCTGATCGTCGCGAATCTGATGGTCGGCATCGCCATCTCGTCGGTCGCACGGAACCAGTTGCAGGCGATGCAGATGACGTTCTTCTATTTCCTGCCGAGCGTCCTGCTCTCCGGATTCATGTTCCCGTTTGCAGGCATGCCGAGCTGGGCGCGGCTGCTAGGCAACGGATTGCCATTGACTTATTTCAACCGGGCCATCCGGGGCGTCCTCCTGAAGGGGAGTGGATGGAACGAAGTATGGCCCGATGCCGCGACGATGACCGTTTTCGCGCTGGTTGCAATGACGGTCGGCCTGCTCGCTTACCGAACCACGCTCGATTGAACGACGATGGCACAACGAACACCTGTCGGCCGCCGTGCTCGCCGCACGATTGCGGTCCTGCCGATCGCGGTTGTCATTCTCGCGGTGCAGGGGTGCAGCCATCCCGCGTTTACCCCGCGATCCGCGAGCGAGCTGGCATTGCCTGCCACCTTCATGGGAATGAGCGCCGGGTCGACCGATCGCGATGACGCGACCGTGCACGGCGAACACGATCCGCGCTGGTGGCGGCGCTTTGGCTCCCCGGCGCTGGACGCACTCGTCGAGCAGGCGATGCAGGACAATCCGTCCATACGGAGCGCGGAGTCGCGGCTACTCGAAGCGACGAAGTATCTTGCGGGACAACACGGTGCCAGTCGCTATCCGCAGGTGGACGTCGGCGCGTCGGCCAAAAGGGAGCAGTTGAATACCGCAGCCGCCGGCCTGCCGATGATTCCGAACCCATCTCCGTTCATGCTGTACAACACGAACGTGAACGTCCGATACGACTTCGATTTGTTCGGCGCGCAGCGTCATCGGGTCGAAGCGAAACGGTATGAAGCCGCTCTGAGAAAGCATCAGGCCGACGCTGTACGCCTGACACTGGCCAGCAACATCATCGCTGCGGTGGTCCGGGAAGGGCGGCTGCGCGACGAAATCGAATTGAACGACGCCGTGTTGCGGAATCGGCAAGCGGTTCGGCAGATGCTGCGCGAACGGCATGAAATCGGCAGCGTCGCGTATCGGGAAACGATCGACGGCGATTCCGACGTCGATCGAATCGAAGCGGAACGGGCGGCATTGCACACGGAACTGCAGCAAATCCGGTTTCAACTCGCGGTCTACGCGGGCGTGCCGTCGCCCGAGTCGCTGCCGCGGTTTCGTTCGAGCGATTTGCAGTTGCCGCAAAACCTGCCGTCGATCGTTCCGTCGGAACTCGTGCGTCGACGGCCCGACATCCTCGCAGCGGAGTCGAGCCTGCATATTGCGGGCGAACTGGCCGGTGTCGCCACGGCAAACCTTTACCCGCGGATCGAACTGAGTGCGAGCATCGGGTCGTCGCCGCTGGTGCTCGGCCAGTTGTTCGCCGGCGGCACGACGATCTGGAATATCGGTGCCCAGCTCAGCGCACCGGTTTTTCACGGTGGAGAATTGCGTGCGGCGCGGGATGCGGCGGTCGCGGCTTACGATGCCACGTTCGAGGACTACCGGAAGGTCGTGCTGGGCGCGTTGCAGAGCGTCGCCGATGCGCTGACCGAAATCGATCGCGATGCAACCGCGCTGCAGGCCCGTAGCGCGGTCGCGCAACGGCAACAGACCGTTCTCGACATGACCCGGCGCCAGTTCGCGAACGGTAGTTCGGATCGGCTTCGTGTGCTGCGCGACGAGTATGCATACGACCTGGCGCGGCTCGAGGTAACGCGCGTTCGCGCGGCCAGGATGGCCAGTACGGTTTCGTTCTTTGCCGCCGTCGGTGGCGATGCGTATCGTCCGGATTGACTGCACGTACGCCGAACGGGACGCCGGAGTCGGCGACCGCCGGGGCGCTGGCCCGACTGCCCCGTCCCGCATAAATGCCGCGACGGGGCAGGGCAGGGACCCCCGTTACGCCGCCACCTCCCGCGCCCGCACCATCGTCAGCGCCGCGTCCTCGATCATGTCCTCCTGCCCGCCGACGAGCCGTTGCCGGCCCAGCTCGACGAGGATGTCGCGCGCGGGAATCCCGTACTTCGCTTCCGCGCGCTTCGCGAACAGCAGAAACGACGAGTAAACGCCCGCATAGCCGAGCGTCAGCGCATCACGGTCGAGGCGGATCGGCGCGTCCATGATCGGCACCACGAGATCCTCGGCAACATCCGAGATCGCGAACACGTCGACCCCTGTCTCGATCCCCATCCGGTCGCACACGGCAACGAACACTTCCATCGGCGTGTTGCCCGCACCGGCGCCGAGGCCGGCCGCGGCCGCGTCGATCCGGTTCGCGCCGGCGGCAACCGCTGCGACCGAGTTCGCGACACCCATCGCGAGGTTGTGATGGCCGTGGAAGCCGAGTTCCGTGTCCGGCTTCAGCGCGTCGCGCACCTGGCCGATCCGCGCGGTCACGTCGTCGGGCAGCATGTGGCCGGCCGAATCGGTGATGTAGATGCAGTTCGCGCCGTACGACTCCATCAGCTTTGCCTGCACGACGAGCTGCTCTGGCGACGACATGTGCGCCATCATCAGAAAGCCGACGGTATCGAGCCCGAGCGTACGCGCGAGGCCGATGTGCTGCTCCGACACGTCGGCCTCGGTGCAGTGCGTCGCGACGCGGATCGTGCCGACGCCGAGTTCGTGCGCCATGCGCAGATGCTCGACGGTGCCGATGCCCGGCAGCAGCAGCGCCGACACCTTTGCCTGCTTCAGCTCGGGAATCACGGCGCTCAGGTACGCCTCGTCGGTATGAGCGGGGAAACCGTAGTTGACCGACGCACCGCCGAGCCCGTCGCCGTGCGTGACCTCGATCAGCGGCACGCCGGCCGCGTCGAGCCCGCGCGCGATGTTGCGCATCTGGTCGAGCGTGATCTGGTGGCGCTTCGGGTGCATCCCGTCGCGCAGCGACATGTCGTGGACGGTGATCTTCTTGCCTGCAAGTGACATCGCGTGGCTCCTCAACTCAAGCGGTGGCGGCCGTCGCGGCCAGCATCTGTTCGGCGAAACGCTCGGCCGTGGCGGCCGCGGCGGCGGTCATGATGTCGAGGTTGCCCGCGTACTTCGGCAGGTAATCGCCGAGCCCTTCGACCTCCATGAAGACCGACACGCGATTGCCGTCGAACACCGGGCCGTTCTTCAGCGTGTAGCCGGGCACGTAGCGCTGCACTTCCTTGACCATCGCATGCACGGACGCGGTGATCGCGTCGACGTCGGGCGGGCCGTCGGTCAGGCAGTGGATCGTGTCGCGCATGATCAGCGGCGGCTCGGCCGGATTGATCACGATGATCGCCTTGCCCTTGCGTGCGCCGCCGACCTGTTCGATCGCGCCGGACGTCGTGCGCGTGAATTCGTCGATGTTCTTGCGCGTGCCGGGGCCGACCGAGCGCGACGAAACCGTCGCGACGATCTCGCCGTAAGCAACCGGCTGCACGCGCGATACCGCGTACACCATCGGGATCGTCGCCTGGCCGCCGCAGGTCACCATGTTCACGTTCGTCTGCGCGCTGTCGAGATGCGCATCGAGGTTCACCGGCGGCACGCAGTACGGCCCGATCGCGGCGGGCGTCAGGTCGATCATCTTCACGCCGAGGGCGGTGAGCTTGTCGGAGTTGTCGCGGTGCACGTACGCGGAGGTCGCATCGAACGCGATGCGGATGTCGTCGGCGGCCACGTGCGGCAGCAGCCCGTCGACACCTTGGTCGGTCGTTTTCAGGCCGAACTCGCGCGCTCGCGCGAGACCGTCGGAGGCCGGATCGACGCCGACCATCCACACGGGTTCGAGCACCGGCGAGCGGCGCAGCTTGTACAAAAGGTCGGTGCCGATGTTGCCGGGCCCGATCAGTGCGCATTTGATTTTCTTCATCAGGATTCCTTTTGTTCAGATAAAGCGGACGTCGCAGCTGCCGATGCCGGAGATGTGCATCGACAGCGCATCGCCGGCCGTGACCGGAATCAGTTTCGCCAGCGAGCCGGACAACACGATCTCGCCGGCGAGCAGCGGCACGTCGTACGCGGCGAGCGTGTTCGCGAGCCACGCGACTGCATCGGCGGGGTGGCCGAGCGCCGCATCGCCGCGCCCTTGCGCGACTGGCTCGCCGTTCTTGTCGATCGTCATCTCGCACGCAGCGAGATCGAGCGTGCGCGGATCGACGCGCGCGTCGCCGAGCACGTACACGCCGCACGACGCGTTGTCGGCGACGGTGTCCTCGATGCGGATCGCCCAGTCGCGGATGCGCGAATCGACGATCTCGAAGCAGGGCGCGACGGCGGCCGTCGCTGCGATCACGTCGGTGCGGTCGATGCCGGGGCCGCGCAGGTCGCGCGCGAGGATGAACGCGATCTCGCCTTCGGCGCGCGGTGCGATCAGCGTATCGGCAGGAATCGCGTCGCCGGCCGCGCAGTGCATGCCGGACAGCAGGATGCCGAAATCGGGCTGGCGCACGTTCAGCATGTCCTGCACGGCCTGGCTCGTCACGCCGATCTTCTTGCCGACCACAGCCTCGCCGTGTTCGACCCGGCGTGCGATGAAGCGCTGCTGGATGCGGTAGGCGTCGTCGAGCGACAGGCGGCGCGGGCGGCTCGACAGCGGCGCGACTGGCGCGCGCGCGTGCCACGCGGCGTACAGCTCGTCGCCGAGCGTCGTATGCAGGCGGGAAGACATGAAAGGGCCCTCGAATCTTGAATGGAACAGGCCGCCGTCGCGGGCGGCGTCGTGCGCCGGAGCGGGGCTCCGGCGCGTGGGGCGCGGGTGTGGTGCGTCAGTTGCCCGAGCTGCGGATCCCGTCCGGCGAGAAGTACGCCTCGGTGAACTGCGGGCTGTTGTCGAGCTTCGGCATCGGCCCTTCGTTCGTCAGGCGGTCGGCCATGTACGCGCCCGAGACGAGGTCGTGGTAGAACACGACGCCCGGATAGAACGTCTTCGCATCGAACGCGTAGAGCGTCGTGGCAACGTTGGTACGCCAGAGCTGGCCGCGCGCGTCATAGTTGTCGGCGAGCAGCGTGATCCACGAATCCTCGTCGAGGTACAGCACCCGCTTCGCATACTGATGGCGATAGCCGTTCTTCAGCGACGCCTGCAGCACCCACACGCGATGCAGTTCGTAGCGGATGTAGGACGGATTCTCGTGGCCCTTGCCGAGCAGGTCGCTGTACTTGACCGACGTGTCCATCGCCTTGTAGTTGTCGTACGGCACGTAGATCTCTCGCTTGCCGAGAATCTTCCAGTCGTAGCGGTCGCCCGAACCGTTGAAGAGACGATCGTCGTCGACGGTGCGGAAGCCGCCCGGCCCCATCGGCTGGTCGTAGCCGTATTCAGGCGCCTGCCGCACGCGCCGCGTGCCGGGGTTGTACATCCACGTGCGCGACGCGTTGTCCGCACCGGCCTTGTCCCAGTTGGTGAACGACAGGATCAGCGAGCCGCGGTCGGACAGCGGCAGGTCGGTGGCGACGCGCGCATAGGTGCGGTTGTTCAGGTCGCTCTTCACGTCGTACTTGCCGACGTTGCGCGGCGAGTAGATGTCGTAGCGCACCTTGCCCCAGGCCATGTTGCCGTCGGAATAGACGACCGCCTGGTCGTAGGTGGCCTGTTCGGTGCCGATCGCCGACGACATGCGCTGGTTCCACAGCAGCTCGGTGGCGCTCTTCGGGATCGGGTACGGCACCTGCGGCGGCGCGTTGGTGAGCCCGTTCGCGTCGGACGTCATCGTCGAGTCGGGCGCATAGGTGCGGATGTCCTTGTAGACGGCATCCGTATAGCGGAAATCGCGATGGCTCGGATAGACGACGATCTTGAAGGTGGCCGGATAGCGCTTGAACATGGCCTTCTGGCCGTCGGTCAGGTGCTCGGCGTATTGCGCCATGTTCTCGGCGGTGATCGTCGCGACCGGCTTGTCGCTCGCGAACGGATCGGGGTAGCGGCCGCCGCGCTTGTACTGCACGTCGGGCGGCGTGCCGAGCCACTTGCCCGACCATTCGGGCACGCCGCTGTCCTTGCTGGCGGCGCGCACCGCGCCCATCGGCGTCAGTGGGCCGTCGAGCGCCTTCAGGTCATCCGGGGACACCTTCGGGAACGACGCCGTCGCGACGACCGCGCACGCGGCCATCACCGATGCGCGCAGGAGGGGGAGATGAATGCGTTTCATGACTATCCTCATCTTGCTGGGTGACGAGCGGCCGGGCCGCTCAGAAGTGGTAGGTCGCCGTGGCGAGCACGTAGTCGCGATCGGCGAGCGGCCGCGTGGCGGGATTCGGCGAACCGAGGAACTTCGCGTAGACGAGCGACAGCTGCAGGTTGCTCAGGCGCGTGAAGGTCACGCCGGCGGTCACGCGGTGGTCGCCCTGGCCCGTCAGCGAGCCGAGCGCGCCGGCCAGCGGCGACGTGCCCGTCAGGTCGTGTGCGTAGGTCAGCGGCACGTCGAGATCCCAGCCGTTGAACACGTTCTTGTAGCTGAGCGTCCACGCGACCTCCATCGCGAGCGCGTTGCGCGAATTCGCGAGCGTCGTCGAGCCGTCGAGCGCCGAGATGCTGCCCGCGTGCACGTACGTGAGTTCGCCGGTCAACGACTGCGAGTTCGCGAGGAAGCTCGGCCCGATCGAGTAGATGCCGGACAGGTTGGTCTGCAGCACGTTGGCGCGCGTCGACTGCGGGCCGGTGGGCGTGTTGACGAGCACCGCCGCGCCTTGCCGATACGACACTTCGCCCGCGACGTTCACCGGGCCGACCTGCGTCGAGAAGCTCGCGCCGGTCAGCTTGATGTTGCTGAAATAGGTCTGCTGGTACTGGAGCGTCGGGAAGTACGTCGTGACGACGCTCGGATTCATGTCGTTGTAGTGCAGGTGGTACAGGCCGAGCTCGGTGTCGCCGAGCACGCGGAAGCGCGCGCCGATCCCCCACTGGTTGCGTGCGCTCGGCTTCTCGTCGGGGCCGCGCGGAATCACCATCCCGCCCGGGCCGATGATGTACTGCGCGCCGGGGCCGGTGACGTCGGAGTAGCTCCAGTACGTGCCGGGCGCGGTCAGCCGGTTCTGCTGGAACGAGAACTGGTAGTAGGCGAGCAGGCTGAAGCTCGGCGTGATCTGCCACTGCGTCGAGATCTGCGGCACGGGCAGCAGGATGTCCTTCACCTCGGCGCCGGCCATGTACGACTTGGTCGCATCGGACGGCCCCTGTGCGCCCGCGATGTTCGGGAAGAACAGGCTTTCGCCCCACGCGACGACCTGGTCGCCGACCTTCACGTTCAGGCTCGTCGAGCCGATGTGGAACGTGTTGTACGCATACGCGGCGAGCAGCGTCGTGTGGCCGCCCGACCAGTAGCGCGCGTCGCTCGTGAAGTCGTTGTACTGGCCCGAGTGGTTCACGGTGCCCGGCGCATCGTTGTAGTTCGGGCGGTGATAGGCCTGGTCGTAGAACGTATCCGCGCGGACGAACACACCCCAGTCGTCGTGCTTCAGGTTCACTTCGCCGAGCAGGCTGACCTGGTTCTCGATCAGCTTGTTCTTCGCGAAGTTGCGGTCGCCGTCGTCGCCGTTGATGTTCGCCGGCGTGAGGAGATTGCCGCTCGGTGCGCGGGTGCGCATGCCGAGGCCGTAACTGAGCGTGAACGTGTAGTCCAGCGTCGTGTCGGCGCCCAGCTCGATCGTGCTGCCGGCGTGCGCGCTGGGAACGGCGCACGTCAGCAACGCGGCGGCCAGCGTCGACAGCGTGGCGGTTGCCCGCTTGTCGGTACGGCGCGAAATCCGTTGATGCATGGTGTCTCCTCTTGGGGGTATCGACGACGGTCGACTGTGTGTGTTGTCGTGAGAGGCAGAGTAGGGAGATCGCGGTAGCAGGGAATCGTCAAAATGAACTAGATGACTTCCCTAGGACTGGCAACGATTCGCACCGCACCGTCGGGAATGCACGCATCAACGCGCGGCCGCTTGCGCCGCCCGCAGGAACGCAGGCCGCTCGCCGCCGCCGTCGAGCCGCAGGTTCGCGCCGGACGTGTACGACGCGTCGGGCGATGCGAGAAACAGGCACGCAGACGCGACGTCGTCGGGTGTCGCGAGCCGTCCGGCGGGAATCGTCGCGCGGATCGCGTCGAGCGCGTCGTCGTCGCCGTAGTGGCCTTCGGTGGCCGATTCGGTCTGCACGAGGCTCGGGCTGATCGCGCATACGCGCACGCGCGGCGCCCACTCGACCGCGAGCGACGTGACCGCGTTGACGAGGCCCGCTTTCGCGGCGCCATACGCGGCCGTGCCGGGCGACGGACGCGACGCGCTGACGCTCGCGATGAACAGCATCACGCCGCCTGCCGGCTGCGGCTGCATGATTGCGTTCACGCGCTGTGCGAGTTGAAGCGGCGCGATCAGGTTCAACCGCACGATCGATTCGGTGAAGCGCGGAGAAGCATCGGCCGCGAGCGCGAACGGCGAGCCGCCCGCGTTGTTGACGAGCACGTCGAGGCCGCCTGCCGCATCGTGGATCGTCGCGAGCATCGCGTCGACCTGTTCGATGTCGCGCAGATCGGCCGCGACGAACGCCGCCGTGCGGCCGCTGGCCGACGGCGGCGTGTCGGGCGCACTGCGTCCGCAGACGAACACGCGCGCGCCCGCCGCGAGAAACCGTTCGGCGATGCGCCGCCCGATGCCCTTGGTGCCGCCCGTCACGAGCACCGTCTTGCCGCTGTAGTCGAATCCGTTCATCGTTGCCTCCGTTTCGGTGGGCCGATGATAGGAAGAAGCGCGCGCGGCTTCGTAGTCTGAAAGGATGATGCCGGCCGGCGCCGGCGGCGCAATCATCGTGGCAGGCATCCATCGAACGACGAAGGAGACAACCCGCGATGACGATTCCCACGACGCCGCCGGCCGGCATCTTCACCGACGTGCCGGGCGGCCTGCGCCTGCACCACTACGAGGCGGGCGAAGGCCGGCCCGTGGTGTTCATCCACGGCAGCGGCCCGGGCGCCAGCGGTTTCAGCAACTTCAAGCACAACGTGCCCGCGTTCGCGGCGGCCGGCTATCGCGCGATCGTCGTCGACCTGCCGGGTTACGGGCAGTCGTCGAAGCCGGCCGACATTGCCTATACGCTCGATTTCTTCGTCGGTGCGCTGCATGCGCAACTGAACGCGCTTGGAATCGGGCCGGCCGTGCTGCTCGGCAACTCGCTCGGCGGCGCGATTGCGCTCAAGTACGCACTCGACTACCCGGACGAAGTCGACGGGCTGATCATGATGGCGCCCGGCGGGGTGGAGGATCGCGACACCTATTTCCGGATGGAAGGCATCCAGCGGATGGTGAAGCTGTTCACGAATCGCCAGATGAATGACGACACGATGCGCGAACTGCTGACGCTGCTCGTGCACGATCCGGCGATCGTCACAGACGCGCTCGTCGCCGAGCGGATGAAGGTGTGCGTCGAACAGCCGACCGAAGTGCTGTCGACGATGAGCGTGCCGAACCTGACCGACGCGCTCGGTGACCTGCGTACTCCGGTGCTCGGATTCTGGGGCACGGACGACCGCTTCAATCCGGTCGGCGGCGCGCTGAAGTTCCTCGAACGCTGCCGCGATGCGCGCTTCGTGCTGATGAACCGGTGCGGCCACTGGGTGATGGTGGAGCACGCCGACTATTTCAATCGGGAATGCCTCGATTTTCTTGCGACGCGGAATACGCGATAACGCCGGATGCCCTTGACGGCCGGCCTCGATGCAGGCGGCCTGTCTGAACAAATATATGGAGACGACATGAAACTCATCGAAGACCTGTTCGACCTGCGCGGCAAGGTCGCCGCGATCACCGGCGGCGCGCGCGGCATCGGCGCGGAGACCGCACGCACGCTGGCTGCCGCCGGCGCGAGCGTCGCGATTCTCGACGTGCTGTCGCAACCGGCCGAAGCGCTGGTCGAGGAAATCCGCGCGCAGGGCGGCCAGGCGGTGTTCTGGTCGCTCGACGTGACGCACGAGGCCGACGTGGCGCGCGTGTTCGGCGAGATCGTCACGCGCTTCGGGCGCCTGGACGTGCTCGTGAACAACGCGGGCATCGAAGGCCACAACGTGCCGACGCACGAACTCACGCTTGCGCAATGGCAGCGCGTGCTGGACGTGAACGTCAACGGCGTGTTCCTGTGCACGCGCGCGGCGATTCCGCATCTCGACGCGGCCGGCGGCGGCTCGATCGTGAACCTGTCGTCGATGTACGGGATCGTCGGCGGGCCCGACGTGCCCGCGTATCACGCATCGAAGGCCGCGGTACGGATGATGGCGAAGGTCGACGCGATGCTGTACGCGGCGAAGAACATTCGTGCGAACTCGGTGCATCCCGGCTATATCCGCACGCCGATGCTCGAGGAAGCGTTCCGCCAGATGGGGCAGGATCCCGATCGTGCCTTCGAGTACATGCAGACGAATGTGCCGATGGCGAAGATCGGCAGTCCGCGCGACATCGCGGCCGGGATCCTGTATCTCGTGTCGCCGGCAGGCCGTTACGTGACGGGCGCGGAACTGGTGATCGACGGCGGGTTTACCGCGCGCTGACGCAACGCGGCGCACGCAACGGAACAGGAGACAGGCAGTTGAAAGCGCTCGTGGCAGTGAAACGCGTGGTCGACGCGAACGTGAAGGTCGGCGTGAAATCCGACCGGACGGGCGTCGACATCGCAAACGTGAAGATGTCGATGAACCCGTTCGACGAGATCGCGGTGGAGGAAGCCGTGCGGTTGAAGGAGGCCGGCGTCGTGACCGAAGTGGTGGCCGTGTCGGTCGGCGTCGCGCAGGCGCAGGAAACGCTGCGCACGGCGCTCGCGATCGGCGCGGATCGCGCGATTCTCATCGAATCGAATGAAGGCGTCGAGCCGCTCGGTGTCGCGAAGGTGCTGAAGGCGCTGGTCGACAAGGAGCGGCCGCAACTGGTGATCCTCGGCAAGCAGGCGATCGACGACGATTCGAACCAGACCGGGCAGATGCTGGCTGCGTTGGCGGGTTTGCCGCAGGCGACGTTCGCATCGAAGGTGATAGTGGCCGACGGTAAGGCAACGGTCGCACGTGAAGTCGACGGCGGCGCTGAAACGCTGTCGCTTCAACTGCCCGCTGTCATTACCACCGACCTGCGCCTGAACGAGCCGCGCTACGTGACGCTGCCGAACATCATGAAGGCGAAGAAGAAGCCGCTGGACATCGTGAAGCCCGACGAGCTCGGCGTGGATGTGACGCCGCGTCTGAAGGTGCTCAACGTGAACGAGCCGCCGAAGCGCGCGGCCGGCGTGAAGGTGCCGGACGTGCAGACGTTGGTCGGGAAGCTGAAGACCGAAGCCAAGGTGCTGTAACAGGGAGCGCAAGGACATGACGATTCTGGTGATTGCGGAACACGGCAACGCGTCGATCAAGGCGGCAACGCTGAATGCCGTCGCTGCCGCACAGGCGCTCAATGCAGCGGGTGGCGGCGACGTTCACGTGCTCGTCGCAGGACACGACGCGCAGGCGGCGGCCGATGCGGCAGCGAGGATCGCGGGTGTGTCGAAGGTGCTGCTGGCCGATGCGCCGCAGCTGGCCGACGGTCTGGCCGAAAACGTCGAAGCAACGGTGATGAACGTCGCGACGCGCTACTCGCACATCGTTGTGCCGGCGACGGCCTACGGCAAGAACATCGCGCCACGCATTGCCGCGAAGCTGGATGTCGCACAGATCTCCGAGATCACGGCGGTGGTGTCGGCCGATACGTTCGAGCGCCCGATCTACGCGGGCAACGCGATCGCGACGGTGCAGTCTAGCGATCCGGTCAAGGTGATCACGGTGCGCGCGACGGGTTTCGATCCGGTGGCAGCCGTTGGGGGCAGCGCATCGATCGAGAAGATCGAGGCGGCGGCCGACGCTGGCAAGTCGCAGTTCGTGAGCCGTGAAGTGACGAAGCTTGACCGTCCGGAACTCACGAGCGCGAGCATCGTCGTGTCGGGCGGCCGCGGGCTGGGCAGCGGCGAGAACTATACGAAGGTGCTGGAGCCGCTGGCCGACAAGCTGCATGCCGCACTGGGCGCGTCGCGCGCAGCGGTCGACGCCGGCTACGTGCCGAACGACTACCAGGTCGGCCAGACCGGCAAGATCGTCGCCCCGCAACTGTACGTCGCGGTCGGCATCTCGGGGGCAATCCAGCATCTGGCCGGGATGAAGGATTCGAAGGTGATCGTCGCGATCAACAAGGATCCGGAGGCGCCGATCTTCAGCGTGGCCGACTACGGTGTGGTCGGCGACCTGTTTGCACTGGTGCCGGAAGCGGTCGCGGCGCTCTGACCGATGCCGCTGTTCGAATTCAACGGGATGCGGCCGCGCGTCGATCCGTCCGCGTATCTCGACCCGAGCGCGGTCGTGATCGGCGACGTGACGATCGGCGCGCGCTGCTACATCGGCCCGCATGCGAGCCTGCGCGGCGACTTCGGCGCGATCGTCGTCGAAGACGGCAGCAACGTGCAAGACGGCTGCGTGTTGCACGTCGGGATTGGCGAGACGTGCCGGCTCGGCGTGAACAGCCACATCGGCCACGGCGCGATCGTGCATGGGGCGACGCTCGAATCCGACACGATGATCGGGATGAACGCGGTCGTGATGGACGGCGCGACGATCGGCGCGACGACGATCGTCGCCGCGTGCGCGTTCGTGAAGGCCGGCTACGACGTACCGCGCGGCGTGCTGCTCGCGGGCATGCCGGGGCGTGTCGTGCGGCGGCTGAGCGACGCGGAGATCGATGCGAAGGCGAACGGCACGCGGATCTATCAGCAACTGGCGGCGGACTGCCTGAGGACGATCAGGCGGGTCGACGGGTGAGCGGGCATCCGGGCGGGTCTGGATGCGACGGATTGCCGGGCAGGTTGCCGTTGCCGTAAGATCGGCACAGGCTTTCCCATCGGCATTCGCGTCACATGAAAAAGAACGTTCGTTTGCGGCTCACGGTCATTGCGTCGGCATTTGCCGTCTACAGCGTTTACATGCACATCCAGCAGTTCATCAGTGGTTGCGTGTGGGTCAGGGGCCATCAGCGCTGCAGTTTCGAAAACAGCGCGAATTTCGAAGGCTGGATGGATCTCGATCTGATGATCGCGTGCTGCTGGGTCGCGGCGGCGGTGGTCGGCTGGATTGCCGTTGTGCAGGCTGCGAAGAAGCCGGGTTGAAAGGCTGGCGCTTCTTTCACGCAAAACCGATCGCTGTCAATCCGTGACAACGATCGTCCATGCGGCATCGCCGCAATCGTCAGTGCCGCACCCGGATCCTCGCGCCGCAGGGGCAACCGGCCAACGGGATCGGGTTCCGGTCCGTCGACGCGCTGGTCGGCGCAGACGCCGGCACGCGCCTCGCCACCCATCCGCCGCCATCGGCTGTCGTTGTGCTTTTTCCTTCCGTACCGGGATAATGATCCGGCGTCGCGCACGCTGCGCGCGGGGAGGCTCCCATGCAATTTCCGACGGGTTCGGTGGTCGCGCTCAGTTCGGCCGCCGCGACGATGTTTTCGATGGGCATGCTGTTTCTCGGCTACTGGGGGTGGCACGAGCCGCTGCCGTGGCGGTTCGGCGACTACGTCGTGATCCTGCCGGCGCTGGCCGGGTTCGCATGCCTCGTCAGTGTGCCGTTTCTCGCGACATCGCCGATGAAGACACCCGACGACGAGTCGCGGATGTTCGTCGCGCGGCGCGTGTTTCTGTGCGGCGCAAGTGCGTTGTGGTGTGCGATCGTCGCGTCGCTGGTCGTGTGAGATTCGCGCGAGATTTGGCCGAGCCGCCGCCCGCCGGCGCGGCCCGGCGCAATCCTGTCGAAGCGTCTTGCATGAGCGCTGAAAACACGGTTTTCACGCGTCGATTCGGGCCACAATCGCGGCTTTGATTTCCCCTTTGGCGTGCACTAAATTCGAAGCGTTCACGTGTCACCGAGCGCGAGGTGGAGTCATGACGCCGTGGGAGATTCAGGGCATCGAATTGATCAATTGCAATTGCTCATACGGTTGTCCCTGTCAGTTCAATGCGTTGCCGACCAACGGCAATTGCGCAGCGATGGGGGCGATTTCGATCGACAGCGGCCACTACGGCGACGTGGTGCTCGACGGCGTCCGGATCGCGGTCGTGTTCGAGTGGCCGGGGGCGATCCACGAGGGCGGGGGCCGGTGCCAGCCGATCGTCGACGAGCGCGCCAGCCCGGCGCAGCGCGACGCGGTGCTGAAGATCATGACCGGTCAGGATACCGATCCATTTGCGACGATGTTCTCGGTATTTGCGTCCACGCTCGAGCAGGCGTTCGATCCGATCTTCACGAAGATCGATTTCGACGTCGATGTCGACGCGCGGCGTGGCCGGATTCACGTCGACGGCGTGTTCGACGTCGCGGGCGATCCCATCCGCAATCCGGTGACGGGCGCCGAGCATCGCGCGCGGATCGACCTGCCGAACGGTTTCGAATACGAACTGGCCGAGATCGGTTCGGGTACGTCGCGCTCGCAAGGCCATATTCCGCTGACGCTCGACGGCACCTATGCACAGTTCGCGCGGCTGCACCTGAACAACCACGGGTTGATCCGGCATCGCGTCGCGGCATGATTCCCGTCGGTCACTGGCTCGCGCGCGAGCGCGTCATCACGCTGCTCGGCATGGCGACGCTTGTCGGCCTGTGCTGGTTCTACCTGTGGAGCGGGGCGGGCACCGGCATGTCGGCGTTGGAGATGACGACCGTCGCGCTCTTTCCGCATCGCCTGGCGAACGTCATGGGCAGCATGGATCCGTCGCTGCCGACCGTGATCGTGATGTGGTGGGTGATGATGATCGCGATGATGACGCCCAGCGCGGCGCCGCTCGTGATGCTGTACCGGCGTGTGCTGCGGCAACGTGGCGCGGACGGGGCGGGTTCGGCGTTCACGTCGGTGTCGCTGCTGAGCGGTTACCTGGCCGCGTGGCTCGCCTTCTCGATCGGCGCGGCGTTGCTTCAGGCGATGCTGCAGCCGACGGGGCTGATCTCCGCAATGATGCTGTGGTCGAAGAGCGCCGTCCTTTCCGCGATCGTGCTGGCGCTGGCCGGGCTCTATCAGTTCTCGCCGCTGAAACGCGCGTGTCTGCGGCAATGCCGGGCGCCGGCCGGGTTCCTGGTCGCGCACTGGCGACCGGGCGTCGCGGGCAGTTTCCTGCTCGGCGTGCGGCACGGCCTGTATTGCGTCGGCTGCTGCTGGTTGTTGATGGCGCTGCTGTTCGTCGGCGGCGTGATGAATGTCGTGTGGATCGCGGCGCTGTCGTTGATCGTGTTCGCGGAAAAGATCCTGCCCGGCGGCGAACGTATCGGGCGTGCGCTGGGCGTCGTACTGATTGCGTGGGCCGGGGTGACGCTGATCGTGTGACAGGCGATGCGTGCGTCACGCAGGAGCCGTGCCGAGATCCACGAAGACCTTGTCGGCGCCCGCCTTGTACAGCCGCTTGCCGAGCTTCGGATAGTCGCACACGTCGTGTTCCGGACGGTCGCCCGCCACGAGATAGACCAGCGGCAGATCGCCGGTATTCAGCATTGTGTGCGCGCTGCCGCCGCGCGGAAATCCCATGAAGTCGCCCGGGCCGATCGCATAGGTGTGGCCATCGACGACTGCTTCACCGGTTCCCGACAGGATATAGACGCATTCTTCCGCGTAGAGATGCCGGTGGTATTCGGTGGATTCGTGTCCGGGCATCAAGGTCATCAGATGGAAGCCGAGTTGTGTCAGCCCGGTTGCGTCGCCAAGCGATCGCTTCAGGCGGACAGCATTGCCGTTCAACGGATGGACCGAATGTTCCGGTTCCATCGCTGCGATGTCGGCGGCTTTCAGCACCTCACGCGGGGTGTTCATCATCTGTCCTTTCCGGGAATCGGGGCGCCAGTGGTGCGGCAAGTATGAATCATGGGGGCTGGCGTTGGCGACAGCGTTTCTGCGCGATGCTACGTAACGCAGGGCCCGCGTTACGCACGCGTTACCTAGGGCGAAAGGCTTGATCGCCGCTGTGAGGTTGAAGCCGGAGGCCACGCGTCGCGCCCCGGAAGGCCATCGGGGCGCGACGGCCTGGCGGCTGGACGAAGTCGTCAGGGATGCCGATCGTAATGGCACGATAGCTGCTTGTCGGGATGATCGCGCTGAAAGCGAACGGGGCTTTTCGATGCGTCAATCGCGCGTGATGTCGCGCTGCGACGGCGGCCGCGCCAAACCGCGCGCGGGCAGCGGCGTCGACATCACGATCGACGTGCGTGTTTCGCCGTACAGGTTGATGCGTTCGATCAGTTGCTCGAGATGGGACATGCTGATCGCGACGAGCCGCATCATGTACGAGTCCGCGCCCGTCACGTGGTGACATTCGACGACTTCGGGAATCGTCTCCAGCAACCGGAGGAATTTTGCTTTCGCCGGTTGCTGCACCGTGATGCCGATCAGCGCGCTGACCGGATAGCCGGCTGCGGCAGGATTGATCCGGGCCGTGTAGCCCTCGACGACGCCGGCCGCCTCGAGACGCTTCACGCGTTCCGTTACCGCCGGCACCGACAGGTGCACCTGGCGCGCCAGCTCCGTGTAGCTGATGCGGCCGTTGGCCTGCAACAGCGCCACTACCTTCCAGTCCAGATCATCCATCGAGGCGGGTTTTTTTAAGGTGGAGTAGCCATTTTTCCTTAAAAACCGCATTCAGCGATGACCGGACTTTCCCTACGATGCCTGTTCAACACATTACATGTCGCAAGGAGCAGGCAATGCTGTTCATCAAATCCGTCGTGATGGGGCTGTCGATCGCGGTGCCGGTCGGCCCGATCGGCATGCTGTGCATCCAGCGCAGCCTGAGCCGCGGCTTTCAGGCGGGATTCGCAACAGGCGTCGGCGCCGCTTGCGCCGATGCGATCTACGGCTTGCTCGGTGCGCTCGGCATCGCGGGTATCGTCACAGCCTTCCCGATGCTGACCGTCGGGTTGAAAATCGGCGGCGGCGCGTTCCTCGTGTGGCTGGCGTGGACCATCGCGCGTCAGGCGCCGGCCGCGTCGACGCTGCAACGCGACCTGCCGCGCACGTCCGTCCTGCGCGATTTCGTGACGACGTTCGGCCTGACGCTGTCGAACCCGATGACGATCCTGTCGTTCGTCGGGATTTTCGCGGCGCTCGGCCCGCTGTCGGGGGGGCGGGAAGGGGCGATGGGATCGGCCGTGGCGCTGATGGTCGCCGGTGTGTTCATCGGTTCCGCGACGTGGTGGCTGTGCCTGAGCAGCGCGACCGCCGCGCTGCGCACGAAGATGTCGTTCGCGTTCATGCACGGGCTGTCGCGCGTGTCGGCCGCGGTCATCGCGGGATTCGGCGTAATTCAGGTCGTCGCGGGCATGCGTGGTGTCATCTAGGTTGACGCATCGCGCGCATCGCGTTGCGACCGGATGGCGTCGACCGTCGTCAGGAGATGCGCGAGCAACTCGAGCATGACCGCTTTCGGAAAATACTGGTTCATTCGGGTGCTGACGACGAGATCGGACGGCAACGCGTCGATCGAACACTGAACCGTCAGCAGCTCGTCAGCGAGTTGCACCAGCGCTGCGCGATCCCGCGTGCCCACCGCACCCGCGATCTCGTCCGGCCAGAAAACGAACGCGTCGATGCCGCAGCATTCGGCGACGCAGTCCGTCTCCAGTGCATCGAGCAACGGCATGATCCCTGCCAGACAGGGATCGATCGCGACCGCCTGCGCCTGCTCGCCCGTCAGGTCGCCGAATTCGATCCAGCGATCCGGGCCGATGCTGATGTCGTTCTTGTGTGGTTTGCCGTTCATGGGTTGACGCTCGACAGGTTCAGTTTTCGTGACGATCACCCCAGCTCGAACGACGTGACCCCGAACACGCGATCGAGCGCAATCGCCGGTGGGTCGTTCGTGTACATTCGCGCGGTTTCGAAGACGCTCGTCATGCCGTGCCGTTCCGCCAGCGCGACGGCCGCCGGGTTCGTTTCCGGCACGTCGAGCACGATGATCTCGCCGGGCATGCGCGCCGCCAGCGCGCGAAACAACCCGGTGGCCACGCCCGCGTCATCGGCGAACAGCGGGCCGATCTTGCAGCCGGTCTTGCAGCGGCGCACGACACCGTATCCGGCGACACGGCCGGCGTCGAGCGTCGCGAGCGCAACCGCATCCGGCTGCGCGATCCACGCGGCGACGAAACGCTCGCGCGCCGCGGGAAAGCACTGGCGATCGTAGGCGAGCAACTGCTCGAACGGGACGTCGGCCGCTGCCACCACGTGCGCGCAACCGATGCCGCCCACACGCCCCTCGTAGCGGATATTGCGGTACGCGAGCTCGAATCCGGACTTCCGGTAGTTTGCCTGCTGGGCCAGGACACCATCGAGCCCGATGTTGCGGACGCCGAGGTACCGCATGCCGTGTTGCCAGATTCGGATGCCAAAGCCTTGGCCGCGGAACCCGGGTTTCACGATGTAGAGACCGATGAAGCCAAAGCGTTCGTCGTAGGCGACAGCCGCGAGGCACGCGACCGGCTCGCCGCGCCAGACGCCGACGAAGAACCCGGCCGGGTCCGCATTCCTGAAACAGGATGGATCGTGCAGGCCGGGGTTCCAGCCTTCTGCAGCCGCCCATTCGACCGACATGGCTACCTCGTCGGCCGACATGGTGCGCACGATGAAGTCTCCGCCTTGATCCATGGTTCACTCCAGTCGCCGCGCTCGAGATTGCGTGTTGCGTGACGGAATAGGTATCGGGGAAGCGCGGGCAGGCTGCCTCCGTGGCTGCCGATCGGGCCATCATAATCCCAAGAGCGGGGATGAGCGTGGGGCGGTCACGCAGTGCCGGAATGGATGGCCCGCGATCGGTTGACGCGGATCGCGTGGCTGCGCTTGGCGAATATCGGGGATTTGGAGCGAGGGGGCAAGCGCCAACCACTTGATGAAGCCGGTGCGGACGCTGTTGTAAGCCAATCATATGTCCGGTGGCGCTGGACACAGCTTTCCGACGGGCGGCCAAGCTGCACGTCGCACCAAGGCCGTCCCGCCCCGATCAGAACGTATAACTCACCTTCCCGAACGCCGTCCGCCCGAGCGTGTTGTACCCATACGCGGTCATGTACTGCCGATCGAACAGATTCGACACCGTCGCCGACACGGTCAGGTGCGAATTGATCCGATACGAAGCACGCAGGCCCACCGTCAGATACGACGGCAGATAGGTCGAGTTCGCCGGATCGTCGAACGTCGTCCCGCCATAAAGCAGCGACGCCCCCGTGCTCAACGCATGCAGATGCAGTTCGTCCCACGTGTGGTCGATGTTGAGGCTGACCGTCTGGCGCGGCCGACGGTTGAGCCACGAGTCGTTGGTCTCGTCCTGCGGATTCAGGATCCCGACCGCGACGCTCACCGGCGTCGAGCGGCCGATCGTCCCCTTGTACGACAGGTCGATCCCGCGAATATGCGCGCGACCGATGTTCATCGGTGAGAACGTCGCCGGGTTGTACGCGATCAGGTTGGTGACCCGCGTGTCGTAGATCGCCGCCGTGAACGTGCCGTACGACGTGTTCGCATCGACCGCAGCCTCGACCGACGTGTTGCGTTCCGGGCTGAGATTCGGATTGCCGTAGCCGGGGTAATACAGATCGTTGAACGTCGGCAGCCGGAACGCATTGCCGTACGACACGCGGGCCGTGTACACCGGCGTGATCGCCCAGGACAGCGCCGCGTTACCCGTATTCACCGACTGCCCGGCGATGATTTCATGACGCCCCGCGAGGAACATCGTCACGCTGCCAAGCGTCGCGGACTGGTGCAGCGAGAACGCGGAATCGTTGCGCGTCGGCACGCCGTTCGGAGCGTCGACCGGCAGGAACGCCTGCTCGCGCGTGAAGTCGTACGCGAGCTTGGTCTCGCCCGACAGCGGCAGCCCGAACAGATGGAATCCGCGCTCCTGATGCGTCAACGACGTCGACGTGCTGATGCGTTGCGAATTGATCTGGTCGGTCGGGATGGTCGGATCGCTTGCATAGAGGAACTGGCGATCGTTCGAATAACCGAAGGACTGGTCGAACTGCGTGTCCGGCGTGATATCGAGGTGGAACGCGATACCGGTCGTCAGCTGATGATCGAACTGGCGGTTCGCATAGCCGCTGTTGTCGTAGGACAGATCGGAGCGGTGATACAGCGCGAACGTCGAGATCGACCAGTTGTCGCGCGCGTAGCCGAGGCGCGCGTCGAGATCCTGCGCGTGGTACGGGTTGCGGCCGTCCTCATGACCGTACGCGAACGGCCGCGTCGCATCGATGCCGGCCGTGTTGTACGAGTGCAGGCCGAGCGAGTAGGTGAGCCCGCCGAGCGCGGCGAGCGGCCCGGTCGACGGCACCGTGCCCGACGTGCGGAGCTGCGTGTCGAACGTCTTGTTCGACCCGCCGCCGAACGACACGGTGGTCTGGTTCGGCTGGTTGCCGGCGCGGCGCGTGAAGAGCTGCACGACGCCGCCCATCGCGTTGGCGCCGAACGACGCGGCGGCCGGCCCCGAAATCACTTCGACACGTTCGAATGCTTCGGTCGGCAGGTCGGACCACGGCGCGATGCCGGTGGTCGACGAGCCGATCCGGATGCCGTCGATGAACACGGCAACCTGGCTTGCCGACGAGCCGCGGATGCTGACCGACGCGGACGAACCCGGGCCGCCGTTCTGCGAGACGGTCACGCCGGGCAGCGTCGCGAGCGCTTGCGTGATGCTAGGGTCGCTCGGCGACAGCCGGTCGAGATCGGTACGCGTCAGGACCTGGGTCGTCGCATAGCGCTGGTCGAACGACTCGGGCAGCCGCCGCGTGTCGGTCACGTTGATCGTCGGCAGGTCGGTGCCTTCGGCGGCCGGGGCCGGTTGCGACGCCGCGGCGTCGCCGGCGGCGTGGGCGAGGGGCGACAGGAGCGCGGTCGCGGCGGACGTGGCAAGGAGGTGTCGAATCTTCATGAGGCTGTCGTTGTTGTCGGGCTGCGCATGCGTCGATCGTGAGCGGGCGGCGGGCAGCGCCGGTCTTGTTATCGGTGATCGGGTTATCGCGGGACCGAGCCCCGTGCGCCGTCGCTGTGGGCATCGGCGCGGCGCATGCCGGCGGGCGCGATCGAGATGGAACGGCACGCGCGAGCAGGCGGGCCGTGCATGCCGGCGGCGTGCCGGCGCGACGCTTCCGGCGCGGAAGCGGATGCGGTAACAGTGGACATCGGGCGGATCCTGAGGTCGGGCCGTCCATGCAACGGGCGACCGCCAACGGCGGTGCCGAGCGCGCCGGGACACCCCGCCCGGTGCGGCTGCTTGGACCTCGGGTCGATGGCAGGTCTCCTGGCTCGCGGGTCGTCATTCGTGCCGGCCTTCCCGGTTTCCCAGTGGCATGCAGTGGCACGGATTCGCCGCTCACAGTTGCGGGGGCAGCCGCAGATTCGAGGTGGGGCCTCTCCTGCGTTCCCTTTTGATCCCATCCCTGGGAACCATCAGCGCGCAAGGGTAATGGCGTGCGTTCCGGCGCGTCAATTGTCCGGCCGCGCGGGGATGCGAAAAAACGTCATTACCGCGCAAAAAACTTTCGAAATCCTTTCTTTTATGCGTCGGCGCTGCGTTTCATGTCTGACGAAACGGGAGGGCACGCAGCGGTGCAATCGCGCCTGAACCGGCTCGGCGCGATACCCGTCCACCGGACGAACGCGCGGCGGAACGCTTCCTCGCCGCCGAATCCGAGATGGGCAGCGATCCGCGCGACCGCCCAGTCCGACTCGCGCAGCCAGCGTTGCGCGGCCTCGGCGAGACACTGCTCCCGCAGCGCTTGATAACCGCTTCCTTCGGCTACCAGCCGCCGCCGCAGCGTCGCCTCGCTGACGCCGAGCCATGCGGCCAGCTCGGCGAGCGCCGGCAACGCCTGCTCATGCGCGAGCGCGGCATCGAGAAAACCGCGCACCTGCTGCGCCCACGACACGACGGCCGGTGCCGCATCGATCAGACGAAACGGAAAATCGACGAGAAATGCGTCGAGCTCGGCCGGCTGCCGGATCACATGGCATTCGAGCCGCGCCGCATCGAATGCGAATCCATAGGTTTTGCGGCCGACCTCGACCGGCGCATTGAACAGCCCGAGCAGCGGCATCGCGTCGTCGCGGCGCGGATGGCCGAGCCACACGTCGATTGGCCGCAACGGCTGCCCGATCAGCCAGCCGAACAGCTGCAGATAGCAGAACAACCCGGTCAGGTCGACGAGGCACGCGGCCGGACTGCGCGTGCGGCGCAGCGAATCCATCCGGAACGTCGCGCGCCCGTCGCGCACCGCGAGCGACAGCGCGCCGGCGCGCGGCGTCAGCATCTCGCAGAATTCGCGTGCGCAGCGGATCGCGTCGGCCAGCGTCGCGCAGCTCAGCAGGCAGCGGCACATCAGGTCGACTTCGCGCTTGCGCATCGGCGGGTGGCCGTCGCCGCGCGCGACCTGCGCTTCGAGCCGTTCGATCGCGTCTCGGTACAGCGCGATGAAATCGCCCGACGTCGTCGCCGGTTGCGGCGGCTGTGCGTCGCGGTCGGCCGGCGGCGCGCCGCTGCGCGTGAGCTCGCTCAGCAGGCGTGCGCCGAGGCCCGGCAGGACGCGGCCTCGGGCCGGCATGGCGCGCTGTTTCATGAGTTTCCCGATCTGAGCGTTGCGACAGGGGCGGGTGAGCGGGCCGATAGGGGTCCGGGAACCGTCACCACGCAAGAATGCTATCCACGCCGACTGCCTTCGGCCTCGCCGGAACGGCGTAGGCCGGCGCGCATCCCTGTAACGAACGACCACGGACGACACGCGAATGATCCAGATCGTAGACGAAATCACGCTCGCGCCCGAGCGCATTCCCGACGTGCTTGCACTGCTGCGCGACCGTTACCTGCCGGGCCACGCGGCGCGCGGGCTGACGGCGGCCGGCCGCTGGGTATCGCCGCCCGTCGCGGTGCCGGGGCAGCCGAGCACGCTGTGGCTGACCTGGCACGTTGCCGACGCGCCGGCCTACTACCGGATGCGTGCGCTGACGGATGCCGACGTGGTCGGCTTCTGGATGGCCGTCGACGCGCTGTGCGACGTGCGCCGCCGCCATGTGATGACGGATGCCGATGCGCCGCTGCCCGCGCTGACGGAGGTCGATCATGCGGCATGACACGGCACAGGTATTCGTGTCGGCGGATCGCGACGCCGACGCCATCGAACGCGCGCTGCACGAAGCCGCGCACGCACTGACGGGTGCGAAACGCGTGGCGCTGGCGCGGAATCTGGACGGCAGCTGGGGCGCGGGCGACTACACGCTCGACGTGCTGCGCGACGAGTCGGCGGCCGACGGCACGGCGGCTTTCGCCGCGCTGGCGCACCTGCCGGGCATCGCGCGCATCGATGGCGCCGGTTGCCGCGCGATCGGCGGCGGCCTGCGCGAACCGGCGCTGCGCGACGGCGTGTGGCGCACGCTGATGCTGCGCGTGCGGCCGCAGGCGAGCGCAGCGCAGATTGCTGCGCTCGAACGCGAACTGCTGCAGATGCCCGCGTTCATGCCGGGCATCCGCAATTGGCGCCTGAGCCGGATCGTGACGCCCGGCGTATGGACGCACGTGTGGCAGCAGGAATTCGCACACGTCGGCGATCTGCTCGGCGAATACCTGATGCATCCGTATCACTGGGGCTGGGTCGATCGCCGGTTCGATGCCGAAAGCCCCGACTGGACGGTCGATGCGATCTCGCATGCGTTCTGTCCGCTCGCGTCGAGCCTGCTGGCCGAGACGGCGGCCTGACGCGCAGCACACATCAAGCTGACAACAACCCTGGAGACACGAAGATGCGAGCCCTGTTGATCGACCGCGTCGGTCATTCCGACGCCTTGCGGATGGCCGACGTGCCGGCACCGACGCCGGGCCCCGGCGACGTGCTGATCCGCGTGGCCTACGCGGGCATCAATCCCGCCGACTGGAAATGCCGCGAAGGCTACCTCGGTGCTTTCATGCAATACACGTTTCCGTTCGTGATCGGCTTCGATGCGGCCGGTGTGGTCGAAGCGGTCGGCGACGGCGTCGACGGTTTCGCGCCCGGCATGCGCGTGTTCGCGCAGACCGACGTCGGGGCGGGACGCTGGGGCGCGTATGCGGAATTCGTTGCGGTGCGCCACGACTCGGTCGTGCGCGTGCCCGACGCGGTGAGCCTGGCGGAAGCCGCCACGGTGCCGACGCCTGCACTCGCCGCGTGGGCCGGCCTGTTCGACGACGGCGGGCTGCGAGCGGGCCAGACGGTGCTGGTGCACGGCGGCGCGGGCGCGGTCGGCACGTTCGCGATCCAGCTCGCGGTGCAGGCCGGCGCGCGCGTCGCGGCGACGTGTTCGGCGCGCAACCGCGCGACGGTCGAGTCGCTGGGCGCGGCGGCCAGCATCGACTATCGCGAGCAGGACATCGCCGCGGCGCTGCGCGCATGGGCGCCCGGCGGTGTCGACCTCGTGCTCGACGCGGTCGGCGGCGACACGCTGCCCGATGCGCTCGACCTGCTGGCACCGGGCGGCACGCTGGTCACCATCATGACGCTCGCGGCCGGCGATGCGGAGCGGCTGGCCGCGACGGCCGCCGAAGCCGCCCGGCGCGGCCTGCGCACCGCGATGACCTATAGCCGGATGCCGAGCGGCGGCACGCTCGCCCGGATCGCGGAGCAGCTCGACAAGCGCGCACTGCGCGTGCCGCGTTTCGACCGTTTTCCGCTCGAACAGGCGGCCCGCGCACTCGATCTCGTTCAAACGGGCGAGGCGAGAACGAAGCTGGTGCTTCATGTTGCGGATATCGCCCGCTGAGCGGCCCGCACGCACATCACAGGAGACAACGATGACCG
Organism: Burkholderia aenigmatica; assembly: GCF_902499175.1. GTDB lineage: Bacteria > Pseudomonadota > Gammaproteobacteria > Burkholderiales > Burkholderiaceae > Burkholderia > Burkholderia aenigmatica. Next base: position 85,952 of record NZ_CABVQC010000020.1, read on the forward strand.
ACACCCGAACCGGCGTACTGGCCGGCAAGTGCGCGCTCGTGACGGGCGCAAGCCGCGGCATTGGCCGTGCGATCGCGCAGCGCCTCGCATCCGAAGGCGCGACCGTCGTCGTGACGGCGCGCAGCCTGACGCAATCGGCCACAACCGCCGGCACGCTCGCCGAAACGGTGGCGTTGATCGAGCAGGCCGGCGGCCGCGCGATCGCGCTTGCGGCCGACCTGTCGAACGCGGCCGAGCGCGATGCGCTCGTCGGGCGCGCGGCGCAGGCGGCCGGCGGCCTCGACATCCTCGTCAACAACGCGGGCGTGGCCGACTACGCCTGCGTCGACGCGATGCCGATGACGATGTTCGACACGACGGTCGAACACTATCTGCGCATCCCGTTCGCGCTGGCGCAGGCCGCGATCCCGCTGATGCGCGCACGCGGCGCCGGCTGGATCGTGAACGTCGGCTCGGTGACGGCGCTGCCGCCGCTGCGGCCGTTCGACGATTTCTCGCGTGCGGGCGGCGCGACCGTCTACGCGGCGGTGAAGGCGGCACTGTCGCGTTTCACGCAGGGGCTTGCGGCCGAACTCGAAGCCGACGGCATCGCCGTGAATCTCGTCGCGCCGAGCACGGCGATCCGCACGCCGGGCGCCGCGCGCTACATCCCCGAAGGCTATCCGACCGAGGACGTCGCGTATCTCGCCGAAACCGCGCTCGCGCTGTGCAGCCTGCCGGCGCGCGACCGCACGGGCCTCGTCACGCACAGCCTGCATTTCCCGGTCGCGCAGCAGCTCGCGGTGCGCTCGCTCGACGGCCGCACGGCGCTGCCGCCGCCGGTGATTCCCGCGTATGCGCATCCCCACATCGACCCGACAGGACACTGATTGATATGACGAATTCGATTCGCTTCGATGGCGGCACCGCCGTGATCACCGGCGCGGCCAGCGGCATCGGCAGCGGGCTCGCGCGCCACGCTGCCGGGCTCGGCATGCGCGTCGTGCTGGCCGATCTAGACCCGGCGAAGCTCGACGCATTCGCGGCGACGCTCGACACCGACGTGCTCTGCGTGCCGACCGACGTCAGCCGGCCAGAAGCCGTCGACGCACTGGCGGAGGCCGCGTGGCAGCGCTTCGGCGGCGTAGACCTGCTGTTCAACAACGCGGGCGTGATGGCGACCGGCTTCAGCTGGGAAATCACGCCGGAACGCTTCGAGCGCAGCTTCGCGATCAACGTGCACGGCGTGCTGAACGGGATCCGCAGCTTCGTGCCGCGGATGCTCGAACGCAACGTGCCGGCGCGCATCGTGAATACCGCATCGGTCGGCGGGTTCCTGCCGAGCCCGCTGATGTCGCCCTATTCGGCGACGAAATTCGCGGTGGTCGCGCTGACTGAATCGTTGTACGGAGAACTGAAGATGCTGGGCGCGCCGGTCGGCGTGTCGTTGCTCGCGCCGGGCCCCGTGCAGTCGGGCATCTTCAACGACCCGTTCGGCGCGGCGCACGACCGGCCCGCGGTGCGCGGCTTCGTCGACACGATGCGCTCGATGCTGAACGCGCACGGACTCACGCCCGACGCGTTCGCCGAACGGGTGTTCGACGGCATTCGTGCAGGGCGCTACTGGTTGATTCCGCAACCGGAGACGATCGACGGCGCGCTGCAGCGGCGCACCGACGACATCCTCGCTTCACGCGATCCGTCGCTGCCGTCGTTCTGAGAGCCAGGCGCGGCAGCCGCGCCCGGCGCACCGTCACATGTGCGTGCCGGTGTGCGTGCGGCCGCTCGGGTCGCCGCCGCGATCGGGGGGCGTATTGTTCTGATCGATCTTCGCGAGCACGAAGCCGGCGTGCGGCAACGCGCCGGGCGAGCGGTGCGTCGCCTGCGCGACGGTGTCATGGGGCGATGCGGCGGGAAAACCGGATGACGTCACGCCCGGTTGAGCGAACGCCGAAAGGGAAGCAGCCGCCAGGGCGGCGGCGACGATCGCGTGCGTTTTCATGGTGGCTCCTTCACGACTGACTGAGGGACAACGTAATCAGTCTAGGGCGCGAAACTTAACGCGGCGTGAAGGAACGGTGCGGCGCGTATGACGGAATATTCATGCGCGCCGCGATGTTCATGCGGATGCCGATACCAGCGCGCAGAAGGTCTCGAGATCGACGTTGCCGCCGCTGATCACCACGCCGACGCGCTTGCCCTGCAGCGCGTCCTTCATCCGTCGCGCGGCGGCGAACGACAGGCAGCCGGTCGGCTCGACCACAATCTTCATACGAGTCGCGAAGAAGCGCATGCAGTCGACCAGTTCCGCGTCCGTCGCGGTCAGGATGTCGTCGACGTCGCGGCGGATGATCGGGAACGTCAGGTTGCCGAGGTGCTGCGTCTGCGCACCGTCGGCAATCGTGCGCGGCGTGTCGATATGCACGATCGCGCCGGAACGGAACGATTGCTGGCCGTCGTTGCCGGCTTCCGGTTCGACACCGTAAAGCGTCGCGTGCGGCGACAGCGCGCGCGTGGCGAGCGCGGTGCCCGACAGCAGCCCGCCGCCGCCGAGCGGCGCGAATACCGCGTCGAGCGGGCCGACTTCGTCGAACAGTTCCTTGGCCGCCGTGCCCTGGCCGGCGATCACGTCCGGGTGATCGTAGGGCGGGATCAGCGTGAGCCCGTGCTGCGCCGCGAGATCGCGTCCGATCTGCTCGCGATCCTCGGTGTAGCGGTCGTAGGTCACGACATTGCCGCCGTAGCCGCGTGTCGCGGCTATCTTCGCGGCCGGCGCATCCTGCGGCATCACGATCGTCGCGGGAATGCCGAGCATGCGCGCCGACAACGCGATCGCCTGCGCATGGTTGCCGGACGAGAACGCGACGACGCCATTGCGGCGCTGCGTCGCGTCGAAGCGCGACAGCGCATTGAACGCGCCGCGGAACTTGAATGCGCCGATGCGCTGCAGGTTCTCGCACTTGAAGAACACCTGCGCGCCGAGCGCTTCGTCGATCGTCCGCGACGTCATCACCGGCGTGCGGTGCGCATGGCCTTCGAGGCGGGCCGCCGCGGCGGCAACGTCGTCGTACGTGGGGAGAGTCGGAGAGTTCATGGGATGCCCGTGGGTCGTTGAAATCGTTCAGCAGGAAAGCAGCGCGTGCCACGCGCTTGCGTCATTTCGCATCGTTGTAGACGGTCGCGCGCGAGACGCCGAGATGTTGCGACACGATCTCCATCGCGCGGCGCACTTGGAGGAAGCCGTCGACCTTCAGCGTCTGCATCAGCTCGCGGCGCTGGTCGGTCTTCAGTTCGCGCGGCGTCGTCGCGAGACGCATCGCGAATGCGTCGATGCGTTGCCGGATCGCGTCCGCGCCGGCGGGGTCGAGCGTTTCGGCGATGGCTTCGCCATCCGTGCTGCAGAACTGGTTCAGCATGCCCTGGAAGCCGCGGAACAGCGTGACGTCGGCATTCAGGCACAGCGCGGCCACATAGCGGCCGGTCGAATCCTTGATGCCGATCGACGTGCTTTTCGCGGTGCGGCCGTCGGCGAAGCGGTTCGGGTAGTTCGCGAGCACTTGCGGGAAATCGTCGTCCGCGATGCGCGCGAGGCCGAGCTCGGTCGTGGGATCGCCGACCGCGCGCCCGGACAGGTTGTTGTGGATCGCGAGAATCGAGTGCTTCGGCGTGCGCAGGTCGTGAACCACGACCTCGGTGAACGGCGCGAACATCGCGCCGAGCCCTTCGGCAATGCGCTGCACCTGTTCGATCAGCGAGGCCTGCTCGGACAGCGCTTTTTTCCGGGTGGTGGTCATGATGGTTTCGCGTTCAGGTTTCGAATCGATGCGATGGCGTCGGGAACGGGGCAACCGGCGTGTTACGCGCCGTCCGCGGTTTCCGGCCGGGTGATGTCGGCGAGCAGCGGCTGCGCGATCCGCACGTAGTCGGCCGCGTCGAGCACGACGGAGCGGTCGAGGCGGCCCGCGTTGAAGGCAATCTCGGTGTTGCGTTCGATTAGTGCGGGATCGACGACGAGCGTCACGCTGGGGTCGAACGCGAACGGCGGCACGGCGCCCATCACGCAGCGCGTGACGGCGGCCGCAAGATCGGGCGACGCGAGTGTGGCCTTGCGGCGGCCGACCGCATCGGCAACCTTGCGGAAATCGATCTTCAGGTGGCCGGGAATCACTGCGAGCGCGGTGCTGTCGCCGCCATCCTTGAACGTGCACAGCATCGCCTTCGCGCCCTGATCGGGGCGTGTGCCGCGCAGCGCGGCGATCGCGTCGGATTTGCCTTCGGCCGGATGCTCCAGCACGCGGAACCGCGCGCCGGACGTGTTCAGCAGATCGCAAAGCGTGTCGAAAACGGGGTAGTCGCTCATGTCGCTCCGGGCAGGTGGGGCCGGGGGATCGGGGCGCGCTCGGATGCGGATGCTTTAGCGTGCCGGTCGATGGATTGTCCAATTATAGACGTTTTGTCATGGGTGTGGCAAAGAGGTGAGAGGCTGGGGGAAGGGCGTTCGGGCGTATCGACGAAAATGTGTCACTCGACCCATTTTGTGACGAGTATCGAGCAAGTCCTGTGTCCTCTCGCCAATCGATATCGGCGCCTCTCCCCGGTTTTCCGAACCTGCGTAGAATGTCGCCGTCTGGTTCGGCCTTTCGGCCCCAGCAGTGGAACCGACACGACCCAATGTCAGGTATCGATGTTTTTCAAAATCCGGTCGACCGACCCCTATCCCCACTCGATGCAGTCGGTATGCGGCCGGCATCGGCGGCGACGACGCGTCACCGGCATCATCGCCCGGGCATTCGCTCATCGCGCAGCAGGAGGAATGCTTGAAGAGGGATACGGGTTTCAACGGGGCGTGATCGCCGGATTCATCGAAGCCGTGAACCCGACGCTGTCGCGGGCAGCGCTTACCCGGCGAGCTGCACTGGTTACCGCACAGATCGAGGGGCTCATCGTGTTGATCCTGCAAAGAAATCGGTTCCCGTCGGACCTCAAGGGAATCGAGGACGATGCGGTGAAGGCCATTCTGGCTTTGGTCAAGGCGCCATGAGTTGAATTGCCGCGGTGGCTCGGCGTCAATCCGGCCTGGGTACATTCTGGGCGATACGCGTGGTCAATGGTCGGGTCGTCAGATCCGGGCGGGCAGCCAGCCAATGAGCGGCGATGCGCTTGTCCGGCATGGCTGCATACAAGATGTCGTTACCATCCTTGAATCCGGTCGGAAAATATATCCATTGGAGTCCACGAGCCATGTTGAGCGGCATGCAGGAAGCGTGCGGAGCAGAATCGTCCCCGGAGCTGCAATGCGCGGGCGACCGAACAGGCAGGAAACGCCGCTTTTACGCGCAAACGGTGCTGACGCTCGTCCTGGCGTTGGTTGCGCATGCCACGTTTGCCGCGAGCGGCGTGAGTGACGACGATCAGCAGCAAGCTGCGTTGCATACCTTGATGCGCAACGATCCGGCGCCGTCGGATAGCGTTCAGGGTGTCGCGCTATCGCCGTGGGCACATGGGCCATCGGCTTCCGGGCCGCTGTGGGTCGTGGCCGCGTTGGTACAGCGCTCGACCGAGAACGTCGACGCGGAGTTGTGGACGGGTGTCCTGACCCGTGACGGGCAAGGGTTCCACCTGCTCGCAAGCGATCGAAGCGAGCACGTCGATACGTCGCCGCTGTTGTGGAACCCATCCCTGACCATGGACGTGATTCCGTACCGAATCAATGCGCAGGAAACTGCCTTTGGCGTTCGCTTCAACAATAACTACACATCGACTGCGCATAGCGATTCGACCGAGATGCTGAGCCTGTATCGCTATGCCGATGCTCGTGTGATACCCATCTTCACCGCAATGACCGACTGGTCGACCTATGACAAGGAGGCGGCTGCCGAGTGTGTAGCGGAGAAGGCGGGCAAAGGCAAAAATCCGGGCGACGCACAGCAGGACGCGTGCGCTGCGGAAAACACGACGGAGGCTCACTACGTGCTGTCGTTCAGCCCTCACATGACCAACGGGCATTACGACCTCGTTGTGCGTCCGAAGGGCAAGGCCGCGTCGGGCAAATCCGCGCGGTTTACCTGGAACGGGAAGACTTATCAGCCGCGTCGATTCGCCGGTGACGGGCACTGAAATGCCACTCAGGATCGGATGAAACTGACGCACGCTGCGTGCGGCTCGTTGCGGACGAAACGATTGACCGCCTTCGGTTCGGCTCACGTCCGCTGTTCGTGTGCTCGTGCTACGATTCGCGATGCCTGAGTGACATGGCCGAAAGCCGGCATTGACCCACCCGTAGCGAACCGCAACAGATCCCACTCGAATCATGTACGCAGCTGCCTGGCCTCCCTCGAAAACGCACTGAAAACCAGCGGCGATGCAGTCATTGCATCGGCCTTGGTATTCGTCCCGGACTGTGCTGAACAACAGTCCGGCGATGTCGTTCGAATTGACTGATCGTGTCTGTATTCGTGCGACTGCGTTTTCCAGAGACCACAACATGCGTATTTTCAATACGATGGCGGCGCACGCCATCCCGCTCGTTCCCCGTTCGCTGATCCGCAGGATCTCCCGCCGCTATATCGCCGGCGAAACGCTTTGCGATGCGCGTACGCGCATCCAGGCGCTCCATGCAGCAGGCTTCCGAACCACCGTCGATGTGTTGGGCGAGACGGCGTCATCGCCTGAACAGGCAGAGTCGATGACGCGCGATTATCTCGATCTCATCGATGCGCTCGGTTCAGCGCATGAACCCGCCGAGCTTTCGATTAAATTGACTGCACTCGGGTTGCATCTCGACGAAGCCGCATGCCTGGCGCGCGTCTCGGCGATACTGCGTTCGGCGGCTGCGCACGGGATCAGCGCTTGCATTGACATGGAAGACATCCGCTGTACCCGGAAAACGCTCGATGCGTTCTCGAAGTTCGAAGCCGAAGGCCATGCGATCGGAGTCGCACTGCAGGCGTATTTGAAGCGCACGAGCGATGACATCGTGCCACTGCTTGAGCGCAAAAGCCGCATGCGTATCTGCAAGGGGATTTATGCGGAGGCGAGCGAGCACCTCGTCGACGGTGCGTCGAGGGATCGGGCGGCGATCAATGCGCACTTCGTCCGGCACGTTTCGACTGCAATACAGGCGGGATCGTTCGTGGGCATTGCCACCCACGATGCACAATTGATCGATGCGCTGACCGGCTGGCTGCAACGCGAGCGGATCGACAGGTCGAGGTTCGAATTCCAGATGTTGCTCGGTGTGTGTGAACCGGCGCGTGACGCGCTGCTTGCGCAAGGATTCAATGTGCGCGTCTATGTGCCGTACGGCCAGGACTGGTACGGCTACAGCACGCGGCGAATCAAGGAGAATCCGAGAATCGCCGGATATATTCTGGCCGCGATGATACGTAACGATCGGGTGCGTTAGCCACCGCGGCACGATCGACAGGTTGGGACCAGCCAGGTCGGTGGTCCCGCTTGCATGGAGATCCAGGATGCCCGTAAAGCGATACGCCATTCGCAATGGCTATCGCGTTTCATTCGAGAGGTTCTCTACAAACGATGCAGACAGAAATCGAAGCACCGGGCCCAGCCGGCCCGCTGAAAGGCACGCTCTTGTCTCCGGACACCGGTGACGCCCCGGTGGTGTTGATCGTGCCAGGCTCCGGCTCGACCGACAGAAATGGCAACTCACCGCACTGGGTGCAGGCGTCGACCTACCAATTGCTCGCGGAAGGATTGCTCGATGAAGGTATCGCGTCGGTTCGAATCGACAAGCGCGGCTTGTTTGGCAGCGCGTCGGCGACACCGGATGCCGATGACGTCACGATCGACGCGTACGCGACCGACGTCCGTTCGTGGGTAGCCGCGATCCGTGCACAGACCGGCGCTTCCTGCGTATGGGTGTTGGGGCATAGCGAAGGCGGATGGGTGGCATTGCTGGCGGCAAGGCAAATGGCCGACATTGCCGGCCTGATCCTGGTATCCACGGCGGGACGCCCGCTCGCGCCCGTATTGAGGGAGCAACTGCAATCGAACCCGGCCAATGCGCCAATCCTGGAAAATGCACTGTCGATCCTCGAATCGCTGGAAGCCGGGAAACGGGTAGACGCAGCCGGGATCGATCCAGCACTCATGCCGTTGTTCAGACCGCAAGTCCAGGGCTTCCTGATGAGCGAATTGACCATCGATCCGGCAGCGCTGCTGGCCGGCTATACGAAGCCCGTGCTGATCGTGCAGGGAACGCGGGATATCCAGGTTGCCGTACAGGACGCGGAACGACTGAAGGAGGCCAATCCGCGGGCCGAAATGGCGCTGATCGCCGACGCCAATCATGTGCTCAAGACGGTCCGCACGTCGGCGCGGCAAGAGAACCTCGCCGCTTATTCGGACCCGGATCTGCCGCTGGCAGATGGCGTCGTGGCGGCGATTTCGACGTTCGTGCATGCATCGACAGTGAACAGGCCTTAGGCCCGGTCGAATCCGGTTCGTCTGTCGGTCGAACGCATCGAGCAGGCGTCGGCCAGCAGACGACACTCAATGGACAAACGCCAATCGCCGGAAATCGTGCACCGTCAACGCCGCAGATAATCCGAGACGCGCGCCTGCAAATGCGTGATCGCATCGGTGAGCCGCAGATACGCGTCGACATCCATCAGCGTCCATTCCTGGCCTTCGTTGCCGAAACGGATCGCGGCGATTTCCGCATCGCTCAGCCAGCTGGCGAAGAACCAGTGCGGCAGGCGGTCTGGCCGGGTCGACGGATAGACCCTGGACCAACCGATCCGGCTGCCCGGTATCGTCAGTCCGAATTCCTCATGGAGTTCACGCAACGCGCACGCTTCGGGCGTCTCGTTGCCTTCCCGGCCTCCACCGGGCAGGTCCCACAGACCGGGAAACGGTATGTCGGGTTTGTCGTCGCGTCGATAGACGAGGATTTCCCGGTCCTTGAAGAGCGCGATCTTCGAACCACTGAAGGGGGCAAGCGATTCCATGCATGATCCGTATCGTGGAAGCGGGATTGTCAGTGTAGATTCTCGGGTATCCATGCGTACAGCCCGGGTTCGGCCATTTTCTGCGGAAAGAACGAAATGAACGCGATGTTGTCGATCAGAACCGCGAGGCGGGAAGACGCCGCGCGAATTGCCGTGCTTGGCGCGCATGTGTGGGTGCATACCTATGCAGCGGTGGGCCTATCCGAGGTCATTGCACAGTATGTGCTGAGCACCTTTACGAGCGAACGGATCCTGACGCTGGTGAACGATCCCGGCGTCGTTCTACTGATTGCCGAGGCGGACGGAAATCTTGCCGGATACATCGTCATCCGCCTGGATTCGCACCACGCGGACATTCCCGTCGAGATAGAAACGCTCTACATCCAGCCGTCTTTTGCCGGCCGTGGAATCGGATCTTCACTGCTGACTCATGCGAGCGGCGTGGCAGAGGAAAGAACCGGAAATCGCTCATTCTGGCTCAGCGTCAACTCGCAAAATGAGAAGGCAATCGCTTTCTACCATTCCCGTGGAATGACGCAGGAGGGGATAGCGTACTTTGAGCTCGACGGGATCCGGCACGAGAACAAGATCATGGTCGCAAGGGGCTGACCCATCGCTTAAACGAACCATGACAAACCCGATTCGATTCCGCGTCCGGCCGGTATTTCACGGCAGCGATCTTCTGGTCGAGGTACTTGACGATCATCGCGCAGTGAATTTTCCAAATATCGCGGCGATCCTGCAGGATGCGCTGCACGCTGTCCAGGTCCCGCATCCGGATGGCCTTGATGACCCTGCGGTCGCATTGTCCCAGGATCGCTACTTCAGCTATTGGACATATGCGCGGGGCCACTATGAAATAGACGACGATATCTGGGCGCTGTTCGTCACCGCGACGATCCACAACGCGTTGATCGTCGCGGACATCGAAAGCGCACTCCTGTCGACGGGACAGTTCGTCAAGGAAGACGTGGATTTCGGCAGGTTCGCGTGAGTTGAAGGGATCCGGGAAAGCCGTCGCAACGATGGCGAGCGACTGTACCCGGTGGCCATCAAGGATCGCGCCGCGCGATCGCCTGGGCTTATCCCCGCACGTCCTTCACGACATACTGACTCGTCGGCACCACATCGATCTTGTCGAAGTCGATGAAGCGCCCACAGCTGTCCATCATCTCGGCCACATTGCGCTGGAATTTCTCGTCATCGCCCACCGCATCGAAGAACGCATGCGGATCGGTCATCGCCGCAGCGGGGAAGCACTCCTCGACGATCGCGTCGTAGCCGGGTGCCGCATGCGTGAGCGCGCGCACGACCACGTTCTGCACGTACAGGAAATTGTCCTGCGTCTCGATCGCGACGCGCGTGTGATGCCCGTGCCACACGTCGAGCCATGCTTCATGCGTGAGGCGCGGCGGCCGTTTCAGGAACGCGAGCTGCGAGAAGCCCGTGGTCCGCTCGCCCGGACGCGCCGGAAAGCGCGTATTCGGAATCGGCTGCGACTCGGTAACCAGATACGCAGCCATGTGCGGGACGACCGCGCGTACCGCATCGTCGAATGGCTGGCGGAACATCGCGTTCGCACTGTCGACCCATACCGAGACGATGCCATCGATGCCCGGGTGCGTGTTGGTCTGCTTCAGGCCGGCGGCCGGCGCGACCTCCGTGTCGGCGACGTTCACCTGCACGCCGTGCGCACCGAGCGACAGAAACTTGTCGGCGAGCTGCGCGCGCACGGTGCGGCTCCATTGATCCGGCGCGGCCTGTGCGTCGCGCCACAACACGTAAATGACTTTCTCCATTGCTTCGGCTCCAGGGGAATGACGGGATCGGCGGCGCTGCCGCCGGGGTTCAGGAAGCGGCTTCAGGCGTTCCCGCCGGCTGGTGCGCGCCCGGCGCGAACCGGTTCGCGGTCAGCGTGAACGACGGCGGGATCGGCGACGTGACGGTTTCGAACAGCCGTTCATGACGCGTCGCGTGAATGCGCCACACGCCGTCGCACTTCACGTACTGGTCGTCGTAGAACGCAGTGCCGTGCAGCAGGTAGTTATCCTCAAGATTGATCGCGTGATCCTCGAGAAACCACACGCCGCACGCGTGATCGGCCGAGACCAGCGTGAGCTCCGGGTGATGGCCGTGATGCATCGTCAGGAAGGTCGGCTTGCCGATCAGTTCGCGCAGACTCGACACGAACGCATCGCGGCCGTCGTACGCATAGCGGCCACCGTACAGCCGTGCTTCGCAGTCGTCGGTCAGGCAATCCGCGAGCAGCGCCCAATCGTGCGTGTCGACCGCGCGGAAATACCGGTATTTCAGCTGTCGGATCTGCTCGTACTCATGGAGCGTGCGGGTCGTGTCGTCCATCGCCGGGTCTCGTTGTGGTGTCGTTCGATGGTAGGAACGAAGCGCGGTGCATCACATCGTCTGTTCGGACGAATGCCGTTGCCGCACGTCAACGAGGCTACCGAAACGAATCACGGATTTCATCCGAACGGGTGATGGCCGGTGCATCGCGCGGCGGTAACGTGGCATCGACGCGGCGTTTGAACCGCGTCGGCATCGAACAAGGAGACGGGATGACCCTCATCGAATCGCTGGAAGCGCGCGTGCGCCGGCTCGAGGATGCCGACGCGATCCGCCGGCTGAAGGCGCGCTACTTCACGTGCTGCGACCGCAAGGATCCGCAGGGGATGCGCGACTGCTTCGCGCCCGGCCACGTGCATATCGACTACGGCCAGATTGGCACGTTCGACACGCGCGACGCGCTCGTCGACGTATTCGCACGACTCGGCTGCCATCCGCACATCGTCGAGATGCACCACGGCGTGAATCCCGAGATCGCCGTGCTCGACGACACGCATGCACGCGGCACGTGGGGCCTGCACTACCAGATGATCGACACGAACGCGCGCACGCTCACGCAGCTCGGCGCGTACTACGACGACGAATACCGGAAGGTCGACGGCGAATGGAAGATCGCGGGCACGCGCTGCGTCGTCACGTCGACACTGACGGCCCGCTACGAAGGCGATGCGCCAGGCGTGCTGTTCGCCGGCGCGCAGCCGCCGGCCGCCTGACGCACGCCAGCGCCACGCTTGTGGCGCACATTTCACAGGAGACATCGAACATGACACAGCATCACGATGCGCAGGTCGCCGTCGTGACGGGCGCATCGCGCGGCGCGGGCAAGGGCATCGCGCGTGCGCTCGGCGCGGCCGGCATGACCGTCTATGTCACGGGCCGCTCGCAGAACGAAGGCGATGCGCCGCTGCCCGGCACGATCCACGAGACCGCGCGCGAGATCGACGCGCTCGGCGGCCGCGGCATCGCGGTGGTCTGCGACCATGCGGACGATGAGCAGGTGAAGGCGTTGTTCGAGCGCATCGAAAGCGAACGCGGGCGGCTCGACATGCTCGTCAACAACGCGACCTACCTGCACGATCAACTGATCCTGCCGGGCCCGTTCTGGGAGAAGTCGCTCGACCTCGTCAACATCCTCGATGTCGGGCTGCGCTCGGCGTATGTCGCGAGCTGGCACGCTGCACCGCTGATGGCGAAGCGCCGCAGCGGGCTGATTGCGTTCACGTCGTCGTTCGGCGCGAGCTGCTACATGCACGGCGCGGCCTACGGCGCGCAGAAGTCCGGTGTCGACAAGTTCGCGAAGGACATGGCTGTCGACCTGAAGCCGTTCGACGTCGCGGCCGTGTCGATCTGGATGGGCCCGCTGCGCACCGAGCGCACGACGCGCGTGTGGGAAGAACACCCGGATCTGTACAAGGAATTCTCGCTCGTCGCGGAAAGCCCCGAATTCACGGGGCGCGTGATTCACGCGATTCACGGCGACCCACAGCGCATGGCGCTGTCGGGGCAGGTGCTCGTCGGCGCGGAAGCCGCGCTGCGGTACGGCATTGCCGATCTCGACGGCAAGCAGCCGCCGTCGTACCGCGAATTGCTCGGCGGGCCCGTGCAGGCGCATCCGGCGATCGTCGCCTGAGGTGCGCGCATGGGCATCCTGAAGGGCAAGGTCGCACTCGTGACGGGTGCAGGGCAGGGCGTCGGCCAGGGCGTCGCGCATGCGCTCGCGGCGGAAGGCGCGCAGGTCGCGGTGGTCGGTCGTACTCGCGACAAGCTGCTCGCGACCTGCGAAGCGATCCGCGCGCGCGGCGGCGTGGCCGAGCCGTTCGTGTGCGACGTGATGGACGCCGCGCAGATCGCGCAGTGCGTCGACAGCGTCGTCGCGCGGTTCGGCGGTGTGCAGATCCTGATCAACAACGCGCAGGTCGTGCCGCTCGGCCGCCTGCTCGACGTGACCGACGCGGATTTTATGGCGGGGCTCGAATCGGGGCCGATCGCGACGCTGCGGATGATGCGCGCGTGTCATCCGCATCTGAACGGCGACGGCGTGATCGTCAATTTCGCTTCGTCGGCCGCGGTGCGCTGGGATGCGTCGGGTTACGGCGCATACGCCGCGACCAAGGAGGCGATTCGCGCACTGACGCGCGCGGCCGCCTGCGAATGGGGCGTGGATGGCATCCGCGTGAACGCAGTCGCGCCGCATGCGTTGTCGCCGGGCCTGAAAGGCTGGGTCGACGCGAATCCGCAGGAAGCCGCCGCGTTCTTCCGCACGATTCCGCTCGGCCGCGTCGGCGACTGCGAGCAGGACATCGGGCGCGCGATCGTGTTTCTGGCGAGCCGCGACGCCGCGTACCTGACGGGCGCGACGCTGCCGCTCGACGGCGGGCAGGCTTACTGGGGCTGATCGCAAGGGCCGGCGGCGCGCGGCGCTGGCCGCGTGCCAATCACGATCCGGCACGCACGCGCACGCAGGCGCACGGCAGCCGGCAAACCGGAATTGAAGAGAGGACGACATGGGTCGACTGGAAGGCAAGGTAGCGATCGTCACGGGCGGTGCGCGTGGCATGGGCGCGGCGACGTGCAGGCTGTTCGTCGCGGAGGGCGCGCGCGTCGTGATCGGCGATGTGCTCGACGCGGAAGGCGAAGCGCTCGCGCGCGAGCTTGGCGACGCGGCGCGCTTCATGCGGCTCGACGTCGCCGACGAAGCGAACTGGGTGCGCGTAACCGAAGCAACGATGGAAAAGTTTGGCCGTATCGACGTGCTGGTCAACAATGCGGCCGTGCTGACCTTTGGCGGCATCACCGAGCTGTCGACACGCGATTTCGAGCGCGCGGTGTCGATCAATCTCGTCGGGACCTTCATCGGGATCCGCACGGTCGCGCCGCGCATGATCGCGCGGAAAAGCGGGTCGATCGTCAACATCTCGTCGGTGGACGGGCTGCGCGGCGTGAACGCGCTGGCCGCGTATGTGTCGAGCAAGTGGGGCGTGCGCGGGCTGACGAAGGTCGCGGCGCTCGAACTCGGCCATCAGGGCGTGCGTGTGAATTCGATCCATCCGGGCGGCGTGAACACCGCGATGTCGAATCCGACCGGCGCGCCGCTCGAGGAAATCAACAAGCACTATGCGAACGTGCCGATGCAACGCGTCGGCCTGCCCGACGAGATTGCGCGCGCGACGCTGTTCCTCGCGAGCGACGAAGCGTCGTACTGCAACGGCGCCGAGCTGGCCGTCGACGGTGGAATGGCAGCGGGCGCGTATTACCCCGGATTGCCGGGCGCACCGTTTTGAGCAGGGGCGCTTGCCGCGCGTTCACGTCAGATGTTTGTGTACGCAACCTAATTCGGGGTTTCCCGCAGTAGCGAAAACGCGAATTCGCGCAACTTGCTTTCGCGGTTGCCATGCGCGGGAGCGGCAGGCCGGTTTTGCCGCTCCCGCAAAACCCTTGCCGGGCGGCCGTCCCGGACATTTCATCCCCAAAGCGCGCGCAATGGCGCTGTAAAAAGGACTCACAGGCAACCGGCGTGCCGGCTCGCCGACATAGTTGTTTCTTGTTGCAACGCAACGTTTGCTGAATAACGGCGATGGTATGCTGGCCGTCATGGAGTTGTACGGCAGGTTGCTTGTATGGCGAAACTCGCGTTCGCAATTACTAAAGAGACATCACCTTCTCTCGCTCGCATCGCGGCATCGACGCGCGCTCCGCTCGCGCGTCCCGTCCTGCGCGCCGCCGCATCCTGCGCTCCAATCGCATACCCCATCTCGCGGGTTCGACCCGCATCCCCCATCCCCGCCCAATAATCTGGAGACATTCTCATGTCGCAAAACACTATGGCCGAGGCAACACACGGCCCGCTGATCGCTCCGCCGGCTTTCGTCAAACATCGCAAGCTGATCGACTGGGTGTCGCGTATCGCGGCGCTCACGGAGCCCGAGCGCGTCGTGTGGTGTGACGGCTCGCAGGAAGAAAACGACGCGCTCTGCCAGGCGATGGTCGACCAGGGCACGCTCACGCGCCTGAACCCGGCAAAGCGCCCGAACTCGTATCTCGCGCAATCCGATCCGTCCGACGTCGCGCGCGTCGAGGACCGCACGTTCATCTGCGCGGCATCGCGCGACGACGTCGGCCCGACCAACAACTGGATCGAGCCTGCCGAAATGCGCGAGACGCTCAACGGCCTGTTCCGCGGCTCGATGCGCGGCCGCACGCTGTACGTGGTGCCGTTCTCGATGGGCCCGCTCGGCTCGCCGATCGCGCACGTTGGCGTTGAGCTGTCCGACAGCCCGTACGTCGCGGTGAACATGCGGATCATGACGCGCATGGGCCGCGAGGTGTACGACGTGCTCGGCGAAGACGGCGATTTCGTGCCGTGCGTGCACAGCGTCGGCCATCCTCTGCAAGCCGGCCAGCAGGACGTGCCGTGGCCGTGCAACCCGGTCAAGTACATCGTGCATTTCCCCGAAACGCGCGAGATCTGGAGCTTCGGTTCGGGCTACGGCGGCAACGCGCTGCTCGGCAAGAAGTGTTTCGCGCTGCGTATCGCCTCGACGATGGGCCGCGACCAGGGCTGGCTCGCCGAACACATGCTGATCCTCGGCGTGACGTCGCCGGCCGGCAAGAAGTATCACGTCGCGGCGGCATTCCCGTCCGCGTGCGGCAAGACCAACTTCGCGATGCTGATTCCGCCGCAGGGCTTCGACGGCTGGAAGGTTACGACGATCGGCGACGACATCGCATGGCTGAAACCGGGCCCCGACGGCCGGCTGTATGCGATCAATCCGGAGGCCGGCTTCTTCGGCGTCGCACCGGGCACCGGCGTGAAGACCAACCCGAACGCAATCTCGACGCTCACCGAAAACGTGATCTTCACGAACGTCGCGCTGACGGAAGACGGCGATGTGTGGTGGGAAGGGCTGACCGACACGCCGCCCGCGAAGCTGACCGACTGGCAGGGCAACCCGTGGACGCCGGAAATCGGCAAGGAAACGGGCCGCAAGGCTGCGCATCCGAATTCGCGTTTCACGGCGCCGGCTGCGCAGTGTCCGTCGATCGACGGCGACTGGGAGAATCCGGCCGGCGTGCCGATCGATGCGTTCATCTTCGGCGGCCGCCGTTCGACGACCGTGCCGCTCGTGACCGAGGCGCGCGACTGGGTCGAAGGCGTGTACATGGCCGCGACGATGGGCTCGGAGACGACCGCCGCGGCGGTCGGCCAGCAGGGCATCGTGCGCCGCGATCCGTTCGCGATGCTGCCGTTCTGTGGCTACAACGTCAGCGATTATTTCGCGCACTGGCTGACGCTCGGCAAGCAGCTCGAAGGCGCGGGCGCGAAGCTGCCGAAGATCTACTGCGTGAACTGGTTCCGAAAGGATGCGAACGGCAAGTTCGTGTGGCCGGGCTTCGGTGAGAACATGCGCGTGCTGAAGTGGATGCTCGACCGCCTTGAAGGCACCGGCGGTGGCGGCGATCATGCGTTCGGCGTGTCGCCCGCGTATGAGGACCTGCACTGGGATGGGCTCGATTTCACGCGCGAGCAGTTCGATGCGGTGACGTCGATGAATGCCGACGAATGGCGTGAGGAGCTGAAGCTGCATGCCGCGTTGTTCGATACGCTGAAGCTGCGCCTGCCGGCCGAAATGACCGACACGATGAAGAAGATCGCGGAGCGCATCGGCGCCTGACGGTTCGCATTCGAGTCGTTATCCTGACGTCCCGCCGCCGGCATTCATCGCCGGCGGCGGGACGTTTTTGCATTCGCGCCCCACACGCGCCGCTCGCTTACTGCGCGCGGCAATGCGCGACGACTTCATCCACCGCGCGCTGCACGTCGCCGCGCCGGTAACGCAGCAGCGCGCTGTCGGCCGGATCGGGCTCGTACGACACGACATTGCCGCGCCCCGTGTAGATCGCGATGTCGGGCAGCAGCGGATGCTCCTGGTCGAGCGACGGCACGTCCTGCGGATTGCCGGCCGCGCGGAAGAAAGCCGCGAAGTAGTCGGCGAAGCTGAGGTTCTCGTCGCCGACGAGGTAGGCTTTGCCCGCTTCGCCGCGCTGCAGCGCCCCCCAGATCGCTTCCGACAGCGATTGCGTCGAGATGAAGTTGCTGCCGCCGGCTGGCCCGAACACGGGCAGCCCCGCGAACTGGCCTTGCGCATAGCCCGTGTACGCCGCGAACATCTCGTTGCGCAGCCCGGGCACCGATCCGACGACGAACGGCGCATTGACGCTGCAGACGGCGAACGACGGCGTCGCGAGGGCACGCACACGTTCGTCGGCGAGATGGCGCGAGCGCACATACGGCACCGTATCGACGAGTGCCGGAGCGACCTGCGGATAGAAGCTGCCGACCAGCACCGCGCGTTTCACGCCCGCATCGCGCGCGAGCGCGAAGAAGCTCGGCACCGCGTCGACGTTCGCGCGCTCCCAGTGCGCGGCTTCGTCGGTGCCGGGCGGCAGGTGGCGGATGTCGTTACCGGCCGCGAACACCACTGCATCGAACGGCGCGAGATCGTCGCGCGTGAAGTTGCCGGCCACGTAGTCGCGCAGCAGCACGTCGAACTGCGCGAGCGCGCTGCCGGGGGCGGGTGGCTTGCGGGCGGCGAGCGTGACGTGGTTGCCCTGCGAGTGCAGGTGCAGCGCGGCATGGCCGCCGATGAGGCCGGTGCCGCCGACGATCAGGATCTTCATGGTGTCTCCCGGTGCGGCGCAACCGCGCCGCGTGAAATGAACAGGCGAGCGGTGCCGCTCAGAAGTTGAAGCCGTTGCCCGCGACGACGGGCAGGTTGGTCCAGAAGCCGTTCGGGTCGCGATACCAGCCGGCCGCCGCGAGCGCGCCGCCGTCGACATGCAGCGTCGTGCCGGTGACCCACGCGGCGAGCGGGCTCGCGAGGAACAGTGCGGCGCCCGCGATATCGCCGGCCGCGCCGAAGCGCCCGAGCGGGATCCAGCGCGGGATGTGCTCGCGATGCTCGGCCGAGACCATGGCGCTGACGGGCACCTGCGGCGTCTCGGTGGTTTCGGGCGCGATCTGGTTCACGCGAATGCCGGCCGGCCCAAGTTCGACGGAGAGGCTCTTCGTGAAGCCGGTCAGCGCGGCCTTGAACGACGCGTACACGGTGCAGTTCGGAATCGCACGGAAGCCTTCGATCGACGACACGCCGACGATGCTGCTGCCCGCGCCGCGCTTGCGCAGCAACGGCAGCATCGCGCGCGTGACGATGAAGACCTGGCGAAGATTCACGTCGAACAGCCGCGCGATGTCGTCGTCGGTGCAGTCGTCGAACGGTTTCGCGATCTGCAGGAAATCGCCCACATTGTTGACCAGCACGTCGAGGCCGCCGAAGCGTGCGTCGATCGTTCGCGCGAACGCATCGACCTCGTCGCGGCACGTGACGTCCACGGTGCCGACGAGCGCATCGACGCCCGCCGCTTCGAGCGCCTGGCGCACGTCCTGCGCGCGGGCCGGGTCGATCTCGGCCACCGCGACGCGCGCGCCGGCCGCGCCGAACGCTTCCGCGCACGCACGGCCGATGCCCGCGCCGCCGCCAGTGACCAGCACGGTCTTGCCGGTGAATGAAATCATCGATGGACTCCTTTGAACGGGAAGGCAGGGCGTCGCGTCACAGCGACGACACCAGTTGCGCGTTGTCGATCCGCAGTTCCGCACCGTTCACGAAACGCGATTCGTCGGACGCGAGGAACAGCACGAGATTCGCGACGTCCTGCGGGTCGCACATGCGTGCCATCGGATCGCTGCCGATGCCGAGCGCGGCCGGGTCGAGATCGGGCATCAACGCCTGCGTCATCGGCGTCCAGATCCCGTCCGGATGGATCGAGTTGCAGCGGATCCGGTAGCCGCTGCGCTTGCAGTGCACGGCGACACTGCGCGCGAGTGCCGTCACCGCGCCTTTCGACCCGGTGTACGCGCACATCATCGGCAGCCCGCCGAGCGCGGCGACCGACGACATCATCACGATCGAGCCCGGCGTGTCGTTGCCCTTCATCGCGCCGATCGCGTACTTGCAGCCGAGGAAATAGCCGTCCGCGTTGGTGCGCATCACGCGCCGCCACGTGTCGAGGCTCGTGTCCTCGATCGAGCCGACCGGACAGATCGCCGCGTTGTTGACGAGCACGTCGAGGCGGCCGAAGCGGTCGAGCGTCGACGCGATCGCATGCCGCCAGCCATCCTCATCGGCGATGTCGTGGCGGACGAACAGCGCCGCGTCGCCGATTTCGCGTGCGAGCGCGCGGCCCGCGTCCTCATCGATGTCGGTCAGCACGACACGCGCGCCTTCGGCGGCGAGCAGCAGCGCATCCGCGCGGCCGACGCCGCTTGCCGCGCCGGTGACCAGCGCGACCTTGTTTGCGACTCGATTCATGGTCGGTCGAATTCCTTTGACGGTGAAAGAAGGCGGGTGCTCATGCGGCGCCCGGTACGCGGCCGGCCTTGATCGCGTCGAGCGCGGCCGTGCCGTAGATCTGCGCGATCGTGTCGTCGACGCGCGGGTTGGTACGCAGTTCATGGCCGCCGTCGACCGCGAAGCTCTGGCCGGTCACCCAGCCCGACTCGGGACCCGCGAGATAGCGCACCGCATGCGCGATCGCTGCCGGTTCGCCGAGCGTGCCGAGCGGGATCTGTTCGAGAAAGCTGTCGACGAGCGCGCGGTTGTCGAACATCGGCGCCGTGGCTTCGGAGCGCGTGAGGCCCGGGCGCACCGCGTTCACGCGGATCTTCGCGCCGGCCAGTTCCTCGGCCGCGCCGCGCACGAGCGCTTCGAGCGCGGCCTTCGCGGTGCAGTACGCGGACAGCCAGCGGAAGTTGATCTGCGCGGCCGTCGACGAGATGCAGACGATCGCGCCGCCGCCGCTGTCGGCGAGCCGCGGCGCCGCATGACGAATCGCGGTGAACGCGCTGTGCAGGTTCAGGTCGATTTCGGCGCGGAAGGTGTCGGCGTCGTGCAGCAGCAGCGGCCGGAAGCCCGCCCCGCCGACCGTCGGCACGACGATGTCGAGGCGATGGTCGAGCGCCCATGCGCAGTCGAGCGCGGCCTGCAGGTCGGCTTCGTCGCAGGCGTCGCCCGCATGGATCGCGACGCGGCTGCCGGGCACCGCGTCGGTCAGGTGCCGCTGCGTGCGTTCGAGCGCATCGCGGCGACGGCCCATCAGCACGACGGCCGCGCCGTCGGCGACGAGCGCGTGCGCGCAGGCCGCACCGATACCGCCGGCGCCGCCCGTCACGAGCGCGGTGCGGCCGTCGAGGGGAGCTGAGGTGCGCATCGTTCAGCCCTCCAGCGGCAGATCTTGCGCCCAGTCGACGTGCAGCGTGCGCGCGGCGAAGCGCCACGTGGCGCCGTCGAACACGCAGCGGTCGCGATAGCGCAGCCCCCAGTCGAGCTTGCGCTTCACGCCGTCGCGCACGTAGACGTGGCAGGCGACGCCATAGGTCTCGACGACGGCCGCGCCGCCGTCGAGCGTGACGAGCTGGTTGTGCACGTGATGCTGGGTCGCTTCGTAGCGCTCGATCACGCGCATGCCCGCGACGATCGCGTCGCGGGCGTCGAAGCGGAAGCCGGGGCCGGCCAGGGTGGCATCGGGGGTGAAGAGGGCGGTGAGTCGTGGCCAGTCGCGCCGGTCGACGGCTTGCGCGTAGCGGCACGCAAGGTCGTACAGCGCGTGGCGGGGATTGGAATCGGTCATGCGTTGGCTCCCGTGGAAAAACGGAACGCATCGGCCGTGCGAAGCGGGCCGACGCGGCGGCATTGCGACGTCGACGGGCAGGTTCGCACCGGGCAGGCCGGGATTCATCATCCATACGGAGCAGGGCGAGGGTCGGGGAAAACACCGGGGCAGGCCGCCTTATATCGCACGAGGCTGCGCGGATGGTGCGATGCAGCGACCGGAGCGCGGCATGCATCTGACGATTGGCGCGGCCTGCTACGACAGGCGCGCGACGTGTCGCGTTTCCTTCACGTATGCGAAGCCATCGCGTTCGATGTTGCGATGCCGCAGGCCGTACCCCGTCCGCTCAGCGTTTGCCCCTAGTCGAAACGGACGATGGCCGACGGCCGGGCGCTGGCTACCGTGCAGTCATCCGGTGCCGCATGCGATGCCCGCCGGATACGAGCCGCACCAGCGGACAACCGGAGGGGACACGATCATGAGACTGACGACTCGCAAGCTGTGCGTACTGGCGATGGGCACGTTCGCTGCCATGGCACTGGCGCGATACGGCGCCGATCAGGTGCCGTCGCCGCCGTATGCGGCCGGCATCCTGCAATGCCGCTCGGTCGACGTGAACGGCCTGCCGACCGGTTGCGTGCCGATCGATCCGTCGCACTTCGGTTTCGCCGCGATGCGCGGCATGTGACGCCGGCGCGGCCGCGCGCCGCGCCAACCGGCCGGACGTCGTCGCGCGGCGACGCGTTGTCCGCATTCGCCGAAATCGCCGCGCGGTCGTCGTGCGTCGGCCAGGCTGGCGCGGCGGGTCCAGCTTCGCGCGATTCGACTGCCGTCGCATCCGGCATGGCCCGCGGTTTGCATTGGCGCCGCCGCGTGCCAGTACCGGCAACGCGGTATCGCGGTAACGCGCCATCGTGACGTGACGGCGCAGCGACGTCCGCATCAGGACCGTGAGCCCTCGCCACCCCCACCGCTTCCCGCAGATCTCCTAAACGCTGACCATTCCTCATGTCATCCGACGATTCCCTGACTCACCCCTTGAACACCCGCGACGTACATCGTTGGGATGCCGAACACGATGTCGTGATCGTCGGCTTCGGCGCGGCCGGCGCCTGCGCGGCGATCGAAGCCGCGAGCGCCGGCGCCGACACGCTGATCGTCGAGCGCGCGTCGAGCTACGGCGGCACGAGCGCGCTGTCGGGCGGCGAGATCTACCTCGGCGGCAGCGGTGGCACGCCCGCGCAACGGCAGGCCGGCTTTACCGACGCCACCGAGGATCTGTACCGCTACCTGATGCTGGCCGGCGGCCGCGACGCCGACGACGCGAAGGTGCGGCTCTACGCGAACGAAAGCCTGGCGCACCACGACTGGCTCGTCGCGCAGGGCCTCACGTACAAGAACACGTTCATTGCCGAGCGGATCGTCGAACCGGAAACCGACGACTGCCTGATCTGGTCGGGCAGCGAGGAAGCCTGGCCGTTCAGCGAGGCGGCGAAGCCGTGCCCGCGCGGGCACACGCCGCAATGGCCGGGCTGGGGCGGCGGGCAGATGCTGATGCGCGTGCTGGCGGAACGCGTGGCGGCGCTCGGTGTCGCGACGCGCTACGACACGCGCGCGCAGGCATTGATCGTCGACGACGGCGGCGCCGTGCGTGGCGTCGTGCTGCGCGCGTATGGCGAGACGGCATTCGTGCGGGCACGTCGCGCGGTGATCCTGTGCGCGGGCGGCTTCGCGATGAATCGCGACATGGTGCGCCGGCATGCACCGCAGTTCCTGCGCTCGGACGAGCCGATCGGCGGCCCCGGCGACGATGGCTCGGGCATTTTGCTCGGCCAGAGCGCGGGCGGCGCGGCGATCCACATGGATCAGGGCTTCGTCAGCCTGCCGTTCTACGCGCCCGAATCGCTGATCCGGGGGATCTTCGTGAACGCGCGCGGGCAACGCTTCATCAACGAGGACGGCTATCACGGCCGCACGGGCCATCACGCGTTCCACCAGGCCGACGACCGCATCTACCTGCTCGTCGACCAGGCGACGTACCAGGAACCGCCCGCGATCGCGCGGATCGGCATCGCGGCGGCCGGCGAAACGTGGGAGGAAGTCGAACGCGATCTGCAGATGCCGGCCGGCACGCTGACGGCCACCGTCGACGTCTACAACCGCCATGCGGCCGAAGGCGCCGATCCGCTGTTCCACAAGGCGAAGAAATGGCTGCAGCCGCTGATCGAGCCGCCGTTCGTCGCGCTCGATTGCCGGATCGACTACGCGTTCTATCCGCACTTCACGCTCGGCGGGCTCGACACGCTGCCGACCGGGCAGGTGGTCGATGCGGCGCGCGCGCCGGTGCCGGGGCTCTACGCGGCGGGCCGCACGACCTGCGGGCTGCCGCGCTGGGGCGCCGGGTACAGCTCGGGGCTGTCGCTGGCCGACGCGACGTTCTTCGGCCGGCAGGCCGGGCGTCATGCCGCGCAAGCGGGGTGCGACGCACTGCGCAGTGCCGCGTAGCGATTTCAGGCGGAAAACGAACGACGCCCCGGGTAATCGCATTGCCCGGGGCGTCGTCGTTTCAAGCCGCCAAGCGGCAACCAATCAGGCCAGCCGGTTCTTAGCCGAGATCGAGCGCGTTCGTCAGATCACCCGGCGGCGTCGCACCGCGCGCGGCGAACGCCTTGTTGCGCGCGACCACGCCGTCGAGCGGCGCGAGCCCGTGTACGCGGCTGATGAAGCGCAGGATCGAGTTCGTGTCGTACAGCGTGTGATCGACGAAACCCTTCTTCGCGAACGGTGAGATCACGAGCGCCGGAATCCGCGAGCCCGGCCCCCAGCGATCGCCTTCCGGCGGCGCGACGTGATCCCACCAGCCGCCGTTCTCGTCGTGCGTCATCACGATCACGGTGTTGTCCCATTGCGGCCCGCGCCGGATATGGTCGATCACGGTCGCGATGTGACGGTCGCCCGATTCGATGTCCGCGTAGCCCGCGTGCATGTTCAGGTTGCCCTGCGGCTTGTAGAACGTGACGGCCGGCAGGCGGCCCGCGTCGATGTCGGCGATGAAGTGGTTGGTCGACGGCTCGTCGCCGAGCCCCGCGTCGCGCAGGTGCTTGCTGCGCGCGTCGGTGCCGGGCGCGTAGTTCTCGAAATAGTTGAACGGCTGGTGGTGGTACTGGAAATCCGGCACGGTACCCGTGTCGCGATGCTCGAGCGCGTACTGCCACGCGCCGCTGTACCACGCCCAGTCGACGTTCTTTTCTGACAGGCGGTCGCCGATCGTCGCATAGCCCTGCGGTGGCATCACGCGATGATCGGCCGGATCCGCATACGCAGCGTTGCCCGGATCGGGCGGCGGTACGTAGCTCGGCTGGTACGGCGGCGCCATCGTGTTCACCCCGTAGCCATCCGGCGTCAGCGCGCCATCCGCCGCGAACTTCGGCGGGCCGTCGAGCGCGGACGCGGGCGAATCGTTGGCGAGTTTCAGGCGCGTACCGGCGGGATCGTCGCCTTCGACCTTCGACAGCAGTTTCGCCGCATGCGGATGCTTGTGCGCGTCCGGATACAGCGGCGGCTGCGCCGAGATCAGGAACATGTGGTTCATCCACGAACCGCCGAAGGCCGCCATGAAGAAGTTGTCGCACAGCGTGTATTGCCGCGCGAGATTCCACAGTCGCAGCGTATCGGCCGAATTGCGGTAGTGACCCATCACGAGGCCGCCGGAATCGGCCCACGCGGCGAACTGGTTGTTGCGGCCGGCCGCGATCTGCATCTGGTTCTGGTAGAAGCGGTGCCACAGATCGCGCGTGATCACGCCGTTCGGCAGCGCCTTGCCCTGTACGTCCGTGATCAGGAACGGCGCGTTCGGCAGTTTGTCGATGTCGCGTTCGGCGATCGCATAGCGCTTGCCGTCTACTTCCTGCGCCTGCGGCACGAGCCCGCCCCAGATCTTCGGCAGCACGGGCAGCGGCGTCGTGCCGTCACGATCGAGCTGCTGCGCGTGCTCGGGCCGCACCTCGCTCAACGGATGCTGAACGCCCGGAAAATCGCCGTACAGGTTCGCGAAGCTGCGGTTTTCCGCATAGATCACGACGATGTGGCGCACGCGCTGGCGCAACGCTTCGTCGATGCGCTGGTCGGCGGCGGAACGCGGCGCGCTGCCTGCCACGGTTTCACAGCCGCTGAGCGCGACGCCCGCACCGAGCGCGGCGAGGCCGCCGAGCACACGGCGGCGGTCGGGATCGGCGGGAAGGTCGTCGGGGCGATCGGGCGTGTCGTTCACGTCGGGGGTTCCTCGAATGGGCGGGTGGACGGGGGCATCATTCGCTGTGGCGTCGCACAGGCTGCCGCGCCGCAGGATGGAAAGCAATGGCCGGCGTTGCGTGCCGGCCGCTTCGGCATGACTGTCACAAAAATGTCATGAGTGCGACTATAACGCGGCAACGGGGGCAGATGAAAGGTGTTTGTCGGACGAATCGAGGCACGCCTCGGGCCATGCGCGACGCCCGCGCGCGAACTAGACTGGATTCAGGGGCGGCGCGTCGCGGCGTGCCGCCCGGGCGAGGATTGCCCGGCGGCGCCGGCCGACGGCGTCGTCGCGGCGCCATTGATGCGACGAACGAGGCGTTGAAGCGAGGCGACGATGGCGTGGATGAAGGCCGCTTCCGCATGGCCGCCGATGCCGCGCGCCGGCTGCGCGCGTGTCCGCGCACGTTCGCCGTGCCGCGCAGCGTAGCGCGCACGTCCGGCCCGATGCCATGGACAGGAAATTCGACTACCCGGGATTGCTGATCGCGGCGGGCTTCTTCGTGCTGTTCGCCGCGCAGTTGCTGATGCTGCATCCGTCGTCGGCGTCGATCGCGTACAGCGATTTTCACCGACTGGTCGCCGCACGGCTCGTCGACGATCTCGAGGTCGGCCCCGCGTCGATCTCGGGCACGCTGAAGATGCCGCAGGCCGGCGCGATGCTGCCGGCCTCCGAAACCGCGGCCGTGCAGCAGGCCGGCGCGCCGTGGCGCTTCACGACCAACCGCGTGACCGACGAACACCTGACCGACACGCTGACCGCCGCCGGCATCCGCTATCACGGCGCGCCCGACACGAGCTGGATCGCATCGCTTGCGTCGTGGCTGCTGCCGCTCGTGCTGTTCGTGTTCATCTGGAACATGATGCTGCGCAGGCGCGGCGGGCTGCAGGATTTCACCGGGATGGG
Source organism: Burkholderia aenigmatica (assembly GCF_902499175.1). Classification (GTDB taxonomy): domain Bacteria; phylum Pseudomonadota; class Gammaproteobacteria; order Burkholderiales; family Burkholderiaceae; genus Burkholderia; species Burkholderia aenigmatica. The sequence goes on from NZ_CABVQC010000020.1 coordinate 112,133, forward strand.
CAAGAGCCGCGCGCGCGTGTACGTGCAGCAGGAAACCGGCATCACGTTCGACGATATCGCGGGTATCGATGAAGCGAAGGCCGAGCTGCAGCAGCTCGTCGCGTTCCTGCGCAACCCCGACCGCTACCAGCGGCTCGGCGGCAAGATCCCGAAGGGCGTCCTCGTGGTCGGCGCGCCGGGCACCGGCAAGACGCTGCTCGCGCGCGCGGTGGCCGGCGAGGCGGCCGTGCCGTTCTTTTCGATCAGCGGCTCGGCATTCGTCGAGATGTTCGTCGGCGTGGGCGCGGCGCGCGTGCGCGACCTGTTCGAGCAGGCGCAGCAGAAGGCGCCGTGCATCGTGTTCGTCGACGAGCTCGATGCGCTCGGCAAGGTGCGCGGCGTCGGCCCGATGTCGGGCAACGACGAACGCGAGCAGACGCTCAACCAGTTGCTTGTCGAGATGGACGGCTTCCAGGCCGGTTCCGGCGTGATCATCATGGCCGCGACGAACCGGCCCGAGATCCTCGATCCCGCGCTGCTGCGGCCGGGCCGCTTCGATCGCCACATCGCGATCGACCGGCCCGACGTGAACGGCCGCCGGCAGATCCTCGGCGTGCACGTGAAGCGCGTGAAGCTCGCGGCGGACGTCGATCTCGGCGAACTCGCGTCGCGCACGCCGGGCTTCGTCGGCGCCGATCTCGCGAACGTCGTCAACGAGGCCGCACTGCATGCGGCCGAACTTGGCAAGCCGGCGATCGGCATGACCGACTTCGACGAGGCGATCGACCGCGCGTTGACGGGCCTCGAGCGCAAGAGCCGCGTGATGAACGCACAGGAGAAGCTGACCATCGCGTATCACGAGGCCGGCCACGCGCTCGTCGCGGAAAGCCGCGCGCATTGCGATCCGGTGAAAAAGGTGTCGATCATTCCGCGCGGCGTCGCGGCGCTCGGCTATACGCAGCAGGTGCCGACCGAGGATCGCTACGTGTTGCGCCGGAGCGAGCTGCTCGACCGGATCGATGCGCTGCTCGGCGGGCGCGTGGCCGAGGAGCTCGTGTTCGGCGACGTGTCGACGGGCGCGCAGAACGATCTCGAACGCGCGACCGCGATGGCGCGCCACATGGTCATGCAGTACGGGATGAGCGAGAAGATCGGGCTCGCGACGTTCGACGACGGCGATGCGCGCACGGGCATACCCGGCGCATGGCATGCGGGCGACGGGCGCTGCAGCGAGCACACCGCACGGATGATCGACGACGAGGTGCGCACGTTGCTGACCGACGCGCATGCACGAGTCGCGATGACGCTCGGCGAACGCCGCGATGCGCTTGAACGCATCGCGCGCCGGCTGCTGCAATGCGAGGTGCTCGAGCGCGACGCGTTGCAGGCGTTGATCGACGGGCGCGCCGAACCGTCGTCCGCCACGGCGCCGGTGTCCGCGCCCGACGACGGGGCCGGCGCACGCGGCGGCGCGATCGAAACGGAGCAGGCATCCGCGGTCGAGCGCGATTTCGTCGCGTACGGGCCGCCACGCGAACCCGAGCGCTGAAGATGCCGTGAACCTGCGAGCGGCGCGCGTCGATGCGACGGCGTGCCGGCCTTCCTTTCCCTGTTGATCTCCACGGAGTCGCCATGAGCGAGGCGCACGTATCGGTCGATGTCGCGCAGCAGGCGCGTTTCTGTTTCGAAGTGGTATTTGCCGGCACGACGCTGGCACCGGTGCTCACCGACGAACCGCCGCCGCTCGGCGACGGACGCGGGCCGAATCCGATCCGGCTGCTGGCCGCGGCCGTCGCGACCTGTCTCGCGGCGAGCCTGCAGTTCGCGTTGGAAAAACAGCATGTCGATCCGCAGCCGATTGCCGCGCACATCGACGTCGACATGGTGCAGAACGAAGCGGGCAGGGTACGGGTGGGCGGGATGGCCGTCCGGCTGTCGATAGGCAAGACGTGGGCCGATCTCGCGGCGGCGACGCGCGTGCTCGATCAGTTCGATGCGTATTGCGTACTGACGGAGAGCCTGCGCGAAGGCATTCCGGTTTCGGTCGACCTGTGCGATGTGAACGGCGCAGCGCTCGAATATGCAACGACGGACGCGTGAGCGCGCGTCAGGATTCGGTTGCGGCCGCGACTTCGGCGGCTTCGGCGAGCGCGTCGAGAAAGCGCGTGCGCCACCAGTGCACGTCGCTCTTGCGCACGATCGCCATCAGCGCCGCGTGCCGCTGGCGACGCTCTTCGAGCGGCATCGTGAGCGCGCGCTGGATCGCCTGCGCGGTGCCTTGCGTGTCGTACGGATTGACGAGCAGCGCCGACTTCAACTGCTCGGCCGCGCCGGCGAAACGCGACAGCACGAGCACACCCGGGTCGGCTGCGTCCTGCGCGGCGAGAAATTCTTTCGCGACGAGATTCATCCCGTCGCGCAAAGGCGTGACGAGCGCGACGCGGCATGCGCGATAGAGGCCGGGCAAGCGCTTGCGCGCGACGGTGCGGTGAATGTAGCGCATCGGCATCCATTCGAGTTCGCCGTAGTCGCCGTTGATCGCGCCGCACAGACTGTCCATCTCACGCCGCAGGTCGTCGTACGCGCCGAGATCCTCGCGGCTCGGCGCGGCGATCTGGATCAGCGTCGCGCGGTTGCGGTTCTCCGGATATTGTTCGAGCAACTGACGGAACGCATGCACGCGCTGCGGCAGCCCCTTCGTGTAGTCGAGCCGGTCGACGCCGACCAGCAACTGGCGGCGGGAATATTCGTCGCGCATCCGCTCGAACATGTCGATCCCGTCTCGATCGCGCGCGAGCGATTCGAACTCGTCGACGTTGATGCCGATCGGGAAGGCGCCGGCCGACAGCGTGCGGCCGAATGCTTGCAGGCGGCCGTCGGGCAGCCGCGCGGCGCCGGCTTCCGCTTCGACGTAATGCTCGAAGTGGAGCAGATCCGACTCGGTCTGGAAGCCGACGAGATCGTACGCGAACAGCGAGCGCATCAGCCATTCGTGTTCCGGGATCGCGGCCATGATCGGCGGCGGCGGCATCGGGATGTGCAGGAAGAAGCCGATCGGATTCGTGCAGCCCATCGCGCGCAGCTCGGCGGCGAGCGGAATCAGCTGGTAGTCGTGGACCCAGATGGTGTCGTCGGGCCGCAGCAGCGTGCGCAGCTTGCGTGCGAACAGCTGGTTCACACGCCGGTAGCCGTCGGCGAAGCGACGGTCGAACTGAGCGAGATCGAGCCGGTAGTGAAACACCGGCCACAGCACGTTGTTCGAATAGCCGAGGTAGTACGCGTCGTAATCCTGCGGGTCGAGATCGATGGTCGCGAGCTGGATGCCGCCGACGTTCTGGATCTGCACCTCGTCGCCATGCGTGGGCTGATCGTCGCCGCCGCGCAGCCTGCCGCTCCAGCCGAACCAGACACCGCCGGTTTCCTGCAGGCTGTCTTTCACGGCGACGGCGAGCCCGCCGGCCGCAGCTTTACGGGGATCTGCAATGCGATTGGATACGACGACGAGTCGGCTCACCAGCTCTCCTGACGATTGTTGGGGGAAAGGTTCGTGCGGCCGTGGCGCGAGAAGCAGACGCCGCCATCGACGCGCGGGGCGCGAAGCGATGGGGCCGCAATGCGATCGGAAGGGAGTCAGGGCACGCGATTCGCCGTCCGAACGGGGAGTGCTTTTTTAAGCATACTCGTCATTCGTTGGTTTTAAAAGTCTGCGTCGGCGGGCGATGCGCGTGCGAATGCAGCGCGATCTCCATGTCATGGGTAGGGCAACGCACGAAACACGGGGCGGGATCGAAACTTGCGCAACGCTGCACATGCAGCGCGTAGGGCGTGCGATCGTTCGTGACGATGCGCATTTCAGGGCACGCGCACGAGGTCGCACCGGTCGACAGCGACGACCGCTGATGACGCGGTTACGTCGACGTGCGAGCTACTCGCACGCGTGCCGCGAACGCGCGACACGAATCGGCGAAGCACGATGTCGTGCGCGCGCACAGGCCGCGCCGGACGGCGACGATGCACGGCACGCACCGCGTGCCGCGTGCCGCACACCGCACACCGCACACCGCACACCGCACACCGCACACCGCACACCGCACACCGCACACCGCACACCGCAC